>JBMNVD010000023.1:0-28922 GCA_050946615.1 Eubacterium sp.
TTCATTATTTCTGCGTAAGTAATAAAATCCGCTGCTATTCCGGGGACTATCAAAGACGCGTGTCTGCCTCCTGCATAAAATAACCGCTTTAAAATAGATATAATGGGTAATATTTATTCGGAAGATATACATTCTGATAAATTATCTAAAAGAGGTGTTTTTTTATGATGTTTTATGATAACAATACGGATTATAAATCTCAGGTCCGCGACTACTGGAACGGCAATCTGAAAAAATTCCGTATTGTGACGATTATTCTCGGGATCGTTTTGCTTGCACTCGGCGTGCTCAATCTTTTCTTCCCGATTCGCTCGATGGTCGTGATGGCTTATGTAATGGCCGTGGTAATGATTGTCACCGGTATCGGCAGAATAGTGGAGTATGCCAAGATGCCGTCATATATGCGCACCGGATTGTGGCTGCTCAACGGCGTCCTGGACCTGCTTCTCGGTGTGATGCTTGTATTCTCAAGCAAAGAGACGATGCTCTTCACGCTTTCGTTCTTCTTCGCGTTCGATCTGGTAGTCAGCGGCATTGAGTCTTTGACGCTGGGAAGCCACGCTAAGTTCTTCGGATTCGAGAACTCCGGAAGTTTCACCGCGGGCGGTGTTATCAACATCATCGTCGGTATTATTCTTTTGCTGATGCCGGGCGCTTCTTTGATAACATTGAGCGTTCTCATCACGGTGTTCTTCATCACCAGAGGAGTCGTGCTCATCGGGAGCGGAATCCGCGCCGGCAAACTCAAGGCTTAAGCGGCTGACAAGAGGCTGACCTGAAAGAAAAATAAAACAACCGCGGACTCTGTCGCCCACCGGAGGATATTTTCCGGAAGGAGACGGGACCGCGGTTTTTTATTGCGACAGACGGCAAACGCCTGCCTGTATTGTATCATCACAGACGCCTGCTTGTGATAGTCTTGATATGGCAGACGCCTGCCTGTATCGTTACGGACGTTTGAGCGCCATTTTATATATCTCGTACATATCTTCTTCGCGAAGTTCCTTTGCCGCGCCGATCTTGCCGCCGACCGCTATGCTGCACCGGTGAGCCATCTCGCGCAGTTGATCTTCGGTCGGGTCTATCCCCAGTTCTCTGATGTCTGTCGGCATTCCTATCGAGCGGTAGAACGCTTCCTGCGCCTCGATCCCTTTCAGAGCGGTTTCTTCGTCTGTCTCCGTGTGTTCTATGCCGTGGACTTTTTCGGCAAAGCGGACAAAGCGCGGAAGGCAGTCCTTATACACATATCTCGCCCAGCTTCCCCATACTGCGCACAGGCCGGCTCCGTGAGTGACGTTGAACATGCCTCCGAGTTCGTGCTCCAGCCGATGGGTGGCAAAGTCGTTCCCGCCGTTACCGCATCCGGTCAGGCCGTTGTGAGCGAGGGATGATGCCCACATGACTACGGCGCGAGCGTCATAGTTCGCGGGATCGGTGTGGAGAATGACGGCCTGCTCCATGACCGTGCGCATCAGGCCTTCGGCGAGGGCATCCGTTATCTCCATGCTGCCTTTGCGCGTGAAATAGCGCTCCATAGTGTGCATCTGCATGTCGGCGCAGCCGCTCATCGTCTGATAGTCGGGCAGGGTAATCGTCAGTTCCGGGTTCATCACGGCAAATCTGCATCGGCAGAAATCGCTGCTGTAG
Source organism: Eubacterium sp. (assembly GCA_050946615.1). Lineage (GTDB taxonomy): Bacteria > Bacillota > Clostridia > Peptostreptococcales > Anaerovoracaceae > Eubacterium_B. The sequence continues at coordinate 1,648 of JBMNVD010000023.1, forward strand.
CCGCGCTTTTCGCCGGTCTTTTCGTTCGTGATGACTGAACTGTCGCTCATTTCGCTGCCTGCCGCCGCGATCGTCAAAACAGCCGCGACGGGATAGCACGCTTCTGCCTTGCGCTTGTGATCGTAAAGTTCCCATACATCTCTGTCAGGCTCAGCGAGGCCGTAGCCTATGGCTTTTGCCGTATCGATAACAGAGCCTCCGCCTATGGCGAGCAGAAAATCGACGTTTTCCTTCTTTGCCAGATCTATGCCTGTATAGACGAGGGAAAGCAGAGGGTTCGGAACGACTCCTCCGAGCAGAACATGGCCTATGCCGGCCTCGTCTAAAGAAGCGAGGACGGTATCCATTAGTCCGTTTTTCAGGACGCGGTCGGAGCCGTAGACGACGAGTGCCTTTGTGCCGCCGAACGCTTTTATCTGTTCTCCTGTCTGCTTTTCGGCGCCCCTTCCGAATATTATCTTAGTCGGAGTGTAGTACGTGAAATCGTTTACCATAAAAACCTCCTCCTTACTTAAGAATTTTCTACTGAAGTATCATGCCGCATGAATTATCTATCGCAGTATCACATTGCATGAATTATCTACTGCAGAATCACGTCGATGAGTTGATTTCGCGTGAGATTCTTGAGGTAATAATCGGTGTCGAGACCGTCAAGTTCTTTCTCAAGCGCGGACCTTTCGACTCTGCAGCCTTTAAGTCTCTGTTCGACATCGGAGATCTCGCCGGAGCCGAAGAAATCCCCGCTTATGGACGCGCCTGAGATAACGCCTTTTTTTACGTCCATAGATATCTGCACGATACCGCAGCCGTCGATCCTGCGCTCCTTGCGCACGTTGTAGGCCGGGGAACTGCCGTAGTTCCACTCCCATGTGCTGTATTTCTCGTCGCGCAGTTTTTGGATGGCGGCTCTGTCCGATTCGGTAAATTCGCGGCGGGTGAGGCCGTTCTCACTGCTCATGGAGCGGACGAGAGCGTCCTTGAACTCTGATAGGTCCATGTCGTGAGGAAGGTGCTCGCGGATATTAGTGACGCGGCTCCTGACAGATCTGACTCCTTTAGAGAGTATTTTATCCTGTGAAACGTGCAGTGCGTTTGAGACTACTTCTAAATCGGAGTCGAACATCAGCGTCCCGTGATGCATGACGCGGCCGCGCTTTACGTACTGTGAATTTCCCGAGAATTTCAGGCCGTCTATCGTCATGTCGTTGCGCCCGCTTATCTCGGCTTTGACGCCTATGGATGCAAGCGCTTTTACGACGGGAACGCAGAACCGCGCCATGTTTATCGATACGTCGCTGCCCGCGTCGCAGATGAGCGTGTAGTTCAGGTTCCCGAGGTCGTGATATACTGCGCCTCCTCCCGACAGCCTGCGCGCGACGCGGATGCCGTGTTCCTCTACATACGGCGCGTTTATCTCTTCTATCGTGTTTTGGTATTTGCCGACGATGATGGAGTTGTCGTTCTGCCAGAGCATGAAATATTCGTCGCTTGCCGGAAGTTCGTCGAAAACGAACTGTTCGGTTGCTAAGTTGTAATACGGTTCGGTGCTCATGCTTTCGAGGTATATCATGCTGCCTCCTGTCTTTCCACGGTTTTATTTTCTGATTGTTGTTCGCGGAATCCCGACGTTATCGCTCCGGTAGGGCAGACCTCGCGGCATCTTCCGCAGCGGATACACTCGCCGGAATTGATATTGTGTGTCACGTCGACCGTCATAGGGCATACGCGTTCGCATTTGCCGCAGCCGACGCATTTGGAATCATCGACGCTCATCCGATAGAAACTGAATTTATTGAACAAAGAATATATCGCGCCGAGAGGGCACAGATATCGGCAGAACGGCCTGCGTATGAAGACAGACATCACGATAATGGCGATGAGAACGCCCATCTTCCAGTTGAACAGCGCGCCTGCCAATTTTCTCAGATCGGGCTGGAGTATCATCTGGAAGACGCCGCCTTCCAGAGTCCCCGCTGGGCAGAGGTACTTGCAGAACCACGGCAGCAGTACGCCGTTTTCATCTGCTCCGAACGCAGGCAAAACGAATACCAGCATGACCAGTACGGCATATTTCAGGTATCTGGCGGCATGGTCGGCTTTTTCAAGCGTTACCGGTCTCTTTTTGAGGGTCGGATGAGGTATCTTCGAGAGTATGTCCTGAAGGAATCCGAACGGGCAGAGCAGTCCGCACGCGATGCGCCCGAAAATCACCGCGAACAGCATGAGCGTGCCGAGCACGTAGAATGGGAAGCGCTTGTGGTTCAGGACAGCCTGAAGCGACCCGATGGGGCAGGCTCCGAGCGCGCCCGGGCACGAGTAGCAGTTGAGCACCGGGACGCAGACCGCTTTGAGCGGTCCGGAATACAGTTTTTTGCCGGTGAATCCGGCAAAATATCCGTTGAACAGCACTGCAGACGCTATCTGAATGAAAATGCGTGGAGAAATCCTTCTGCGTTTGGAGTTTTCGCCGCATGAGTTTTTGCCGCAGGTGTTATTGCCGCAGGTGTTTTCATTGCGGGAGTTTTCATCACAGGCGCGGTTCAGCCTATCCCGATGCATTCCAGACATATCCTCACCGCTTTCTGAAGTACTGTCGAAAACTCCTCACCTGCGATGCCGACGGCGATCATGCAGACGGCTATGACCAGCAGCGCTGCCCTGAGGATCTTCTGACCTTTATTCAATGGTGACAGGCTCCTTTCCCAACGATTCCAAGGCTGAATTTATCATATCGGTGTAAGTCCCCTCCAGATCTTCAGGAGATCCGACAAGGGCATCGCCCAAAAGGTTCCCTTCGCTGTCGCAGAGCAATGTCGTCGGTATATATTGGATATTATTCATTATATCGATAAGGTCTCCGTCGGCAGATATCAAGGTCGTTCCTTCGAATCCGGCGCTTTCGAGAACTTTTGCGGCGTTTTCCTTGGCGTCCGCACCCTCGACGCAGACAGTTATCAGTTGAACGTTGTCGGGGAGTTTCTTCTCCAGTTCCGCCAGTTCGGGCATTTCACCTACACAAGGGCTGCACCAGGTCGCCCAGAAATTGATGACGGTCAGGTCTTTTGCAGCGAGGTCATCCTGCGTGAAGGTTTCGCCGCTGAGCGTCTCTGCGGTGAACGATTTGAGGCTGCCGAATTCTTTTGCATTCCCGTCGGACTGGGTCGTCTCATCCGTCGCATCGTCTGTCTGAGAGCCGTCGCTAGAATCGGACTGCTCTGTCTGAGTGGTTCCGCTGCTATCACTGCTGCTGTTTCCGTCATCGCTGCCGCTGCCGCATCCCGTGACGATAAGCGCGAGTATCAGTATGAGCGCGAGTGTTATCGCGTATGTTCTTTTTTTGAGTCTTTTTAATGCTTTCAATTTTCTTCCTCTGATGATTTCTTTCCTTTTTTCTTCGAATAGGTTTTTGATGTAGTTTTTGGTATTGTCTTTTGATATTTTAGCGGTGCCGTGCGCGGGACGTATGCGTGCCTCCGCCAAAACAAAATGCCGCGTGAAGATATTATATAACATCGGGCGGCAAAATCATAAATGTTTTGGAAGCGGTACAGAATTTGCCGCTAATTGTTTAAAAGATGAAGCATATCATACGCCATTTCTGCATTTTTTTGATATTACGATTGGAATATAAGCATATTCGGATTATGTTCCACACGGAATCCTTTGTTGCGGCGATGTGCGTTAGGGCTTAGGATTTGAATGCTTATCGGGGAAAACGCTAATTCCGATTTTGCCATAGAAAGTTTATCGGCTAAACCATCACTAATGAAAGTTTATTTGCCAACCCATCGAAATAGAAGGCTTATCCGCTATGCTATGCCGCCTGCGATTGTTGATATTGTTTTCGACTGAGTCGAGAAACAGTGCCCGAAAGCGGCAGGGATGTTTTGTCGTAGGAAAAGTTTCGCGGGCAGTCTAGTTTTCAGGGTATAATTATTATATCGGCGCTGTGAGTGCAAAGGCAGCAGCCACTGCCGACAAAAAGTGCGGCTGCGCGGAGATAAGGCAGAGGAGAGGCCCTCCAACGCCTGCTGCTTCGACCGACAAAAGCGCGGCTGCGCGGAGATCAGGAGGTTTTTATGAAAAGTTCTATTTATCACCGCATAAGCGTCAGAAAGTATCAGGATCGTCCTGTTGAAAAAGAAAAAGTCATGGAGATACTGCGCGCCGGGATGCAGGCGCCAAGTGCGGCAAATCAACAGCCGTGGGAATTTTACGTGGTGACGGACCGCGCTAAGATCAAGGCTCTTTCCGAGTCGGGCCCGTATTCGGGATGCGCGGCAGGAGCGCACGTCGTCATCGTACCGGTATATCGCAAAGATGCAAAACTGCCTCAATTTGCCGAGATAGATTTGTCGATAGCCATGGAGAATATGTGGCTCATGACAGACGAACTCGGTCTGGGAGGTGTTTGGCTGGCAGTCGCGCCTGAAAAGGACAGAATGGAAAAGGTGAGAACTGCTCTCGATCTGCCTGATAACCTCGTTCCTTTCGCGCTGTTTCCTGTGGGGTATCCCGCCGAGGAACGTCCGCAGGAAAATCGCTTCCACGAGGACAGAATACATTGGGTTTAAACAGTAAAAACCGGTAAGGAGGAATCGGAAATGTCAGCAGCAGTCAGGTACTATTCCCGTTCGGGACACACAAAAGCGGCAGCAGAGGCAATCGCAAAAGGCGCAGGGACGACGGCGGTGTCTGTCGATGCGCCGGGAGCCGAACTGACCGAAAAAGTCGATGTTTTGTTCGTCGGAGGTGCGCTCTACGCGTACGGGCTTGATAAACATCTGAAGGAGTACTTAGGCAAAATCGACCCCGCCATGGTCGGCAAGGCGGTCGTTTTTTCGACGGCATGGCTTTCGAAACATGCGCTCGATCTCATCAAAAACGCTCTCCGAGAGAAGGGCATAACGGTCGAGGATGAGACGCTTTTCATTAAAAGCAAGCCGAAGGATGACGACCTGAAGCGCGCCGAGGAATTCGGGAAAAAGATGAGTCTGTAGATTGTATGTGACATTACGGATGTTGTTTGTGACATTACTGTGTCAAAACCGCCAAACCGCCTGTGATATATCAAAATGTATCGCGGGCGGTATTGCTATCTCCGCTCCTATCGCCACTGGTATCGCTATCTCCGCTCCTATTGTAATTGTTATCTCCATCGCCGCTGCTATTGTAATTGCTATCTCCATTGCAGCTGCTATTTTCTTTGTTATCGTCATCGCCGGTGTTTTTTTTGCCGTCATCATTTTTCGGATCGACGGACTGCCAATATGAGAAGAAAACAAAGAAGACACCGAGGATGATCCACGTCGCCGCGTTGTTCCACGCGTCGCGGTATTCCTTGAACCCAAAATTGATGACAGCCGTCACCGCCGCGATTGCGCAGAGGGTTATCAGGAACAATTTTCCGGCCTTATCGGCTTTTTTTGTTTTTTTGACGTATTCGGCGTCGCTCTCGATTTTTTTCATCATGGTCTCGTCTCCTTTCAGCAGATCGTCCAGACTGATGTTATAGAGGTCGCTCATTTTGATAACGCTGATGATGTCTGGCAGTGTCCTGCCTGTCTCCCAGTTGGAAATCGTCTGACGTGAAACGCCGATAGCCTCGGATGCGCTTTCCTGTGTCATGCCGATGCTCTCGCGTGCTGATTTGATTTGTTTTCCGATTTCCATATTGCGGCCTCCTGTTTCTGCTGTCAGGTTATAACCGAGTAAGCCTTTTTTCCACCAAATGCATTTGACATAGGCGATTTTCCGCTGCCAAAATCCTTTGACACGACGCCTGAAGGACCGCGGGCAGGCGGACTGGCGGGAACTTCCACCGGCGGAACGTCAGGAGCTTGCTGAAGAACCGCGGACGGGCGAGGGGCGAAAGATCCTTTAAACATTTTACCTGCAATTATATCTGCAAACCTGATGCGCATCGTAAAGTATATGTAAAGATTGATACAAATATTTTGACTTAATATTTTTATTTTTGAGTGAAAATACACATAAATTCATCGGCGGCAGGAAATATCATGGAAAGAAATATAGGCTCTTGCATTATTTATTTAAAAGGCGTATACTAATTATAGTTTAGAGCTAAATTATTTCATTAAATTGTTTTGCTTTCCTCATCAGGTGCGGCATCATCGAGGCAGCGCAGCTTAGAACCTAACGCGCCAAGGGATCGAGGCATTTCAACAGGCACTGCCCGCCGCGCCATTCAGAATATGAAAACACTTTTGTTATTTTTTTCCTGTATATTTCGATTTTTTGCGATCACTAACAAAAATAATTCGTGCAATATTTCCTTTTAGGCGCTATTCTATTATAGAAGGAGCAAGAGAAGGAGATTTTTGCACATGAAAGATGTTTACCTGAAATTTTTGGAACAGTACTACAGGATTTCGAATACTATTATACGTTTTCAGAACATTCCTCTGAGTTTCAATGGATCAATGCCGCTGCGTCCTGCGTCAATCCACCTTATCGACGAGATACAGAACCACCCGGAATCAAATATGACCGAAATAGCGCAGAACCTTGGAATTACTAAAGGCGCAGTCTCACAGATGATAAAGGAACTTGAGAGCAAAGGCCTTGTAACACGTCAAAGATCGACTAAAGACGGAAGAGCAATGCATTTCACGCTCACACGTGCCGGGATAAAAGTAAATGAAGGGCACGAAGCCTTTTTCAACGACCTTTACGAACGCGTCGAAGAAAAACTCGACTCGTATTCGGTCGAGGAAGTAGCTCATTTCGAGGAGATCGTATCGATAATAGAGGATACGTTCCGTCATTACAGGAATACTAAAGGATTTTAGTGACGTCGACCCAGCCGTCTGCCTTCGAGTATTTTTCAAGTTCGTCGATTCCGAGTTCTATAGCGCTGTTTGAACTTCCGCACGCCGGGAACACGGTATCGTATTTTTTCAGCGAATTATCCAGAAACACTTTTACTCCGGCGTTGACGGCAAAAGGGCAGACTCCGCCGACTTCATGTCCTATCAGGCTGCTGACCTCATCGCGGGTCAGCATTTTTGCTTTGGTGTGGAAACACTCTTTGAACTTGTGATTATCTATGCGCGCCTCACCTGACGTGACAATGACCGCGGGCTCTCCGTTTATCATGAACGACAGCGACTTTGCTATCCTGTCCGGCTCGCAGCCGAGCGCCTTGGCGGCCAGCTCGACAGTTGCACTGGAGACAGGAAATTCGAGCACACGATCTTCAATACCGAATTTTTTGAAATAATCTCTCACTCTCTCAATAGACATATTATTCCCCTTATTCCCCCCCTTATTTTTTGACGCCGTTTTATTGATTCGGCGGACGAAACAAAACAGTTCTGACAAAAATTCCATGCGAGGCAATTTACCCTGCATGTTCGTTATACCATCCGCATCGGACAAAGTGCAAGCGGCTCCGACATTTATGTATATTTTTTTTAAATATACATTGGCAGATTAGGTATATCGGATGAAAGTACACTCAATGGAGGTGAGTAATATGAATTTAAAAGCCGATCTTTTGCGGGGGAACACGGAAACCATAATTCTTCGGTTCCTCAGCGTCCCGCGAGGGCTGAAGAAGATCTCGATCAATTCTGTCTCAGGCAGCCTTAAGCTCGACGGAGTATCTGTCAGCAGTGTGGATATTAAAACAGTGAGCGGCAAGGTCAACGGCTCTGTTTCTGATCTGGAGTCAGTGAAAATCGTAACGGTTTCGGGAAAAGTTAAATTCGATCTTTCGGGAAACGAGATGAACTGTGATATCTCTACCGTATCCGGCAAATCGGAATTGTCTTTCTCCGGGCTGTATGAGGCAAAAATCACCTCGTTTTCCGGCGCTCAGCATATCGTCCTGCGCGACAGAGCGCAGGCTCTTTATCTGAATTCCGCTTCAAGCAATGTGACGGTCGATGCCGAGGGAGCCGGAGGAGTAAATATAATAGCAAATTCCGGCAGCGGAAAGGTAGTCGATTCTCACTCAAATCCTAACGGAACGTATGTGGAAGCAAGGACAAAGTCCGGCAAAATAGAGATAAAATAGTTGATCGCGACGGGCGGATTGCGACGGGCAGAACGGGCAGATCGTGGCAAAGTTCCAGCCGAAACGGCGAAATCATCCGAGGTCTTATGGCCTCGCTTTTTTACACCGTAAAATCATCGCGGCGGTGTATAATATGGCTAAGTAACGGATACTTTCGGTATCCCTGCCCGGCAAATAAATAAAGAGGTCGATCGCAATGCTTGATATTTTGATCCGCAGCGGCGTATATCCGGATTTTGCCTCCGGTGAACTGAAGAAGATGAATATCGGTGTCGAAAACGGCAAAATAGTCTACGTAGGCGATATTTCACCCGACTCTAAACTCGTCCTCGACGCGGCCGGGAAAGTCGTTTCTCCGGGATTCATCGACATCCACATGCACGAAGAAAACTTTGACAGAGAAGGTAAAAAGTATGTCATAGCGCAGATGATGCTCGAGATGGGCGTCACCACGGCTGTGGGCGGCAACTGCGGACTGCAGCGCCAAAGCATTAAGGAATTCCGCAGGACGATCGATGAACTTGGCGGCAGCCCTGTCAATTACATCATGCTGGCCGGCTATAATTACTGCAGGACAAACGCGGGCGTGGGACATTACGATATCCCGACGCCCGAGCAGTTCAAACAGATTTTTTCAGAGTTGGATGGCGAACTTTCCGAAGAAGCATTCGGTATTTCTTTTGGTATTAAATACGACCCGGCGATGGATATCGACGAGATGGTAAAAGCGATATCGCTGTCAAAGGAGCATGATCACATCGTTTCCGTTCACGCCCGCGGCGACGGCCCGAACGGCACTAAATCAGTAAAAGAAGTCATCGAACTGAGCACGCGCACAGATAAGAAGATCCAGATCTCACATTTGAGCAGCTGCAGCGCTATGGGCTGCATGGCAGATTCGCTTAAAGCCATCGACGACGCGAAAAAGAACGGAATGAGGCTGGACTTTGACACATATCCATACAATGCTTTCTCTACGACGATGGGGTCGACAGTATTCGAGGATGGCTGCTTTGAAAACTGGAAAGGGAAAACATACAGCGATATTTTGATCACCGGCGATCCGTATAAGGGGATGCGCTGCACTAAAGAGATATTCGAAGACGTGCGCGCGAATTACCCGTCCATGTATGCCGTCGCTTTCATGATGAACGAAGACGAGATAGCAGAAGCGATATGTGATAAAAACGGCATGATAGCGAGCGATTCTATCATTCAGGACGGAAACGGACACCCGCGCGCCGCCGGCACTTTCCCAAGGGTATTAGGCAAATACGTGCGCGAGGAGAAGAAACTCCCGCTCATAACAGCGCTTGAAAAAATGACGCTCCGCCCTGCAGAACGGCTGGGCCTTGAAAAGAAGGGCAGGATCGAACCCGGCGCAGACGCCGACCTTACGATTTTCGACCCTGAGACGATAATCGACAAAGCAGATTACACCACGCTCCGCAAGCCTGAGGGGATCAAATGGGTCCTCGTGAACGGTCGGATGGCGTTTGCTGATGAAGAGACTATAAACGACAGGCTCGGAAGATACATACCTTTCAGCGAGCGCCGCGGGTAAAACACTCTACAAACTTTCGTTGTAATCTTTTGCTATGAGTTATTGCCATGATAGTTCAGCTAGGAGAATTTTGAAAATGATTATTAATGATGTTTATGCCGTGTATTTCAGCCCTACGGGCAGCACGGAAAAAGTATGTTTGACTTTGGCGGAAACGATAGCGGAGAGGCTCGGCGCAAAAGTCCATACCGATGATTTCACGCTTCCCGCCGCGCGCACCGAAAAGCGCGTCTATAAGCCGGCCGACCTGGTTGTCTTTGCTGTCCCGACTTACGCAGGCCGCATACCGAACAAGATCCTCCCGTTTATTCGTGAACTTTTCGCAGTCGAAGGTGTGGCGCCCGTCCCGGCGATCGCCGCGGTGACTTTCGGAAACAGGAGTTTTGACAGTTCTCTGGCCGAACTGCGGGACGAGCTGAAGAGCCTCGGGTTTGCTCCTTTAGCGGGGGCAGCCGCCGCGTGCTGCCACGCTTTTGCCGACATAGGAACGGGTAGGCCGGACGAAGAAGATATCGCCGCCATAACGTCTCTTGCATCCGAAGCGGCTGATTTTCTGCGCTCGGTAGAAAAACCGGCTGACATCAGCGATTTTACCGTCGAAGGGCGCGATACCGTAGAGCCGTATTACAAGCCCCTCAGAGAAGACGGACAGCCCGCGATGTTCCTGAAAGCAAAGCCGCTTACATCGCCTGATCTGTGCGATAAGTGCGGGTCATGCGCTAGAGTATGCCCTATGGGGTCTATCTCCGCGGAAGATCCTTCTGACGTGCCGGGCATCTGCATCAAATGCCAGGCCTGCGTCGTCAAATGCCCAAAAAAAGCCAAGTATTTCGATGATGCGGATTTCCTTTCGCATAAAAAATATCTCGAGACACATTACAAAAGACCAGCGAAAACGGAGATCTTCAAGACATTCTGAAATCACTGCGCCATGCCTGCGTCTCGGCTCCGCGACGACTCAGAGGAGTTATGCCTGCGCAGCGGCCCGGAACCGACTTAGAGGAGTTTGATACGAAAAATGACAAAGAACGATTTGCTGAAAGACGATACAGTAAGGAAAATGTCCGAATACGAAGAAGTATTCTGGATTAACGATGACAGGCAGGATACCGCAGAAGGTGTCGGCTTCGGGCAGGATGACATTACAGATGCGGAGGAGAGGCTGAAGCGCTTCGCGCCGTATATAGCGGAAAAATTCCCTGAAACAAAGCCGCAGGGCGGCCTTATCGAATCCCCGCTTCGTGAAATACCGAGGATGAAAGAGATACTCGGGCGTTCAGGCAGTATCGATGGCAGGCTCTTCCTTAAATGCGACGGCAATCTGGCTGTATCAGGCTCGGTAAAGGCGCGCGGAGGCATCTATGAAGTGCTGAAATTTGCGGAGGACACGGCGATCGCAAGCGGTTTGCTGAAGAAAAGCGAGGACTATTCGATACTCGCTTCGGACAAGTTCAAAGAACTCTTCGGGAAATACAGTGTTTCGGTAGGTTCCACCGGGAACCTCGGACTCAGCATAGGCATCATGAGCGCCGCGCTCGGATTCCGTCCGACCGTGCACATGTCAGCCGATGCCAGACAGTGGAAAAAAGACATGCTCCGAGCAAAAGGAGCCGAGGTCGTCGAGTATCAGGACGACTATCAGCGGGCCGTGGCAGAGGGAAGAAAACTGGCTGAATCCGACCCGATGTGCCACTTTGTCGACGACGAGAATTCATCCGACCTTTTCCTCGGATATTCGGTCGCCGCTCGCAGGATTGCAGGGCAATTCAAAGAAAACGGGATAACGGTCGATGACGATCACCCGCTCTTTGTGTATATCCCTTGCGGAGTTGGCGGCGCTCCGGGCGGGATCATGTTCGGATCCAGAGAGGTTTTCGGCAATAATGTACACGTTTTCTTTGCCGAACCGACTCATGCGCCTTGCATGACTCTGGGCCTGGTGACCGGACTCGGACACGGCGTCTCTGTAAAAGACATAGGACTGGACGGAAAGACCGAAGCAGACGGACTTGCCGTCGGCCGGCCTTCGGCGCTCGTCAGCGGGATAGCTTCTAAACTCGTAGACGGATGCTTTACAGTTCAGGATGAGCCTTTGTTCGAGTACCTCGCGGAACTGGCCGACAGCGAAGGAATCTTCGTGGAGCCGTCAGCGTGTGCTGGATTTCCGGGTCCTGCTCTAGTCTCATCGGCAAAAGAATACCTCAGGTCTTTCGGCCTCGAAGATAAAATGAAAAACGCCACTCATATAGTCTGGGCGACGGGAGGCGGCATGGTACCTGAGGATGAAATGAACTCTTACTATGAGAGAGGGAAGCGCGGCATAGACGATTGCAATGACTAATTGCGCTGCTGCTCGAGCAGCCACTTTATTCCCATTGCGGTGCGCAGCTCGCTGTTGCTGAAGTGATTTCCGGGGTTGGAAACATAAGTCGTGTTGACGCCGCGAGAGGCGAAAAGTTTTTCTGTTTCTATGGTGCGCTCCTCGACGATTTTCATAAGAGAATTTCGTGTGTGGCTTTCCTTGTCGCCGAGCGAGAAATACACGGAATCCGGCCTGCCGGCGAATTCGTGCGCCTTTGCGTATTCAAGAAAATTCGGATACCAAAGCGAACCGGAAGCGCTGACCGCATGTGTGAAAATATCCGTCTGATACAGCGCGTAGACCGCAAAGAGTCCCGCGAGGGAGTATCCCGCTATAGCTCGGAAACTCGGCTCAGCCGGTAGATTTTCTTCAACGGCCGGAACGATAGTCTTTGAGAGTATGGCGATATAATCGTCTGCACCGCCCGTAAAGTCAAAGGTCTCCTTCAACAAAGGAGGCATCGGCCACGGCGACATTTCGACGTTCCAGTAGACCTTGCTTATCGCGGCGAGCGTACAGCTCGGAGCGCCGATTTCCTGCAGGCGCTTCACAACTTCGGCACCTTCGCCTTCGTACGTGTTCAGATACACTATAGGAGAACCCGGTTCGCCCGTAAAGATCTCTATGTCTTTACCCGCGGCTGTGATCCTTGTCAATTCGCTCATAATGTACCTCCTGATATTCTGATCCCGCTCTCTGCTTCGGGGGCTGAATTTGTTTTACCGTATACTATATTCCTTCCCCGCTATTGTGATTTTTACACTTTTTCACGCATAGTCATTTTTTCGTGCATTTATTGCTTACACGCGCCGACGGTTTTTTGCATTTATCGCTTACACGCATAGCCGGTTTCCCGCGCATTGATTCTTAATATTATTTGTCTCGTTTGCTTACATGAACTCCGCGCCTGCCTGTTCCACGTAGGCAGCGACCGATGGCGGCAGTGGTAATGAGATATATATGTATGGCAGTACGAAAAAAGTAAAAGAACAAAATATAATTAAACACATTAAATTCTCTCAAAAAGAATTCAAAAATGATAAAATGGAATCACAGCATAAACAGTATCGGATAAACGCAGCGAGCAGCCGCGTAAACAACAGGAGTTGATATGCTGATAGCGATGACAGGAGCGACCGGCAGCATGGGCCGCGAATCCGTAAAAAATATTATCGCAAATACGTCGGCAAAACTCCGCCTGCTGATCGAGGACAACAAGGCAGGCAGGCGCGCCGCCGAACAACTGAGGAAAAAATATCGTGGCCGTGTCTCCTGCTTTTTCGGAAGCATCACAGAATCGAACGACTGCGATAAACTGGTGCGCGGTTCAGACGTCGTCTTTCATCTTGCTGCGGTGATACCGCCGCGTGCCGATTCTTTCCCTGAACTCGCCGATGCCGTTAATTTCGGCGGCACTGTGAACATGGTCAGGGCTGCGGAAGACGATGGGAAAGTGAAATTCGTTTACATCTCATCTGTCGCAGTCTACGGACATAGAACGTTTGCTCATCCGTGGGGACGCGTCGGCGACCCGCTGATACCGAGCGCTTTCGATGCTTACGGAAACTCCAAGGTCAGGGCCGAAAGAGTCGTGCTCGAGTCGAAGATACGCGACTTTGCCGTTCTGAGGCAGACCGGGATACTTCATCCCGACATCATGACAAAGAACCTCAGGGACGGGCTGGTATTCCATACGCCTTGGAACGTGCCTATCGAATGGATAACCGCCCGCGACTCCGGACGTCTGATGGGGAAGATCGCCGCAGCCGAAGAATGCGGCGAAAACGGCGGCTTCTGGGGACGTGTCTATGACATCGGAGGCGGCGAAAAGTGCCGGCAGACAGGCTATGAGATGTACGATTCCGGCTTCAAGTTGATCGGAGGCTCGACGAAATCGTTTTTCAGGCCGAGGGATAACTGCGCACGGAATTTTCACTGCCTGTGGTTTTCGGACAGCGACATCCTCGAAGATATGTTTTCATTCAGGTCAGAAGACCTGAACGACTTCTGGCGGAACATGGCAGACAGACATAAATTCTACGTGCTGGGAAAGGCAGTACCTAAGAAACTCCTCAGGAACGGAGTGATAGAGGCCCTCTACACAAATCCGAATTCCCCGACGTACTGGGCAGAGCACGGCGACATCGCGCGTGTCACGGCGTTTTTCGGCGGACAGGAAGCGTACGAGCGCATCACAAAAGATTGGGAAAAATACGGGCTTGTCTGCGAGCGGCCCGGCTACGAAAAAATGAAAAACCAGACGTTCGCCGAACGCTCTGGAATGCCGGTTTTTCTGAACCACGGCTACGACGAGTCAAAACCGGACGGCGAGTTGTCGATAGAAGATATGAGAGAAGCGGCGAGGTTCCGCGGCGGCGAGTGTCTTTCCGATTCTATGGAAAAGGGCGACTTGAGGACGAAACTATTGTGGAAGTGCGCCGAAGGGCACATTTTCAAGTCTTCTCCGTTCGCCGTGCTCAAAGCTGGCCACTGGTGCCCTGAATGCTGTGAGACAAAAGATGTATGGCGGTTCGATGAAATCGCGAAAAAGAGTCCGTTCTTTGCTCAGGTCTGGTACGATTCTCACGGGCGGAGGGAAAATTTCGTCTACAGACTGGCGGACGGCAAGGCAATCATGGAGGTAAAATGAAAAGCGTAAAAAATCTCACATTGACGGCAATGTTCTTTGCGATAGGACTTCTTTTGCCGTTCCTCACGGGTCAGGTCCCGCAGATAGGCAGTATGCTTCTGCCGATGCATCTTCCTGTTTTCCTGTGCGCACTGATATGCGGATGGAAATACGGTGTGACGATGGCGATGCTCTTACCGATAACAAGGTCTTTGATCTTCACCATGCCGCCGCTTTATCCCGTGGCGATCGCGATGACTTTCGAACTCGGGACATACGCGCTTGTCGCGGGCCTCATGTACGAAAAATCGCGCTGGCAGTGTGTGCGCGCTCTTTACGGATGCATCGTAACAGCGATGATAGCGGGCAGGATCGTCTGGGGACTGATGATGGCTCTGCTGATGGGAATAAAGGGAAATACCTTCACGTTCCAAGCGTTCATCAGCGGAGCGGTATTGAACGCGATACCTGGCATCATCATCCAGTTGATACTCATCCCGGCGATCATGGTGGCTCTGGACAGGGCAAAACTCGTTCCGTTCCGGCACGAGAAAAAGAAAGCGGCCCGCACGGCGATAGACCGTGGATGATAGGCAAACGCAGCAATAATTTTTTATGAAGAGGGGGCAAATATGGATTTTAAGGAATTTCCTGAAGTTAAGCGCAATCTCGGGTTCGGGTGCATGCGCCTGCCGATGATAGAAACCGGCGGCACAGGCAAGGACGGCAAGCCCGAAAAGGTCGTTGACATAGAGCAATTCAAGGAGATGGTCGATTTCTTCCTGGAGAACGGTTTCAATTATTTCGATACTGCTCATGTATATTTGAACGGGCTCTCGGAAAAAGCGATAAAGACGGCTTTGTCGTCGCGTTATCCGAGGGATAGATTCATCCTCACCGACAAATTGACGGGTTCGTGCTTCAACAAAGAAGAAGAGATAAGGCCGCTGTTCGCGGAGCAGCTTGAAGCGTGCGGAGTCGACTATTTCGACTTCTATCTGATGCACGCCCAGAACGCCAAAAACTTCGAGAAGTTCAAAGCGTGCCGCGCCTACGAGACGGCTTTTGAATTGAAAAAAGAGGGAAAGGTCCACCATGTCGGGCTTTCGTTCCACGATACGCCTCAGGTCTTAGACAAGATACTGAACGAATATCCTGAGATAGAGATAGTTCAGATACAGTTCAATTATTACGACTACGAAGATCCGTCGGTGCAGAGCCGCGGAGTCTACGAAGTCGCCAGAAAACACGGCAAGCCTCTCATCATCATGGAGCCGGTCAAGGGCGGCAACCTCGTAAATCTGCCTCCTGAGGCGCAGAAGATCTTCGATGAACTGCACGGAGGCTCAAACGCGAGTTACGCGATACGCTTTGCGGCGGGTTTTGACGGCATGAGAATGGTTTTGTCGGGAATGAGCAACATGGCTCAGATGCGCGACAACGTTTCGTTCATGAAGGATTTCAAACCGCTGACGGAGACCGAACAAAACGCCATCTCCCGCGTTGTCGACATTTTCCGCGGCATGGACCTGATACCTTGCACCGGATGCAGTTACTGCATCGAGGAGAACAAGTGCCCGATGAACATTCAGATACCGGATCTTTTCGACTGCATGAATATGAAGAAAGCGTTCGGGGACGCCAATCAGGACCGTTTCTTCAACGAATACTACACGTCGGGCGACAAAGGAAAGCCGAGCCAATGCGTCGAATGCGGAGGCTGCGAGAGCGTTTGCCCGCAGCACCTTCCGATAAGGGATCTGCTTAAAAAAGTCGCGGCTGAGTTCGAGAAATAGAATCGTAAAATCGCAATGGAAAACGTCAGAGAAATCGTATCAAAGATATCTCGCCGCGCAGATGAACTCCTGCGTGAGAAAGAAATGATAATCATCGCTATCGACGGGAGATGCGCTTCCGGAAAGACGACAGTCGGCGAGGCTTTGGCGGAAAAGTACGGAGCGACGCTCGTCCACATGGACGATTTTTTCCTGCGCCCCGAGCAGCGGACAAAAGAGCGTTTGACGGAGCCGGGCGGCAACGTCGACAGAGAAAGATTTCTTGATGAAGTTCTGCTTCCCCTCTCACGAGGGGAGGCTTTTTCGTACCGACCGTACGACTGCTCGGTGCAGAGCCTGCGTCCTCAGGTAAAAGCAGAACCCGCGCGCGTGAACGTGGTAGAGGGCTCATACTGCTGCCACCCGGATCTTTACGGGTATTACGACATGCACGTGTTTTTGGATGTGGATGCGAAGACACAGCGGGAGAGGATATCATCCCGCTCACCGGAAAAGTTCGAAACTTTCATAGAGAAGTGGATACCGCTCGAAGAAAAATATTTTTCTTATTTTAAGATATCCGAAAAATGTGAACTCGTACTGCCGTAGAATATAGAATATTGATGCAGAGCTGGCAATGCGGCATCGCCGGCGAATACGGCAGTATCAGCCAATGCGGCAGCGCCGATGAATACAGCTGTATCGGCAGATCCTGCGCTGCGGGCGATAAAATGAATATTTTTTACTGCGAGATTTCCCCATTCATAAGAACGGGGATTTTTTTGTTTTCTCTTTGATTTATTTCCGTGTCGTTCCAGCTGCTGCAATTCACAATTTGAATAGCAGAATGCAAAAATGATAATGTACTTTTATGCGGACACATGCGATAATACAGTCAGAAAAGGGAAGATACTAACGAAACCGGGAACGGTACGCGGAAACGCGCTGCTGCGCCGGTATTCAGAAAGGACAGGTTGCAGAACATGAAAACATCTAAGAAATCATACAGGCTTGTCTCTTTCATGCTCGTTCTTATTTTGGTGCTGGCCGTCGCCCTGACGGGATGTGGCGGGTCGGACACCGGAGACGGCGAGACATCTGAAAACACAACAGAGACGGAGACGAGCGATGAGTCGGCATCTGAAGACGAAACGCAGGGGGATGATGAAGCTGCCGCAGAGCAGACAGAAGGCGGAAATATCCTCGTAGTCTACTATTCCGCTCAGGGACACACCGAAGCGGTTGCGAACACTATCGCGGAGACGCTCGGAGCAGACACATTTGTCATCACACCTGTCGAACCTTACACGTCTGATGACTTGAATTACAATAACTCCGACAGCCGCGTCAGCAAAGAGCATGAGGACCCGGATCTTCAGGAACAGGTCGAGCTCGAGACGACAGAAGTCGAAAACTGGGAGCAGTACGATACGGTTTTCTTCGGCTATCCTATCTGGTGGGGAAACGCGGCATGGCCTGTCAATCAGTTCGTCGAATCAAACGACTTTACAGGTAAAACGGTGATAACTTTCTGTACGTCCGCGTCGTCGGGACTTGGTGACAGCACAGAACTTCTCGCGGAAAAAGCCGGGACGGGCGAATGGAAGGACGGACAAAGGTTCTCATCGAATGCAAGCGCCGACGATGTCGCGGAATGGGCGGAAGAATATGACTGATATCAATGAAGAAATGCAGTATTTCGCGGAATTTGCGAAAACGGGGACTCTTACGGAAGTAGCGGAGAAATTCAATATTTCGCAGCCGACTATTACGCGCGCGATGAAAAAAATAGAAGACGAATTCGGGGTCCCGCTCTTTGTGAGAACGAAAAACAGCATCAAGCTTAACGAGAACGGGAAAGTGGCCGCACGAGAAGTCTCGCTTCTGCTGAAACAGACGGATGAGATGTTCGAACGCGTCAGGGCATACGATAAGTCAAAACGGACGATATCAGTGGGCACCGCTGCCGCTGTCCAGCTTCCCGGGCTCGTAGCGAAAATGGGGTCGCTCTATCCTGATAAGGCGATATCCATGGAGCAGAAACTGCCGGCTGAATTAATGGACGGCTTGGACAGAGGCATCTATCAGATGATAATACTTCCTGCCGGTAAAGGCATGGTAAAAGAAGGCTTTTCTGTCGACGGGTGCCGCACTCGCGCCATAGGCGAGGAACATCTGATGTTCCTGCTCCCTAAGAACCACAGATTTGCCCGCAGAAAATCGCTTTCCCTTTCCGAAATGGACGGAGAGAGCATGCTGCTCTATTCGAAAATAGGTTTCTGGGAGGAAATAGTACGCACAAAAATGCCTCATTCGCGTTTTCTGGTGCAGAACGACCGATCCGCATTTTCAGAACTCATCGCAAACTCCGTATTGCCGTGCTTTGCCACCGACATCGCCGCGCACGGTACCGAACAAAGCGAGAAAGACCGCGTAAGGATAAAAATCACAGACCCGGAGGTCAACGTCACATATTATCTTGTCTGCAAAAATGAAGACCAGCCGAGATTCAGGGCGCTTTTCGAGCGCTGACGGCTGAGCTTACGCTGAACGATAACAGTATCGGAGAAACAATAAATAATATCAGTATGAAACGAAAGGAGAGGACAATAATGGAATATGCAGCACTGAATACAGGAGCAAAAATGCCGATGGAAGGTTTCGGAGTATTTCAGATTCCCGATGCCCAAGAGTGCGAGCGCGTCGTGTACGATGCTGTCAAGACGGGTTATCGCAGTTTAGATACCGCGGCCGCTTATTTTAACGAGGAGGCTGTCGGCAGAGCGGTCAAGAGGGCCGTCGCCGACGGTATTGTCAAAAGGGAAGATCTTTTCATCACGACAAAAGTATGGGTACAGGATCAGAAGACCGAGGAATCCGCTTATGAGGCTGTGAAAACTTCTCTGAAGAAACTCGATATGGATTACGTCGATCTGATTTTGCTGCACCAGCCGATGGGCGATTACTTTGCCGCTTATCGCGGTATCACAAAGGCTTATGAGGAAGGTCTGACAAAAGCGATAGGCGTGGCGAATTTTTATCCCGCTATTCTTCAGAATCTCGTCGAGAATGTCAAAGTCGTCCCGGCGGTAAATCAGGTCGAACTTCATCCGTTCTTTGCACAGCAGAACGCACTCGATCTGATGAAGACCTACGGCATCGTTCCGGAAGCGTGGGGACCGCTTGCAGAGGGTAAACACGGCATTTTCACCGATCCTGTCCTCACGGAAATCGGCAGAAAGTACGGAAAGAGTGCGGCGCAGGTCGCCCTCCGCTGGAACACACAGCGCGGTGTCGTGATAATCCCTAAGTCCACGCATGTGGAGCGCATGGAACAGAATCTCGATATCTGGGATTTTGCTCTCACCGACGAGGAGATGGCAGAGGTCTCAGCAAAGGATCTCGGACACAGCGAAATTGTAGATCACAGCGATCCCGCTTTTGTCAAGATGATCCTCGGAATGAAGGTCCACGACTGACGGGCAGCCGACATATTAACAAATCCGGCGTCGTAAAACTCGAATGACGGGGCAGATGTACTGCAGCAATGATTGCTCAAGGCAGACCTTATGGCCTGCCTTTTTTATGCATTTTTCATAATTTTTACCCGCTGTTTTAGTAGACGTGATACAATAATCAAATACGGCTATTAATATCAGGCCGTAATAGAAAGGTAATATATCTATGATGAAAATAGGCATGCTCGGCTGCGGGACCGTCGGCAGCGGAGTTCTGGAAATCGTCAGAAAAAGAGACGACATGAGCATCCGCGGGATACTGACAAAGCATCCGCACCCCGAACTCGGATCCCTGTCGGTGCAGGACCCGGGGGCTATCTTAGATGACCCGGAAATCGACACGGTAGTCGAGGTCATGGGTGGAACAGACCCCGCACTGAACTACGTAAAACGCGCAATTTCAAACGGCAAAAACGTCGTCACGGCCAATAAACAACTTATAGCGGAGGCATATACGGAACTGGTGTCATCGGCCGCAGAACACGGCGTCGCGCTGAGATGCACGGCTGCCGTCGGAGGCGGGATACCCTGGCTCGTGAACCTCAGCCGCGTGGCCGAAATGTTTGCGGTTACCCGTTTCTACGGAATAATGAACGGCACGACGAATTTCATCCTCGACGCTATGGATGAAGACGGAAAGGATTTCGCCGAAGCGCTCTCGGAGGCGCAGAAACTCGGATACGCAGAGGCCGATCCGTCGGCAGATGTCGACGGTCTCGATGCCATGCGCAAATGCCTTATATCGGCGGATATCGCTTTTGGCGGAGTGTTCACCGAGGACGACGCTTTGACGGAAGGAATAAGGCATATACTGCCTGAAGACATCGACTGTGCCAAGGAACACGGCATGGCGTGCAGGCTCATGGCAGAGGGCGTCAAAACCGCGAAGGGAGCGGCTTTGTTCGTTCAGCCGGAATTCCTGCCGAATGACCGCCTCGAGGCATCTGTAAAAAAGAATTTCAACATGATTTCGCTCGAGACAGAGGAAACGGGAAGGATGAGTTTCTACGGGCAGGGAGCAGGAAAATTCCCTACCGCGGGAAACGTAGTCGGCGACCTCATAGATATCTGCGGCGGAACAAAGGATTTCTATACCGACAAGGTCGGAGCTTTGGCGGCAGATAACGGCGCCGAAGTCATGAGATGGTATTTCAGGACGAGCGCGGAGGACGGATGGCTCGCAGATGCTGCCGATGAAAACTGGGGCGCAGGTGTTCTGACAAAACCTCTGAGCGTCGCGGAAGCGCATGCTCACGCGGCGAAAATGAAGGCTTCTGACGGCGGAATGTTCTTTGCCGGAGTCAGAATGAAGTAAGGGAAAGCGGCAAAAGAGGAAAAAGGTCAGAGAAGAGAAGAATAAGGGAAAGCGGCAAAAGAGGAAAAAAGGTCAGAGAAGAATAAGGGAAAATAACAAAAGGGGAAAAAGAGGTCAGATAAAAATGCTTAAAGTAGCTAAATTCGGCGGTTCGTCGATGGCGGACGCCGGACAATACAGAAAAGTTAAGGACATCATCCTTTCGGATCCGGACCGCAAGGTCATCGTTGTTTCCGCAGCGGGCAAGAGGAATAAAGACGATCACAAAATCACAGATCTGCTGTATCTCTGCTATTCGCACGTGAAATACGGCGTCGACCCGTCCGAGATATTCGAGATGATAGCAGACAGATACCGGGGGATTTGCAGAGAACTGGGACTCGAATTTGATGTGGACAAGGAACTTGCCGACCTGAAGGCTTCGCTGAAAAAGGGCGTGGAACTCGACTGGCTCGTCTCGCGCGGAGAGTACTTTTCCGCAAAGATGCTCGCCGATTACATCGGATACGATTTTGTCGACAGCACCGAGTGGGTCAGGTTCAGGCTCGACGGCACGCTCGACAAAGAAAGCACTTACGCTTCGATGCGCGCGATAGGAACGCACTTGAATATAGTCGTACCGGGCTTTTACGGTGCGCTTCCCGACGGTAGGATACGCCTGATGTCGCGCGGCGGCAGCGATATCACAGGTGCGCTCGCGGCGGCGGCTCTCAACGCGGAAGTATATGAGAACTGGACCGATGTCTCGGGTATCCTGAGGGCTGATCCCGGTATCGTAGAGAACCCTGAAACCATCAGGCATCTCACATACCCTGAGCTGCGCGCTCTTTCGTACATGGGCGCGAATGTTCTGCACGAAGCGTCGATAATTCCCGTGCGCGAGAAGCACATACCTCTCAATATCCTGAACACCAACGATCCTTCCGATCCCGGCACGATGATAATGGAAAAGTTCGAAGAAAACGCCGCGGACAGGAATCTTCTGACGGGCATCGCCGGCAGACGCGATTTCACGCTGGTAACGATACACAGAAGCGGGATGTCGGGTGAGTCGGGCGTGTTCTGCGCGCTGCTCGAGCCTTTTGCCGAAGCCGGTATAAACGTGGAACACGTAACGACGGGGATAGATTCGGTATCGTTCGCGATATCGTCGGAAGTCAACCGCACGTCCTTCTACAGCGTGCTCGCGGAGATAGAGAAAAAACTCGAACCGGACGGTATAGAGGTGAACGAGGGGATCTCTCTCGTCGCCGCAGTCGGCCGCAGGATGTGCGCGGTCCCGGGCTCGTCGGGAGCGCTGTTCGATTCTCTCGGCAAGCACGGCATCAACGTGAGGATGATTTCTCAGGAACCGGAGGAGGTCTGCATAATCGTCGGTGTAGACAACGAGGATTTCGACAGGTGCGTGCGCGTCATCTACGATTCACTCGTCAAGAAAAAGGTATAGAAGCGTGTGCGTACCGCTTACATCACGTGCGTAAAAATATTTGGCAATCGGAATAAGAAAAAAAGGGGGCATGAAGATTGAAAAACGGATATAAAGTAGGGGTTCTCGGCGCGACCGGCATGGTAGGGCGCGAGATGTGTAAAATACTGCTCGAGAGGAATTTTCCGGTTTCGGAATTGAGGCTTTTCGCCAGCGGACGAAGCGCCGGGAAGGAAGTCGATTTCGGCGGTCAAAAGGTGACAGTGCGTGAAACCGCAGACGATTCATTCGACGGACTCGATATCGTTCTCGGAGCAGCGGAGAACGATGTGGCAAAACGTTTTGCTCCTTCGATACGCAAGTCCGGCGCGGTCTTCATCGATAACTCGAGCGCATTCCGCCTCGAGCCGGACGTTCCGCTCGTTGTCCCCGAGATAAACCCTGAGGATGTCAAACTCCAGAAAGGCATTATCGCCAACCCGAACTGCACGACGATAATTTCCTGTACGGCGGTGAACGCGCTGAACTCCGTAAGTCCTATCACTTCGATGATAGCGTCTTCGTATCAGGCGGTTTCCGGCGCGGGCGCGGGCGGTCCGCTGGAACTCATGGACGAGGTCAAAGCTGGTCTTGAAGGTAAAACCGTCAGCCCTAAAGTTTTTAAGAAACAGATAGCATATAATGTCATAGCGCAGATAGGCGGCGAACAGTACAAAGGCTATACTTCCGAGGAAATGAAACTGCAGAACGAAGGCCGCAAGATAATGCATCTGCCGAACCTGAAGGTGAGCTGCACGTGCGTGCGCGTTCCTGTCGTGCGCAGCCACAGCGTGTCGATAGAACTTCGCACAGAAGAAAAGATATCCGTCGAAAAAGCCCGCGAGGTGATATCAAATGCGCCGGGCGTCAAACTCGTCGACGATCTTGCGAACGATGTTTATCCGACGCCGCTTGACACAAGCGATCAGGATCTCGTATTTGTCGGAAGGATACGCGAAGATCTCGTCTACGATGACGGACTATGCGTATGGTGCTGCGGCGATCAGGTGCGCAAAGGCGCCGCCACGAACGCCGTGCAGATAGCTGAGATACTGGTAAACGAGTAAAATCACTAAAAAACAGTTCGTGACTCAAAGTCGCGAACTGTTTTTTGCTCTTTTGAGACCCGGCTGAAGATTTGGCTATGTTATCCTCCAAAGTGGTCTCTGAGCGGGTGAAGAATATTATGAATCAGGGTTACTGCTCCTGCATCGAATCTTTGATAGAAGCTGCGAGCGAATCGAGTTCATCTTCTTTGTCTGCTCCTAAGTGAGACGCGACCGAAAGGCGCTCGTTCAGGACAGTTATCTGCTTCATTTCCTCGTCCAGGAACTTATACATCAAGTCGCCCGACATGATAGCCCACGAACCGTTCTCGATCAACGCGAATGTGCGGTTCTGCACGTTCAGAGCCTTCATATCCTCTAAGAAATTGAGCATAGGCGGGAAGATGCCGAGGTTGTATGTGACGGATGCGAGGACGACGTGGCTGTATTTGAACACATCGGAGATGAGGTACGAGACGTGCGTGCTCGATACATCGCGGACCTGAACGTTCGTGATGCCTTTCTGCACGAGTTTGGAAGCCAGCGCCTGAGCAGCCTGCTCTGTATTACCGTACATCGACGCGTACACTATCAGGACGCCTTTTTCTTCAGGCTCGTAATTTGCCCAATGGGTGTATTTGTCGAGGAGATATCCGAAATTATTTCTCCAGACAAGGCCGTGGAGCGGGCAGATGTATTTGATGTCGCCGAGATGCGGTTCGGCCTTTTTCAGAAGTTTCCTGATATGCGGGCCGTATTTGCCGACGATGTTCGTGAGATAGCGCCTGTTGGACTCGATCCAGTCGCGGTCGTAGTCGACTTCATCGTTGAAAAGTTTGCCGTCGAGGGCTTTGAAAGAGCCGAACGCGTCTGCCGAGAAGAGCACGCCGTTCGTCACATCGAAAGTTACCATCGGTTCAGGCCAGTGGACCATCGGCGCTGTGAGGAACGCGACCGTGTGATCGCCAAAACTCATCGTGTCGCCGTCTCCGACCGTCACGGTCTCGTGACCTTCGGTAGAGAATCCGAACTGCTTCATTATCATGAAGCCTTTTTCCGTGCTGACGACTTTTGCTTTCTTATAGCGGTCGAGCACGACCTGAAGCGACGCGGCGTGGTCCGGCTCCCAGTGATCTACGACGACAACGTCCAGATCCCTTCCTCCGAGTACGTGTTCGAGGTTCTCCATCATCTGGCGGCACGCATCCCAGTCGACAGTGTCAAAGAGCACCGTCTGTTTGTCGAGCAGGACATAAGCGTTGTAGCTGACGCCTTCCGGGATAGGGTGGATGTTCTCGAACAAAGCGAGCCTGTGGTCGTTTGCTCCGATCCAGTAAAGATTATCTGTTATTTCTCTGACGTTATACATTTGATGCCTCCTGTTATGGCTTTATAATAGTCTCTTCCGTATTGAAACGGGCGCTGCCTTACGATTCCACGAAGTTTGCCTTTGGCTCCGCGCAGTTCGGGCATACCCAGTCTTCAGGCAGGTTCTCGAACAAAGTTCCCGGAGC
This sequence comes from Eubacterium sp., assembly GCA_050946615.1. Taxonomy (GTDB): domain Bacteria; phylum Bacillota; class Clostridia; order Peptostreptococcales; family Anaerovoracaceae; genus Eubacterium_B. The sequence continues at coordinate 26,877 of JBMNVD010000023.1, forward strand.
GATGTCGGCGGCAGGATCTCCGACCATAGGGTCATATTCATAACCGCATCCGTCGCAGACCATTATCTTATATGCAGGTTTTTCTTTCTTAGGTGTGGCGCGTCTTACTTTCTTCATAGGCGGCGCAGGTTTCTTTTCGCCTGTTCCGAACGCTTCGGTGAGGAGAGGCAGTATCTCGTTTACGTCGCCGACGATGCCGTAATCGCAGTTCTTAAATATCGGAGCGTTAGGATTCTTGTTGATGGCGACGATAGTTCCCGCTTCGATGATGCCTTTCAGATGCTGTACGGCGCCGGAGATGCCGCAGGCGATGTAGAGATTGCCGCGGAATTTCTGACCGGACATGCCGACGTAGCGCTCGATAGGAACGTACTGTAAAGTCTCTGCCACAGGTCTCGATGAGCCTATTGCCGCTCCGGCCGCGTGAGCGAGGTCTTCTATGAGTTTCATGTTCTCTTTGCTGCCGATGCCTTTGCCGGCGGATACTACGCGCTGCGCCTGAGTGATAGGGGTGTCTTTCGGGATGCCGACCGTAAAGTCATAGCCGTCGGCTTTCAGGCTTGCGACGAGTTCGTCGACGCGCTCTTTTGCCGTGCCTGTCTTATAGATGATCTTCTTGCGAGGACCCGTGATGTTTTTCTTTGCCTGACCGGTGAAGGCCGCGACAGTCTGCTTAGGCGGTTTGCCGAGGAGGGCGGTGGATACCACCACGCGCATGATCTCGTTTGTTCCTTCGTATATCTGCGTGATCTTTGCGTCGCGGTACATGCGCTCCACGTCCATACCTTTCAGATAGCCGTTGCCGCCGAAGATCTGGATCGCTTCCTGCGTTACTTTGACTGCCGTATCTGAAGCGTACGCTTTTGCCATTGCGGCTTCCGCGCTGTAAGGTTCATGTGCTTCTTTCAGTTCCGCCGCGCTGTAGACGAGCATCCTCGCGGCGCGGATCTGGATCGCCATGTCGGCTATCTTGAATGAAATGACCTGCTGGAACGCTACCGGTTTGCCGAACTGCTCTCTGTCGAGCGCGTATTCTTTGCAGCTCTCGAACGCTCCCTGTGCGATGCCCAGAGCCTGCGAAGCGATGCCGATGCGGCCTCCGTCGAGCGTGGCCATTGCGATCTTGAAGCCCTGTCCTTCGGCGCCCAGGAGGTTCTCTTTAGGAACTTTTACGTCTTCAAAGAGAAGCTGAGATGTAGCGGATGAGCGGATGCCGAGTTTATCGTAGTGATCGCCGATAGTGAAGCCTTTCATGCCTTTCTCGACGATGAACGCGCTGATGCCTTTTGTTCCGATACCCGGGGTAGTGACGGCAAAGATGATATATGTATCGGCTTCGCCTCCGTTGGTGATGAATATTTTTTCACCGTTGAGGACGTAGTGGTCGCCTTCGAGTACGGCTGTCGTCTCGGTGCCGCCAGCGTCGGAGCCGGCGTTAGGTTCGGTAAGCCCGAAGGCTCCGATCTTTTCGCCTTTTGCCAGAGGAACGAGGTATTTCTTTTTCTGTTCTTCGGTGCCGAATGCAAAGATAGGCCAGCTTCCGAGAGACGTGTGGGCCGATACGATGACGCCTGTGCCGCCGTCGACGCGCGAAAGTTCTTCGACTACGATAGCGTAACTCAGAACATCCAGTCCGGCTCCGCCGTATTTCTTAGGGAACGGAACTCCCAGCCAGCCGCGTTTGCCGATCTTTTCGATTACTTCACGTGGAAAATGATTTTCTCTGTCCCACTGAAAAGCGTAAGGCTTGACTTCTTTTTCCGCGAATTCGCGTACCTCCGCTCTCAGTTTTTCCTGTGCTTCGCTGCATGTGAAAAGCATAAAAACCTCCTTATATCGTATGTTTATTTCGCGCCGCGTTACCCGCAGGCGGGATATATTATTTGATAAAAATAATATTGATTGTTTTTATCCACATTCTTCTGTATTTAATGATATTCTTCCGGGCAGAAATTGTCAATTAAATAGTGCTGAAATTTCATTTGGCATGACAAATCGGGAGGATGAGGATGGGCTTTTCGGACAAATTGTAATCGATATGAATTG
>JBMNVD010000024.1:0-28122 GCA_050946615.1 Eubacterium sp.
TCTCCGCCATTTCGACGCCAATGAATCCGCCGCCGACGACCAAAACCGACTCTGGTCTGTTTTCTTCGACAAAAGAGCGGATGCGGAAGGTATCCTCGACCGTCCTGAGCGTGAATATCTTTTCTCCGTCCGAGCCGGGGATGTTCGGCCTGACCGGGCGGGCGCCCGGAGCGAGCACCAGTTTGTCGTAGTTTTCCGCATGGACCTCTCCGGTTTGAAGATCTCTGACGGTGACGGTCTTTTCAGACGCGTTTATCGAGGTGACCTCGCAGAGCACTTTTACGTCGACGTTGAATCTCTCTTTGAAACTCTCCGGAGTCTGCAAAGTCAGTTCTTCAGGATCCGTGATAACTCCGCCGATGTAATACGGCAGACCGCAATTTGCATATGAAATATATCCCGATCTTTCAAAGATAACGATCTCTGCTTTTTCGTCGAGTCTTCTGATTCTGGCTGCGGCGGTAGCGCCGCCTGCGACCCCGCCTACGATAACGACTTTCATTTACCTGACTACCTTTCCTCTGTACGAATTTATCCCACCTATATTCTTAACATTCGTGTACCCCATGGACTTCATCATCGATACTGCGCTGCGGCTTCTGGACCCGCTGAGACAGTGTACAAATACCGGTTTGTTCAGGTCATTGATGCGTGTCTTTACTCTGGCGATGTGCTGGAGAGGGACATTGATGCTTCCCGGAATGTGGCCGCGCCTGTATTCATCGGAAGTCCTCACATCCAGCAAAACAGCGCCTTTTGTGTTTTTCCATTCCTGCACCCCGGCGTTTATGTCGGGAATGCGGAAAAAATCGAGAAAACTCATTTGAGCATTGCCTCCAGACTGAACTTTGGCATAGCACCTATTTTAGTCCTTACAACTTTGCCTTCTTTGATGACGGCAAACGTCGGGATGCTTGCCACACCGAATGCGGCTGCAAGTTCCGGTTCTTCGTCGACGTTGATTTTGCCGACTACCGCTTTGCCTTCGTACTCGTCGGCGAGTTTAGCCACCACAGGCGACATCATGCGGTACGGCATGCACCACGGTGCCCAGAAATCGATGAGGACCGGTTTATCGGAATTCTTGATCTGGTCGAAATTTGATTTTGTAATGGTTACTTCTGACATTTTTTGCCTCCTTGATAGAAAGTTGTCTGAACAGTTTGTCTAAACAGTTGTTGGATCACTGCTTTTTCAGGAACTATCTCCTGTTTCTGCAGTCATCTTACTATCGGGAGACATCCTTTATCTGTAACCGAGTCTCATTTCAAAAAAGATTTTTTAACGCGTTTACGTCTTTCAGCTCGACAGTGCCCCTGCCCAGCGATATCCACCCTTCCTGCGCGAATTGCCTGAGCATGCGGGAAACGACTTCGCGGGCCGAATTGACTTCGGAGGCCATCTCTTCATGAGTCATGCAGATGGTTTTGCTGTCGCTCTTTTCGTATTCCGACACCAGCAGTCTGGCCAGTCTGGAGTCGAAATGATCGAACAAAATCTGCTGCATCACCCAGACGACCGTTGAATATCTGCTTGCGGCGAGTTCATATACAAAGCATTTGAAATGGATATTAGAATCCATTATCCTCGAGACGGTGCCGGCGTGGACAGCCGCCAGTTCGACGTCATCCTCCGCGACCATCTGGATCTCCAGATCGACTCCGCCTATGACGCAGGCCGACGAAAATACGCAGTATTCACCCTTTCCGAGGTGGAACAGCGTTACTTCGCGGCCTTCTTCAGACGTTATATATACGCGTATAGAACCTCTTATGACATACACGAGCCCGAGACATGCGTCGCTGAATCCGTGGATGTCCGTGCCTTTTTCATATTTGCGTATCATGGAGCCGCGCGCCGCCGCATCGCGTTCTTCTTCGGTCAGATCTTTCCAAAACGGCAGACTGCGGATGTTTTCCGCCGCGGTCTGGGCACTATTCGTTTGACCTGTTGATTTTATTTGCATTTTGCCGCTTCCTGTTCTGCGTCCATGTTAATTGATTTGCCCGCCGTAAAGAAAAAGTGCCTTGTGGCTCGGCACTTTTATTATCGTATGTTGTTTGCGGCAGGTTATTTCTTTTTCTCTTTCTCTGCACGCGCTGCTTCGCGAGTTTCGCCGGCCTGTTTATCCTGTTTATGGGGAGCAGCATTTGTTTTGCCTCGCGCAGCGGCTAGTCTGGCCAGAACGAGGCCGTAGCCCTCTGCTCCGTAGACCATGCATTTATTCACGCGGCTTATAGTCGCGGTAGATGCGCCTGTCGCTTTCTCTATCTCGGTGTACGTCATCTTTTCATACAGCATCTTCGCGACTTGGAAACGCTGGGCGATAGATATCAGTTCATTCGCCGTGCAGACATCTTCAAAAAAGCGATAACATTCATCTCTGTTTTCAAGGGTGAGGATAGCGTCGAAAAGTTCGTCGACGTCGGCTGAACTGAGTTTAGATTGATACATGGCGGCTCCTCCGTACTCTGAACTCGCGATGCGTTTTGTTGAGAATAATTTTAGCACTGTGACCGATCTAAATCAATCGCAGGCAGCTCAGGCTTATTCAAGCACAGGCGGCTTATTCAACCGCGGGCGGCGATGTCAGCCGCTTAAAATGCGCTCAACCCAGAGCTTCAATGGCCTTCTGGAGAACGACGTCCTCGGTCGAGCCTGCTGTCTCTTTCACTTCTACGTCGGGAGAAACTCCGACGCCGTTTATCTGTGTGCCGTCCGGAGCAAAATATTGCTCGGAGGTTATTTTCATCGCGCTCCCGTCGCTGAATGTAATGATGTCCTGTACCAAGCCTTTTCCGTACGTTTTCTCGCCGACGATGACCGCCGCGCCGTTGTATTGAAGGGCCGCCGCGAGGACTTCAGATGCGCTCGCAGACTGACCGTTCACTAAGACCGCGATCGGGATGTCGATTTTATCCGCGTCGGATCTGTACTCGGTGCGGCTGCCGTTTTTATCTTCGGTATATGTGATGAGGCATTCTCCGAGGAGTTCATCCGCTATCTCAACGCTTTGTTCGAATAAGCCTCCCGGGTTGTTCCTTAAATCGACGACGAGTTTCTCCATGCCCTCGCCTTCGAGTTCAGTCAGTGCCTCATCGAATAACCGGGCTGTGTTATCCCCGAACGACCTTATTATTATCTGTCCGACGCCGCCGGTGAGCATCCTGCCGCTGACCGAAGCATTCTCTATATTGCCGCGGATTATTTTAACGTCTACCGGATCCGCCGTTCCGCGCACGTATGTTATGGTCACAGGCGTGCCAGCATCGCCGCGCAGCGCGGTTTTTGCCGATTCGACGTCCGTCACTGCTTTGCCGTCCACCGCTGTGATGATGTCGCCCTTTTGTATGCCTGCCTCGTCGGCCGGACTTCCTTCTATGACCTCGTCGACTATCACGCCGTTATCGCTTTGGCCGCACACTATGCCGGCACCTGTAAAGCGGGTGTTGAACGAGTCCTGAAGTGCTTTGAACTCGTCGGCATCGAGATAGCACGTGTATTCGTCACCCAGACTTTCGAGCATCGCTCTGCATGCGGCGTCCGTCGCGGCGGTCTCATCGTAGTCGAAAAGGTATTTTTCATCTATCTCGTCTTGTATCTCGGATATTTTGTCGAGCTGCTCAGACTTGTCCTTTTCAGATTGATACTCGCTTGTATCGACGATCTCTTTTCCCGTGGCTTTGAAGTACCCCGCTATGGCTGCCGATGCGGCCGCCAGCGTGATAAGTACGGTGACGAGGATCATCAAAAATGACGAGCCTTTTTTCTCCTTCACGCTTCCTCCGATCCAATCGATAGCAGATTGATCTCCATGTATTTATTTCCGTTCCATTCCTGTTCGTCTATGTTGCCGACAGCCGGGAAAGGGGCGTGCCCCAGAGCGGCGTTTTCTATTACCCGTTCATGCTCGTCCGCGCGCTTGAAATCTATGCCGCGTATCTGTCTGCCGTCCGCCAGACGGCCGGAAAATTTCAGGAACTGCCCCTCTTTGCCAACGCGTGAGCAGTATTGAGGATATACCTCAAGGCCGACGACCGGCTTTTCATTCTGTTTGCCGAACGGAGCCAGCATTCTCTGCTGTTCAAAAAATGATCCGTCGATGTATTCCGGCTTCAGTTCCACTTCCGGTTCCACGCGCCTTTTCCAGTCTTCAGGGTGGTCGGCGCGCCACTTGGAAAATACGGCATCGAGTGATTCCCTCAGTTCAGGGAGTCTCTCTTTTTTTATTGTAAAGCCGCACGCCATTGCGTGGCCGCCCACTCTCTCGAAAATGTCGCGCCTGACCGTAAGCGCTTTGAGGATGTTGACTGAATCTATGCTTCGCCCCGTGCCTTTATAGAGTCCGTCACCTATATCTGTCAGCACTATCGAAGGCATATAATATTTCTCCTTCAATTTTCCGGCGACGATTCCGATGACTCCTTCGTGCGCGTTTTCCAGAGGGATCATTATATAGTCGCCCGGACCTCCGGCCTCGGCGAGTTTCTGCTCGCACACATCCATGATCTCATTCTGCGTCTTCTGCCTCAGTGCGTTTGCCTCCCTCATCTCTGCGACGAGTCCGGCCGCGCGTTCAGGGTCATTCGTCTGCATCAGTCGAGCCGCGAGCGTGGCATTTGACATGCGTCCGACGGCGTTGATATGCGGTGTGATGACATAGGATATATTTTCGGAAGTGATTCCCCCCCGCTTCAATCCTGTAGCATCTATCAAAGCCGAAAGCCCCGGACGGACAGGGCTGTTTATGACCCGCAGACCGTATTTCGTCAGTGTCCTGTTTTCAGATACGAGCGGAACTATATCTCCTATCGTACCGATACAGACCAGATCGAGATTGCGAGTGAGCACGCGCTTCTGCAGGCCTGCTTCGCTGCAGAGAGCCTGTGCCAGTTTGAATGCGACGCCGACGCCGGCGAGATATTTGAACGGGTACCTGCTGTCGCTCCTCTGCGGGTCAATGAGCAGGCATTCAGGTATCTCGTCAGACATGGCGTGGTGATCTGTCACGATTATCTCAAGGCCTATGTCGAGAGCATGCCTCACTTCTTTTGCGGAGGTGCATCCGCAGTCGACCGTTATTATCATATCGGCGCCCGCGGCTTTTATCTTATCTATCGCAGGTATGTTCAATCCGTATCCGTCGTCAAACCGCGAAGGTATGTAATATGAACAATTCGCGCCGAGCGTCTTCAGAACATCCATCATCAGAGAAGTCGCCGTAACGCCGTCGGCATCGTAATCCCCGTAGATGCAGATGCTGAGGCCGTCTTCTATGGCCGAAAGTATCTCGTCCGCGGCCTCTGCCATGTCAGGCATCAAAAACGGGTCAAAGAGCGTCTGCGGTTTGTCCGTAATAAATTCCACGGCCTCTTCGGCCGTGGAAATGCCTCTTTTATTTAATATTGTCCTGATTGCCGGATTTAATCTCATTAGTATTTCTTTGATTTGACAGCGCGGGATATCCCGCACCTCGTCTTTTTATGGCAGATAATTGAGAGGATCCTGCCGCTCGCCGTTTATCCTGACTTCAAAATGGCAGTGCGGACCTGTCGACCATCCGGTCGAACCCGAGTACGCGATCACCTGTCCCTGCTTCACTGTATCGCCCGGGCTGACAAGCAGCTGCGAGTTGTGCCCGTAAACTGTGCTGTATCCGTTCAGGTGATTGATGAAGACTACGTAACCGTACGAATAGTTATTTCCGGTCATGTTCATTACAACACCGTCCGCAGCGGCTACGATAGGAGTGCCTGTCGGGACCGCGATATCCAGACCGCCGTGCCAGTATCCGTAGCCGTATTCTGCAACGTCATCGCGGTATCCGAAATACGATGTGATGATACCGCTGCACGGCCATATGAATCCTGTAGAACTGATTTCAGTCGTTCCGCTCGTATCGCTCGAACTCGAACTTTCCTCTTCAGCCGCCGCAGCCGCAGCCGCTGCCGCTTCCTGTTCCTGGCGGATCTGCTCGGAAAGAGACTCCGCTTCCGCCTCGAAAGCATCGATTTGAGCCTGGACTTCCGATTCTGCCGTCTCGAGCTCCGCCTGAGCGGCTTCCGCCTCGGCCTGCTGGGCCTTCAACTCATTTTGAGCCGCAACGAGTTCATCCTGAGCGGTCTGCAGTTCATCGCGCGATTTTGTTATCTCCGCCTGTGTCTGCTCAAGTTCGTCGAGAATGCTCTTATCGCTGAGGTATATCCTCTGCAGCAGGTCGATATTGCTTAAGAATTCCGAAACGTTTCTGGAACTCAGAAGAATATCGAGGAAACTCGCAGAACCGTTCTTATACATGACGCGGAGTCTCGAAGCGATACCTTCTTCACGGTCGTCGATCGATTTCTGATTCTCTTCGATCTGTTTGTTCAGTTCCTCGATCTCACTCTCTTTGGCGTCTATCTCTTCCTGTGCGGAAGCGACTTTTGCGTTGATGTCATCGACTTTCGACTGCGCATCCTCTAACTGAGTGAGTATCTCTTCTTTTTTCGCTTCGGCTTCTTCCTGCTGCGCCTGCACGTCGTCGAGTTGTTCCTGGCTGGTCTGGGCAAATGATCCAAACGTAAATGTGAAGACCAAAGCCGTGACGAGCATCACTATTACGATCCTGCCGGCTGCGCCGCGCCGTGCCGCCAAAGCACATTTTCCGTGTTTTGCTATCATACTTCTTTTCACCGTTTTACCTCTCATCTCAATCAAATCTGTCAAATCAAGTATCGAGGAACTTGCGCACCGAGATCAGCGAGCCGCACGCTCCGATGCTGATTCCGAGTGCGAGGAATATCACTATCAGGTTCGCCGTCAGGTATCCCGCGGGAACAAACGTCGACCCGATTATCGTCAAAATGTCTCTGCCGATGGAGTTTATCAGCGCTTTATATATGAAATATATCGCGACCGTCGCTACGGCGGACGATATCACGCCCATCAGTATGCCTTCTATGAGGAAAGGCCCCCGGATGAACCAGTTGGTCGCTCCGATGTATTTCATTATCTCTATTTCTTTTTCACGCGCCAAGACCGTCAATTTGATGGTATTAGAGACGACCACTATCGAAACTATCACCAAAAATACCATCACGATCAGAGTGCCCGTCTGCAGATAACCTAACGCGGTCTCGAGTTTCTCGACCGTGTCGCGGTAGTAGCGTATGTCTTCGACGCCATCAGCATCCGTGATATTGCTTATCAACTCGTTCGCCGACTCCGCGTCGTCTACCGTCACGACGATGGAGTTCGGAAAAGGGTTCTCTCCGAGAGAGTCGAGCAGGTAACTGTTCTCGCCCCAGCGGCGCTTCATGATATTCATCGCCTCGTCTTTGGTGCGATATTTGACCGACAGCACCCCGTCATAACCGCTTATCGTCGTCATCATCGACTGAGCATCGGCTTCGGTAACACTATCTTCAAGGTATATCTCCGCCTCGTTGTAACTGGTGCGCAGCGTCTCCATGAAGAGATTTATGTTGATGCTTATAACAAAGAACAGACCTAAGATCAGAGTCATCGCCGTTATGGCGAATATCGACGCGAAGGTCATTCCTTTGTTGCGCGACATCTGCTTGAACGCCTGCTTGAGGTTATAGGATAGACGTGTCATTGCCAGCACCTCCATCCTCATCGCGAACGTCCTCGCTGTATCCGTAGTCTCCTTCGGCATCGCGGACTATGTGCCCGTGTTCGATGGCCACCACGCGCTTATGCATCCTGTCTACTATATCTTTTGCGTGAGTTACCATCACGACAGTAGTACCGGACTCGTTTATCTCTTCCAGAAGATCCATTATCCCTTTCGCCGTCTCGGGATCGAGGTTTCCGGTAGGCTCGTCGCATATCAAAAGCGAAGGCTTGTTGATTATCGCCCTTGCGATAGCGACGCGCTGCTGCTCGCCCGCCGACAGTTCGTCAGGATACTTATCGGCTTTATTCTTTATGCCGACCATTTCAAGGCAAGGATAAACCCTGTTACGGATCCTGCGGTTTGATTTATGAAGTATCTCCATCGCGAAAGCGACGTTCTCAAAGACAGTTTTTTTCGGGAGAAGCCTGAAGTCCTGAAAGACCATGCCTATCCTGCGTCTGAGCATACAGATCTCCCTGTTGCTCATAGTAGTTATCTCTTCTCCATCTATCTTTATGCTCCCGGAATCGGGTGCTATCTCTCTGATTATCAGTTTAATGAACGTCGATTTTCCGGCGCCGCTCGGTCCGACCAGAAAAACAAATTCCCCATCTTTAATATTGATGCTGGCATGCTCGAGTCCGACGTTTTCGTTATATTCCTTGGTAACATCGGTGAATGTTATCATCCTGAGCCCCTTTGAGTCATTTATATGTATACTTGTTAGTATTTTACAGCAAACCGCGGATTTTGTGAATACTAAAGTTTTAAAGTTCACATCTGTCCCAGTGCTTAGTGTTTTTCAAACAAAAAGACCCCCGCCGGAGGTGGGGAGGCCTTCAGATGATTCGCTGTATTATTGGAGCGGGCGAAGGGAATCGAACCCTCGCTTCGAGCTTGGGAAGCTCGCGTTCTACCATTGAACTACGCCCGCAAACGCAAAACAATTATAGATTAATAATCGTTCTGCGTCAATCTCAGTTTTATTATGCTTCGCGTCATTTCGCCTCGGCAGCCGCTTTTATGCGCGCCGGGAGCATGCCGCAGATCTTTTCGCTGACGGACGCCACAGAGACGCGTACACCTTTTGCCAGAGGTATCAGGAAAATGCCTTCTTCGCGGAGCCTTGCAGCAAGCGCATCGGGTTCATCAGACGGCACCGATACGAAAAATCCCGACGAGAAAGGTACTGTGACGAGTCCGCAGTCCTCCGCCGCTTTTTCGAACGCTTTTCCGCGCGCCAAAAGCATGTCCCTGATGATTCTTCTCTCTTCAGTCACTGCGTTCAGGAGTTCGGGGTCTTCATATATCTTAGTCACTATGCTCTGACCTGCCCTGTTCGGATTTGACCACGAAGCGCGGCAGCTGAACTCGCAGCAGTGCGCGAATTCGTCGGCGATAGCCTCATTAGGCGCCATGCATATCATCGCGCCGGTCCTCATCCCGTAGAAAGTCAGTGTTTTGCTGAAACTGTAGCACATGATAGGGAGAACGTTGTCAGGCATCTCGTCTACAACTGTCAGGAACCTGCGGACCTCGTCCTCGTCTCCCGCGTAATCGATATATGCGCAGTCGATGAGGAGAGCGACCTTCTTTTCCGGCGGAATCTTTTTCATCACGTCGAGGACGGCTTTCCAATCGTCGACTGTCATGCTGTAGCCTGTCGGATTGTGAGCAGGCGTGTTAAGTATCAGGATGAGCCTGTCCTGTTTTGATATTATCTCCTCTGCCTTCTGCTCCAGCGAAGCGGCGTTGAAGCGCCTGTTTTCGTCGAAGAACGAGAAAGTGGCGAGTTTTCTCCCGATTTCGGAGGCTATCTGAGAGTACGGCCCCCATCTCCAGTCCGTCGTGAGGATCGTGTCGCCCGGGGAGGAATAGTTCGAGACGGTGTTTTTGATGCCGCCTGTACCGCCCATGGTGGCGACCGCTCTTAAGTGGCGCTTTGTCGTGAAATTGCCGAGCGCGGCGCGAATCGATGCTTTCTTGAACGCCGGTGTGCCGCTTATCGGAGCGTACGCCGCGTATTCTTCGGGCTTCAGGCTCCTGAATACCTTATCGACCGATGAAAGCACGATGAGTTTCCTGTCATCGTCTATCAAAGCGCCTATCGTAGCGTTCACGACGTTTTCGGCTCCTCTTTCCGCGGCCATCTCAGCGGCCATGGTATTGATGCCGAACACCTTGTCACTCTTTGGAATAACGCGGCCGTTCAGAGCGGCCATCAGTTCCTCGCCCATTGCTAATGTCCTTTCTTTATCAGTTCGAAATAGTTGATATTTATTCCGGCGCCGGAGAATTTCTCCTCATATTCTGACGCCGGACTGCCGGCAAAATACGGAGAGTGCTCTAAGTCTCTCGTCACAGCGGCGATATCAAAACCGAGCGCGTCCGCGTTTTTTTCGGCCTGTTCGAGGCTCCACTCGAAAAGTACGCTGTTGTCCGTCTTGAACCTCACGAACCCACCGCCGTTCAAGACCTGCGAATACTCTGCCAAGTATGACGGATGCGTCAGCCTGCGCTTGGCGTGGCGCGCTTTAGGCCACGGGTCGCTGAAATTCAGGAAGATGCCGTCCAGTTCGCCATCGGCAAATATGTCCGTAAGTCTCGATATATAGTCGGCGATGAACAAAATGTTGCCGAACTGCCCCTCAGCCGTCTTTTCAAGGCTCCGCAGTATGACGCTCCTGTTGCCCTCGGCTCCGATAAAAAGCGATTTCGGCTCCGATTCCGCCATCGCAGTGATGAACGTGCCTTTGCCGCATCCTATCTCCAAGAACAGGCCCTCGCGGCCGGCCCCGATCTCGCTTTGGTGCCACGCATCGCCTTCGCATCCCGACTCGTTCTTGAACTCGGCTAAGTCTCCGCGCTCTGCATCGTCTCCGCGTCCGCGCACGAACGCCTCGCGCCATCTGCCGCGCATTCCTTCCGGGTCGTCCGCGAGAAGATACCCGAGCGCATCCAGCTTTTCGTCTAAGTCTTTTATCCTGCGCTGTCTCATTTTCGTTTCAGAATAATATGTGAGAATAACTGCGCATCACGATGACTACGGCAAGAAACGCGATCATGAAAATGAAGGCTATCACGTCTGATTTATCGAAAGTTATCTGATTCATGCGCGTCCTGCCTTTGCCGCCCCGATAGCATCTGGATTCCATGGCGTTGGCGAGGTCCTGAGCTATGTGGAACGAACTCACGAAAAGCGGCACTAAAATCGGGACCATGGCTTTCGCGCGCCTGAGCAGGTTTCCCGACTCGAAGTCCGCGCCGCGGGCCTCCTGAGCCTTTATGATCTTATCTGTCTCCTCCATCAGCGTAGGAATGAACCTGAGCGATATGGACATCATCATCGCTATCTCGTGCGCGGGAACTCCTATGTGCGAAAGCGGCGACATGAGTTTTTCCAACCCGTCTGTCAGCGTGATAGGCGTAGTCGTCAAAGTCAGCATCGTCGAACTGATGATTAGCAGTATCAGACGCACCGACACGAAAATGCCCGATCTAAGCCCCTCGTAAGTGACGTGCAGGAATTTCCACTGCCAAATTATCGTCCCCTGCGACATGAACACGTTGAGCGCAAACGTGATAATGATAATGATGACGATAGGCTTCAGACCGCGCACTATGAACGAGAACGGCACGCGCGACACGACGATGACTGCGGCAAGCGCGCAGGCAGCCACTGCAAGCCCCGTAAAGTCTCTCACCAAAAACAGTTCGATTATGAACAGAAGCGTGGAAATTATCTTCGTCCTCGGATCAAGTTCGTGGATGGCGGATTTTCCCGGATAATACTGTCCGAGTGTTATATCTCTAAGCATTCTGACCGCCTTTCCGCTTTTCTTTCAGGATTCGCAGTATCTCTTCCTCCGCTTCTTCAACACACAGCAGGTCTGTCCTGACACTCACTCCGCACTCTGAGATCTTGTGCATGAGTTCAGCCGCGGGAGGCACATCGAGACCGATGGCGGCAAGTTTCTCGCGGTTGGAGAAGACTTCCCGCGGTGTGCCAGTCATGAATATCTTTCCCTCGTCCATCACAATGACTTTGTCAGACAGCTCGGCGACGTCGCCCATATTGTGGCTGACGAAAATTATCGTTACGTTCTCCTCGGCGCGGATGCCGCGTATCATCTTGATTATGTCAGCGTGCGCTCCGGGGTCGAGTCCGGCCGTCGGCTCGTCTAAAATGAGCACTTCCGGCTTCATGGCAACGATGCCGGCTATCGCCACTCTGCGTTTTTGACCTCCGGAGAGTTCAAACGGCGACCTGTCTTTGATAGATTCATAATCGAGGCCGACGATATCCAGAGACTCTTTAACGCGCTCATTTATCTCATCATCGGACAGCCCGAGGTTCTTTGGTCCGAAAGCGACGTCTTTCGCTACCGTCTCTTCAAATAACTGGTATTCGGGATACTGAAAGACGAGCCCGACCTTGCGGCGAACGTCGCGCATGACGGTATCGGGCGAAGTTATTTCCGTCCCGTTGACCGTGATTGTCCCCGACGTCGCTTTTAACAGCCCGTTCAGGTGCTGGATGAGCGTCGACTTTCCCGAGCCGGTGTGCCCGATGATGGCCGCGCTTTCGCCGTCGGCTATCTCGAAGCTGACGTCGTCCAGGGCTTTTGTCTCGTCCGGAAGCCCTATGTTATATATATGGGTGAGATTTTTTACTTGTATTGACATACGAATTCAACAAGCCTTTCGTCGTTTATCACGTTCATAGGCACATCAATGCCGTTTGCGCGCAGGTAGTCCGCTATCTCAAAAGCCATCGGGACGTCCAGACTTATCGCGCGCATCTCATTGCCATGCGAGAAGACTTCTTCCGGCGTACCGTCCATGAAGATCTCCCCCTGATTCATAATGATGATCCTGTCCGCCAGCACAGCTTCTTCCATGAAATGCGTTATTAGTATTATCGTTATGCCGCGTTCGTGGAGCGTCTGTATTATCTCCATGATCTCCTTGCGGCCGCGCGGATCGAGCATCGCGGTCGGTTCATCGAAAATGATGCATTCGGGGTCCATCGCTATGACCCCCGCTATCGCGATGCGCTGTTTCTGGCCGCCGGAGAGTTTATGCGGTGCCTTGCGCTTATAGTCGCCCATGCGCACCGACTCCAGAGCCTTGTCCACGCGCTTTCTTATCTCCTTCGGATCTATCCCGAGGTTCTCCGGCCCGAATGCGACGTCATCCTCCACGATAGAGGAAACGATCTGGTTATCCGGGTCTTGGAAAACCATTCCCGCCGTCTGACGGATGTCCCAGATGTGGTCGGGATCGTTGGTATCCCAGCCGTTGACATAGATAACGCCGCTCGTCGGTATAAGAAGTCCGTTAAGATTGCGCGCCAAAGTAGATTTGCCAGAGCCGTTGCGTCCGATGACAGCGACGAAACTGCCTCTTTTGATATCGAGGCTGACGTCTTTTATCACGCGCTCAGGTATATCGTCGTCATCATCCGCTGCAGGATATTCGAAAACGAGATGTTCTATTTTAATGATGTCTTCGTCTTTTTCGAGTTTTTTGTCAAATTCTTCGCTCATTCGCTCAAGTTCCCAATTCCACGCCCGTTCCGCAGCCCGACCGTGGCTCGTAAACGCCGTTCGAATGTTATATTACTACAAGCGCACCGTCTGCGAAAGTACAATATTTATTTATTTAATACGAAAACGAACCGTCCCTGTTGTTCATTTCGCAGAAACGGTTCCAAAAATCTCACTATTTTATCAAAATTTATTAAAAATTTCTTTTCACAGTTCAGATAACATTTCCGACATTTCATTCGCCAAGATCCATCACCGCTGTCCGCGGGAGGCGCCTGTCATTTTATCGTGAAGTACTTGCGGGCAGGAGTCTTGTACAGTGCCGACGAAAGCAGCATCGCCAAAACCGTACCTACCGCGAACTGTCCGATGTTCGCAGGGATAGAAGCAAGCGCGACTACCCAGCTGTTATACATGAAGCTCTCCACGACGTAATAGCCGGCGACCATTACTAATCCGCCCGCGACCATCGCAAGTACCATTCCCGGAACGGATTTCTTCTTATCTGTCTCGTAAGAGATATGACCTTTCTTCTGCTCGTGTTCAAGCACCAGTCCGGTCACGAAAGCCATCGCAGCCTTTACGATGAGCGTCCACGGAGCAAAAGCCGCATATCCCGCGATAAGGTCGGCGAGCGCCGAGCCGAATCCCGCGGCGATAGTGCCTTTATTCCTGCCCAGGATAAGCACCCCGAGAAATATCATCGTATCGCCCAGATGAACGTACCCCTGTGTCATCGGGATCGGGATCCTGATGACAAAAGTCGCGACCATTATCAGGCACATTACGAGTCCCGTCATTACGATAGAATATGTTTTATCGGATTGGATATCCTTCATGATGCTCCACCTTCTTTGACTTAATTTTTACAAGCGTTTGACATTCTCGTGTCATGAATTATAATACCACTGTAGTGTATATTTGAAAATGTGCAATTTATTTTATTTTGTTATATACAGACTTGCTGAGGAGGGCAAAATGAAAGCTTTTGTACCTAACGATGATAGCAGAAAATCCGAACCGCTATATATACAGTTGTATCGTCACATAGAATCCGAGATAATGAGCGGCTCTCTCAGAGCGGGAGAAAAACTGCCGTCTCTGCGCAGGATGGCCGAATCGTCAGGCGTTTCTCTGACGACGGCGAGTCTCGCTTACACGCAGCTCATAACGGAAGGCTACATCAAAAGCGTACCGCGTTCAGGCTATTTTGTCGCCGAGATACCGGGAGGGCCTAAACCTCAGAAAGTTCAGACAGGAAAATCATTCAACCTGACGGAGTTCTCAATAGGGAGCGTTGAATACACCTATGATCTGTCGTCTTTTGATTTTGCCAAATGGAAAAAATGCACTTCTCGCGTGTTCAACGAAAATCCGGAACTGCTGTTTTTTGAAAGCGATGTGCAGGGTGAAGAAGCCCTGCGTTTCGAGATTTCCAAATATTTATATTCATCCCGCGGCGTGATGGCAGACCCTTCACAGATAGTCATCGGCGCGGGCACTCAGCAGCTCTCCGCCCACCTCATCAGGATAATGCGGCGCATGAACATCGGTTACGTCTGCACCGAAGACCCGGGCTACCTGCCGATACAGCAGATATTCCGTGACAACGGATTTAATATAGGAAAGATACCGGTCTCGGAAGATGGGATAATGATAGAAAAACTGCCGGCGAACATAAGATGCGCCGTCTACGTCAGCCCCGCCAATCAGTTCCCGACGGGATACGTCATGCCCGTCGGCAACAGATACAGGCTCCTTTCATGGGCCAAGGATAACGACAGTCTCATACTGGAAGATGACTACGACAGCGAACTAAGATACTTCGGCAAACCTATCCCGCCGCTGAAGAGCCTAGACACCGAAGGCCTCGTCGTGTACCTTGGGTCATTTTCGTCAACACTTTTTCCTGCCATTAAAATAAGTTACATGATACTTCCGGATGAGATGGCTAAGATATTCGATTCTATCAAAGAGGACTACACTCAGACGTGTTCTAAGACCGAGCAGCTTGCGCTCGCGCTCTTTATGGCCGAAGGCTACTACGCCACAGGCATAAAAAAACTGCGCAGTCTGTACTCGCAGAAACTCCATGCGGCGCTCCAGGCCTTATCAAAGTATGGAAAAGGGTTCATCGAAACGGCGGGTACAAGGTCGGGCATCAACATGATACTCAAAGTAAAAAGCACGCTCACGGAGGATGAGCTCTGTTCGCGCGCTAAATCCCTGAAAATAAATGTCGAACCGCTTGATGTAAACTATATAGGATATAAAGTTAACAAAAAGTCGGAATCGCCTGTAAAAGCGTTGATTTTTTACTATAATCAGATCCCGCTCGCCGACATGGACGAAATGATAAGAGCGATGGCAGAGTCGTTCAGGAATCCTCAGAAAGCGTAAAGTTCTCTACGCCGCTCGTGGTCACGACAGTTCCGTCGGTACATACGAATACAGCTTCGTATTCCGGTATGCTCTCTATCAATTCATACCCTTCGTCTTTGCCGAGGATAAGGCATACGGTCGCAAGCGCGTCGCAGTCCGCTCCGTCCGACCTGCCGCCTATGATAGTCACGCTGTCAAGATCCGTGTCCACAGGCTGCCCGGTATCCACATCCAGAATGTGATGATAGAGCTTTCCGTCTATCTCGAAGCAGCGCTCATACGTGCCGGAAGTCACCAAACTCGCATCGTGAGCTGAAACAACTCCGATTATCTCGCCCGTCTGAGTGAAAGGCTTTTTAATGCCGACGCGCACATCCGTCTCTTTTCCGTCTTTATATCCCACGACCGAGATGTTGCCGCCGAGGTCTATCACCGCTCCGGTCACGCCCTGTGCGCGCAGATATTCGCCCAGTTTATCCGCGATAAATCCTTTTGCTATCGCGCCGAGGTCTATCTCGCCCTCAGGGTCGCTCAGGCTTACTTTGTTCCCGTCAATCGTGACCATGTGATAGTCGACGTGCTTCACGCTCTCAGCCAGCTCATCCGGATCGGGAAGTTTCGGGTCCTCGGAATGAAAATCCCACAGATCTGTAACCTGCCCAATCGTAATATCGAACCTTCCGCCCGACAGTTCGCAGTATCCGAGCGCTTTCTTTATCAGTTCGACCGTCTCAGTCGAACATTCCACGGGCTCGCCTCCCGCGTGATTTATCTTATATATCTCCGAGCCTTCTATTGTTTTGCTCAGCATCGACTCGTATTTTTCGCACACCTCAAAAGCGCCGTCTATCGTGCTCTCCGCAGCGCTCTGGTTCATGCCCTCCATGGTGTAGATGGTTATCTGGCAGATAGTGTCGAGGTAATAGCCCTCTCCGCTGACAGGCTCGCTGTTTCCCGAGCATCCTGTTTGTGTTATAATTGCTGATGTGACAAGCGCCAAAACAAGAACGGCGCGGAAACACTTTTTTATTTTGCTCATAGTTCGCGACATCCTCGGGAGCCGCCATGAAAAAAGTTATAAAAAAAGCCGATATCATACTGCTTGCCGCTCTAGTCGCTCTCGGCATTCTGACCGCCATACCTTCGCTGGGCAAAAGCGCGCAGGGTGCGTACGTAAAAGTCAGTGTCGACGGCGAACTCTACGGAACTTACAGCCTCGATGAAGACCGCGAAATAGTCATAGAGAACGGAAAGCATCTCAATAAGATTACCATAAAAGACGGCACCGTGCAAATGACGGAAGCCGACTGCGCCAATCAGCTCTGCGTCAAACAGGGGTCGATTTCATCTACGGCGCAGAGCATAGTCTGTCTGCCGAACAGAGTAGTAGTGGAGATAGTCGGAGAGGACGGTGATTACGATGTCGTCGCGGGGTAACCGAGCCTCAGGCCTATCAAAAACTCAGCGGCTTGCTGTCGCTGCGCTGATGGCGGCGCTGGCGCTCATCTTTTCCTACGTCGAAGCCATCGTCCCTATCCCCGTGGGGATACCGGGAGTCAAACTGGGACTGGCCAATCTCGTCGTTATCATCGCGATATACGATTTCGGCATGCGGTACGCCGTCGGCATAAACGTCGTGCGCATAATCGTGAACGCGCTTTTGTTCACCGGGCCTTACGGAGCTCTCTATTCGCTCGCCGGCGGACTCATCAGCATGTTCGTCATGTGGGCCCTGAAAAAAACAAATGCGTTCAGCATCATCGGAGTCAGCATGGCGGGAAGCGTGTCCCATAATTTCGGACAGCTGCTCGTCGCTGCCGTCATGATCTCAAACCTTAAAATATTCATGTACGCCCCGGTTCTCGTTTTTTCGGGCATCATCAGCGGTATCATCATAGGGATACTCGCGTACTATATCAGAAAATCGCTTAAATTCCGCCCGTACAGGCCGCAGTGACGCCTGCGTGAAACGCCAAACGTGAATGCCAAACGTGAATGCCAAACGTGAAACGTCAAACGCCAAACGCCGAACGCTGCCGAGCGGCTGCCTCTTGCGGGCCGGCAAAACATATCATATCGATTTATCGGAGGTTTTGAAATGAGAAAAGAACTTGCTGCTCTTCGCGGGTCGATGCAGAAACACGGCGTGGATGTTTACGTCATACCGACCAACGATTTTCACGGATCCGAATACATCCACGACTACTTCAAGACGCGCAGATACGTCTCGGGTTTCACCGGATCAGCCGGCACGCTCGTGGTCACGGCCGACGAAGCGAAGCTTTGGACAGACGGGAGGTATTTCCTGCAGGCCGGCAGGCAGCTCGACGGAAGCGGCATCGACCTCATGAAAGCCGGCGAGCCCGGCGTCCCTAAAATCACGGAGTATCTTTCCGAAAAGCTCGGCAGACTCTCCAAAGGCGCTGAATTGGGCTTTGACGGGCGCGTCATGTCATACGAGCAGGCTCACGAATATGAAGAAACCGCAAGAGCCGCCGGAGCGGATATCGTTTACGACCTCGACCTCGTCGGCGAGATATGGGATGACAGACCTGCACTCTCAGGCAACGATATCTGGCCGCTCCCGTTAGAGTCGTGCGGCGAGACTTTTTCCGAAAAGATAAAGAGAGTCCGCGAAGCGATGGCAGGCAAAGCGGAATATCACCTTATCACGGGACTTGAAGAAAACGCGTGGCTGTATAACCTGCGCGGGAGCGACGTCGCCATGACGCCAGTCTTTTTCTCGTTCACGCTGATAACGCCAAGCGAAGTACGCCTCTACGTGTTCGATGGCAAACTGAAATCCCGCGACATACCTGATGAACAGATCAAAGTCTGCAGCTATTTTGCCCTGACGAAAGATCTCGCTGCTCTCAAAGGGCCGGCCAGACTCATAGCGGACCTGAGTGCCGTCTCATATTCTATCGTCAAAGCAATACCGTCGGGAATAGAAATCATCGATGAGATATCGCCGGTCACGAGATTCAAAGCAGTTAAGAATCCCGTCGAGATATCATCGACAAAGGCAGCGCACGTCGGAGACGGGGTCGCCATGGTCAAATTCATCCACTGGCTCAAGACTCACATCGGCAAAGAAGAGATATCTGAAATTTCGGCCGCCGAGCACCTCGGAGAACTGCGCGCCGCACAAAAAGGCTTCATCGATCTGAGTTTCGATACCATCGCCGGTTACATGGACAACGGCGCTATAATCCACTACTCCGCAACGCCTGAAACCAACAAAACACTCGCTCCGGAGGGATTCCTCCTCGTCGACTCGGGCGGACAGTACATGGGCGGAACGACCGACATCACGCGCACCATCGCGCTCGGGCCTCTTTCCGAAAGGATGAAGAAATACTACACCGCGGTCCTGCGCGGCCACATCGACCTCACTCTCGCGGTTTTCGATAAAGGCACCTCGGGCAGGCCGCTCGATCTGATAGCGCGCGAGCCTCTCGCGGAACTCGGCCTCGACTTCAACCACGGCACAGGCCACGGCGTCGGCCACGTCCTCTCGGTCCATGAGGGTCCGCAGACGATAAGCAGGAGAGACACCGGATACCCGATGGAAGCGGGAATGATAACTAGCGACGAACCCGGCGTTTACATCGAAAACGAATTCGGCGTGCGCATCGAGAACGAAAACCTCTGCGTCGAAAAAGACGGCAGACTGGGCTTTGAACCTATCACCCTCTGCCCTTATGAGCCGGAAGCCATCGTCACCGATATGCTGACCGACGCTGAACTCGATTACGTAAACGAGTATCACAAGCACGTATATGAAGTGCTCGCGCCGCATCTTACGGACGAAGAAAAAGAGTGGCTCGCACGCGAAACCGCTCCGCTCGTCAGAAAATAGGCCTAACACAGGAGAAGGCTCCTCTCAGGGAGAAGCCTCCTCGTCAAAATTTCTCATCAAAATAAGTCTTCTTGTCAGAAAATAGCCTTGAGGCCGTTATAGATGTATTCGGTCGCGGCTTTGGCGTCGTGCGAATATCCTTCTTTGACTCTGAACGCAAAGTTGCCGTCCGGGTCTGAGTCGACGCTCACGAATTCGTTTGAGTCTTCCATGTCCTCGGCTCGTGCCGAATCGTAACCGTAGGCGAAATCGCTCGTTCCTGTCATCATGAAAACAAAATAATCAGAAGTATCGGATCCGTCGGCTGCCCGGCGGATCTCTTCGTCATCGAGAGAAGTGCCGCAGCTCATCGGTATGAAATATCTGAAATAATCGAGGCAGTATTCGAAAGTCCTCCATGTGGCTACAGAGCCCATCGAAAAGCCGCCGAATCCGCGGTGATCGCGAGACGCGGCAAAGTCGCTTTTGTCGGTACCATCCGCGTACGTGCTGTATCTCCCCTCGACGGCAGGCATCAAATCGTTCACAAGTTCGTTATGATAATTGCGCGTCAGTTTCAGCGCAAGCGAGAAATCGTCTGAATCGCGCCCGTTCTCGTTCGTGTTGTTGTAAGTCGGGCAGACGACTATGACCGGCCGCATTTCGCCGTTTTCTATGGCGTTGTCGAGGACATTTTTTAACGAAGACGGCGCTTCCGGAGTCCCGAGTGTAGAGTTCTCGTCGCTCCACCCTCCGTGCATCAGGTAAAAAACATCGTACTTTTCGTCCTCGCTGTATCCTGCCGGAAGATAGACCACCGCATGTTTTCTCAACGTTTCGGCATCGGGGCCGTATGCAAGCGATTCATAAGTATCGTAGTAGATGTCTTCAAGCGTGCCTTTTGAGTCGGCCTCCGCAAAATACGCATCCGGGATTTCCTCGATTTCATCGGGGATAGCAGGCGCGCCGGCGGTTTGAATATCTCCAGCCTGAGCCACTCTTTCAGGCGTTTTCATATGTTCCCGCCAAAACGAGACCGCGTGGGAAAGCCACCCCTCGGCGACTGTGCCCGTGCCGAGTCCGAATCCGTGCGGAAGTCCGTCAAATACATCTATCTCCGCATCCGTGCCGTTTTCTTTGATTTTTTCTATCCTTGCCTGCATGACTCTGTAGTTCGCGATGCCGTCAGATGTCCCGACGTTAGCGTAAGTCGGCGCCTCTTCGCCCGTGACTTCCGAAAGTCCGGTGTACTGAGTGACGACGATAGCAGGCTTAGGATATGACTCCTCGCCGAAAACCGCCGTTCCGTACGTTCCCACCCAGTCGGCCATACGCGCGCCGGCAGAGCCTCCCCAAAGCGAGTAATCGGACATGTCTATGCCCAGTTCGTCCGCGTTTTGGTGGAGGAACGCTATGGCCCGCGCAAGATCCTCGCATGCGAGGTCGGCATCCGGCCTGTAGATGAGAGCAAAAGCGTTGAATCCCTGTTTTGATAATTCGAGCGCCACGGGGAAACTATCCTGCATCGCCCCGACATAGGCAAATCCTCCGCCTGCATTCACGACAGCGGTCTTTGCACCATCGCCTCCGCGGAAGAAGAAAAGTCCCGTATCCTCTTTATCGGGGTCGGAAGCCTTTTCTTCGTCGGTGTAGATGTCATAGAATATCGTCTTGCCTGCGGCAGCGTGCGAATACATGTAATTTGCTATCTCCACCGTCTTTTCATGGTCGATATAGTTATACCACGCAAGGTCCAAAGTGCCGAGAGTGTCCCCGCTCATATACCCTTCCTGCACCGGAAAGATGAGCCTTCCGTATGACCCGAAAACCGCATCGTTCTTAACGTCTTCTATCGGCGTGTCTTGCGTGTAAGGACCTTCGGGGAGATCCGAACCGAGTTCTGTCTCGGCGCTCGTATCCCCGCTGGTCTCATTTTCCCCGCCGTTTCCGTTTTGACCGCCCGCACACCCATACAGTGCCGTCGTAAATATCAAAGCCAAAATGAGGATCGCCCCTGTCAGTCTGTATCTCATAACTGTTTCGCCAGATTTGCCGCCTCGCGCTCGTTTGAGGCCATCCCTTTATATGTCATGCCATAGAGAGACGCAAAGCGCGACATCGTGAAATTACCGTCCTTCAGCATCCAGTCCTCCGGAGCGGCGCCTTGGAAAAGAAAATACAAGTCCTTTCCGCCCATGCTGCCTGTCTCGACAGGGCCGTAGAATCTGTCGAGCAGATTGCGGACACTGCCGCACATATTATGCCAGTAGACAGGGGAACCAATGACGATAACGTCCGCTTCGCGCATTTTGGCAAGCACATCGTCAAACTGGTCGCCCGGAAGTTCCTGTCCGAATACGTTGATCCTGTAATCCGTGAGGTTAAGTGTCTCGTACTCTTTTCCGGCCAGCAGAGTCTTTGCCAGTTTTGCAGTATTGCCGTCTCTGTTAGGGCTGCCGTTGATGAATAGTGTTTTCATATCTGATATCCTTTCTTCCGCTCGCGCTCTCGCGACAGGCAATTCGGCTCGCATCGTCGATTTCGCCTTTTGCCTCGCACCGCGAGACCGATCCCGCCTGCGTGGAGCAGCCTTCCGCAGTGTTATTGTTTTGTTCCTGAATACACTATATATTCATATCTTTGAAAGGTACAGAATCAATACAGAATAGCGGTTTTCAAAAAACGAATAGCGCCCCGGGGAAACATCCCGAGACGCTAAAAATTCGGCAGATTCCGCAGTCATGAACTGTGTTTGCCAAATGCCCTGAGAAAAGTGAATATCAGCCTATTCACTTTTCTTTTTGTTCTTTTTCTCTTTGCGCTCGAGCAGTGAATTCGTGAGTTTCGTGCCGGCGTATCCCGACACGATGCCGACTCCGACGCCGCCGAGTACGTCAGTCAGATAGTGAACATACAGATACATGCGGGAAAATCCAGTCGTGCAGGCTATCACTCCCACGGGTTTCCACGCTATGTTATGATTGAAAAACAGCGACGACGCGACGGCAAAAGACGCGCCGGTGTGTCCAGAAGGAAAAGACTGATCCCACGGTTCGTCTATCAGCAGATGCTCTTTGATTTTCTTTTCGTCCTCTGCTTTATCGTACGGGCGGATGCGGTCGCCGAGCGGCTTGAGTATCAAGTTGCATATCGTAAATTCTATTCCCAGCGAAGCAAACATAGCAAGACCGGTCTTGCGGGTCTTCGGTATCGCAGCAAGTGCTATGGAAGTCGAGACCCAGACAGCTCCGTAATTGTTTGCCTTCGAGACTGCCGTCATCAGACGGTCCATCTGCGGACTTCTCGTGTGTTTCTGAATAAAGTCGAGTATTGCGATTTCTTTTGACATATTTCCTCTTTTGTTTTATTGCTCCGTTATTTTTCGACCGTCAAAGCCTTGAACATTTCCACTGCGTTTTCGATTATCGAGTCGTTGAAGTCGAATCCGCTCGTATGATATGCCGCGGCGTCTTTGCCGCCACCTATGTAGAAATATGCTCCCGGGACGATTTTCGTGAACCAGCCGAAGTCCTCTGACCCGCGCGAAAATTCCTTTTCGGAAACGGGATATCCCAGACTCTTCGCGGCGCGGAAGACTTTTTCGACGCTCGATGCGCTGTTGCGCGTCTCGGGGAAAACGTCCTCATAGGTTATCCTGAGGTCGAGCCCTTCGCGCTCCGCCTCGGCGCGCGCGAGGTCCTCCAGTGACTTCTGCAGTCCGTCCATTTCCGATTCGATTTCTCCGCGTATCGTCATGCGCAGGACACCCTCCGATGCGGCGACGCCGAACGCGTACTCTCCGACATCAAGCTGCACTACCGTGCACATCACCAGCCCTTTGTGTGAGGACGTATCGGTGAATCTCGGAATGGCGTCTACTATTCTCGTCAGGGCAAAAACAGGATTTTTGCCGAGTTCCGGGCTGCTGGCGTGGGTCGGCGTACCCTTAAGGAATATCGACATCCCCTTTGATGCACAGTTGGAAGTGCGCGGTGAAACGAGGATTTTCCCCTCTTCTACACCGGGAAGATTATGAAATGCGAATATTTCCTCTATATCGGGATTCTCTTTCAGCGCCTCTACGGCTTCCTCCGCTCCGCGCCCGGTCTCCTCGGCATGCTGGAAAATCAGATAAACATCGCGATCCGGCCTGAGATCTTCAAGTTCCGCAGCGAACCCGCACAGTGCAGCCGCGTGGCCGTCGTGGCCGCATTTGTGCCCCACACCTTTGATTTCAGAACGGTACGGCTTATCGATCTCGTCTTCCATCGGCAGAGCGTCAAAATCAGCCCTGAATGCGACGGAACCGCGCTTTCCTTCCCTGTCCGGTGTCCTGTAAACAGCATAAAAATACTTGCCGCGGTCGTATATCTCAAGCGCCGTGTGCGCTTTGATGAAATCCATCAAATGCTGTTTTGTCCAGACTTCCTGATATGAAAGTTCGGGGTGCATGTGCAGTTCGTGCCTCAGCGCAACAGCACGCTCGTAATTCTCCTTTTTCATCTCGCCACTCCTTTTATTTTTCTCATTTCCCGTATCTCATTTCCCGCTCTGACGCTCTTATTCTACCAAAATCAGCCCGAAGCAGTCATAGACCGCTTTTTCGTCCTTTGACCCCGTGAAAGCCGCGGGCTCTATCCCGCACGAACGCACGGTTCCCATGACGTCTATGCCGCACGCTTCCATGGACGGAAGCGCTTTGCCCGGATGATTGCAGTGGTCGACGCCGCACTTTTCGCACAATGTACAGAATCCTCCGCCAAAAGCGCACGTCTTATAGTAACCGTCGAGGAACAAAGCCTTTGCTCCGGCGTTTGCTATCTCCGTCACTTTTGTCATATCGTGGCAGCGGAACAAAATGCCCGATGAAAAGCATTCGAGCATCTCCTGCGTATCTTTCCATGTAGGAGTATTGGGCGGGCAGCAGTAATATGTGCCGTATCTCGGGCAGCCGAATTTGCAGCGGTAAATAGTCCATGGGGCTACCAGCACGTTTTTAGTGTCGATTTTTATGGCTAAGTCAGCGCCCGCTTCTTTTAACTTGTCAAAATATTTTTCATACATAGCGGATACCGTATTTATCCCTCAGAATATCTTTGATATCGTTCACGTTCAGCACCGGCTCGGGAACATCCTCGTGCGGGCCGATCATCTTTTCCATCCATATCATATCATACCATCTCCCGAACTTGTATCCGCACTTGTGGAAGCGCCCGACAAATGTATACCCGAGGTGTTCGTGGAATCCTTCGCTGTTTTTCGTCAGGTACTCGTCCTCGACTTCCGGGTATGCTATGCAGGCGTTCAGATTCAGGATGTTCATCTCTTTGAGCACGTTCTCCATCAGTGTGTAGAGTTTCTTTCCGTATCCGTGCCTGCGGACATCTTTTTTCAGGTATATCGTCATCTCTACGCTGTGGGCGTATGCTTCGCGCCCGACAAAATCACCGGCATAGGCGTATCCGACTGGTATTCCATTCTCCTCCATTATTATGTAAGGGTATTTTTTGCCTATCGAATCGATGCGGCCGGCAAATTCCTCTACGGAAGGTACTTCGTATTCGAAAGTTATCGCCGTGTCCGTTACGTAAGGAGCGTAGATCTCAAGGAGTGCGGCAGCGTCATCGCGGCGCGCAAGCCTGTAAGTTATCTTTTGTTCCATGATATCCCCCTTTTTCATCTTATCATCTGAAGCAAAAGTATAAGTAAAGCGCAGGCGCATAAAATCGGCCCGCGGGCAAAAGCGGACAAAATTTGTCGGTCCGCATATCCCTATAAATATGCTTTTAATTATTTTAACAGGAATGCTCTGCTTTGACGCAATAAAAAACAGGATCGGATCGCTCCGGTCCTGTTAAGACACTTAAGTATATGTGTATGTGTGTCGACTTTATAAAGCCGTCTATGCAGCCGCCGCTCTCTTTCTCTTCTCATTCGCGATGAGGCGATGATTGAGGATAGCGCCTGTCGGGCATGCCTTCGCGCACATTCCGCAGTTCTTGCACTTCTCCGGGTCGATGAACGCGAGGTTGTTCTCAACGTGCACAGCGTCAAATTTGCACTGCTTCTCGCACATCTTGCATCCGATGCATCCGACGGAGCAGACCTTTCTGGTCTCCGCGCCGGTCGTCTTGTTGCTGCAGTGAACGATGACCTCGTTTGCCGCAGGAGAAATCCTGATGAGCTGCTGAGGGCAGGCCTTTGCGCACATTCCGCACGCTACGCAGGAGTTCCTGTCTACGTGCGCAACGCCGTTGATGACTTTTATCGATTCGTATTTGCAGGCCGCTTCGCAGTCCCCGAAACCGAGGCATCCGAACGAGCAGAGTTTGTTTCCGCCAAAGAGGTTCTTTGCCGCTTTGCACGTCTTAGGCCCTACATAGTCGAGGAGTGGCTTTGCCACGTCGCAGCTTCCGTCGCACATGACGACGGCGACTTTCTTTTCTGTCGCGCCTGCGTCTACGCCGAGGATCTTCGCGAGTTTCGCCGCGCAGGAAGCGCCGCCTACAACACAGAGATTGCAAGGCGTTTCACGGTCGTCAGCCATTTTCTTTGCGTAGTCGTCGCATCCGGCGAATCCGCATCCGCCGCAGTTTGCTCCCGGGAGCTCTGCCCTGAGGGCCTGAGCCGTCTCGTCTACAGGTACTTCAAACACTTTGGAAGCGAATGAAAGCATCACGGAGCATACGAGACCTATTACAACTACTATTATTACTGCTGTTGCCATTGATCTTAACGCTCCTTTCTACGAGAACAGCCCTGAGAATCCCATGAAACTGAGGCTCAGGATCGACGCCGAAATCAGCGTGATCGGAACACCCTTGAAAGGTGTCGGGACCTTTTCGTCCTTCGTGAGTTTCGTCGTTCTGACACCCGCGAAGATGACAAGCGCGAGCATAAAGCCTACCGCAGCGCCGAAAGCGTTTGCGAGGGACTGTACGAAGTTGTAGCCTGCGTCGATGTTAGCGATGCAGACGCCGAGTACGGCGCAGTTCGTCGTGATAAGCGGAAGGTAAACGCCGAGCGCTTTATACAGAGATTCCATGTATTTTTTCATCATCATTTCGATCAGCTGCACGAGTGCGGCGATGACGAGAATGAAGACTACTGTCTGAAGATATCCGATCCCGAGGCTGTCGAGAAGCTGCTGTATCGGCCATGTAACCGCAGTGGCGAGTACCATGACGAAGATGACAGCCGCGCCCATTCCGACCGCTGAGTCGAGTTTCTTGGAAACGCCGAGGAACGGGCAAATCCCGAGGAACTGCGAGAGAACGTAGTTATTTACCAGGATCATGCTGAAAATTATTGCTACTATGCTCATCTGCTATGCTCCTTTCTCTTCGCTCAGGTTCGTGCCCGCAGAAGCCTGTGCCTGCGCCGCCGCTGCTGCAGCTTTTTCTTTTGCTGCCGCAGCTGCCGCTTTTGCAGCTGCCTTTGCGTCTGCCATGATCTTTGCGTCTTCTTCGCCGAAGTCTCTGACTTTTACTTCTTTATCGCGCGTGATCCAGTTGACGAGCGCTACGAGAAGCGCAAACGTGAAGAATCCGCCCGGTGCGAGGCTCAGAATGCCTACGTGATCGATCGAGTCAGGGATGATCTGGATGCCGAAGAGCGATCCCATTCCGAAGAATTCGCGGAATACGCCCATCAGGAAGAGTACGAGCGTGTAGCCGATGCTCATTCCGATTCCGTCAAGTGCGGAATCGAGGACCGTATTCTTATTCGCAAACATTTCGGCGCGTCCGAGAATGATGCAGTTTACAACGATGAGCGGGATGAACAGACCGAGCGATTTGTCGAGCGCAGGTGCAAATGCCTTAAGCAGGAGCTGCACGATCGTGACGAATCCCGCGATAACAACGATGTAGCAAGGGATACGAACGTTGTCCGGAATCACTTTACGCAGGAGCGAAATGAAGATGTTAGACAGGATCATTACTACCGCAAAAGCGACGCCCATGCCCAGTCCGTTGATGACCTGCGATGTAGTTGCCAGCGTTGAGCAGCATCCTAGCAGCAGGACCAGTACAGGGTTTTCCTTGATGATACCGTTCGTTATGATGGAAAGCTTGCTTTTCTTTTCTTCCATTATTGGATACCTCCCATCTCTTTAAATTGTTCGAGCGCCATGTAGACTCCGTAATGGATCGCGTTCGATGAAACCGTAGCGCCGGTCACATGGTCGACCGTAGGATCCTTCTTTGCCGAAGTGTCCTGAAGTTCCGTGAGGCCGATGTACTGTGAGAGATGTTCCTCACTCTGCGCTCTTGTTCCGACGCCCGGTGTATCGGCATGGCTCGTGATTACGATGCCCGTGATTGCTCCGTCAGCGTCGATGCCGATCATTTCGGTAAGCGTGCCTCCGAACGATTTAGTGTCAACTGTGATAACAACACCGCATTTATTGTCAGCGATATAGACATCTGTAACGACAACTTTTCCGTTGTCAGTAGCGACAAGGTCTCCTTCGTACTGTGTGAAAGCATCAGCGTCAGGAAGAAGCTGCTGTCTTGCAGCATCGGCGTCAGCCTTTGTTCTCTCCGCTATAATTGGAGCCGCAACTTTATATGTAGCAGCGAGCAGGAAAGAGATAACGAGGCAGATCGCCACGAGCACTACGATCGGCTTGCCGTATTTTTCGAAGGACGTATTCTTATTTTTCATTCTTTTTCTTACCTCCTCCATAAGCCAGCTTGATGCAGAGCATGTCGATCAGAGGCGTGAGA
>JBMNVD010000025.1:0-25447 GCA_050946615.1 Eubacterium sp.
ACCCAGCAAAAGATCAGTGATTCGATACCCACTTGGGGTGATGCTGTCGTCTGGGGAGAGTTGCATAGGTCGTCGAATTATCCTGTCTATTGGGATTAGTAGACCAACACTTTTTGTCCGCTAACCCAAAAAGTGTTGGTCCGCTAATCTCAGATCTACATTGAATATCAGCGCTTCAGATAGATGTCGCGTATCCTTTCCGCTATCTCCGCCATGCACTTCAGGTTCTCTAAGTCGAGTTGATCGGCACACGCGGCTATTTCCTTTATCAGCCTGCCGCGCTCGGTCTCCGCATATCCGCGCCTGCCGTCTCTGAAATAATTGCTTTGCTCGGCCGCGGGCGCGTTTTTCCCCTCGTCTGCGCCTTCACCTGACTCATAGATGTCAGGGGCTTCGGGATCCATCAGATAATCGACGCTGACGCCGAAATATTGAGCAATATGAAAAAGGGTGTCAGCCGACATACCTCTGCGGCCGTTCAAAATGTTCTTGACGGAAGTGTCGGAAATATCGAGTTCTTCGGCCAGTTCCATCGCGGATACGCCTCTCTTCGCGGCGAGTAAGTTTTTGATCTTCGCTCCAGTCTTTATTCTGTCATAGTCACGATACGTCGCACCCATACAAACCTCCGTGCTAATATTTTAGGGGGTATGAGCGCATCGATAAAGGAACCGACGGTTCCTTTTTAGGCAACCGGCAGTTCCTTTATTAAATTATCAAAATATTCTATAATTTATTAAAAGTTTATCTTGTGCGGAGGGTTATCACTATGAGCGACAGAATATACGACCCGCCGGAGGCCCGCAATTTCAGAGTACTCAGGTGCATGTACGGGCTCACTCAGGAACAGATGGCTGAAATGCTCTGCATCAGCCGATCGACGTACAGCGCAATAGAAAACGGAACGCAGGCGATGAGTTACTCTGTCGCCTGCGCTGCAGCCAAATTTTTTTCAGTTCACGCGGAAGATTTTTCGGACCCGAATCTGATAAAGGTCATCGGAGCGGCATCCGCTCGCCGCTGACAAGAAGCCGCTTACCGGAACGCGGCTGAATGGAACGCCTCTAACCGGAACGCGGTTGAATCTAACGCCTCTAACCGGAACACGGTTGAATCTAACGCCATTATCAGAATATCTTTGCCTCTTCCCTTCCCTCGAGCATGCGCAGCGCGCCGCCGGCGAGGGCTTCCATTTCCTTTTCGCCCGGCATCACGACGATTTTGCCTAAATGACCGGCGTATTTTTTGATCCAGTCCGTGAGCATCTTCGAATGAGCGATGCCTCCGGTTATGATTATGGCGTCGACCTTGCCTTCGAGAGCGACCGACATGGTCGCAATGGCCTTTGCGACCTGATACGCCATGGCTTCGAATATCAATGCCGCGTACCGATCGCCGTTCTCAACGCGTTCGGCGACTTCGATGCAGTCTTTGGTTCCCAGATACGAGTAGAGGCCACCTTTGCCGCTGATGATCTTATCGATATCATCCTCGGTGTGTTTGCCGTCAAAACAAAGTTGCTTGAAGAGGATGAGCGGAACTCCGCCCGGGCGTTCGGGCGACATAGCGCCTTCGTCGTAACTGGAGGCGTCGATGATATCACCGCCCTTGATTGCGCTGACCGTGATGCCGCCTCCCATATGAGCCGCTATCAGGTTCAGGTCCTCAAATTTTGCGCCTATCTGTTCGGCGTAAGCCATGCCCATGGCGCGTTCATTCAGAACGTGAACAGCGCCGTATTTTTCGAGGCCGTTGATCCCGGTTATCTTTGCGATATCGCTGATTTTGCAGCTGAGAGGAGCATCGTATATAAACGATGGAATGCCGAGAGGCTCGGCTATCTTATACGCCAAAACGGCACCGAGGCTGGAAGCGTGCGGCGGAAGATCTTTACCCTCCATGCGTTTCAAGAGTTTTTCCGTAACGCGATATCCTCCGATGTAAAGTTCTTTCAGCATTCCTCCGCGTCCGACTACAGCCGACAGACGCTTCATATCGTAATTCTGCGATTTGAGATAATCGAGTATCATCTGGCAGCGGTAGTCCTGCTGCGACATTATCGTCGGGAACGAAAGTATCTTTGCCTCGTCGTGGACGATGTTTGTCTTCATCAGCGTTTCTTCGTTATGGTTCGTAAAGACGGCGATCTTTGTGGAAGTCGAGCCCGGATTAACGACTAGGATATCTTTGATTTCCATTTCAAGCCCTTTCTTGCTGCGGCTGCTGCGGCACCAAAGCCTGTGACAGTTCGCGCAGTCTACAGTTTTGCTTTCAGTTCTTCGGTGATAAAGTGATCTATCGCGCCGTTCATGACGGCTTCAACGTTTCCGACTTCGGCGCCTGTCCTGTGGTCTTTGACCAGAGTGTACGGCTGGAAAACGTAGGAACGTATCTGTGAGCCCCATGCTATCTGCGAGAAGTCGCCCTTCAGTTCGTTGAGCGATTCTTTCTGCTCGCGCTCGGCCAGTTCAGTCAGCCTCGAAGCGAGGATCCTCATCGCAACTTCGCGGTTTTGGTGCTGGCTGCGCTCGTTCTGGCATGTGACTACGATATTTGTCGGAATGTGCGTGATCCTGACGGCGGAGTCGGTGGTGTTTACGTGCTGGCCGCCGGCGCCGGAAGAGTGATATGTGTCGATCTTCAGGTCGTTCGGGTTTATCTCGATTTTGATGTCTTTATCGAGTTCCGGCATTACCTCCACCGAAGCGAAGGATGTCTGCCTCTTGCCCGCGGCGTTGAACGGCGATATCCTTACGAGCCTGTGGACTCCGGTCTCGCGCCTCAGGTATCCGTAGGCGTTTTCGCCCTCGATGATGATAGTTCCGCTCTTTATCCCGGCTTCGGTGTCGTCCTGCATGTCGGTTATCTTTACGCTGTAACCGCGCTTTTCTGCCCATCTGATATACATGCGGAGCAGCATCTCGGCCCAGTCCATGGCGTCTACTCCGCCCGCTCCTGCGTGGACCGTCAATATCGCGCTGTTGTGGTCGTATTTGCCGTTGAGCAGCGTCCGCAGGCGGAATTCCTCGGCGCGTTCACTTACGTCGTCAAAGGTCTCTATGACGGTATCGGCTTCTTCTTCATCCTCGAGTTCGTCGGCTATCTCGAGCAGATCGCGCACATCGGCGAAACTCTTTATCAGACCGTCGTACTCGTTTATCGTATTGTCGATTTCTTTTTTCTTTTTCAGGATATCCTGAGCCTTCTCGGTGTCATCCCAGAAATCCGGGGCCATCGACTTTTCGTTCAGTTCCTGCGATTGTTTCCTGAGACCGGCGAGGTCAAAGGGACTCACCTGCCTCTTTGAGTTTTGCTTCCGCTTTTGGCAGGTCCTGTCTGACCTGATCGAGTTTCAGCATCTCTTCACTTCCCTTCGCGTATCGTTATTTGTATTTGAAATTTGCATTTGACGAATATCTGACATCTGCACCCGCAACCGCTTTTCATTTGGCGAATATCCGACGGCTGCGCACACTGCTATTTATTATCGGCAAAAGGATCCTGTACAAGCCCGAGGTCCTTTTTCATGCAGCAGTTCTTATATTTCTTTCCGCTCCCGCAAGGACAAGGGTCGTTCCTTCCGACCTTTGGCGTCGCGCGGCGCACGGTCGTCTGCTTTCTGGTCGATGTCTCTTTTGTCGCTTCGCGAGGCATGGAACCGGCCTGCTTCCTGCGAGCCTGCCCTGAGGACTCCGAGTCTTCATAATCCGACTTGATGGCTTTGCCGCCCGTGACGACCGCCTTGCGTTCAGTGCCGGTGTGTATGGTCACGCCGTAGCAGTATTTGACCGTGTCTTCCTGAATGGCGTCCTCGAGCTGCTCGAACATGGCAAAACCTTCCTGGGCATACGCCGCAGCCGGATCCTGCTGTCCGATGGCTCTCAGGCCTATTCCTGATTTCAACTGATCCATAGCGTCGATATGATCCATCCAGAGGTTATCGACTACGCGCAGCAGTATCATGCGCTCGATCTCGCGCATGCGCTCAGGCCCGATCTCGGCTTCTTTGCGGGCGTATATTTCGTCCAGACGCGCTTCGATCTCTTCCGTCAGCGACTGAGCGGTCATGTCCCGGAGTTCGTCGTCCGTGTATGATGTCTTGCCGTGATAGAGAGGAATTATCCTGCGGATGTTGTTGTTGAGCAGGTTGAAATCCCACTCCTCAGGGAATTTGCTCGCGACTGTTATCGGCTCTATTATCGCCTCGACGAGCCTGTTCTTCATGTCTATTATGTCATCATGGACGTCTTCGCCGAAGAGTACCTTGCGGCGCTCGCCGTAGATTATCTCTCTCTGCTTGTTCATGACGTTGTCGTACTGAAGTACGTATTTACGGATGCCGAAGTTCCTGCCCTCCACGCGCTTCTGGGCGTTCTCGATGGAGTGTGTCAGGATTCCCGCCGCGACTGGTTCGCTGTCATCCATTCCGATTTTCCCGGCGATGTTCTGGATCTTTTCGCCGCCGAAGAGACGCATCAGATCGTCCTCGAGCGAGATAAAGAACTGAGTCTTTCCGGGGTCTCCCTGACGTCCGGAACGGCCTCGCAGCTGGTTGTCGATACGCCTTGATTCGTGGCGTTCGCTTCCTATTATGAACAGACCTCCGAGCGATACGACCTCCTCGTGTTCCTTTTGGCGCTCGGACTTGAATCCTGATTCGAGTTCGCGGAACTTATCGCGCGCCGCAAGCAGTTCGCCGTCGTCGCTCTTCATGTATCCCGTGGCAAATGAGATCTGCTCGTCAGTGTAGCCGAGTTTTTTCATCTCCTTGCGGGCTTCGAACTCCGGGTTGCCGCCTAAGATGATATCCGTACCACGGCCCGCCATGTTCGTCGCGATCGTTACCATTCCCTTGCGGCCGGCTTCCGCGACGATCTCCGCTTCGCGCTCATGCTGCTTGGCGTTCAGAACGTTATGTTTTATCCCGCGTTTATTGAGCAGCGCGCTGAGGCGCTCGGATTTTTCAATGGATATGGTGCCGACCAGAACAGGCTGGCCTGTGCTGTGTATCTCGCTGACCTTCTCCGCGATGGCGTTGAATTTGCCTTTTTCCGTGCGGTATACGACGTCGGGAAGGTCCTCTCTCATGACGGGTTTGTTCGTAGGGATGACGACGACGTCCATGTTGTAGATGTCGCGGAACTCCTCTTCCTCTGTCTTTGCCGTACCGGTCATACCGGCGAGTTTATCGTACATGCGGAAGTAGTTCTGCAGCGTTATCGTCGCCAAAGTCTTTGACTCCGAACGGACGCTGACGTGCTCTTTTGCTTCGATGGCCTGATGCAGCCCGTTGCTGTATCGTCTGCCGTACATGAGGCGTCCGGTGAACTCGTCGACGATGATTATCTCTCCGTCCTTCACGATGTAGTCCACGTCGCGCGTCATCAGGTAGTTGGCCTTCAGCGCCTGCAGCACGTTGTGGTTTATCTCCATGTTCTCAGGATCGCCGAAGTTCTCGAGACCGAAATATCTCTCGGCTTTGGCGATGCCGGCGTCGGTCAGCGACGCTTCGTTGTTCTTTTCGGAGACGACAAAATCTCCGTCCGGCTCGGTCTCTTTATCCTCCGGGTCTGTGGTCGATTTCGTCAAAGTCCTTACAAAGCGGTCGGCCTTCTGGTAGAGGTCCGTGGACTTATCGCCGGTTCCCGAGATGATGAGCGGGGTCCTCGCTTCATCTATCAAAATGGAGTCGACCTCGTCTATGATTGCGTAGTGGAGCGGCCTCTGCAGGAGCTGGTCCTTATACACGACCATGTTGTCTCTAAGATAATCAAAACCGAACTCGTTGTTCGTTCCGTATGTGACATCGCAGAGATACGCCTTGCGGCGGTCTTCGCCCTTTAGGTCGTTTGTGACGCATCCTACCGACAGACCGAGGAAGTTATATATCTTTCCCATCCATTCGGCGTCTCGCTTTGCCAGATAGTCGTTGACCGTGACCACGTGAACGCCCTTGCCTTCAAGCGCGTTGAGATATACGGGGAGCGTAGCGACGAGGGTCTTGCCTTCGCCTGTCTTCATCTCGGCGATGCGGCCCTGATGCAGGACAACTCCGCCGACGACCTGCACGCGGAACGGTTTCATTCCGACGCTCCTGGCCGCCGCCTCTCTGCAGACCGCAAACGCTTCAGGCAGAAGGTCGTCCAGAGTTTCGCCGTTCGCGAGCCTGCCCTTGAATTCGTCGGTCTTCGCTCTCAACTGGTCGTCAGACAAGGCCTGCATCTGCTCATCGAGAGCCATCACGGCGTCGACAGTCTTATCGAGTTTCTTTACCTCTCTGCTGTTTCCGTCGCCCATTATTTTGCTGAATAAGCCCATGTTTAATCTTCCCCTTTGCTGTCATCGTCCAGTTCGGTGACTCTGACGTTGAGTTCCAGCGCCTTGCGGCCGTCGGATTTCGTGACGTGCACGTCAAAGCGCTTATCATTTACCGTATAGGAGAATTTGTCGCCGACCGCCGGGAGTTTATCGAGTTCGACAGCCGCCCAGCCGTTTACCGTCGTCACATCCATCTCGACTTCCTCTCCGAAATAGTCGAACATCTTTTCGATGTTTGCGGAGCCGAGCACTCTGTAGCTTCCGTCCTGGAGCCTGGTTATCTCTGTCTCGGCGACCGTGTCGCTCTCGTCGTAGATCTCGCCAACGAGTTCGCGGATTATATCTTCCGAAGTGACTATGCCTTCGGTCCCGCCGTACTCATCGACTACGATGGCGACGCGGCATTTATTCTCCTGAAACTTGCGAAGGAGGTCCGACGCCTTCATCGAGGCGGCGACATAGATGACCGGTTTCATGACTCTGGCCACACTTCCCCCGCGCTTGTAAACGTAATTGTGAAAATCCTTCTGATTGAGTACTCCCAGAATATTGTCCAGTTCGTCCTCGTAGACAGGCAGTCTGGAAAATCCCGTCTCCATGAACATCCTGTCGATATCGTCCTCGGAATCATCCAGTTCGATCGCCTTTATGTCCACCCTCGGGGTCAGCACATCTCCCGCCTCGATATCGTCGAATTCTATCGCGTTCTGGATCAGTTTGTTCTGATACGTGTCGATGCCGCCGGTAACATAAGCCTCGTCGACGATAGTCACGAGTTCGTCCTCAGTGACCGCAGGCATTTTTTCCGACCTGAAAAGAGCCCTGAGCAGGCGTTTCCACTGGCTGAATAGGAAATTCACCGGTGTTAAAATAATCCGCAGCACGCCGATAAGCGGAGCGGAAAATATCGCAAAGCGCTCAGGATTCTCTTTTGCCAGACTCTTCGGCGTTATCTCGCCGAACGTCAGAACTATGAGAGTCATCACGACTGTCGAGATCGTAGCACCCTTCTGTCCGTAAATTCCGACGAACATGACTGTGGCGATCGCGGTCATCGCGATGTTTACCATGTTGTTTCCGATCAAGATAGTGGAGAGCAGGCTGTCGTAATTGTTTTCAAGTTTAAGTACCTTTTTAGCCTGACGATCTCCGGAATCTGCTCTGTTCTTTACACGGATCCTGTTCAGTGAAGTAAAGGCCGTTTCGGTAGCCGAGAAATACGCTGAGAGCAAAACCAGCACGATTATTCCCACCACCTGCGGCATAATACTGTGAGTCTCCATATATTCTTTTTTCTGTTTCTCCTAAAAGGCATCCCGCCAATCAGCCGGATTTATTTTTCTCCTGATCCGGCGGCGGCAGCACCGCATACGCAAAAGTGCTTCTGCGGCACTATAGCACGATAATTCTATCATAAACGCAGAAATAAATAAAGAGAACGGGGTATGGGGAAATATCGGTTTACAACATGTTGCATTTGGTTTACAATACTTTTGCTAACGTTGAGACTTAGCATATATCAATATTTACTAACATATAATACGCTTAATACTCTTTTGGAGAGACTATGTCGACAAAATCAAGGCTTCTCGAATATCTGGACTCGAACTACGGCTCGTTCGTCTCCGGACAGGAAATAGCAGACGCCCTCGGTGTCTCGCGTGTAGCGGTGAACAAAGCCGCCGCATCGCTCAAGGAATCAGGGTTCAAGATCCTCTCCCGCACGGGTCAGGGTTACAAGCTTCTGGAAAAAGCCGACGTCATGTCGCCTGATACGATCCGCGCGCAGATCTCCATGCCCGTCGAAGTCAAAGTTTTCGACTCCATACCTTCGACAAACGACTACGCAAAGACTCTTAATATTGGAGAAACACCAATCGCCGTCGTCGCCAACTCACAAACAGCGGGACGCGGCAGGCTCGGGCGTGAATTTTTCTCTCCGCGCGGCACCGGCATTTACCTGAGCATTGTGCTGCGTCCTAAATTTGATATCACCAAATCGCTGAACATCACCATGGCCGCCGCCGTCGCCGTCTGTCACGCAATAGATTCCGTATGCGGCGTCCACGCCATAATCAAATGGGTGAATGACCTCTTCTACCGCGGCAGAAAAATCTGCGGCATCCTGACAGAAGCCGGCGCGATGCTCGAGATCGGTACCATCAACAGCCTGATAATAGGCATCGGTGTTAACTGCTTCCCGGGGAGTTTCCCTCCCGAACTCAGCAAAATTGCCGGAACGATAAGTGACACGCAAGATTCGTTTTCAAGAAGCGAGTTAGCGGGTAAAATCATTAATAACGTACTGGAAGTGACGGATAAATTCCCGAACTGCGACTTCATGACCGAGTACAGGCAGCGCTGCTTCATAATCGGCAGAGAAGTCGACGTTATCCCTGCGGGCGGCGGAAGACCGGTCCTCGCAAGGGTGCACGACATAGATCCGGACGGAGGCCTTGTAGTCGAATACATGTCCGGAATCAGGATGCGCGAGATCGATACGCTCACGAGCGGCGAGATATCGATACGCGAAACAGGCGAAACATACGGAGTAAGATAATGAAAGAAGTAAAATCACCTAAAAGGTCCCTCTTGTTCTACTACCTGATCGTGCTGGCGATTTTGTTGATCTTCAACCTCATCATCGCGCCGCTGATCGAAAAACAGCAGATCGAGGAAGTCGGCTACGGAACTTTTCTCGACATGATCAACGCAAAGGAAGTCGGACAGGTAGAAGTCGGTGACGACGAAATCACCTTTACGAACAAAGACAACACAAAGATCTACAGGACCGGCGCCATGAACGATCCGGAACTCACCGACAGACTCTACGAGTCCGGAGCCGAATTTACAAAGATCTCGACCACGACATCGCCTTTGCTGTCGTTCCTGCTCTCGTTCCTTCTCCCGCTCACGATACTGATCCTGCTCGGCCAATACATGAGCAGGCAGCTGACTCAGTCGATGGGCGGCAAGAACTCGCTGATGTTCGGCAAGAGCAACGCCCGCATCTATGTCCAGTCTACTGACGGCATCCACTTCAGCGATGTCGCCGGCGAAGACGAAGCAAAAGAAAGCCTCGCGGAGGTAGTCGACTACCTTCACAACCCAGGCAAATACGCGGCGGTCGGAGCCTCGATGCCTAAGGGCGTTCTGCTCGTAGGCCCTCCGGGGACAGGCAAAACTATGCTCGCCAAAGCAGTAGCCGGCGAGGCAAACGTCCCGTTCTTCTCGATGTCGGGCTCCGAGTTCGTCGAGATGTTCGTCGGCATGGGCGCTTCCAAAGTCAGAGACCTCTTCAGCCAGGCAAAAGAAAAAGCTCCATGCATCGTATTCATCGACGAGATCGACGCAATCGGCAAAAAACGTGATTCCAGTTTCAGTTCCAACGATGAGCGCGAGCAGACATTGAACCAGCTCCTCACCGAAATGGACGGCTTCGAAGACAACAGCGGAGTCATCATTCTGGCAGCTACCAACAGACCTGAGTCGCTCGACCCGGCGCTGACTCGTCCGGGAAGATTCGACCGTACAGTCCCTGTCGAACTCCCTGACCTCAAAGGCCGTGAAGAGATACTGAAAGTCCACGCAAAGAAAATCAAAGTCGGTCCCGACGTCGATTTCTCTACGATCGCGAGAATGGCCGCCGGCACTTCCGGCGCCGAACTGGCAAACATCATAAATGAAGGCGCTCTGCGCGCCGTTCGCGAAGGCCGCTCGGTAGTTACCGAGGCCGACCTCGAAGAGAGCATCGAAACGGTCATCGCGGGATATCAGAAGAAGAACGCTATCCTGTCCGACGATGAAAAACACGTCGTCGCCTACCACGAGATCGGACACGCGCTCGTCGCGGCCAAGCAGACCGATTCGGCTCCTGTACAGAAAATCACTATCATCCCGAGGACTTCCGGTGCCCTCGGCTACACCATGCAGGTGGAAGAAAACGATAAATACCTGCTGACTAAGGAAGAACTCGAAAACAAGATAGCAACGCTGACCGGCGGACGCGCCGCGGAAGAAATCGTCTTCGGCAAAATCACGACCGGCGCTTCCAACGATATCGAACAGGCGACAAAGATCGCGCGCGCCATGATAACCCGCTACGGAATGAGCAGCGAATTCGGCCTTGTTGCCCTCGAAACAGTCAACAATCAATACCTCGGCGGAGACGCTTCCCTTGCCTGCTCGGCCGACACGCAGAACGAGATCGACAAAAAAGTCATCGCGCTTATCTCCGAAGAATATGAAAAAGCTAAGAAGATACTCTCCGACAACAGAGAACTTCTCGATAAACTGGCAGATTTCCTCTACAAAAACGAAACCATTACGGGCGAGCAGTTCATGGAGGTCATGAACGGAGGCGAAGCGAAATGAAAGACGCAAAGAATATCGCTCGCGCCTCGCTCATCTTCGGCATCTGTTTTATCGTGCTCGGAGTGATCTCGATCATTTTCCCCGCATCGATCTTCTCAGCCTTCGCGATCGTTTACGGTATAGTCGCCATCGTCAGCGGCATCGTCGACATCGTTTTCTATATTCGGAGTGAACAATACATCGGTTTTGCCCCTACAGTTTCCTTGGTAGCCGGAGTGCTGAGCATACTTGCCGGCGGGCTGCTTTTGCTGTATCCCGGCGCGGGTGAATGGATCGCGACGATAATTTTCCCGATCTGGTTCATCTCACACTGCATCGCCAGACTGACGCAGATCGACACGCTCAGGCTCGTGATGCCTCGCGGATACTGCGTCTGGAACGGAATCATCGCCGTGCTCGGCATCATCTGGGGCATAATGCTCATTTTCGAGCCTCAGATGTCTCTGATATCGGCCGGCGCGTTCATCGGGATTTATATGATCGCATACGGTATCGACTGCATCATGGTCTACGTCATGATACACAAATCGGGACGATTGAAGTAATCGCAGGCCGACGAAATTATTTGGTCTGCAAAAGCCGAGTCGTCGGACAAAAAGTTTTGGCAAAACAGGCTTAGCGGACAAAAAGTGTTGGTAAAACCGGCTCAGCGGACAAAAAGTGTTAGCAAAACCGGCTTAGCGGACAAAAAGTGTTGGCAAAAACCGCTGTGGTTATTGAAAATTCAATAGTCACAGCGGTTATATCTTTTTTGAGGCAACCTGCAGGCCGGACAAGAAGTAGGGTGCCGGACAAAACGCTTTGATTCGCCAAGTCCGGAAAGCATAGTTTTCGGGCAAAACGTGTTTGTCACTAAGTCCGGAAAGCATAGTTTTCGGGCAAAACGTATTTGTCACTAAGTCCGGAAAGCATAGTTCAGCCGGTAAACTTTCTATGGCAAAATCGAAATTAGCGTTTTCTCCGATACACATTGAAATTCTAGGGTTTGACGCTCATCGCTGTAACGAAGGATTCCGCTTGGAATATTATCAGAATACGCCTATATTACAATCGTAACATCAAAAAAACGCGCGAAAAGGGGTACCTGATACGTTTCACCTTATCGCACGTCTCGCACGTTTTGTCTGGACTATCCGCTGCCGCCCCGGCCACGATAGTCACGATTTCAATTTATACCTTATTTTGCCGCGTTCCAGGCCCGAGACGACGAATCCCTCGCTGACGAGTTCCTCCAAACAGCGATTTGCCTCTTCACCGCTCACACCCGCATAATCCGCCAAATCGGCCAAAACACCGGTCACGTGGTATGTCAGATAATCTATGATGAGTTTCTTCGTTCTGACGGCATTCGCCGCGGAACTTCCCTCTGCAGCACTTCCCTCTGCGGAACTTCCCTCTGCGGAACTTTCGCCCGAGCCACTCTCACCGGTGCCTCCCTCGACCCCCGAAGAATCCGAAAACGACAGTGACAGTTTGACGCGCTCCGGCTCAAAAGTCTCTTCGAGCAGCGGTTCATTCATTCCCTGTTCGTTCCAGACCGAGAAAATGTTTTTAAGGCCTCTCCCGGAGTTTTCCGCCGCGCCGGCCAGCGTGAACATCTTCAAGACAGCGCTGTTGCGCGGGTCCGATATCCCGCCGCTTTTCGCCGCGTCGATTTTGATCCTGAATCCGCCCGGATTTGAGAACGTGACGGCGCTTTTCTTCCTGACGACCAGAATTCCTCGGCTGCCGTAATAGTCGGCGTTGACCAGACAGTTGACAAGAGCGTCTAAAACCGCCTGACTGACCTTTCCGCCTGCATGACCGACCCTAGCGGCAGTCCAGTTCCCGCCTGCCGCATCTTCCGAAACTGCACGCTCTGCAGCGTCCCGTCTGATCCCGGCGCAGAGACGTTCTCCCGCCAAAAGATAAAAGTCATAGAGGTTTCCGCTGAATTCGCTGGCGTCCGAACCTCTCTCGGAAGTCGATATCCTGTACGTTATACTGCCGTCTTCGCCGCGTTCCTGATACTCTAAGGAATAATCGGGATATTTGCGCCTGATATCGCGCAGATTACCGAACATCAAAAGTCCCGCCAGCGTCGGATATATCCCGCTGTCGGAACCTACGTCTGCCGCCCCGACACAGAGCAGAAAGTCGGATATCGCCGTCTCGGCATCACCGGTCCCGCGGCTCATCCCTTCCGCCTGCGCGGCCAATTCCGAGGCTTTGATACTTTTCCGTTTCAGATTTCCTCCGGCGCGCGATACAGCAACACGTTCCATGTACCGCTGGACCGTATCCGCGCAGAACGATCTGAGGCTCATGTCTTCAAGGATACCCAGATCCTGCGTCTTTTCGCCCGAATCGCGCACCATCGCCGCGTATTCCTCGTCGGTGCACTTATAGTCTCCCTCGCCGTTTCGCCTGTAGACTTGGCGAGGATCGCCGTCGATATAGATCGGCTTTACCTTGCGGTCTGCCTGAGGCACGTTCACCGACACGAATCTTTTTCCGTCAGTTTCGTGTACGACAATATCATCCTCGGAGAGGATGTCGGCACTTACCTTTTTGCCGCTCTTCAAAGCGCTTTTGAAATCGGAAATCAAGCCCTCCGGGTCCGGAAGGCCTACAGCCCTGAAAGTTTTATCTTCGGTCTCGACAACACCGAGCAGTATGACACCCCCGAGAGTGTTCGCAAAGGCGGAATACGTCTCCCACAGGCTCTCCGGAAGCCCGCCAAGAGCCGTTTTGGCCTCCAGACGGTTGTTTTCTCTGTATTTTTCGAGATGCGAATAATCGATCATTTTAATTCGTGCCGGTAGTCTCGGTGCGCGGAACGAGTTTGCCGAAAACGAGCAGTCTGGCGTCGCCGGTAGAATGCTGGCACGTGCTCATCATAATTATGTGATCGTCAGGCGTTACGGAGACAGAACCATCATATCCAAGCATGCTGTTGTTAGATGAAATGTAGTCGAGAAACTCCTGTCTCGCAGAAGCGTCCTCGTTTTCCCAGTCGAGCTTATAGACATATCCGTCATTTGCGTCCGCGTATATCGCTGCGAAGATCTCGACAATATAGTCGCCGTTCGGAGTGTATAGTTCCATACACTTGTTATTCTCCCAGTATCCTTCCTCAAAGAAGTATTTGCCGAGACATGAGAACATTGTGCCGTTTCTCATCCTGTGACCGTAGATGATCGTATTGAAAGAACCCGTAAAAGGGTCTGTCTGGCGATAATCGACAAAAAGCGACCCGCTTCCGCTCCAATCGCCGTTGACCAGATGCGTCAGGTAAAATTCGTTATCTGTTCCGAGCGCGACAGGATAATTTATCACCGTCCCGTTACACTTCAGCCATGCGACCGCATTGGGGCTCTCCGCCTTTATCGCATCCCAGTCCAGATCCAGGAATTCATACTCATCATCGGTAGGGTCAGCGGTCTGTTCCGGTATCGTTGCGTTTGCCGCGTCAGCGATATCGTCATAAGCCCTGCGGGCAACGTTATACTCATGCTGGATAGAGATGACCTTATACGCACTGAAAGCCGCGATCGCGATGAGTGCGATGATAACTATGTAAAACAGTACAGAACTGCCTTTTTTCTTCTTCTTTTTGTTGGTTTTGTCGGTTTTGTTTGTTTCTTCGGCCATACTGACCTCCTGATATATGCTATGCCGTGTTTGCTATTCCTCAACGTATACGCTATTCCGCGATGTATGCGCTATTCAGCAGCGTATACGCTATTCCGCGCCGTATCCGAGGCTGCCCAGCAAAACGGCCTTTGCCGGGTGCCCGTTCTCCATAACTAACATATACCCGCTTCCCGGCTCCGGAATCCAATCCCACATCGTCTTATGCTCTCCGGGGAAAAGCTGCTGCAGCGCACTCGAAATAGGGCCTCCATGGCATACGCCAAATGATATCGCCGCCAGACCGCGCCTGCTTTGGCGATCCTCGAGTTCCGAATGGGCCGCCAAAAGTTTCTCGAGGCCGCGCATCACGCGCTCGGAAAATACTTTCTGAGACTCGCCTCCGCGGATGGTAACGTTTCCTGTCGTGTCCATTCCCCACTTCATGAAATCGTCATCATCCTTGATGTCGTCGTAAGG
Source organism: Eubacterium sp. (assembly GCA_050946615.1). GTDB lineage: Bacteria > Bacillota > Clostridia > Peptostreptococcales > Anaerovoracaceae > Eubacterium_B. The sequence goes on from JBMNVD010000025.1 coordinate 14,785, forward strand.
TTTGCACTCGAAATCTCCGAAGTCGAATTCTTTGAGTTCGGGGATTACCATGTGCGGCACGTCGCCGCAGATAATATTAAATGTTTCCTCCGCGCGCTTCATTCCGGTCGTGAAATACAGCGAGCCGGGCGGAAGTTCGGGATAGAAACCGCTGTTTTTCAGTTCCGCTATCTGCTTTCTGCCTTCATCCGCGAGCGGTATGTCCGCCGCCCCGTAAAACCAGTGTTTGAGATTCCCCTCCGTGATCCCGTGTCTTATCAGATATATCAAAGATTTATTGCTTGTCTTCATTTGCTATTTTATCCTGTTTTCGATGCCGCAGAATACGACGTACACTTCGTCCGCGGCTTTTGCTATCACATTCAGGCAGCGCCCGTTGGTTTCCCTGAAAGCCCGTTCTACTTTATCAAGCGGCACCAGCCCGCGCGAGACGTCATCCGCTATGATTATTTTGTCCCGCATCTTTTCCAGATTTTCGACTACGAACTGTTCCGCGTCTGCTCCGCGTTCCACGAACCCGAGGACCATCTTCTCAAGCCCGCATATCACCTTGGCATCCGAGATATTCTCCGTTTCCTCGGTGCAGTATGTCACATCGCCCTCAGAAACTCCGAAGGCGCGCTTTGCGAAATCGAGTTTTCCCTGGTATGCACCGCCAGTAATCAATATCATACCCATTCTCCGTACATCAAAGCGAGCGCTGTCATGCCCGCAAGTTCGCCAACGCAGATACTGTACCCGGCGATATCACCGTTCATGCCGCCGAGTTGTTTCCTCGCGAACAGCGCAGCAAAAATGGCGCCGCCGCACGCGATGAGCGCAGGTAAAAGGCACAGCGCGCTTCCGCAAATCAAAGTGACAATTACGGCGATCACAGCCGCGCTGACCGCCAGAACTCCCGTGAATTTTCCCCTAGGCACGTCATGATCTTTATAGTACTGGCTCGTCTCCATCGGCTGAAAATTAAGCACGCACGCCCCTGAGACAGATCTGGAAGCGACGGGTATCAAAACCAGAGGCGCGAGAGCGCGTATCTTACCGTCCGCTGACGCGATACCTCCCATGAATACGTCCATTGCAGCAAAGTCCGCGGCTATCAGAAAAATCGCCGTTACGACGGCAAAGGACCCAACTGTAGAATCCTTGAGGATCCTGCGCCTTTCTTCTATCGGCCTCCTGCTCATGACCGCATCGTTGACATCCATGAACCCGTCCATATGCAGAAATCCGCATACCGCAAAGATGCAGAACGTCATGGCAAGCGCGGAGAGCAAAACAGGGATGCCTATGAGCTCGAGCACCGCCCCCGCCGCGAACCAGACGAGCCCGGCGGTGAGGCCCACGAACGGCAGCATCGCCAGCATCATGTTCTTCAATTCGGGATCCCAAAGTTTACACGGGCACGGCAGGCTGAGAAAGTTTCCCCAAGCCATGAAAAAAGCCGTAACAAATTTCTTCATTCCATCTTCTCCCGCGGTTTGCGCCTGAGCGGCGTCCCGCAGACCACTTCATATACTTCATCGCAGACGGCAGCCAGCCTTCTGTCGACCAAAGCCAGACTCCTGCGGTAGTTCTCCGTCATATCGTCAAAACGGCGTGCGTCGGAATAAATGTAATCCGATACGAACACGGCGTTTTCCGCTATCGCGGAAAAGCGCTCCAAGTCGCGCGCCGTCTTTTCCCCCGCATCGGCGTCGTATCCGTCCGGCGGGAACATTGCGTTTGCCAGCAGCGCCGTAACGCTATCCAGCAGGAAAACGCCGTCGCGTTCGCAGTAATCGAGTATCCCTGAGATATCCGTACCGCGCTCGACCGTGATAAATCCGAGGCCTTCGCGGTTTTCGACATGGCGCTTTATGCGCAGTCTGTCCTCGTCGTCCGTCGGTATCATGGTGGCTATGTAATAAAGCGGTTTGACGCCGCCCGCCATGGAAACAGCCTTATTCTGCGCAAACGTCGATTTTCCGTTTTTGGCGCCGCCGCTGACAAATATCTTCATCGCAGGTTTTCTCGCGTTTCCGTTACATCATTTACAGGTAATGGTTCTTCTTCAATTCTCTGAGGTAGCCGTCGTCGATGCTGCCTTCAGCGAGTGATTTCATGTTGTTTATGACCGCGGTCGAAGCCTCGATTATCTTAAATGCGATCGGGCATCCGCTCGCCTCGCCCAGCCTCATTCCCAGGTCGAACATAGGCTCGATGCCGAGCGATTTGACGGCTATAGCATATCCCTTTTCTTCGGAGCGATGTGAAGTGAACATGTAGTTCTTTGTTCCCGGCGCAATAGCCTCCGCCAGTATCGCCGCCGCGATAGAGATGAATCCGTCTACGACGACAGGGATCTTATACACGGCCGCCCCGATGTATGCGCCGGCCATGCCGAGAATATCAAATCCGGACAGGTCTGCTGCGACGCCTATCGGGTCTTTTGCCGCTCTTCCGTTTGAGGCGTAATTCGCCAGCGCGTCATCAACGACCTTTATCTTCAAAGCCATTCCCTTATCGTCCAGACCGCCGCCTCTTCCGCAGACTTCGGCTGCCGTAGTTCCCGTGAGCGCGCAGATCACGCATGCGCCGGTCGTGGAGTTTCCGATGCCCATCTCTCCGACGCCGATAAGAGTTTTCCCCGCGTCTTTTGCCGCTTTTGCCGCCTCGATCCCGACGAACAAAGCGTCAAGCGCCTGTTCACGCGTCATAGCCGGCTCTTTTGCCAGATCTTTCGTCCCGTCCGCTATCCTGCGGTTCACGACTTTTCTCTGTATGCGGCCGTTTTCAAGCATGTCGTCAGACAAATCTTCTTCCGGGATAGGGAGGGCAACGCCTATATCTATGTCGAGGATGTCGATGCCGAAATACGCCGCCTGGCTGCCGACTCCCGTTATTCTCTTAGTGAAATTGATAGTCTGCATCAGGGTCACGGTCTGCGGTGCGGAGGCGACGCCCTCAGCGGTCACGCCGTTGTCCGCGCTCATAATGATTATCCCCTGATTCGTCACATCGTTGCCGTATGGCCTGCCGGTGATGCCGGCGAGCTTGACACTGATGTCTTCGAGCCTTCCGAGGCTTCCCGGAACTTTAAGTCTGCAGTCCTGACGCTCACGCGCTTCTTTAAGCGCCTCTTCGTTCAGCGGCTCTATTTTTGCGACAAATTCTTTTAACTGTTCTTCGAGCGGCCTGTTCGGGTCCGCTATCCTATTTACCATCTGTTTCCTCCATCTTCGTTTCATAACGTACTGTAATATTCTATCACATTTCTGCCTCCGTTCGGTGTATGAGGAAAAATGATTGTTTGGGGAAAAACGAATTTACGGGAATTTGATGATATGATTATCTTCGCCAAAATCAAATCGCGCGATGCGCATTTATGCGTATTAGTGGTATAATATATGAAACAGAGAGACCTTATTAAAAAATTTACTGATTCCGGGTGGAAATTCAGCCGACACGATGCAAAGCATGATATTTATGAAAAGGACGGGAAAGGGGACCAATCCCGCGCCACCGGGAAATCAACGAAAAAATGGCAAAGGCTCTGATAGACAAATGGGGACTTTAAATTTGAAAAAGAGGCGACGCTTTATGAAAATCGTTTATCCTATCAGGATCACCGAAAAAGACGGTACCGGGTATCGAATGGTCTATCTTCCGGATTTCGACGGCTACACTCAAGGGCGCGATCTGTATGAGTGCATTGAAATGGCAGCCGACTACATCACGAATTTCATTATCTCGGGGAACGAACTCCCTGAACCGACTCCAATCGGTTCGCTTGAAAAAAACGATGAATATGTGTGCGATACTCTCATACCCATAGATACCGTAAGTATCCTCGATTCACATTCAAAGACCGTCAGGAAAAACGTCACTTTGCCCGAATGGCTGAATAACAAAGCTGAACGCAGTGGGATCAATTTTTCCCAGACATTGAAAGACGCTCTCATCAATAAACTGAAATAAACGGCGGAAAACGAAAACGCGGTCCTGCAAAATCACAGAGCCGCGTTTTCTTATTATTTATTCGCGCTTTAGAATAATCTGCAAACCATCAGCTTCGACCGTTCGGTTTCAGCTATTTGGCCTCTCCCGCCTCGGCGTCTTTCTTTAAGTTCGGATGCGTCGAAGCCCAGAGTTTATCGGCGTACGGAGCCCAATCCTTAGAGTACTTATCGCACTTGCTGCAGAGATGATCTACATCTTCAGGGCTGATCATATCCGTGCTCTTCGCTCCGGTCTTCTTTACGAGTTCGCGGAGTTTCTCAGGGTTCTCGAGCATCGGGCAAGGCTGCAGCAGGTTGTCATTGAACGGCTGCGCCGCCTGATATTCCTTGAACAGAGGCTGGCTGAGGCACTCGACCAAGCTCTTCTCTTTGATGTTCGCTCCGGAGTAGTGGATGAATACACATGGTTCCACGTCGCCGTTGGAATTGATGTGGCAGTACTGCTTGCCGCCCGCGATGCATCCGTGAACGAATTCACCGTCGTTCTGGAAGTCCATGGTGAAGATAGGCTTGCCGCCTTCCCAGCCGCGGACCTCGCGGAGCCTGTGATACATATATTCTCTCTCTTCCGGCGTAGGAATGAGATCGACGCTGGCGTCATTTCCTACAGGCATGTAGTGGAAGTACCATGAATAAGCAACTCCCTTAGAGATCAGGAAGTCGAGGAATTCATCGCTCGTTACATATTTATAGTTTGCATGAGTGTAGCAGATCGACGTGCCGTATACGAGACCGTTCTTTCTGAGAAGATCCATCGCATCCATGACCTTCTGGAATACGCCCTTGCCGCGGCGCTGGTCGGTAGCCTCGCCCATGCCCTCGATGCTCATCGCCAGAACGATGTTCTTAGCCTTCTTCATTCCGTCGCAGAAAGCCTGATCTATCAGAGTTCCGTTCGTGAAGATCATATATCCGTTGTCCGGATGCTCACAAGCGAGTCTGATGATATCATCCTTGCGGACGAGCGGCTCGCCGCCGGTCATGATGAACTCGTGGATGCCGATGGCGTTAGCCTGTTTTACGAGATCATCCATCTGCTCATACGTGAGGTTGTTAGTCTTTTTATATTCCGCTGCCCAGCATCCCGTGCAGTGAAGGTTGCAGGCGCTGGTAGGGTCGAACAAAATGATCCAAGGCACATGGATGCCGAGTTTCTCGGCAGACTTTCTGGTCTGTCTGTATCCGTAGAAAGCGCCTTCGAATCCTATCGACATGAACAGTCCCTTCAGATACTCAGGATCGGTCTGGTCGAGGATCCTGTCAAAGAACTTTGTCCACTTACCTTCTTTGCTGAATGCAGTACGAAGTTTTTCATAGGCCTGAGGCTTCCAGCCGTCCTTCAGGATCTTTTCCATCATGTTGACGACCTCGATATAGCCCTCACCGCGGGAATTATAAGCCTTCTTCGTCACAGAATTCAACGCCGCCTCGAAAGCTTTTTTCTCAACCGCATGCTTTACATCAATTGCCATATATACCTCCTTGCGTTTTGAGACAGGCCTCGTCTGCCTGCCTATTTCCACTTCGTTTAGTGCTTTACACTCATATCAAAAAATAAATCAATGTTGAATCGTTGTTATTATAATTAATAAATTCACCCCTTGCAAGAAACCTAGGCAAAAAAGGGTCTATTTTTGTACAAAAATGCTTAAGTGTTTAACAAAATTCTGACCATCCGCCCCGTTTTTTGATAAGATAGTATTGGTATCAAAAACACACTTTGGAGGGGATATTTTGAAAAGCAAAACAGCCAGCAATCTGCTGCTTCTACTGACAGCGTTCATCTGGGGTTCGGCGTTTGTCGCCCAGAAAGCGGGCACTGTCTTGGAATCGTTCACTTACAACGGTATCAGGACTCTGATCGCGGGAGTCTTCCTGCTCATCGTCATCGGCGTATCGTCGGCAGTAAAAAAGAACAAAACGATGAGCACCGCTACAGATATGAACGGCGAATTTGCCGAAAAAAGAGCCCTCGTTGAAAAGAAAGCGGCAACGATCAAAGGCGGCATTGCATGCGGAATAGTTCTCGCGGTCGCGTCGACGCTCCAGCAGTACGGTATGTTCTTGGGAACCGACGCCGGCAAAGCCGGATTCATCACGGCTCTCTACATCGTGATGGTTCCTCTGCTCGGCATCTTCATAGGTCAGCGTCCGCGCAAGATCATCTGGCTCTGTGTCATCCTCGGCGCGTTCGGCTTCTATATGCTCACCATGTTCGGTACAGGGACGTCTCTCTCGCTGGGGAAAGGCGAAGTGATGCTCCTGCTGTGCGCATTTTTCTTCTCCGTTCACATCCAAGTCGTAGATCATTTTGCCGAAAGAGCCGACGCTATAAAAATGTCGTGCCTGCAGTTCTTCGTATGCGCCGCCATCTGCCTCGTCGGAATGGCGATCTTCGAGCATCCCGAGATCAGCGCGATACTGAGCGTCTGGTTCCCTATCATCTACGCCGGAGTTTTCTCGGCCGGCCTCGGCTACACATTCCAGATAATCGCCCAGAAAAACGCGGATCCTGCTACGGCTTCTCTCATCATGAGCCTCGAATCCGTATTCGCAGTCCTCACAGGAGCGGTCATCCTGCATGAGCGCATGACAGTGTACGAGATCCTCGGCTGCATCATAATTTTCGCCGCAGTTATATTAGCGCAGCTGCCGGCGAAGCAGAAACAGACCTTCTGACGGCCATAGCGAGACCAGCTTCCGGCAAAGCAGAAACAGACTTTCTGACGGCCATAGCGAGACCAGCTGCCGGCAAAGCAGAAACAGACCTTCTGACGGCCATAGCGAGACCAGCTGCCGGCAAAGCGGAAGCATATCTATTGACAGCCAAATCAAGGCCGGATCGCCGGATTTAAGTTCATTTATCCCAATCTATAATATTAAAAAAAGAGGTATTGAAAATGTCTGAAGAAAAGAAAACTGAAATGACGCCTGCAGAGGCGCTCGAACTTCTGAAAAAATACAACTCCGAACCGTTCCATATAGCCCACGGCGAAACGGTCGGCGCGGTGATGCGCTGGTTTGCCGAAGACCTCGGCTACGGCGACGAAGCCGATTTCTGGCAGGTCGTCGGCACTCTCCACGACATCGACTACGAGAAATGGCCGGAACAGCACTGTGTAAAAGCCCCTGAACTTCTGCGCCAAGCAGGCGTCTCAGAGGATGTCATCCACGGCGTCGTTTCACACGGATACGGCCTCTGCAGCGACGTTGAGCCGGAACACGAGATGGAAAAAGTCCTGTTCGCCACAGATGAACTGACCGGCCTCATAGGAGCCGCCGCGCTCATACGGCCTTCCCACAGCTGCAAAGACATGGACCTGAAATCGCTGAAAAAGAAATTCAAAGACAAGAGGTTCGCCGCCGGATGCTCGCGTGACGTTATCACCAAAGGCGCCGAGATGCTCGGATGGGATCTCGACAAGCTCCTTTCAAAGACACTTGAGGCGATGCAGGCGATCGAACAATAGACCGACATACGTTTCCAATCGTCCTCCGGCAAATCCCAATCTCCTGAGAACAATTTTAACAAAACTGCTCTATGCGAAACAGGCCACCGCTTTTCAGCAATGGCCTGTTTCTTTATTCTGTTGACTTTTGTTCCCTGACGGCAGTTTACTGTTCGCCATCGCTCAATTCAATATCTCCGTACGCCTCACCCCATCCGAAGTCGTCGACATACTCCGTGACAGGCAGTTGCAGGCGATCCGAGAACAGCATGTAGTTGCGCGTCTGGTAGACCGGGCACTCCACGACATATTTCAAATCGATCTGCTCGAGTTTCTGAGTAGCGGCGAGAACCGTTTCATAATCGCCGTCCTTTATCGTCTCGCACGCCGAATACTGCGTGTCGAACTCAGCCGGATGATAGTTGTTCGGCGACGAGTTATATTTGGCGAGGAAATAGTAATAGCATGTGTACGGATATTTGCGCGATTCTTCGCGGCCCAGCTCGTTTGTCGCCAGATCCCAGCGCTCATCTCTGCCGCTCTTGAAATCCGTCGCCGTGATGCCCGAATACGGAACTATCTGGATCTTCATCTTGCCCTCGAAAATATCATCCCATTGAGTCGCGAGATATTCGGCAAAAGCGCTCCATTCCTCATCTTCCTCATTTACAGCGAACTTCACGGTTATAGGAAGATCATCGGAAGAAACGCCGCACTCCTCGATGGCTTTTTCAAGATAATCCAGAGCGAGCGTCGGATCATACCCGTACGGGCCGTCTTTTTCGACCTGCTCGGTCACTGCTTTGCCGTAATCGGACTCCCTGTATGTCAGTCCGGACTCGGACGCGTCGCCCGCCAGATCGTTCACATACGTGCCTACCGGCTCCATGTGGCCGAATATCGTGCTCGCAGCCTCCTCGCGATTGATAGAGTGGTATACTGCCTTGCGGTAGTTCAGGCTGGCGCATATCGGGTTATCGGGATTTTGGCAGTTGATATCTATAGAACCGACGACGGTCGAGCCGTACGAATGAAGCCTTTCGTCATCGATAAAATCATCGATCACCGTTTTGTCAGGCACCAGCTCGTCGAGTTCTCCGTTTCGGAACTTTTCGACGCGGGTCTCCATGTCGGAGATGATATACACTTCGACTGCGTCATAATTGAAATATCCGCTCAGCCAATGATCGTCTTTTTTCGTGAAGATCAGCCCTTCATCCGAGTCCCATTCCGCCAGGGCGTAAGGTCCGCAGCTGATATATGTATCTTTGCTCGTGCCATAGGTCGTGGAAAGTCCGTCGTCGGCGAGGCATTCATTCCAGAGCGTTTCGTTAAGAGGCGTGCAGCACGGGGTGAAAAAATGCTCTTTGATCTCTTCGATCGTGTTCTCCTTTGTCGTCGTGATCTGGATCTGGTAATCGCCTGTCTTCTTAATACCTACGTCGGCAAAATCCACCGCTTCAGGATGTTCGTCCGATCCCTGGATCGAGTATTCGTAAGCGTTGCTGATCGTGATGACGTTATCCGCTAAGTATGTGCTCATCCTCTGCTTGAATATAGGGTCAAGCATCGTCTTAAACGTGAAGATCCATGTATCGGCGTTTACCGGCGTTCCGTCGTCCCAGACGGCGTCAGACCGCAGATCGATCTGCCAGTTATATTCATCTATCTGCACCGGGTCGCCGTCCGCCAGATCGTCGATCCATATGTAGCTCGTTCCGTCTTCACCCGGGTATTTGCGCCAAAGAAAACTCGTGAGGTATGTGGCAGCCACAGTCGCCTCATCGTCTATATTATCGGCAAAATTGAGCCCGGCAATGTTTTGGGCGATGGATGCTTTGAATACTTTGCCCTTCGGAGTCTTGTTCCAGATGGATCCGAACGAGCATGCTGAAAGCGAGAAAATCAAACCCACCGCCAGCAGCACTGCTGATATTTTTTTGATCATACTTATAAACTCCTGTGATTAGAATCTTTCCGCAGTCGACTTATATGCCGACGCTCTCCATTTTTGTCAGTATTTTGTCTGTTTTTTCAATCCGCGAGCCCGCAGTAGTCCACTTGTATATCTGTCGAGCATCCGTAATCAGAAACGGGATGTGTAGGAGCAAATCATCGTATCCGAAAACGTCTCTGACCGTGCATGAAGATCTGCTGTTTTCTTTCTGGCGGCGTCATATACTTTTTCCCGGTGAACGTGATTACGATCTACTCGAGACCTTTAGGCACGGCCGTGAGGCCGTATATATCGCCGTGGTGAGTATGACTTCGCAAGGTATTCCTTCTCTGCGGAAGAACGATCCGATGTAGCCGGCGATATCGTGCTCCTTTTCCGGCACCCGAATAGCAAACGATAAAGACTGCCAATATCATATCACAATATTGCCAAAGCATAAACGTCGCGTGCCGCAAACTTTTTCCAAATTGAAAAAGCGGGCAAAAATGCCCGCTTTTTTATCAGTTTGAACTATTCAGACACGTCAGGCATGTCACTCGGCTTTTCTAGGATGAGCCGCATTCCATCCATCTATGATCTGTTTGTATTTGACGAGTTCCGACTGTGAAGCAAGCACGAAGTGGTCGTTCTCTACTTCGACGAGTTCAGGCTGCTCTTTCGAGTAATCGTGGTCGCGCTCCGGGTCGTAGTCCACGCGCACGCGTTTCTTCTCCGTGAGTGGGTTAGGCTCAGGGATCGCAGAAAGCAGCGCTCTGGTGTACGGGTGCAGCGGTTTAGCGTAAAGATCGTCTCCGTCTGCCAGTTCGACCAGATGCCCGTAATACATTACGCCGATTCTGTCGGAAAAGTATTTTACTACTGACAGGTTATGGGCAATGAACATGATGGTCAGTCCCATCTCGTCTTTCAGATCGTTCAGTAGATTGATGACCTGCGCCTGAACGGAAACGTCCAGCGCCGAAACAGGTTCGTCGGCGATAACGAGTTTCGGGTTCACTATCAAAGCCCTTGCGATGCCGATGCGCTGCCTCTGGCCGCCAGAAAACTCGTGCGGATATCTGGTCGCGTGTTCTTCTACCAGTCCTACTTTATTCAGCATCTTGACGACTTTATCGTGGATGACTTTCTCGTCCTTTTCGCCGCGGACTTTCAGGCCTTCGCCGATGATCTCCTCGATCGTCATCTTAGGGTTCAGCGACTCGATCGGATCCTGGAAGATCATCGCGATATTGTCGGTCAGATATCTTCTTAGCTCGTTG
>JBMNVD010000026.1:0-25262 GCA_050946615.1 Eubacterium sp.
CCAGCTGAATCTACCGAAGCTTCATCTGCTGAACTCTCGCTCGACTTGCATGTGTTAGGCACGCCGCCAGCGTTCATCCTGAGCCAGGATCAAACTCTTGATTAAAGTTGTATATCAAAAGTCCCTTTCGGAACTCTTAATATCGATCCTTCTCAAAACGTCGCTTTCGCGTTCAGATCATTTCTGAAATTATTGTTTGAGAAATTGTCGTTAAGCGGATTCTCCGCTTACACAGGTCATCTCTGACCTGCGGAACCTCTTTGGTTCTTACCATGTTTCATGGTTTTATTTTGACTTTTTCCATGCTATGAGATTTTCTAGGTTCGCGGCTCCTTCCGGAGCCTGCTGTCCGTGGGACAGCCTATTTATACTATCACCTCGCGAACGTCGTGTCAAGAACTTTTTTTAAATTCTTTACGTGTCCTTTTCGGTGACAGCAATGCTATATTACCACCGCCAAAGGCGGCATGTCAATTGCTTTTTTTGTTGATTTTTCATGTTTTTTTGTCGGATCTCCAAGATTGTGCCAAAGGCATAAAAGAGGATGTACGCCTAGTTGTCAGTCAACAAAAATATACGCTCGCTGCGGCTTTCCCGTCTGCTCTGCGATTTCCGCGAGGCGCTTAAAATCCGGTTTTTCATCTCTTATGATCACCGAAACGTCAGACCAGTCGCGCGATAGGACCCGATAGCGCACGCCTTTTCTGTCTACGAACGAATCTGTATCAAACGCGTGTCTGCTGACCATGAGCGGGAACGGGCCATCTGCGTTTGAAAGTTCCTCCAGCGAGCGCACGGTTCCCGACGCGCCGAGAGATCTGAACACGTTTTCAGACGCCGTGTTGAAAATATTTAGCCCGAAATCGGCGCAAGCGGCGCAAGTTTCGACTCCGCATGTTGTCATTCGCGCAAACCATTCGGCGTTCCCGACGTAGATGCCATGTCCTTTCGCCGCGATTCCCTTTATCTTTTCAAATCCCGCCTCGAGCAAAGCGTCTTCTCTGCCCTGGGAAATCTGCGATGTATATAGAGCAAAACCACACCCGTCATGCGAAGAAAACTCATAAAGACTTTCTTCCAGATCCGGAGCACACGCCGCCGGGACGACCGCGCGCAGTTCTACGCCCGCGTTTTTAAGTCTTTCAGCTATCTGTTCCGGGACGATTTTCGATACGACCGATGATACCGCGGATCCGCTTTTGGCCGCTCCTTCGGGGGCTACCGCGGTAAACAGCGCTTTGGTGTCGAGAAAATACAGTTCGACGGCGGGATCGATGAAATTATCGGTCAAGCCGCCTTCTTCCCACTGCCTTTCCATGACCTCATCGAGAGGTCGTGACTGTCTGCGCCCGGCGAGGGCTTCGTCAAGCGCGGAAACGGCGCTGCGCCTCAATTCGTTAAAAGCCGACATAGGCACCGAGAGTGCAAATGGGCCCGCGAAAGATATTTCTTCTATAGTATACGGAGTCCCGCCCGTCTTTTCGAGGGAGCGTACTGCCCTGTTCCTAGCCGCTTCGTCTGACTCAGGCTCCGCGTGCGCGAAAGGCCCGGCGAATGCTGATGCCGAGTATGCTCCGCCAAAAGCGGTCAGCAAAAGAGAAATGCGGCCGTCGCTTCCCGCTTCGAACATCGCCTTGACGGGGATTTTCCTCGTGAACGCTCCGGAATGCCAGTCTTTGTTCCTGTAACTTGCGGAAGCCGCTTTCATCTGTTCAGAAGAAACGATGCGGTAGACTTCATCCCCGCGCGACGGGGTGTCTTTCACGTCGCCGATCTTCAGCCTGCCTCCCGGGAGCGCTTCGCGATACGTGACTTTGAAAGTGCAGGATCCGGTGCCGGCGTCCCTGCCCTGAGGTTTGGTGTCGCGGTCTTGTCCTTTGGCGTCCCAACCTTGTGTTTTGCCGTCCCGCCCTTGTGTTTTGCCGTCCCGCCCTTGTGTTTTGCCGTCCCGGCCGCGTATCTCGACTACGTCGCCCATGACGAGTTCCGTCTCCGGCATGGTGTTTGAGGCTGACCTTCTCTCCGGCCTATGCGCGCTGTCTGCGGCCTGCTTTATCTCGACCAGCGAGCGGCCTGCGTTTGCGTTTGTGACAGTTCCGACGAGTACGCCTTTGTTCTTCGGAACGTCGCCGGACATGAAAAATTTGTCGGATTTCCCGCTCATGTAAGCCTCTGTGAAACCGCGGGAAAATATCTGTGCCAAAGCGAGCCTGTCGCTCTCGTCTACCGGGCCGGATCTGCCGGTGCGCTCATATCTATCTAAATATTTTCTGTACGTTGAGGTCACGACCGAAACATATTCCGGCGATTTCATCCGTCCCTCTATTTTCAGGCTTGCCACTCCCGCTTCCGCAAAATCGCCTATTCTTTCTATCAGGCACAAATCAGCGGGGCTCAGAAGATATTCCGGCCCCGAGACTGTTTCATACGCGAGTCTGCACGGCTGTGCGCACATGCCTCGATTCCCGCTCCTTCCGCCTATCGATCTGCTCATCTGGCACTGGCCCGAATAGCAGATGCACAGCGCGCCGTGGCAGAAAATCTCGATTTCCGGGCCGACCGCACACGCCTTTCTGATTTCTTCCAAGCTGAGTTCGCGCGCCAAAACTATGCGGCTGTAACCGAGGGAAGCGGCCAGTTTCACGCCTTCCGGCCCATATACCGAGCCCTGTGTCGAAAAGTGTATCGGAAGTTCCGGGATATTTTCTTTGACAAGGCTGCCAAAGCCGACGTCCTGTATTATCAAAGCGTCTGCACCGAAAGACGAGAGTTTTCCGGCGTATATGAGAGCGCCCTTCAGTTCGTCGTCGCGCAGCAGCGTGTTCACCGTGACGTATACTTTTACGCCGCGCCTGTGGGCAAAAGCGATCGCTTCGCTCATTTCTTCGTCGTCAAAGTTCGATGCGTTCATGCGCGCGTTGAACAAAGCCCCTCCGCAGTAGACCGCGTCCGCACCGCTTTCGACGGCGGCGATAAAGGCTTCCTTTGAACCGGCAGGGGACAGAAGTTCCGGGACCGGTCTGAGAATATTCTGTTTTCCGGCGGTCGCTGCCGCGTTATTTTGTTTTCCCATCTGTCCCATCAGACCTCTCTTTTATGGCTCCGCGTATGGCTCCGCGTTTCGTCATCGCTTTGCCGGCCGCGCTTTCTGCTTTTGCTTTGCCAGCCTCGTTTCTCGTTCCGGGCTTGTCCGCCGCACTCCCCGGTCTTGTTCCGTGGAATTGATAATAGCAGGTCTGAAGCCTGCCGTTGTACAACTTGCGGCGCCTGTCAGCCGGCCGGCCGAAAATACGCTGTTCGACGTCTTTGTCAGTCGTGATCATGAAAAGCGACCACGTGGGATTGGCGGTGAAAAATGCTTTATATGCATCGTAAATGTGCTCTATCTCGGCGCGGCTGCCGATGCGTTCACCATACGGCGGGTTCGTGATTATGATGCCGTATTCGCAAGGCGCCTTGAATTTACTTACATCCATGACGCTGAACGATATATCTTCGTCTACGCCCGCTTCAAGCGCGTTTTCCCTTGCGGCCGAAACGGCACGCCGGTCGATGTCGCTTGCAAATATTTTAAGTTCTCCGCTCCTGTCTATCGCGCCAAAAGCGGCTTTGCGCTCTTCTTTCCATATTTCCCGCGGGATGAAATCCCAGTCTTCGGCGGCAAAACGCCTCGAAAGGCCCGGGGCAATGTTCCTCGCTATCATGGCTGCCTCGATAGGTATTGTCCCAGAACCGCAGCACGGGTCGACAAGGACGCGGCCTGCGTTCCAGTATGATAGTTCCACCATAGCGGCGGCCAGTGTCTCTTTTACCGGCGCCTCAACGTTCGCGACGCGGTATGAGCGCTTATGCAGGCCGACGCCGCTGGTGTCGAGAGTCACGGTTACGCGGTCTTTTAGGAGCGTGAGTTTTACGGGATATACAGCGCCCGTCTCGGGAAGTCTGTCCAGAGAGTAGAACTCGCCGAGGCGCAGAGATATCGCCTTCTTTGCGATGCTCTGGCAGGCCGGGACGCTGTGGAGCACGGATTTCACCGAAGTGCCGGATACGTTGACTTTGCCGTCCGGGCCGACAAAATTTTCCCACGGAAGTGCCTTCACCTGCTGGAAAAGGTCTTCGAACGTGTCTGCTTTGAATTCGCCGACTTTTATCAGGACGCGGTCAGCGGTGCGGAGCCAGAGGTTTGACTTTGCTATCGCTCTCTCGTCTCCGAGATATGTGATTTTTGCGTCCTCTGTGCGGAGTATTTTATATCCGAGCTCTTCTATCTCGCGCCTCACGACTGCTTCAAGGCCGAAAGTTGCTGTTGCTATGAGTTCCAGTTTCATGATTTCAGATTTTCTGTTTTGGTTTTCCAGGTTTTGGCGTTTTGGGCCATGCGTGAAACGCTCTGACCCGTCAGGTCGAAGTGCTGCAAATGCGGCTTGTCCGTATGAGCGCGGTCCGAAAATAACAAACCGCCCCGAAGCGAAACTGCTCCGGAGCGGGAAAAATC
The DNA here is from genome assembly GCA_050946615.1 of Eubacterium sp. Classification (GTDB taxonomy): domain Bacteria; phylum Bacillota; class Clostridia; order Peptostreptococcales; family Anaerovoracaceae; genus Eubacterium_B. The sequence goes on from JBMNVD010000026.1 coordinate 4,496, forward strand.
AAAGCATATCAGAGGTATGACTCGCGATGATTGAGTCTGCTGTTTTCGAGAGACTCGAGAACCGACAGAGCCTTGCCCGTGCCGATAGCGACGCACTGTTCCGGGTTCTCCGCGACGTGCACTTCCATGCCGGTCCTTGCGGCTATCCTCCTGTCGAGGCCGTACAGATACGCTCCGCCGCCCGTCAGAGTGATTCCCGAAGTCGTGATATCAGCGGAAAGTTCAGGCGGAGTCTGTTCCAGAACGCTGTGAGCGGCTTCGCAGATCGCGTAGAGCGGCTCTTCCAACGCTTCCATGATCTCTTCCGATGTTATCTCGATGACTTTAGGCAGACCGCTTACGAGGTCGCGGCCGCGGATCTCTGTGGTGATGACTTCATCTCGCGGCGCGGCAGTGCCGATCTTTTTCTTGATGTCTTCGGCTGTCCTTTCGCCGATATACAATTTATGCGTGCGGCGCATATAGTTGGCGATCGATTCGTCGAACTTATCGCCCGCGGCTTTTATGGACGTGCTGGCAACTGTTCCTCCGAGTGCGATGACTGCTATGTCCGTAGTGCCGCCTCCGATATCGATGACCATGACTCCGTCAGGCTTCGCGATATCAAGGCCTGCTCCGATAGCCGCCGCGACAGGCTCTTCGATCAGATAGACTTCTTTGCCGCCCGCCTCCATAGATGCCTCTCTGACGGCGCGCTTTTCCACTTCGGTAACTCCGCTCGGCACGCAGACCATGATGCGAGGCTTGAAAAACCTGCTGTTGCCGCACGTCTTGCGGATAAAGTATTTCATCATCTTTTCGGTGATCTCGTAGTCCGCGATCACGCCGTCGCGAAGAGGCTTGACAGCCACTATGTTAGCCGGCGTCCTGCCAAGCATCTGTTTCGCTTCCTCACCTACCGCGAGGATCTCATCTGTATTCTTATCTACCGCCACGACTGACGGTTCATCCAGGACGATGCCTTTATTCTTTATATATACCAGAACATTCGCTGTCCCGAGGTCGATTCCGACTTCCGTTGCCATTGTTAACTCCTTTCGTGAACGTCACGCATTAATATTATATATCATCGTTAAATATTTTTTCAATCAAATAAAAGACAAATAAAACATATCGCGTGCCGAGAGCAAAAGTCGAAACGCGATATGTCTGCTGACAATATTTTACTTTTTTCGCGGTGCTATTTTACCTCTTTTTCGCGGTGCTCAAGGCAGGCTTTGATGAACCCGCGGAAGAGCGGATGCGCGTTATTAGGTCTTGACTTGAACTCAGGGTGATACTGGACGGCGACAAAGAAATCGTTCGCCGGTATCTCGACAGCTTCAACGAGCCTTCCGTCAGGCGAAAGTCCGGCAAACTGCATGCCCGCTTTTTCAAACGCTTCGCGATATTCATTGTTGAATTCGTATCTGTGTCTGTGGCGTTCGGCGATGCGCTCCTTTCCATACAGGCTCCGCATCAGTGAACCTTCTTTTAAGTCGCAAGGATATGCACCGAGTCTCATGGTTCCGCCGAGGTCTATCTCTCCCTTCTGGTCCGGCATGAGGTCGATGACTTTATGCGAACTGTCAGGGTCGAATTCTCCGGAATTAGCGTCTTTCATTCCCAGCACGTCGCGCGCGAATTCTATGCAGGCTGTCTGCATTCCGAGACAGAGTCCCAGATATGGTACGTTGTTCTCTCTCGCGTATTTTGCCGCCGCGATCTTCCCTTCTATCCCGCGCACGCCAAAACCTCCCGGAACGAGTATGCCGTCTGCTCCTCCGAGCAGTTCCTCTGCAGTCTCGTCGTTCACGGTCTCGGCATCTACCCAGTCGATGTCCACAAAGGAACTGTTCTCGTAACCGCCGTGCCGGAGCGCTTCGACGACAGAGAGATACGCGTCGTGGAGAGAGATGTATTTTCCGACGAGCGCAACGCGCGCGTGATGTTTCCGCTTTGCCACGCGTTCAAGCATTTCATCCCACTCGGTCATGTCGCACGGGCCTGCATTTATCCCGAGTTCGCGGCATACTATCCAGCTGAAATCGGATTTTTCGAGCATCAGAGGAGCCTCATAAAGCTCCGGCATCGTGAGGTTCTGGATGACGCAGTCTCTCTTTACGTTGCAGAAAAGCGCGAGTTTATCTATGACGTGCTCGTCCACAGGGGAATCCACGCGGATAACAATCATGTCCGGCGCGACGCCAAGCGATCTGAGTTCTTTGACCGAGTGCTGTGTCGGTTTTGTCTTATGCTCTTCGGAGCCGGGGATGAACGGTACGAGCGTCACGTGGATGAAGAGGCAGTTTTCTTTTCCGACTTCAAGCGATATCTGCCGGATCGCTTCGATGAAAGGCTGGCTCTCGATGTCTCCTATCGTGCCGCCGATCTCGGTGATGATGACGTCAGCGTCTGTCGTGCGTCCGACTTTATATATAAAGGATTTGATTTCGTCTGTGATGTGAGGGATCACCTGTACCGTGCTGCCGAGATATTCGCCGCGGCGCTCTTTTGTCAGTACGTTCCAGTACACTTTGCCTGTGGTCAGGTTGCTGTATTTGTTCAGGTTCTCGTCGATGAAGCGTTCATAGTGCCCGAGATCCAAGTCCGTCTCCGCTCCGTCCTCCGTCACGAAAACTTCGCCGTGCTGCGTCGGGCTCATCGTGCCCGGGTCGATGTTGATATACGGATCCAGTTTCTGCGCGGCGACCTTGAGGCCTCTGGCTTTGAGCAATCTTCCCAGCGACGCGGCCGTGATGCCTTTCCCCAGTCCCGAAACGACACCGCCCGTTACAAAGATGTACTTTTTCATGATTCCCTCCAAAAAGAAAAAACCAAGGTTTGACTTTTAGTGAGAAGGATAACTAAGATCCCGAAACTCGCCATCTTACCTTGATTTCTATTTATGTTTGCGCAAAATTTCAATAAATATTTACTTGTTTAGTATACACCATCGGTACTGTTCCCGCAACAACAAAAGGCGGAATTTATTAAAAAATTCCACCCTTATATCAAAACATTTCATGCGCACGCCGGACGCGGCTGACTCGCATGAGCAGACCGGATTTGGTTTGCTTTCATGAGCTCGCTTGGCGCGTCTCACTTGAATGAGAAAGCCGGTCTCAACTATAAGCCGGTCTTAACTATTTACCGAGCGCTTTCTTCACTGCTTCTAGCAGCGCGTCGACTTCCTCGTCGGTCGTTCCCCAGCCGCAGACAAAACGCACCGGAATGATGCCGTCCTTTGCCGGGGCCCAGTCGAGGAACATAAAATCCTCGTGCAGTTTCTTTGCCGCTTCGACAGGCAGATACGGGAAGATCTGGTTCGTGCAGCTGGTGCCGAAAAACGAAACGCCGAGCGCTTTCAGGCCTTCGCGGAGTCTCTTTGCCTTCTGATTTGTCTCGCGTGCGATCTTGAAGTAAAGGCTGTTTTCTCCGTCGTCGAGCAAAGCCTCGAACTGAACGCCGATGAGTCTGCCCTTTGCCAGCATGCCGCCCTTTTGCTTGATGTACCAGCGGAAGTGGTCGTTGATCTCGGGATTCAGGATGACGAGCGCCTCTCCCATAAGCGCTCCGTTCTTCGTTCCGCCGATATAGAATGCGTCGCACAGCGGGGCGATGTCTTTGATGGTAAAGTCGCATTCGTCGCACGTGAGCGCGGATCCGAGCCTCGCGCCGTCGATGTAAAAGACCAGGCCTCTCTCGCGGCATTTGGCGGAAATGGCTTCGAGTTCTGCTTTCTTATACAGCGTGCCGCTCTCCGTCGGTTCGGAGATATAGACCATAGCGGGAACGAGCGTGTGCTCATCCTCGTATTCGTCAAATGCGGCATCTATCATTTCGGGTGTGATTTTTCCGTCGATTCCGGGGACGGTCGTCACTCTGTGGCCGGTCGCCTCGACAGAACCTGTCTCATGCTTGTAAATGTGTCCGGAGCGAGCCGATATGACCGACTGATAAGGTTTGAGCGTCGCGGCAATCGTCGTAACGTTGCAGTTCGTTCCTCCGATCATCATATGCACTGCAGCATCAGGCGCTCCGATGAGGTCGCGTACGAGCTGTGCCGCGTGTTCGCAGTGCGGGTCCAGCGCATATCCGTCCGCATGCTCGAGATTCGTTCTTTCAAGCGCTTCCATCACCTTGGGATGAGCGCCTTGGCTATAGTCTGATTCAAAGAAAATCATGTGGGCTCCTTCCGTTTGATTCATAAATATTGATTGCGGCCGCGCGTCCGGTCGATACCGCCGCGCGGTGCAAAATGTGTCTGTTCTGCCGCCTCGCGTATCTGCAGCCGGTGCACTGCGTGTCTGTTCTGCCGCCTCGCAGGTCGGCCGCGGGCGCCGATTTACTGACTTTGGCCGCTCCTTTGATTGTACTCTTCAAGTCGAAAGACGACAACAGAAAAACAAAAACAGGTCATTTGTACAAAATGATATTAAAAACGATGATATAAAAACGCCACCTTATCGCTAAGGTGACGTTTTGTTCCGTTATCGGATCGCCTTATAGACTCCGAAACTATTTCTCTACGATGAGAGCGGTTCCCATGCCGCCGCCGATGCAGAGTGTAGCAAGTCCCTTCTTTACGTCAGGTCTCTTCATCATCTCATAGATGAGGGTGATGAGGATACGAGCGCCGGATGCTCCGATAGGGTGTCCGAGAGCAACAGCTCCGCCGTTTACGTTCAGTTTAGCAGGGTCGATGCCGAGCTCTCTGCCGACTACTACGGACTGAGCAGCAAACGCTTCGTTCGCTTCTACGAGGTCGATGTCGTCCATCGTGAGGTTCGCCTTTGCAAGCGCTTTTCTTGTTGCAGGGATCGGGCCTGTTCCCATGATCGCAGGATCAACACCTGCGGATGCGTAGGAAACGATCTTTACGAGCGGCTTGATTCCGAGTTCTTTCGCTTTGTCAGCGCTCATTACTACGAGAGCCGCACCTGCGTCGTTGATTCCGGAAGCGTTGCCGGCTGTGACTTTGCCGCCGTCTTTCTTGAATGCCGGTTTAAGTTTAGCGAGCTTCTCCATTGAAGTTTCTCTCGGGTGCTCATCTGTATCGAAGATGATAGGATCACCCTTCTTCTGAGGAACTTCTACAGGAACGATCTCGTCCTTGAATTTTCCTGCTTTGATTGCAGCGAGAGCCTTCTCCTGCGATTTGAGCGAGAACTCATCGAGTTCTTCACGGGATACGTTCCAGCGCTCTGCAACGTTCTCAGCCGTGATACCCATGTGGTAGTTGTTGAATGCGTCCCAAAGTCCGTCGTTTACCATGGTGTCGACCATCTTTGTGTCGAACATTCTTGCGCCCCATCTTGCGGAAGGAAGTGCATAAGGAGCCATTGACATGCTCTCTGCGCCGCCTGCTACGATGATGTCAGCGTCGCCTGCTTTGATGATCTGTGCAGCGAGTTCTACTGCTCTGAGTCCGGATCCGCAGACCTTATTGATGGTCATTGCAGGAACTTCCTTAGGAATACCTGCGTCCAAGCTCATCTGTCTTGCAACGTTCTGTCCGAGTCCCGCCTGGAGCACGCAGCCCATAACGACTTCGTCTACCGTTGCAGGGTCGATTCCGGCTCTTCTGATTGCTTCCTTAATGGTGATCGCACCAAGCCTTCTGGCGGAAACGTTCTTAAGCGATCCGCCGAAACTTCCTATCGGAGTTCTGCAGGCGCTTGCGATTACTACTTCTTTCATCTCTTTGCCTCCTAAAAAGTAATAAGAATTATTTGATCTGATTTTGATTTTCCGAAATTGGACATCTTCGGCGGCCTCGCGGCTCGAAAACCAAAATGCCGATCTTATCTAAAGTAAACAGAACGAATCTATTTGCTTAAGAGCCAAGTATATCTTTCTTCCATGCGGCACGGAGCCAAGGCTTCCTTCGCTTGTCTGAGGTTAGCCAGCCCCATGTCTTCCTCGCGGTTGACATACACCGTTTCATCAGGGAGTGCCATGCAGAACTCACGGCATACCAACTGGTACAGTCCGCGATAAACGCCGTCGGCCTTCTCAAAGTGCTCGACAGCAGTGTCCCCGCTGAGCCGCTCGCCCAGCGCGAAAGCCTCAAGCTTCCCGCCGACGAAAATCGCCGTCGAATAGACACCGGGCTCTCCCAAGTGTGAAAGAAAATTTTCGATCGCCTCGGTTTCTCCCTCGAGATCTTCGATCTCGTCGGGATCCGCCTCTTTTACTTCTTTAAGGCGCTCGACCAAATCAAGTATATCAGATTTCATGCTTTCTGTCACAATTTTTGATTCAAAATCGTATGTGCGCAGAAAATAATTCAGATGATTCTTTTTTTTATGCAGCGCCCTTCCGGAAAGCGTTATCAATTTTTCCTTTTCATAGACGTACTGGTCGTTATTAACGTCGTGCAGCCACTTTATCTCCTCCTCCGGGAAAGCATCCTCGAGGAAGTGCCTCATGTGTCCCGGCACCAGTCCTATCGCCAGATCATACCCTTTGGCGGCAAATATTTCCCTGCATTTTTCTACGGCTGCTCTGAGTTTCTTCGGTTCGTATGTGCCGTCGCATGTCAGTGGTATCATCATATAGCCTCTTCCCAACTCTGCGGAAGGATCGTATGCGATGCACAGATACCCTTCGATTATGTCCCAGGATGCTGAAAATTCATGGCGCCAAACATAAATCGAGAGAAAAGTAAATTCGGCTCCGCGGTAATCGTATCCTCTGAAATACGAATCGAGGAGTTTCCGCTCCTCTGCTGTCGCATTGCCGAAATCGTGTTCAAAAATCTTCATAAATTATCCTTGGTTGTCCTTTGGTTATTTATATGTGATGTGATTCTTTGACGTTATGATGTGAATCTTTGACGTAATATTGCTGCCGGTTCCCGCTATCGTTCTCCGGCGTTGTTCACTGCTGTCGTTTCCCGCCACCGTTTACCATTATCGTTTCCCGCGAAAAGCGATATCCCACGCGCCGACTTTCTCAAGCACGGAATAGTCCGTATAATCGAATCTCAGCGGCGTTATCGTGGCGTAGCCGTTTGAATTTGCGACTATGTCTATGTCGTTCTCCGGGCCGCGGTAATCGGGGAGCAAGCCGTGTATCTTATATTTTCCGGACTCCTGCTCGACGAATTTATCGTCGAAATACCTGCCTCCCAGGCGGCATACCAAAACGCCCTTTATCTCTTCGGCGGGGACGTCAGGCGCGTTGATGCTCAGGACTGTCGTCCTCGGCAGTTCGTCTATCGCTCTGTCTATTAGTTCGAGCGCGATGCTTATCGGATTTTCAAAGTGAGTGGCCCGATGACCGTTCACCGACAAAGCCATCCCGCGGGATCCCATGAGCACGGCCTCCGACGCCGCTCCGACCGTGCCGGAATAGAGCGTGTCGGCTCCGAGATTGCTGCCTAAGTTCACGCCCGAAAAAACCATGTCGATATCTATTCCCCGCTCCCTGCAGAACTGTATGCCTGCTTTGGTGCAGTCGACAGGAGTGCCGCCGACGGCCCACGCCGCCTCGGCACCGCAGTATGATACTTCTTTTATTTCGACTTCATTTGTCAGTGAAATTGCGTGGCTCCTGCCGCTCTGCTGAGAATCGGGAGCACACACGAATAATGTTCCGAGCCCTTTGAGTGCGTCGGCGAGGGCCGCAAGTCCTGCGGCCCCGATGCCGTCGTCGTTAACTAATAGAAAATTTCTCAATCTCCGAGTACCTTTCCGATAGAGTCGTTGATGACGAGGTCAGCGCGACCGTCGTAAGGGGTAGACGATTTGTTGATCAAAACCATGTGACTGCCGCGGAAATAATTGATGAAACCGGCCGCGGGGTAGACCGCGAGCGAAGTTCCTCCGATTATCAAAGTATCGGCATTTGCGATTGCGTTCACCGCTTTTTCGATGGTGTCTTCGTTAAGCATCTCGCCGTACAGAACGACATCCGGCTTGACGCGGCCGCCGCACGAGCAGTACGGGACGCCGTCTTTGCAGTTTGCCTCATCCATTATATAGTCGAGATCGTAGAACTTCCCGCACTTTTCGCAGTAGTTGCGGTGGATGCTTCCGTGCAGTTCGTAGACTGTCCTGCTCCCCGCAGCCTGATGAAGGCCGTCGATGTTCTGAGTGACTACCGCGGTCAGTTTGCCCTGAGCCTCAAGTTTTGCCAGCGCGATGTGAGCTTTGTTCGGCTTAGCTTCGCGGTGTATCAGGTTCTCTTTATAGTATTTGAAGAACAGCTGCGGGTGGTCGTAGTAGAAATCGCACGAAAGCATCGTCTCCGGGGCGTACCCGTACACCTGCTTCGCGTGATACAGCCCGGTCTCGGATCTGAAATCGGGGATGTTGCTCTCGGTCGATACTCCGGCGCCGCCGAAAAATACGACCCTGCTGCTTTCGTCTATTATCTTGCGCAGTCTTTCGTCCATAGCATGACTCACGTCCTTTCGATGCCTGCGGGCACATGTCTGTGCCCGCCAACTGCGATATCATGGACTTAACGGTATCAGGCGCATTTGCCGTAACGCTCGCGATTACTAGTCTCGCCGCGTTTGCGGTATCAGCCGCATTTGCTGAATCCGCAGTTGCGGCAGATGACGCACCCGCCTTCGTGTTCCACGACGCTGCCGCATTCAGGGCAGACGTGGATCTCTCCCGAGTTTGCCGGGATTATCGGGTCTATTGCCGATGCGACCTTTGCTCTGCGGGTCCTGCCGCCGAGAGGCTCAGGCTTTACCATGCCTTCGTTTCCGGCCTTTTTGTTCTGCTCGATAGTCTTGTTTACCTTCATGATGACCTTCGCTATCGCGTCAGGGCAGGAAGTGCAGCTCATGCCCTGCTGACGGATAGTGGACGGGCAGCGGATGCCCTTTAACTGGTCATATACTTCGTCGATAGAGATGCCGGAACGCAGCGCGATGGAAATGAGGCGCGCCGTGGCTTCGCTCTGGCTCGGGCAGCCGCCCGCTTTGCCGGTGCTCGTGAACACCTCGCAGATGCCGTTCTCGTCGTAGTTCGTCGTGATGTAGAGGTTGCCGCAGCCGATCCTGACTTTTTCGGTGAATCCCTGAGTTATCTCAGGACGCGGACGAGGTTCGACGTGCTTATAGACGTTAGGGGCTTCCTCCTGTGCAGGGGCCTCTGCGCCGTTCGACGCTTTGTTGACTTTGCCGATGTTCAGGACCTGTTCCTCGCGGCTGCCGTCGCGATAGATGGTGACGCCCTTGAGCCCTTCCTTATATGCGAGCAGGTATACGTCTTTTACGTCCTCGCGCGTTGCGCTGTTTGCAAAGTTCACCGTCTTTGAAACGGCGTTGTCGGTGTGGCGCTGGAACGCGGCCTGCATCTTTACGTGGGCTTCAGGGGAGATCTGCTGCGCGCTGACGAACACGCGCCTCACGTCTTCCGGTATCTCCTCGATTCCTTCGAGGGTTCCCTGCTTTGCTATCTTTTTAAGTATCTCGTCCTTATACAGGCCAAGGTCTTTGAGTTTCTGTGACAGAACCGGGTTCATCTCCAAGAGTTCGGTTCCGTCCATGACATTGCGGATGAACGCATACGCGAAAACGGGCTCGATGCCGGACGAACATCCCGCGATGATGGAAATGGTCCCCGTCGGCGCTATCGTCGTGATCGTTGCGTTTCTGACCGGTTCGCCGTCCTTCAGCGTGCTTTCGGCAAAGAGAGGGAACGCTCCGCGCTTTTTGGCGAGGTCGCGGCTGGCGATGTGTCCCGTGGTGTTGATGAATCCCATTACCTTGTCGGCGAGCGCTCTTGCCTCCTCGGTGTCGTAAGGGATGCCCATGAGGAGCAGGGCGTCCGCCCATCCCATGATGCCGAGGCCTATCTTGCGGCTGGCGCGCGTTGTTTTGGCGATTATTTCAAGCGGATAGTTGTTTGCGTCGATGACGTTGTCGAGGAAGTGGACTGCGTCTCTGACCGTCTCTTCCATGAGTGTGTAATCGAAGTCGTAGTTGCCCGCTAGGTCTTTCTTCAGCATCTTTACGAGATTGATGGATCCGAGGTTGCAGCTCTCGTACGGCAGCAGCGGCTGCTCTCCGCATGGATTGGTGCTCTCTATCTCGCCAACAGTAGGCGTTACGTTGTCGCGATTGAGCCTGTCGAGGAAAATGATCCCCGGTTCGCCGTTCTTCCATGCGTGGTCGACGATGAGATCAAAGACTTTGCGCGCGGAAAGATGCCCCACGGCGAGTTTTGTCTTCGGATCTATCAAATCGTAGTCGGTGTCTTTCTCGACGGCGTCCATGAACGCCTCTGTGATGCCGACGCTTATGTTGAAATTGGTGATTTCGTTGTTATCTGTCTTGCAGTTGATGAAGTCTATGATGTCCGGGTGGTCGACTCTGAGCACGCCCATGTTTGCGCCGCGCCTCGTGCCGCCCTGCTTGACTGCTTCCGTCGCAGCGTTAAAGACCTTCATGAAACTGATAGGGCCGCTCGCGACGCCGCCGGTAGAACGGACCGCCGCTCCGCTCTGTCTCAGGCGCGAGAACGAAAATCCCGTGCCGCCGCCCGATTTATGTATGAGTGCGGCGTTCTTCACGGAGTCGAAGATGCCTTCCATGCTGTCTTCGACAGGAAGAACAAAGCAAGCCGAAAGCTGTCCCAGAACTCTGCCGGCATTCATCAAAGTCGGAGAGTTCGGCATAAATCTCAGGTCCGTCATCATGTTGTAGAATCTGTCGCTGAGCGCCTTCGTGTCTGCAGTGTTGTCGTAATTGGTGTCGACCGCCGAAATCGTGTCGGCGACGCGCCTGAACATCTGGTCTATAGTTTCACAGACCTTGCCGTTTTCGTCTTTTGCGAGGTATCTCTTTTCGAGTACCACTCTGGCGTTATCACTGATTTCTTCAATTGCCATTTCATTTCTCCCCAGTATTTTTTTATGATTGAGCGTTTTGATTATATCACTATATATTGTATCGTTCAATATGAAAATGCGGATATGTTGTTCTTTTTGGCATGCGTAATATTCCCGCAGTCCGGCTTTGGCGGCCGCTGTTTACAGCCCTTTTACAGCAAAATTGCACAAGTGCGCGATTATTAAAAATGATAATCAAAATGATTCGAAAGATGCGGTTTACTTATCAAAGATTTTGTATACAATATAATTGTAAGTTGAGATCAACAATTTACAGGGAAGTTAATTCAAAGCAAGAGAAAGATATTAGAGGTGACAAAAATGTTCAGAAACTTTTTCGGATTCTTCGGAGGAGTTCGCCAGCCACAGGATCTCGGCGACAACAGCAACATTTACGCAGAGCAGAATATCAACATTTTGTCTGATACGCTCGGTTTCAGAGACGATCAGATAATCTTTTAAAGAATCACAGCAGACGAGAAACTAAGGAATCAGCAAAAATCTAAGATAAGGGGGCAACAATAATGAAAAATCTTTTCACATTCATACTTCATCAGCCGGTAGGCATGGGCGACGAATACACGAAGGCAGTTCTCCGCGCAGACAATAACGTACTTATGGAGGCGGCTCCTCTCTACTATCTGAACAACACTGCAGTCAGGTAGTTCTTTAAAAGCCGGCGCGCCGCAGGCACAAAACAACGGCGCATATCAACTAACGACCTCTGTTTTTCTTTTCAAAATTCATATAACAAAAAACGCTCGCGGTTTTAAGCCGAGAGCGTTTTTGTTTGCCACGATTTCTTCACTACGATTCAAGATGAATGACCGCACCGCGATTTTAGCGATTTTTGCGATTTTAGTGATTTTTGCGAGTTTCGCGATCTCCGCGATTCTCAAGATGCACTATCTGCGTTGCGACTCGCTCGCGGAACGTTTTGTCGTGTTCTACGAATATCATCGTCGGTTCATAAGTGATTTATTTTACGGTTCATTCGATCAGGTTTACTTTTCCGAGAGAGTATAGACGTCCGGGCGCCTGTTTTCCAGCGTGAGCACCTGTCTCTTCACTTTCATTCTGAATCTGGGGTCTATCTCAGCAGTAATGACGCAAGGATAATCCGGCGCTTTAGCGATCACCGTTCCCCACGGGTCTACGATCAGCGACCTGCCATACGTAGGTCCGTCGTACTTGACTCCGCACTGACCACCGGCGAGCATATAGCAGCTGTTTTCGATGGCTCTCGCTCTGAGGAGAACGTCCCAGTGGTCTTTTCCCGTCATGAGGAGGAAACTCGACGGAGCGAAAAAGATCTCGGCGCCTTCGAGCGCCATGATCCTGTATAGTTCCGGGAACCGCATATCGTAACAAATCGAAAAGCCGAGCTTTCCGACTTCGCCGGTCTCGTATACGACGATCTTTTTCCCAGGACATTTATGATCTGTCTCTTTGAATGCGCCGGCTCCTTCGACATTTACGTCAAAGCAGTGCAGTTTGCTGTATTTTGCCACGAGGTCGCCATTCGGCGCGAACAGCATGCTTGTATTGTAGGGGCGATGATCGTTAGGATCCGGGTTCTTCTCGCTTGAACTACCGCTGTGGATCCACATTCCATATTTTTTTGCCGCATCAGAGAGCATGGAAGCAAGACGTCCGCCAGGCATTTCCTCCGCATAGTCGAGATAATCGTCTCCCTGATATGTCCAGTTCTCCGGGAATGTAACGAGTTTTGCTCCTCTTGAGTGTGCTTCGGCAAGGAATTCTTCAGCACACTTCATGTTATGCTCATAATCAGTCGTCGTATCGAGCTGAACGACAGCAGCGATAAATTTCTCTTTTATCATCACGTCCTCCTAACAGCCAAACCGGTCTTTCATAAATTCTACGATCCTGTTCACGCATTTATTGATGATCTGCTCACCCTTTTCAGCCGTAGCGATCGTAGCATCGCCGAGTATGCCGCATTCAGTCGTTTCATTGAACACCGTGTATTCGATAAAATCATCGTATTCGCCGTATTTATCTCCCTCTTTTGGAGTCACGCGTGCAGCCTTTGACATGTCGACGTAATCAGGATGCAGATAGAGCATTACGGATGTACCGCATTCGCTTGCATGACCGTGGCACATCCACCCTTCAGTTTCGCAAACTCCCAGAGCCTGTTTTTGAGTGAATCTCCACCAGTCGACCTGTGCCGTTTTGATCCCGTATTCTCGTTCCAGCGGTCTGCATATCTGCCCGATAATAGGAACATTCCCGGCATGTCCATTGATGATGAGGATATTTTTGAATCCCAGGCGGATGAGATTGTCCATATAATCTTTAAATACCGCGCTCCATGTCGATGGGCGAAGATACATCGTCCCCGGATACTTCGTCAGAGAATATGATTCTCCCACTTCGAGGGAAGGGCCGATCATCGCGTTTACTTTATCTGCGACCATTCCAGCGACATCTTTTGCTACGATAATGTCGCTCCCCATCGGCATATGAGGTCCATAGACCTCTGTTGCTCCAACAGGAACAATAACTGTGTCGCATGTTTGTTTCCTCTCAGCAAATTCGCTGGAACTCATGTACATGATCCAATTCGTATTCTTCATATCGTTCATCTCCTCACTAAAGATCATTTATTTCCCTTACTTTATGGCAGGCGACAAAATGGCCTTCGATCACTTCCTCAAGTACAGGATCGTCTTTCATGCACTTTTCTTCGGCGTACGGACAGCGTGAAGCGAAACGGCATCCTGGTTTTGGATCGATCGGTGACGTTATTTCGCCCTTCAACAGTTCTCTCTTGCGATTTTTATTGATTTCAGGGACCGGGACTGCCGCAAGGAGCGCCTTTGTATATGGATGGAGCCTGTTCCTGAAAATCTCTTTTCCGTCTGCAAACTCGACCATCGTCCCGAGATACATTATCATGATATCTTTAGAGATATGCTTTACCACGCTCATATTGTGCGTGATGAACATATAAGTCAGTTCGTACTCGTCTTGCAGATCCTGCATCAAGTTCAAGATCTGAGCCTGTATGGAAACGTCCAGAGCAGACACCGGTTCATCGCAGACAATAAATTCAGGGTTCAGCGAAAGCGCCCTGGCTATGCCGATCCTCTGGCGTCTTCCTCCATCCAGCTCGTGCGGATAAGAGTTAGCGAATCGTCTTGCAAGACCGACGGTATCCATCAGTTCTGCGACTCGCCTGCTCAATTCTTCACCACTTGCTTTTTTATATATCAAAAGTGGCTCGGCGATCAGCTGGCTGACGCTCATCCTCGGGTTAAGCGATGAGTACGGATCCTGGAAGATCATCTGTGCGTGAGCGCGATACTCTTTAAGTTCCTTTTTCTTAAGGTCGCTGACGTCTCTTCCTTCAAAGAAGATCTGCCCGTCAGTTCTCTCATGAAGATGGACGACCGTCCTGCCAAGAGTCGATTTACCGCATCCTGATTCGCCTACGACTCCCAATGTCTCTCCTTTGTCGATCTTGAAAGAGATATTATCGACCGCGTGGAGAGTCCCAAGGTTAGTTTTAAAATATTTCTTCAGATCCTTCACTTCTACTAGGGTAGACATTTCACTGCTCCTTTCCGGCAAGCGGCGCGAACTTCGTGCAGCGCACCATGTGCCCCGGTTCGACTTCAATATAAGGAGGAGCTGCAGCCGTACAAGCGTCACAAGCCTGCGAGCAGCGCTCAGCGAATGAGCAGCCTGGCGGAAGTTTTGTCGGATCAGGCATCATTCCTGGAATAGGAGAAAGTCTTTCCACGTCCTCATTCAGATTAGGAAGAGAGCCGAAAAGGCCGATCGTATAAGGATGCATAGGGTTGTTGTAGATGTGTTCAAGTGTTCCATATTCTACGATCTCTCCCGCATACATGATCGCGACTTTGTTGCAGACTTCGGCGACTACGCCGAGGTCATGTGTGATCAGGAGCATCGAAGTGTTGTTTTTTTCTTTCAATTGCTCTATCAACTCAAGGACCTGGGCCTGGATAGTTACATCAAGTGCTGTAGTCGGTTCATCAGCTATCAAAAGTGACGGATTGCACGCGAGCGCAATGGCGATGACTATCCTCTGTTTCATACCTCCGGAGAACTGATGTGGATATTCCCCAGAACGGCTTCCTTCGATGCCGACGATCTCCATCATATCGCAAGCCTTTTTCGCTGCCTCTGCTCTGGACACGTTTTGATGGAGCCTGATAACTTCTTCTATCTGATCACCTACACTCAGGATCGGGTTGAGGGCAGTCATAGGATCCTGAAATATCATCGATATCTCATGCCCTCTGATCTTCCTCATCTCTTTTTCGCTCTTATGCAGCAGGTCTTCGCCTTTATAGTAGATCTCACCGCCGACGATCTTGCCGGGAGGGTTTGGCACGAGCCTCATGATCGACAGAGCCGTAGTAGTTTTCCCTGCGCCAGTCTCGCCTACTAAGCCTAAAGATTCGCCTTTTGCAAGTGTAAGATTTATTCCATTTACAGCTTTTACCGTATCCTTGCCAGCGGAATACTGAACAAAGAGGTCTTTTATTTCCAAAATATTTTCACTCATGTCAGCACCTCGCTAACTCTTAAGCTTAGGATCCAAGGCGTCTCTTAGGCCGTCACCGAATAGGTTGAACGAAAATGCGGTAAGCATTATCGCAAGACCAGGGAACGTCACCAGCCACCAATAATCTCTGATATATGCTCTCGCAGAAGACGCCATCGCGCCCCATTCAGGGATCGGATCAGGAACACCAAGCCCTAGGAAGCTCAGACCTGTCGCAGCCATGATCGTCGTCGCTACACTCATCGTTGCCTGAACGATGATAGGGGCAAGACAATTAGGGAGGATGTATTTCAATATGATCCTGAAGTCGCTTGCCCCAGTAGCATATGCAGCTTCAACGTATTCAGTTTCCTTTACCGACAAAACACTGACGCGTACTACCCTTGCGTAACCTGATACCGAGCCTATAGCAAGCGCTATGATAAGATTGGTAACACTATTGCCGAGTGCAGCCACGATAGAGATCCCCAGAAGGGTATTTGGAATAGCCATGAGAACATCTATGAATCTCATTGCAATGTTGTCTACGACTCCCCCATAAAACCCGGAGATGGCGCCGATCACTGTTCCGGCTAAACAGGAGAGGGCTACCGCGATCAAACCGATCTCCAATGAAGTCCTGCACCCGTAGACCACTCGTGTATATATGTCGCGCCCATATGCGTCCGTTCCGAAGAAATGAGTCTTGCTCGGAGGAAGGAACGTAGAAGAATAATCCTGTTCGTAAGGATCGTATACTGTGATCGCTTGAGGTGCGATCGCACAGAATATCAAGAAAATAACTATTACACAGCCTACGATGGCTGTTTTGTTCCTCAAGAATCTTCCTAATATCTCCTTGCCCTGCCCGTGTCCTCCAATGCTGATGTTCTCATTAGGAACTGCGGCGGCAGCTTTAGTCATATCGCTCATACTAACTCACCACCTTCTCAGGGACTGCTTTTGCCATATGTTTCTTTGTCCGATTCCTATTGCCCTGATACTTTGAGCGGATCCTAGGGTCGATAAAAGCATAAAGCAGGTCTATCAAAAGATTGATGATGGACATCGCAAGAGCGACAAAGAGTATGCCGCCCTGGACAAGAGGTGCATCTTTGGTATTGATGCCGTCTACTATCATCTTGCCGACGCCATTGATCGAAAATACAGTTTCGATCACGGCTGCGCCGCCGAGCAGTTTTGCAAAGTCAGTGCCTGCTACTGTGATAATAGGGAGCACAGCATTGCGGAATGCGTGTTTCATTATAACAACGAATTCTCTCTGCCCTTTTGCTCTTGCCGTCCTAACGTAGTCCTCACGGATCGCTTCGAGCATGCTGGACCTCGTCATACGCATACAGGCGGCAAGCCCCCACGTGCTCAGGGTAAAAGCGGGGAGTATCCAGCTGGATGGGGTGGCCAGACCTGACGGCGGGAGCCATCCGAGTACGACCGAGAACAGGATGATCAGCATCAGACCTTCCCAGAAACTCGGAAGCGATACACCGATCATCGCCAGGACACGCGTCAGGTTATCGATGAAACTATATTGTTTTACAGCTGAAATGACTCCGAGTGTTATTCCCAGAACAATAGCAAATAATTCAGCGTACAGCGACAATTTCATGGTCGTCGGAAAAGCCGACAAGATCATATCCATGACCGGTTGTCTCGTTGAGTATGATGTTCCCAGATCTCCGCGGCAGGCGTTAAAAATATATCTTCCGAATTGAACAATGAACGGGTCATTTAATCCATTCTGCTCGTTAAAAAGTTCTTTATCCTCTTCGGTTGCTAATTCACCGAGAACAAAATCCGCAGGTTCGCCTGGAGAAAGATGCATCATTGAGAATGTTATGAGCGCTACACCGATCATAACAGGGATCATCATAAGAATTCTCTTTAAGATGTACTTAAGCATCTTACTTCCTCCTGTACATAGAGTAAGCTGCGCTGTCATGGGATCCAGACAGCGCAGCGTGTAAAAATGATGTTTCAGACAAAGACACTATGCGGTGACGACCCAGTCTGTAATATGTTTCATGTGGTCGATCGCCGGGTGGAATTCGAATCCTTCGAGCTTATCGCTAACTGCATAGATGATAGGCATATTCATGATCGAATAAGTGTATCTCTGTTCATAAAGATAATCATAGATCTCATCGATCTTGTTCTGACGTTCCGGATCATCGTAGTAGTATGTACGAAGATTCAGGAGCATCTCATCTAATTTTGTGTCATTGCCTTGTAATCTCGAGCCAAAGCTTGATTCATAGATGATAAGTTCATTAGAGATCTCAGATGCCGTGATGTCGCGGATGCAGGCTTGGAAGTGTCCGTCGTTCTGCGCATCATACGTAGCCAAAGCACTTGTGACGATGTTGACATTTACGCCGATCTCGCCCCACATATTCTGAAGGATAGTAGCGATCTTCTCATAAAGAGAAACGGATTCAAGATGCAAGTCGATCGTAAATCCATCAGGATAACCGGCTTCTGCGAGAAGCGATTTAGCCTTTTCGACATCATATGGCCATGGATCCATTTCTTTGTATCCGAGCGTCGGGATACTTACAAAACCGGTGTTCAGAGTACCGAGACCATCAGACGACGTCTGGACAAGACTTTCCTGATCTATCGCATAGCAGAGCGCCTGACGTACTTTCTGATTTTTAAGGATGTCATCCTGCATACTGAACGTAATGATCACGTTGCGATAAGCATTCCCCTGCTCGACATGATATCCATCGAGTGCTTCGACTCTCTCCGCATCGTTGCCCTCGATGTAATACGCGATATCAGCAGCTCCAGTCTCCAGCTCGATCACACGGCTTGTCTCTTCAGGGATGAATTTAATAACGATCTTAGCAGTTTTGGCAGGTTCTCCCCAGTAATTTTCGTTTCTGACGAGAGTGATCGACGTTCCAGGGACCCACTCTTCTACTTTATATGGGCCGGAAGTGACCGGGCTGCGTCCGAATTCGGACTCGCCCATCGACTCAAAAGCGTCTTTGCTGATGATCGTACCGCGTCCGGTTGCGAGTGTGTTCTGATAAGGGGACCACGCCTGGTTGAATTTTAGAATGAAAGTCGTATCGTCCACGATTTCCGTGTTGTCGATATCGACAAAGGCAAAGTTCGAGGAGCTTCTTGGAGCCTCTTTGAGTCTTCCTAATTCCCAAACGATGTCTTCAGTAGTTAGATCTGATCCATCGGAGAACTTCAGTCCGCTCTTGATCGTGAATTTCACAGTGGTATCATCCTGCTGCTCGAAAGATTCAACGATCCCGCCAGGGGTTATTGTTCCGTCAGCGTTAAGATCGAACAGATGATCCCCGATCATGTCCAGCACGAGGGCGATAGCATCGCTGTTCGCACTTGCAGGGTCTAAAGTTTCGGGCTCTGTTTCAGTGACGATCGTTATCGTGTCTTTTACACTGCCTTCGTCACTCTCGGTCGAAGTGTCATTAGTGGTCCCGCTTCCGCATCCATATAGCAGCGTCGTCAAGACCATAATAACTGCAACTAGTAATGAAACTTTCTTCTTCATAACGTCTCTCCTTGAAATGAATCACTTTGTGAAATAAGTTTCTTAAGTCGTTGACTTCTCAATTAGATGATGTTACTATGCAGTTGTGAATTATTAAGCTCCTTAACCTTCCTTGAATAAATAATAGCATGTGTAAAGCAATTGTCAATAATTAATCAATTAGTTGCTAAACAAAAAATGTCATGTTGCGCTGATTATTAAGTCCACCTTCTAATCAAAAATATCGTAAAACGGAGGATAAAAAAATGGGATTATCTAAGGAACTTATTGAGCGTTTTAAGAAGGTCGATCCGGCAACGATGGGGCATTACATCGGAGGCGGTTTTTTAAAGCCGCAGATAAAGCCTCTGAACATCGGCGAAGGTCGAATGGTCGGCCCGGCTTACACCGTCCGCCTTTCAGGTCGCGATTCATGCGGCATCTACTACGCTATCAGCAAAGCCCCTAAAGGTTCCGTCATCGTTGTTGACAGATGCGGGGACGAAACTTTTGCATGCTGCGGTGAAATGGTAGCAACTTATGCGCAGGGCCGCGGAATGGCGGGCATGGTCATCGATGGGCCCGCGACGGATTCCGTCGCCATCAGCAAACTCGACATTCCGATCTTCTGCACGGGGATCTCCAGCGTGACTACTGTGATCTTAGGTGTCAGCGGAGAAGTGCAGATACCGATCACATGCGGCGGAGCGATTGTCAACCCCGGCGATATCGTCTTTGGCGACGCTGACGGCGTGGTAGTCCTCCCTCCCGACAACTATGAAGAGGCGCTCGAAAAATCTGAACAGTCTGTCCGGGACGAGATAACTCAGAGAGAGATATTCGCACGCGGCGAGCTTCCAGGATGGGATATCGACAGATTATTTGAAACGGACACCGTTTCGATGCTGCTGGAGCTTCGGAAAAAAGATTGACGAATATTTAATGTGATCAGTTGGGATCGGTCGAACTGTGTTCTATTTACGCAATAGTCCAATAGGCGCGGATCATTTCGCTCTGTTGAGCTGTTGCGTTTTTTATCGCTATGGCTAAATTGATCTTTTGTTGTATAATATACAATAATGATATTTTAAGGGGGTACTTCCTTGATTATTATCAAAAAAGAAGAAAAAATATGGGAAACATGGCCATCATATCGTATGAGCGACCTAATCCACGATTTCACCATGGTCTTCTACGACAGATATAACCGACGCCACGATTACGGGACCGGTGAACTGTATTTGCCAGTCGAAATGCATATCCTCGAAACGATCTACCAAAACCCGGGGATCACGGTGAGCCAGGTGGCTTTGCTGCGCAACAGGACCAAAAGTGCTATTTCACAGACCGTAAAAAAACTTGAAAAACGCGGATTAGTGATGCGCACTACTCAAGGTAACAACAGGCGCAATATTTCGCTCTGGGCTACGGATGAAGGGAAACGCCTTACGAAGATGCACATCGCGTATGATAATGAACGTTTTGACTCCGTCTTCGGACAACTTCCAAAATATCACACAACAGAAGAACTCAACAACTTTTTCAGCGTCATGGAAACTGCGATCGCGCTGGTAAGGCCACAGCAATCTAATAAACAAAAAAAGAAAGAATGAGCTTTTAAGCTTGATCAATGCATTTGCTATCAAAAAGGCACGGGCGTTTCCGCTCGTGCCTTTGCTTTACCTTCAATTGTGTCTGAAGAAGTTACTCGATGATCTCGGTTACAACGCCCGATCCTACCGTTCTGCCGCCTTCACGAATAGCGAAGCGGAGTCCCACTTCGATCGCTATCGGTGTGATAAGCGTGATAGTCATCACTACGTTGTCTCCCGGCATGCACATCTCTGTCCCTTCCGGAA
>JBMNVD010000027.1:0-23003 GCA_050946615.1 Eubacterium sp.
GTTATCTCGCGCGTCCGTTTTTGTTTTGACGCCGCCATGTTCGCAGCACCTCGTACCTGCCGTGTACTTGCGCGGCCGCTTTTTTGTTCGGAAACGCTCTGACTCGCATTTTATCGACATTTTACCGTCCCTTTGCACATTCGGATATATACTGATTTTGGCAGCAGGATATCTCGCAGGATGCAGATTTTGACAGTTTGAAATTCCGCAGGCATCTGAGATTTTGAAAGTCGGATATATTATCCGGACGGGCTGAAAAAAGGTCATGGAAAAGCAGCGAACTAAAAAGAAAAAGATAATATTGCGGGTCGTGATAATCATACTGGCCGCGCTCGTCGTTCTTGACTTTGGCATAACTTATTGGGCGTATCATCAGAATTTCGACCGGACATTCACAAGTTACGAACCGCTGATGCTTAGAGTCGAAGATTTTCCGGGACTCAGCCGCACACGCTATGAATTCACCTCCGACAAAGGCCAGACGCTGGCGGGGTATCTTTACGAATACGGCGAAAACGGCTCATCTCGGAAAGCGGTCGTGGTTTTGGCGCACGGACTTGGCGGCGGAGGCCATAACAGTTATATGGACGTTGCGGACTGCTTTGCCGAAAACGGCTACTATGTTTTTGCGTACGACGCAACAGGCTCGGATGAGAGCGCGGGAAGCGTTATGGGAGGCATGCCTCAGGGGATAGCCGACTTGGACAGCGCGATTTCTTTTGCCGAAGAACTACCGGAATGCCAGGGGCTCCCGGTGCTGCTTTTCGGCCACAGCTGGGGAGCATACTGCGCGATGAACGTGCTGCCCGACCATCCGGAAGTAAAAGGTGTAATCGAATGCTGCGGATTTGACACTTCTTTGAGCATGTTCGAAGCCGCCGGCAAAGAAGAGGCGGGGCCTTTGATATACACCATGAGACCGTGGTTTTCCATTATAGACCGCGTCCGCTTCGGGGAACTGGCGTCCAGATCCGCCGTGGAGAGCATGGCAGACGCGCAGGATACGAAGTTCTTCTGCGTTGCGGCCGAGAATGATGAGATGGTGCCAGACAAATACGGATACAGCAGATTTTACGACGCTTTTCAGGACGACGGGCGCTTCACGTTCCTGAAAGTCAGCGATAAGACGCACGACACCGTATATTCCGACCGCACATACCGGGAGGAATTTGACGCCGAGTTCGTTGAATGGCTGAAAGGGCAGGGCTACGACCCGACAGCGCCGGAGAACGAAGAACGTTTTAATAAGGACCGCGTGGATTACATCAATGAACACCTGGACCGCGAGCGCTGGTCTCATTCTCTGGATAGCGAAGTTTTCCGGCAGTTCCTTTCTTTCTATGATACTTGTCTGTAGCGGGACCGATATCCTCCGTGAGTATGCTTTCCCTCCGACAAAATATTCAAGTCGGATTTTTATTCTTGCTTTTTTTTAAGAACAATGTATTATATGGTTAATCAGTAAATTATAATTTTTTGGATAATTGCTTACGGATACTTTCTCTATAATAAATAAACGCAGAACAAGGAATGCCAAAAAGGAGGGGCGAAATCATGAAAATGAAAAAGCGCTATTCAATAATTGCCATATTGATGCTTGCCGTCATCTGTCTGATTCCTTTCTCTGCTTTTGCTTCATCGGTTTCCGTCACCGGACTGCTCGACGAAAACAGCGAAGAAATCGCGCGCCTGAACGAAACGTCCGGGCAGGAACTTTACGACGAGACAGTTGCGGATGAACTCATCTCGTACCGCTCATCCGATTACGGAGCAGAACTCGTATCCGATGAGATAACGGATGATGAGATAAGAAACGGAGTCGTAAAAGTCACGCTCCCGGTATTCTCATTTACTGACAGCGATCTGAAAGAGATGGAAGTATCGCAGAATATCAACGTAGTTTACTCGGCTGACAGACCGATAGCGGTTTTCTTCAGCGGCTTTGAAGACGGTGAATTCAAGTGTCTTAATCTGATAGGCCGGCAGTTCGCCGAGGAATTCGATTCGGCACTGTCCGAGGTCGAAAACGGAGACAGTGAGATATGTCTTGCAGCGTCCGGTTTGTTCTTTGTCGCAAATAAAGAAGACGAGGTCGTCCCTGCAAGCGGCAGCAGCATTTCCGGTGATACTGAATATGATGTCGTTTCGCTGAACGAGTATATTAATGCCGTGAGGGACAACGCGGAGTACATGAAAGAGACAGATCCCGACAACGAATCTGTAGGAGGAAGTTATCTTCTGGATTTCATGTATGGAAAAATGAAACTTGATGGAGGTTCCTCAGCAGTCACAGCCGCTGTTATATGCGCGGCGGCTGCGGTGGCCGCTGTTTTGTCGATCCTCATTTATAGGAAAAAGCGGTACTCGGCATAACTTACAGTTCGATATTCTCCCAGCCCTCTTTCTCCTCGAAGTTGTCGTCGAACCGTTCGTCAAGTGCGTCAGGCGATTTTTCGGAGACCTCGCGCATGAAATCCACCGCTGCGGGTACAGCGTCTATCAGTCTGTTCTCCAGAGCCTCGTCGTATTTCAGAAGCGACGGATCCGGTTCGCCTTGGATGAGCATGTCAAAGACAGTATCTCCGCCCGATGCGAATGTGAAGAAAATCTTCGCGCCGAATTTCAGCAGTGCGCTCGGGTCGTACATCATCGAACTGTATTTGTCGAAGAGTTTAGCGCAGGTGTAGACGTCGTCAGCCGACATATCGGGGTACAGCCTCGCGATGACGTCTGTGACAGTGCGGTCGGGCTTGATGTGCCCGGTGTAATCGAGAGCCTTGTAGTTCCCGAAGTCCTTTAAAATCAAGTATTTCTCTAAGTCTGATTCGACTTTGGCGTGGGATGCGCCGGTCACGCTCATCACTTTGCTGATGTAACTGTGGCACGCGCGGTCGAGGGCGAAGTGGCACGCGTATCCGTAAAGGTATGCGGCCAGCGCGTCAGCATCATTATTTGCCGCGGTATCTTTATTTGCCGCGGTATCTTTATTTGCCGCGGTATTTTCTTTTGCCGCAGCCGCCAAAACCTCGACGCTCGGAGCGAAAAAGTTCCTCGCCGGAGCGTGGTGTATCTCTGAGGCCAGTTCCACCGAACCGCCTTTTGCGAAAGGCCTGTTGTAGAAGAACATGTCGGGGCCGTGCAGTCCGTAGTTGAAAAATTTACGATTTGCTTCGATCGTTTTTTTGATGTCATCAGGCGCCGCGTCGAGCGCAAGTGCGCCGAACTTGCGATGTGCGTATAGTGCAGGCATATTTTTTTCCTATCTCTATCCTCAAAATTACTATTACTATATGAAAATGCCGGCGGCAGCATTGACTCTGCAAAAATGCCGGCAGCAGCACGGACCTTCCGGCCTATTCGTGTTTCTTTGCTATCTCGATGATATCCGCGTATCTGCCGATGATCTTATCGTAGTTCGCGCGAACGTGCGGGAACATGCATCCCGAGCAGTCCTTGAATCCGTTTTCGAGATATTTGAAATTGCCGCCGCACTTGTCGCCGAGCGCGTAAAGAGGGCAGTAGCAGAACAGGCAGTTGAAGTTGTCCGGGTCGTTCGTTTTGTGGCACGGGAAAAACTCACACGTCCTGTGCTGGAAGAACTTATAGTTTTCGGTGGTCATCTTTTCCATTGTATTTTCCTCCGCTGCGCCGGTTTTGGCGATGCACCGCGCCAAATCATCCGAAGCGCCAAAGCTCATTTGATGTGCGGGACCCATCTGAAGCGCCGAATCACTTGAAGCGCCAAAAAACCTTTGCTGTAAATGTCCTAAATAATTGTATCAGAGCATTCGCCAAAGTCAAACTGTGCGGTCGATTCTTGTGTGATATATGTGATATAATTCATACATGGGATTCACACATTTACACGTACACACTGAATACAGTCTTTTAGACGGTGCCGCGCGCATTAGCGATGTAGTTCCCCGCGCAAAGGAACTCGGAATGAAGGCCTTGGCCATCACTGACCACGGGGTCATGTTCGGTGCCGTCGATTTCTATAAAGAATGCCAGAAGCAGGGGATAAAGCCGATAATCGGGTGCGAGGTGTATATCGCCGCCCGCGGCATGCTCGACAAAGATCCGGACCTCGACAGATATCAGAGCCACCTCGTCCTCCTCGCCGAAAACAACGAAGGCTACCATAATCTTATCAAGATAGTCTCAGAAGGCTGCACAAAGGGTTTCTACTATAAGCCGCGCGTCGACAAAGACTGCCTCATGCGTCACAGAGGCGGGATAATCGCTTCTTCGGCGTGTCTTGCCGGCAAAGTCCAGCGCCTTCTGCTGAACCGGGACTACGAAGGAGCAAAGCAGGAAGCCATTGAGATGGAGGAGATTTTCGGCAAGGGCAATTTCTTCCTTGAGATACAGGATCAGGGCCTCGAGGAAGAACACCGCATCAATCCGCTGCTCATAAGGCTGTCGGCCGAAACCGGCATCCCTCTCATAGCCACGAACGACGTACACTACGTCAGGCGCGAAGACGCCGCAGCGCACGATGTCCTGCTCGCCATCCAGACGGGGACGACTTTAGATGATGAAAAGCGCATGCGCTTCCCGAATGACGAATTTTATCTTAAGAGCGAAGATGAGATGCGCTCTATATTTACATACGCCCCGCAGGCCGTCGACAACACCGAACTCATCGCGGAGCGGTGCAACGTCACGTTCACTTTCGGCGAATATCATCTGCCTCAGTTCGTGCCGCCTGAAGGATACACGTGCCCCGAGTACCTGCGCCACTTGTGCGAGGAAGGCATCAAAACACGCTATCCCGAAGTCACGCCGAAGATACGCGAGCGCATGGAATACGAACTTTCCGTCATCGAGTCGATGGGCTATGTCGAGTATTATCTCATCGTCTGGGATTTCGTGCATTACGCCAAATCTCAGGGAATAATGGTCGGACCGGGCAGAGGCTCGGGCGCCGCCAGCATCGTCGCGTACGCGATCAGAATAACCGACGTCGACCCGCTCAAATACAACCTTGTCTTCGAGCGCTTCCTCAACCCCGAGCGCGTCAGCATGCCTGATTTTGATATCGATTTCTGCATCGAGCGCCGCGGCGAGGTCATCGAGTATGTGCGCCGCAAATACGGCAAAGATAACGTTTCACAGATAATCACATTCGGCCGTCTCAAAGCCCGCGCAGTCATCCGCGACGTCGGCAGGGTCGTCGGAATGAGTTACGGCCAGACGGACAGGATCGCCAAAGCAGTACCGGCGAATCCGTTCATCTCTCTGCAGAAAGCTCTGGAGACGAGTCCGGATCTGGCGAAGATGTACGCAGAGGATCCCGAGGTACGCCGCGTAGTCGATATGTCAAAGCGTCTGGAAGGCATGCCGAGGAACGCGTCCACGCACGCCGCCGGAGTCGTAATATCCAAACTTCCGGTCGACGAGTACGTTCCGCTGTATCTCACTGAAAAAGGCGTAGCAACGCAGTTCACGATGACGACGATAGAGGAACTCGGACTCCTTAAAATGGATTTCCTCGGGCTCCGCAACCTGACAGTCATCCGCGACGCGCTGGCTTTGATAGATAAAGACTTCGGCAGGACCGTCGACTTTTCGAGCATGGAATATACAGACCCGGAAGTCTACGAGATGATATCGGAAGGGAACACGGAAGGCGTATTCCAGCTTGAGTCCAGAGGCATGACGAACTTTATGATGGAACTCAAGCCTACGTGTTTTGAAGACATCGTCGCAGGTATCGCGCTTTACCGCCCGGGCCCTATGGATTCGATACCGAGGTATATCGAGAACAAAAAGAACCCGCAGAATATCAAATACGTAACTCCGGAACTCGCTCCGATACTGGATGTCACCTACGGGTGCCTCGTCTATCAGGAGCAGGTCATGCAGATAGTGCGCGATCTGGCGGGATACAGTTACGGCCGCAGCGACCTCGTCCGCCGCGCCATGAGCAAAAAAAAGGCCGACGTGATGATGAAGGAAAAGGAGTACTTCATCAACGGCAAAACGGCGGAGGACGGCACGGTGGAGGTCCCGGGCTGCGTGAGGAACGGCATCTCGCGCGAAGCCGCAGAGCAGATATTCAACGACATGGAGACTTTTGCCTCCTACGCTTTCAACAAAGCCCACGCCGCCTGCTATGCTGTGCTCGCCTACGAGACCGGCTGGCTCAAACGCCACTATCCCGTGGAATTCATGGCAGCCCTCATGTCCAGTGTCATGAGCGAAAAATCCGCTGTCGCAAAATACATCGCCAACTGCCGCGACATGAAGATAGACGTGCTTCCGCCTTCTGTCAACGACAGCGAAGCGAAATTCTCCGTCGAACACGGCAAAATTCGCTTCGGCCTTCTCGCCGTAAAAAACGTCGGCGAAGGCCCGGCGGAAGCCATAATCGCCGCGCGCCGCGAAAAGGGGCCTTTCAAAGACATCTTTTCGTTCATCAACGCCATCGACGTCTCCAAAGTGAATAAAAAAGCGGTGGAGAGCCTGATAAAAGCCGGAGCTTTAGACTGTCTCCACGGCAATCGCGCCGCACTGCTGGCCGTCTACGAAAAACTCATGGACGCCGCCCAGCAGAACGCGCGCAAGAATCTTGACGGTCAACTGTCCCTGTTCCAGACTGAGGGCGGCATCATGTCATCGGGCGATACGAACGCGGAGATGCCGGATGTCAGCGATTTTGACAGTCAGGTTCGGCTCGCGATGGAAAAGGAGATGACCGGCTGCTACATAACCGATCATCCGCTGAACCGCTGGAAATCCGTGATTGACAGACTGGCGACGATAAAGATGTCTGACCTTTCGGGCATGGATGAGATGCTCGATGAGGACGATCAGGGCGTCTCCATCGCCGAGACTGAGGAGGAGAGCATCAAAGACGGCATGCCGGTCATAGCTCTCGGGATGATAACATCGCGCCGGAACATAATCACCAAGAAGAATCAGATGATGGCTGCGCTGACGCTTGAAGACCTGCACGGTTCGGGCGAAGTAGTCGTCTTCCCGTCAGTCTACGAGCGCTGCGCAAAGTATCTCGACGACAGCGCTATAGTCGCAGTCAGCGGCAGGCTGAATATCAGAGAAGACCGCATGCCTAACATAGCGGCGGACGAGATAGCGCCGATAGAGGAAGCCGAGGACCTGGTGCGCCGTGCCCGCGAACGGACAGGCAGAGGGCAGTCTGGCAGAAATGGATACGGTTACGGCTCCGGCGGAGGCTCGGAAAGGGGCCCGGACAGAGGCCATATAAGGGACTCGGGCTATGGTTCAGGCGCGAGCGGATATTACGGCGGCGCACCGGATGTCATTTACGATGATGCGCTGTCGGCGGGCGGCCCGTATGCCTCTGCGGATAGCGTTCCGAATGGGACACCTGAAAGCATGCAGCCGGAAGAAAGCCGCACATATCCTTCTTCCGCCCGAGAGCAGAATTCCGCCGGAGGACAGAGGGTCTCGCAGACCAAGGCTCCCGTGAAGATAAGGATACCTGAGGAAGGCTCCAGACTCGGCCGCGCCGGTTCCATGACAGAAGAGGAAGTTCTGAAGGAACTCTCGGCGATCCTGACCGCTCACCGCGGAGACGTGCGAGTGATTCTTTTCAAGCGCGACGGAAAGGCGTTCGAGTGGAGCGGCGGAGTGCGCCCGACACTGGATTTTGCCGAAGAAACAGCGCTGCTGGTCGGAAATCCGAATATAAAGATCAAACGGATAGAGCGCTGAACTCGCCGGCTCGCATGCTGAAAATAAAAAGGAGGATTGAATTGAAGAGAATCGGAGTTTTGACAAGCGGAGGGGACTCGCCGGGCATGAACGCAGCCATCAGAGCGGTCGTCAGATGCGGCATCGATCTCGGCATGGAAGTTTACGGCATTTACCGCGGATACGAGGGACTGCTGGACGGTGAGATAAGGCAGATGAACAGATCTTCCGTCGGCGACATCCTACACAGAGGCGGTACTATCCTCAGGACTTCACGCAGCAAGAGATTTGCCACTGACGAAGGAGTCGCGCGGGCGGCGGAGATAC
Source organism: Eubacterium sp. (assembly GCA_050946615.1). Lineage (GTDB taxonomy): Bacteria > Bacillota > Clostridia > Peptostreptococcales > Anaerovoracaceae > Eubacterium_B. The sequence goes on from JBMNVD010000027.1 coordinate 8,008, forward strand.
TCGACACATTCGGAATAGAAGGATTGGTCGTTATCGGCGGAGACGGCTCCCTGCGCGGCGGAAGAGACCTTTCGCGCAAAGGCGTGCCTGTCATGTGCCTGCCGGGAACTATCGACAACGACCTCGGATATTCCGACTATACGATAGGATTTGACACGGCAGTCAACACCGTGCTCGATGCGATATCCAAGATACGCGACACGAGCTCCGCAAACGAGAGGACGACAGTCATCGAAGTCATGGGACGCCACTGCGGCGACATTGCTCTGCAGGCGGGGCTCGGCGGCGGTGCCGAGGCTGTTTTGGTGCCGGAGATAAAACCGGATATCAACTCCGTGATACGGAAAATCATTTCGGGCGACAACCGAGGCAAGCTGCACAGCATAATCATCAACGCGGAAGGTTCCGGAATAGATTCACGCGAACTCGTGGCGGAGATATCGGAGAAAACCGGCAAAGAGGCAAGGCTGGTGGTTTTATCGTACCTGCAGCGCGGAGGCGTGCCTACTTTAGACGACCGCGTCATAGCGACGTTGACGGGAGCAAAAGCCGCATATCTGCTCTCGGAAGATTCAGAGAGCAAGGCCATCGGCATCGTTCAGGAGCAGGTCGAAGCGTTCGACATCGAGGAAGCGGTCGGGATGAAAAAAGAATTCAACCGCGAAATGTACGAACTCATAGACGTGCTCAGCAAATGACCACATACAAGTAACCGATTATTCTTATAATAATTTTCTATCCCCGTAGATTATTGCGCATATTATTGCGCATGCGCATTTGTGCAAATGCTTGTTTCGTCGCGGCAGTTTCGACGTTTGTGTTTCAACGTTGGAATTTCGGCGTTTCGGCGCGGCATTTTCGGCGTAGATGTTTCGGAGCGATTATCTTTTTCACTGACTCTCTGACTTGCGCATTTCCGGCTCATGCGGCGCATATCTTTGTCCATGTGATGAAAAATCACAGATTCCGCCACAGAAAATTTGATCATGATAACAAAAAATAATGTATACTTGATTTTCTTTTTGTTTAATATTTGCAATTATCGAATAATTAGGTACAATCATAGTAACGATTTAATTATTTCATCATGAAGGTAATAGGAAGATGAACAGCAAAACATTAAAGTACATCATCAAGAGAATCATTCTCGCACTTATTACGATCTGGGTCGTGATCACCCTGACCTTCTTCATCATGCACGCCGTTCCGGGCGGCCCGTTCCTCAGCGAAAAAGGTGTTTCGGAGTCGGTTCGCAAGGCTATGGAGGCTAAATACGGGCTCGACAAGCCACTGGGTCAGCAGTACCTGACTTATCTCAACGGCGTTATCCACGGAGATTTCGGCCTTTCGCTCAAATCCCGCGGGCGCGAGGTCGCCGACATCATCAGGGACGGCATGAAGACTTCCGTAAAACTCGGTCTCGTAGCCGCCTTCAGCGCTTTGATAATCGGCGTCATATTAGGCTGCACGGCGGCACTTAAGAGGAACTCCATTTATGACAGGATAATAATGATCATAACTACGGCGTTCGTATCGATGCCGTCCTTCATCATGGGGTCGCTCCTGCTTGTTTTGTTCTCGGTGCATCTGGGCATCGCACCGGCGAACGGCGCGGCTGCGGGAGGTCTGGTGCTGCCGATAATAACGCTGATGCTTTACCCTATGGCATATATCACGAGGCTCACGAGATCATCTATGCTCGACGTCCTCGGCCAGGACTATATCCGTACGGCGAGGGCCAAAGGCGTCACGCGCAGAGGTATGATATACGGACACGCGCTTAAAAATGCGCTTCTCCCTGACATCACTTACTTCGGGCCTATGCTTGCCGGTATCGTAACAGGCTCCCTCGTCGTAGAGCAGATCTTCGCGGTCCCGGGTATCGGGCGCGCATTCGTGCAGAGCATAATCAACAGAGATTACACTCTCATAATGGGAACAACAATCGTGCTTGCGACTTTGATAGTCATAATGAACCTGATCAGCGATCTCCTTTATAAAGTCGCAGATCCGCGTATCACGCTTGAGTAAGGAGGGCGCCGATGTTTGATAATTTGAAAAGATTCAGTATGCAGGTAGACCTTAGCGAATTCGAACCTGCTTCCGCCGACGAAAAGGCGTATATGGTACAGATGCGCGAGTCTACGACTGCGTTCCGTGACGGCATGCGCCGTTTCAGAAAAAATAAAGTTGCAGTTGTCAGTTTCTGGATCATCGTATTCATTACTCTGTCTTCGATATTCGTGCCTCTGTTCTGGCCGTATTCGTACGACAGTATGCTCGGGGTCAAACCGGGTCAGCCTGTAGACGCTTCATACAACAACTTAAAACCGTTCCAGTACTCGGAGACCGAACAGAAACTTATCGAGGAAGGTGAGCATGTCGTACCGCACATTTTCGGCACCGACGCCAGCGGAAGAGACTACTTCATCCGCGTCGTGTACGGAACGCGCATCTCGCTTGCCGTCGGTTTCTTTGCCAGCCTCATCGTTTTGGTAATAGGTCTTCTGGTCGGCTCGATAGCGGGCTACGCAGGAGGTATGGTGGATACGATACTGATGCGTATCGTCGATGTCATCTATTCGCTTCCTGACATGCTGATGGTCATCCTGCTCGCATCCGTGCTCAGAACGAGGATGGAGTCTTCGCTTGAAGGCACGGCCTTGGCAAAGATAGGCGCGAACATCATTTCACTGTTCATTATCTTTGCGCTCCTCTATTGGGTGTCGATGGCAAGACTTGTCCGCGGACAGATACTCTCGCTGAGAGAGCAGGAATACGTTCTGGCGGCTCAGGCCTGCGGCGCAAAAGGAAGCTGGATAATCCGCAAGCATCTGCTCCCGAACTGCATTTCGGTAATCATCATTTCGTGCTGCCTGCAGATACCGAGCGCGATATTCACAGAAAGTTATCTGTCGTTCCTCGGTCTGGGCGTCAACGCCCCGATGCCGTCGCTCGGTTCTCTTGCGTCCGACGCTTTGAACGGCATCACTTCTTATCCGTATCGCTTGGTCATTCCGGCGCTTGTCATCTCTTTGATAGTTCTGTCGCTTAATCTGTTCGGCGACGGCCTGAGAGACGCCTTTGACCCGAAACTCAATAAATAGGGGGGATGACTGAATATGGCACTGCTTGAAGTTAAAGATCTACATACATCGTTCTTCACGGACGCAGGTGAAGTCAAAGCCGTGAACGGCGTATCGTTCAACTTGGACCGCGGCGAGGTCCTCGGTATAGTCGGAGAGTCGGGATCGGGCAAATCGGTCACGGCGTATTCGATAATGCAGATTCTCGCACCTACAGGGAAGATAACAGCCGGTTCTATCAAATTCGACGGCAAAGAACTGGTCGGCGTAGATGAAAAGGAGATGCGCAGCATCAGAGGCAATCACATCTCCATAATCTTCCAGGACCCGATGACGAGCCTTAACCCGACATACACGATCGGGCACCAGCTCAGAGAGGCGATAACGCTTCATAAGAACGTTACGAAAGAAGAGGCTAACGCAAGAGCGGTCGAACTGCTGAGACTCGTAAACGTCAACGAGCCTGAGAAACGTGTGAAACAGTATCCGTACGAGTTTTCCGGAGGCATGAGACAGCGCGTCATGATCGCCATGGCTCTCGCCTGCGAACCTGATATCCTCATCGCCGACGAACCTACGACGGCTCTTGACGTGACGATACAGGCGGGGATACTCGAACTCCTCAAAGATATCCAGTCGAAGATAGGAATGGCCATCATCCTGATAACTCACGACCTCGGTGTAGTCGCACAGCTCTGCGACCAGATAATAGTAATGTACGCCGGTTCGGTCTGCGAGAGAGGAACCGCGGATCAGGTATTCTACGAGCCGGCCCACGAGTACACGAAGGGTCTGCTCAGATCGATACCGACGCTGGCAAACGACGGCCAGAAACTGGAACCTATCACCGGAACTCCTATCGACCTCCTGAACATGCCTGAAGGATGCCCATTTGCTCCTCGCTGCGACAACGCGATGAAGATATGCATCCACAAGCACTGTGAGGAACTCGAGGTCGGAGAAGGCCACATGTCTTCATGCTGGATCAACGTAAAGAAAGCGGCGGAAGGGGATGCGGAACATGCAGAATGATAAATACAGCAAGGAACCCCTTGTTAAAGTAAGACACCTGAAACAATATTTCAATATGTCGACCGGATGGTTCAAATCAAAGCCACTGAAGGCGGTCGACGACATATCATTTGATATCTATCCGGGCGAGACGCTCGGACTCGTAGGCGAGTCAGGCTGCGGCAAAACCACGGCAGGGCGCTCCATACTTCACCTGTATAAGCCTACCGGCGGCGAAGTCTGGTTCAAAGGCAAAAAAATGGAGTCAAAAGAAGACCTCCGCCTGCTTCAGACTAAGGCGACGATGGTATTCCAGGACCCGTATTCTTCGCTGGATCCTCGTATGACAGTCGAAGACATCATCGGCGAGCCTCTGGACGTGAATCATCTCTGCTCCAGCAAGGAAGAGCGCAGAGAAAGGGTCCTCCAACTTATGGACTACGTCGGCCTGAACTCAGAGCACGCAGCAAGATATCCTCACGAATTCTCCGGCGGACAGCGCCAGAGAGTCGGCATCGCCAGATCACTTGCCGTCAATCCTGAATTCATCGTATGCGATGAGCCTGTTTCTGCGCTCGACGTTTCTATCCAGGCGCAGGTCATCAACATGTTCGACGAACTGCAGGATAAGATGGGCCTGACGTACCTGTTCATCGCTCACGATCTTCTCGTCGTGCGCCACATTTCCGACAGGATAGCGGTCATGTATCTGGGAAGACTGGTCGAACTTGCAAGTGCTCAGGAGATCTATCGCCACCCGCTTCACCCGTATTCAAAGGCGCTGATTTCCGCAGTGCCGGAACCTGACCCTAAGACGGCAAGAGCAAATAAGAGGATAGTTCTTAAAGGCGAGATACCAAGCCCGCTGAACGCTCCTTCCGGATGCCCGTTCCGCACTCGCTGCGCATTCGCAAAAGAGCAGTGCGCAGAGGAATTCCCGGAACTGCGAGAGGTATCGTCCGGACGTTTCGTGGCCTGCCATCGTGTCGAGGAGATAAATTGATTTTCTGCCTCGACTTACGCTTTACGCCGGAAGCGATTTTGTTATATAATCATATCTAATCACGTACGGTACATATTATGCTAAAGTGATATCACACTAAAGTGATGCATTTCGGTGTTGTTTATCCCGCGGCGGTCAGTCCACAGGCAGCGGCCGCTCGGGCATAAATATTATCGTCCTGTCACAAGAACGAAAGAATTAAGAAAGGAAAGAAGAAGATGAAGAAAAAACTATTTGTAATTCTTCTCTGCGCAGCAATGACTTTCGCGCTCTTCGCTTGCGGAGGCGGCAGCAGCAGCGGCGATGGAGACACAACTACCCCTTCAGAAATCAGCGTATGCCTCGCATCTGAGCCTCAGACGCTTGACCCTGCACTCAACAGTGCGGTCGACGGCGGCACGATCTGCGCTCATCTGTTCTCAGGTTTCAGCAAATGGGCTGATGACGGAAACGGCGGAGTCGAGCTCGTGGCAGACTGCGTAGAGGAACTCGTTGATCCGGTAATCAACGATGACGGAACTGCGACGTACACTTACACTCTCAGGGACGGACTGAAATGGTCTGACGGTGAGCCTGTGACCGCAAACGATTTCGTGTTCGCATGGAACAGAGCTGCTTCAGTCGAGACGGCTGCGGACTATGCTTATATGTTCGAAGTCATCAAGGGATACAGCGACATGTGGGATCTCAACGATGACGGAACTCAGAAGAACCCGGACGCTAAACTGGCTGTCGAGGCTCCTGACGATAAAACAGTCGTAGTTACGCTCGTTAACGAAGTCCCTTATTGGAACGAACTTCTTGCATTCCCTACATATTATCCTGTCCGTGAGGACGTAGTCAGCAGCGACACTTGGGCTACCGATCCTTCGACGTACATCGGAAACGGTCCTTACGTCATGGACAGCTGGGAACACAACTCGGTCATCACTCTTAAGAAGAACGAGAACTTCATCGACGCCGATGATGTCTCCATGGACGTCATCAATTTCTACCTCTCCGACGACGCAAACAACATGCTGACGAACTTCAAGAACGGCGACTGGCTCCTCATCGACGATGTTCCGACGAACGAGATCGCTACTCTGAAGACCGAATATCCTGATGAATTCAAAGTCACCGGTCAGCTCGGAACGTATTACATCTGCTGGAACGTCAACGAAGATATCCTTCCGGAAGGTTCGACACTGACCGGAGCAGACGCTGAAAAGGCCAGAGAAGAGATCCGCAACGCCATCTCGCTCCTCATCGACCGCAACCACATTGTCGAGAACGTAGCTCAGGGCGGACAGGTACCGGCTTCATCGTTCGTATCGATGGGTCTCACCGACGCTGACGGCTCTGAATTCTATCAGAATGCCGGTTCAAGCGACGACTATTACGGATATTATGACGTATCTGCAGATGCTATGCAGAGCAACTTTGACTCGGCTATCGAAACGCTGAAGAAGTATTACACTTATGACGAATCGACCGGACAGTTCACGAACTTCCCGACGATCACATATCTGTACAATACCTCCGAAGGCCACAAAGCGATCGCAGAGTACATCCAGAGCGCATTCGCGGCAGTCGGCATCACGATGCAGCTCGAGAACCAGGAATGGGCTACCTTCCTTGAGACTCGTAAAGCAGGCGACTACACTATCGCTCGTAACGGCTGGCTCGCCGACTACAACGACCCTATCAGCTTCCTCGATATGTGGACATCCGCATCGGGCAACAACGACGTTCAGTTCGGCAAAGACGCCAACGCAGACGTTCAGGCATACAGCCTCGACCTGACCGACCTCGGATATGACACGAAGGTAACTGACGGAACATGGGCGGAGACCTACGACGTCATCATCGCAGACATCAAAGCCTGCACCGACAAAGACACGCGCTACAAACTCATGCACCGCGCAGAAGACCTTCTCATGAGCACAGGATGCATCTGCCCTCTGTACTACTACACAGATCTGTATATGCTCTCCTCGAAGGTACAGGGATTCTATTCAAGCCCGCTCGGATTCAAATACTTCATGCACACGACGGTAACTGAGTAGTATTGCCTTATGCACCGGCTGACAAAGCCGGTCGGAGCGTAAACGCTTTGACGAACGGCCGCCCCTGCTGTTTTCGGCACGGGGAGGCCGTTTTTATCGCCATTTTACTGCTTCACTTCAGTAATTGATTATGCGGATGGGAGTGATACGGATGAAAAAATCAGTATGCTGTCTACTTATAATTTCTATGGTATTCATCGTTTCAGCCTGTTCGGGAAACAGCGGTGAAAACGAGATAGCCAAAGCGATCAACGAGGAAGAAATAAAGGAAATAACTGCGACGACCCGGATGACAGTCGAGCCGCAGAAAATCACCTTAGACGAAAGCGAATGGAGTGATCTGCTGGATAAATTCAATTCGTATTCGCTTAAGAAACTAAACGTAGAAGAATCCGGCGGCGGCTGGGACTATTATTTCAGGATAGTTCAAAATGACGACTCGGTAATATCAGTATCTTTTTCTCATTCCGACAGCATCGGCGGAATAGTTTATATCAACGACGATATGTATAAGGTCGAGAATTACGACAGCGAAGATTTTTCTTATCTGTTCGAATAGAGTCCGCGTGGTTCGAGCGAAGAATACTTTCCGTGTAAAAAGTGCAGCAAACTACATTTTTTCGGCGTAAAAAGTGTAACGAGCTGCATTTTTTCGCTGCAAAAGTGTAATTACGTGCTAACAGCGCACCATACTGGACGGGAATGTTTTGTTCGCGGAATTCAAAGGCGCACTCACGGAGCAGTAGGTGTGTCAGCAGATAAAGACGCTGAGCGGCCCGGGCGTATATTATTACACCGACGACCGAAGCTCGTGCGAGGTCGATTTCATCTTAGAAAAAAACGGCCTTGTCATCCCTTCGGAAGTCAAGGCCGAAACGAATCTCAAATCAAAGAGTTTAAGAACGTATATGGACTCTTTCTTTTAAAGGCTATTTAGTCATTCCTTCGCAGAACGCCATGTAGCACTTATATGCCTCGTAGATGTCGGCTTTGCTGGTGACTTCCCAAGGGGAGTGCATGCAGAGGACCGCTACGCCGGAGTCGACGACATTCATTCCGAGGTTTGCGAGGATGTATGCGATGGTTCCGCCGCCGCCCTCGTCGACTTTGCCCAGTTCAGCGGTCTGGAAGCCGACTTTCGCGTCGTCCATGACGCGGCGCACCTTTGCGAAATATTCCGCGGAGGCGTCGTTCGAGCCCGATTTTCCGCGGGAACCCGTATATTTGTTGAATGTTATGCCGCGGCCGAGGTACGCGGAATTTTTCTTTTCAAAGACGTCTGCGTACAGCGGGTCGAATCCGGCGCTTACATCGGACGAGAGCATGCAGGAGTTTGAAAGCATCCTGCGGTATTTCATCTCTGAGTAGCCCTCGGTCATGTCCATCATCTCCGCCATCGTGTCTTCGAAGAAGTGAGAATGTGCGCCGGTGGCGCCTACGCTGCCGATTTCTTCCTTATCCGTCAGAATGCAGACGGACGTGCGCTTCGGAGCTTTCATGTCGAGGATGGCGCGAAGCGATGTGTATGCGCATACTCTGTCGTCCTGTCCGTATCCGATGACCATGCTGCGGTCGAATCCGAGGTCGCGGGCCGCTCCGGCAGGAACTACTTCGATTTCGGCCGAGAGGAAGTCCTCCTCTTCGATGCCGTATTTCTCGGTCAGAATGTCCATGACGGCTGCTTTGACAGCGTTTTTGCGGGCTTCTTTGTCTTCGTCGGAGTCAGCCTTTGCGTTTTTGGCGAATTTCTTAGGGATGCTGCCGATGAGGACGTCGAGCGCTTCGCCTTCGACTGCGACAGAAGCCGATTTCTGCATCTGTTTTGCCCCGAGGTGGATGAGTATGTCTGTGACGCAGAAGACAGGATCGTCAGGGCCGTCGCCTACCGCGACGTCGACAACGGTGCCGTCTTTCTTTGCGATGACGCCGTAGAGAGCGAGAGGGAGCGTGACCCACTGATACTTTTTGATGCCTCCGTAGTAGTGCGTGTCGAGCAGCGCAAAGTCTCCGCTCTCGTAAAGAGGGTTCTGTTTCAGGTCAAGGCGCGGCGAGTCTATGTGCGCGCCGAGGATGTTGAGGCCGTTCTCGAGAGGGTCTTTGCCGACGATGCCGACGACCATTGTTTTGTTCATGTGCTGTGCGTAGAATTTGCTCCCCGCTTTCAGCTTTTTGCCTGCCTCGCGGGCGGCTTCTATATCGACGAAACCTTTGGCTTCCGCGAGTTTCACTGATTCAGAGACGCAGAGGCGTTCGGTCTTCGCTTTGGTGATGAAGGCTTTGTAGTCTTCGGATAGGGCGTTCAGGGATGTGAGTTCTTTCTTTGAGTAGGACTCCCAGAGGTTTTTGCGTTCCATTTTCTTTTTCCTTTCTTTGTGATCTGATGCCGCCGGACCGTTTCTTCTCGTGCGGCCTGCAGCCTCGTATATTTTACAACTAAGGCGTGCAGGGTTCAAGGTGGGCTTGTTTTGCCAATGGCTGACAATTGTTGTAATATATAGGTGTCGGCTGATGCCGGCGCAGATTGTTCTAAGCATGAGCGTTTGGAGACTAATATGAGCAAGACTGTTTTTGTGACGGGCGGCTCGCGCGGTATAGGCGCGGCGGTGGTCAGGCGCTTTGCCGAGGAAGGCTGGCAGGTGGCGTTTTGCTATAACAATAACCAGATCGCGGCGGACAGGGTATCCGAGGAGACCGGAGCGCTCGCACTGCAGGCGGACGTTTCGGACGGGCCGAGACTTTCGTCGTGCATGAAACAGGCGCGGATATATTTTGGCGCCAGATCTTTCGATGCGCTCGTCTGCTGCGCGGGTATCAGCGTCGTCGGACTCATAGGAGACATGACGCAGGATCAGATAGACAGGGTCATCGACGTGGACCTGAAGGGGACGATAAACGCGGTCAGAGCGGCGCTGCCGGGCATGATCGCATCCGAGTCCGGCTCTATCGTGATGCTGTCGTCCATGTGGGGAACGAGAGCCGCTTCGTGCGAAAGCGTGTATTCTGCCGCAAAGGCGGGTGTCATAGGGTTTTGCAGGAGCATAGCCGCCGAGGCGGGGCCTTCGGGCGTCAGGGCAAATGTGGTCGCTCCGGGGGTCATAAACACCGACATGAACAGGGTCTTCAGCCGGGAAACGCTGGAAACTCTCGCTGAGAGGACTCCTCTTGACAGGATCGGCATGGCCGATGAAGTCGCGGAGGTCGTTTTGTTCCTCGCAGATAACAGGTCTTCATTTGTCACCGGGCAGGTGCTCGGCGTAGACGGAGGCTTCTCTATATGATCTTATTAGATTCCGTCAAAAACTCAATAGCGGACGTCGGTTCGTCTGTATCGGGATTTTTTGAGGATCCGGGACATGCGTATACTACTGTTGCGCGCTGGATATTTATCGTTCTTGCGGTATATATCTTAGTCAGATGCATCATTTCGCTTCTCAGGAACACCAATCCGCCTAAAGTATGGGCGTATTTCAACATCAACGGTGAACACAGCGAACCTATCACTCACTGGGAGAACGTCATAGGACGGTCAAAGAGCTGCGACATAGTCCTCGACGATCAGGCGGTATCGCGCTCGCACGGCATCCTGAGCCGCGACGAAGACGGGAGCTGGCATTATCTGGATCTCGGTTCCAGCAACGGTTCCGTGATAGGCGGCGTCAAATACGGCAAAGGCGAAGGTACTGTGGTGGAGCCGGGCGATGAGATATTGCTCGGAAGATCCGTCTGCACGATGTTCCCGACGAGCCTTGAGGAGCGCAGGAATAACCTGAAAATGCGTCGCAGCGAGACTTTTCTGACTTCGCCGTACGGTCCGCTCATAGCGCTGACGGTTTTTCAGATGATGACCATCGTGCAGATATACATATCGCTGGGCGATGATTTTAATTTAGGCATCGCTGTTTCGTTTCTCGGAGTCGCGGCGATAGGATGGATATATGTGCTGATGATGCGCGCACGGAAGTTCAAAGGCTTCGAGTGCGAAACGATCGCGCTGTTCCTTTCGACGCTCAGTCTGGCGGTGACTGCGAGCAAATACCCTGATTCCGTGCTAAAACAGTTCATCGCGCTCACATTCGGAGTGATACTTTTTGTTGCGATGTGCACTTTCCTGCGCGATCTTGACAGATCCAAGGCGGTCAGGAAATATCTGTGCGCAGCCGCGGTAGTGCTGCTTTTGATAAATCTCGTTTTCGGCAAAGTCAAGTACGGCGCTGCCAACTGGATAGAGATAGGCGGCATAAGTTTTCAGCCGTCTGAGATAGTAAAACTCGCGTTTATATGGACAGGCGCCGCTTCGCTCGACGAACTTATGGAGCGCAGGAACTCGCTTATCTATATGGCTTTCGCGGGCTTCTGCTTTGTCTGTCTGGCGATAATGGGAGATCTTGGCACGGCGCTGATATTCTTCGTTTCGTTCGTCGTAACATCGTTTCTGCGCAGCGGAGATTTCACCAAACTTTTCCTGATACTCGGAGTCGCGGTGGTAGGCGGCGTGCTCGTCATAAGGTTCCAATCCTACGTGGCCGAAAGATTCGTCGCGTGGGGACACGTCTGGGAATACGCGGACACAAAGGGGTATCAGCAGACGAGGACGATGTCGGCGATTGCGAGCGGAGGCCTCGTAGGCGTCGGTGCGGGAAACGGCTGGCTGAAGAATGTAGCGGCATCCGAATCGGATCTGGTGTTCGGTTTCGTCACCGAGGAATGGGGCATGATAATCGCGATCCTGGCTGTGCTCTGCATCATAACTCTGTCGATATTCGCCGTGAGATCGATAATGGCCGGGCGTTCGTCGTTTTATACGATAGCGGCGTGCTCCGCCATGTCGCTGTTCCTGTTCCAGACGATGCTCAATGTCTTCGGTTCGATAGATCTGCTGCCTCTGACGGGTGTCACTTTCCCGTTCGTTTCGATGGGCGGCACGAGTATGGTGTCGTCGTGGGGGATGCTCGCGTTCCTCAAGGCCGCTGACATGCGGCTCGGAGCCGGAATAGACAATTCCGACGACAGTGATATCAGAAGCGAGGATGAGGAAGAAGAACTGCAGGAAACGGAACGAAGGTCGGCGGAGGAAAATGAAGCGCTGAAAGGCGGCGCGGACGTGCGGGGCGGCAGACACCTGAGTGACGACAGAGATGAAGATACGGACGAGGACGAAGAGATAGATTCCTTCGATGATTTGAGTGATATCTGATACGAGCGGTTTTGGCGCTTGTACTGATGTGGTGAATGCATTGAAGTGGCGCTTGCACTGAGGCGGCCGTTACGCGGGCTGCTTGAAAGAGGCGATAGGATGCGTAAACTTGAAAAAAGATCTGTGATATGTCTGACTTTGGCGGCTATCCTGCTAGCGGGAATGGTCTATTTTGTCATTTGCTATGCCCACGACGGGGCGGACTGGGCTTCGTTCTACGGCAATCAGAGCGTATACGAAAACGGTGTCCTCAAGGACGGGGAGATCTATGACATAAACGGGGCAGCTCTGTTTTCGGCATCAAACGGCGAAGGCCTGTACAACAGCGATGAGGAGATAAGGACGGCGACTGTCCACGCGGTCGGCGACCTGCAGGGGAATATCTCTACGTCCGCTTTGCAGTCATATACAGATAAGATAATAGGGTATAACCCTGTCACCGGAACATACAAAGCCATAGAGGGCGATGAGAAGATAGTTTTGACGATAGATTCCGAGGTCTGCCGCGTTGCGTACGAGGGGCTGCAGGGATATAAATCGGGATGCGTCGGGGTATTCAACTACGAGACGGGAGACATCATCTGCATGGTCAGCACGCCTGCGTTCGACCCGGAAAACCCGCCTGAAGTCTCGGAGGACGACGACTCCGGAATATATATCAACAGATTCATATCTTCGACTTTTACGCCGGGCTCCATCTTTAAGACAGTGACTTCCGCCGCCGTTATCGAGACGATGGATAACTACGAGGACTTTTCGTATTACTGCACCGGTTCACGCGACGTAAATGGCACACCTATCAACTGCTACGGCGTGCACGGCGAGGTCGATTTCACACAGGCTTTCGCGTCTTCATGCAACGGCGCCTTTTCTCTTTTGGCGGATGAAGTCGGCGCGGATACGATGGAGAGATACGTCAAAAAATTAGGCCTCACATCGTCTTATGACATCGACGGCGTAAAGACCGCGGCAGGATCTTTCTCATTCCCGTCTGACTCAGATGCCGATCTGGGATGGGCAGGCGCCGGTCAGTTCGAGGATCTCGTCAACCCTTGCTCTATGATGGTTTATATCGGTGCCATTGCCAATGGAGGCCGTGCGGTCACGCCTCATCTTGTGTACGAAGAGGGCCGCGAGATCGAATCAAAACAGATAATCAAGAGGTCGACCGCCGAATATTTACAGTCGATGATGAAGTCGGCGGTCATCAATACATACGGAGAATACAGATTCCCGGGGCTGGATATTTACGCCAAAACAGGATCTGCCGAGGTCGGCGATCATACTAACGGAACTTTTGTCGGCTTCATCAAAAATGAAGGATATCCGTACGCGTTCTTCGTGTTTGTGGAAGACTGCTACGGCGGACTTCAGTCGGCGACGCCTATCGCAAATGATGTCCTGCAGGCAATAGTCGGTCAGGGCGACTGACAACGAGTCAAGCCAAGGAAATCGTCACTCGGTCGGGGAAATCGATACCCGGTCAGGGCATTCGTAACATTAAAAAACGTGTGAAAGGGAGCACATGATGCGTCTCATCCAATCACACGTTTTTTCATATTATGTTTTTTTCTTATGAGCTCGGTCGTATGAGCCTGAATCTGCCATTATCCTAGAACGTACACATTTACCGTGCGCGCTCCCCAGATGTAGCACTGAGTATTTTCTTCCATGAAGAGATCGACGAAATTGCCTATTACAGCCGAGCCGACGTCGTTTGCGACGGCATATCCGTATCCTTCGATATACAGCAGCGTACCCAGAGGAATAACGGAAGGATCGACCGCGCAGGTGCCGTATGTGCAGAGGCCGCCGTACGCGCCGCAGGCACCTTCAGACGCACTGTACGCGGTTGCTTTGCAAGTCAGCACTTTGGTGTATGAGAGTCCGGAAGGAACGCCTGAGAATGACGTCGTTCCGTATACCGTGATGTCGTCCTTTTTTTCCTGTATGACTTCCGATGAAACCAACTTGCGCTGGACTTCGACGCCGTCGTGATACGCTACATCGTAGGTGTTTTCGGTGATGCCTTCGACTCCCGTCTGCTGATGGACTACCTGCCCTATCTGCACGCTCGAGTCTGCGTTGTAATATGTTTCGTAAGGTGTGGTGATCGTCTCGGTCACTGTCTTATGCTCGACGCGGATGATCTTCAGGCTGTCGCCTTTGACGAGGACATCTTCCATCTCTCCGCCGTAAACTAAGTCGTCGCTGTCGGGATAAACTTCTGCGCGTCTTAAGATCTTTCTGACCGTGTCGGACACTGTTTTTACGTATCTCGTTTCTCCGTCGATCTCGACAGGCACTATGAATGCTTTATCTATGCGTATCGTCATTCCTTCCGTGACATCGTCGTCGAGTTCAACATTCATCGAGTCGTATGACGCATCAAAGGAGATGTTCTGCTCCTGCAAAAATTCTTCTACGGTGGCCGTCCTTGTTTCGTATGATTTTTCGGATGTCTCGATGGAATCGTTTGTGACGACCTTTACGACCTTGACAGCGAGTTCCTGGATGACGTAGCCCGAGAGGACGGCGCCGGCCAGTATCGCTATCGATATCATTGCTGCCGTTGCAGCGTGTTTACTTCGTACTTTCATATTTTCCCCATTAATTCGAGTGGTAACGGACAATTCTTAAGAAAAGTTAAGAAT
>JBMNVD010000028.1:0-22015 GCA_050946615.1 Eubacterium sp.
TGGAGAAATGAGCAGGGAATTACAATTATGTCTGTTTTTGATTTCCTATTGAAAGAGAACAGCCTTGAAATGTAGTGACATAGGGGAGGACAAATACATCTCTGGCGCGCAATAAACAAAACACCCCTGTAATCATTAAATTTCCTTTCCGGCAGGCGGTCAGAGAGAATCCGAACGCTTTCTATGTCTGCATCAACAAAGGCGAGGCGTACTGCCCGCAGGAGATCGCGGACCGGTCACTCTGCATCGACGGGGAAATCGGAAAAGTGCTGGAAAGGCTGTAACACGTAAAATGTTGCACGGCATCATAATCTCGTTGAAAAAAATGTCGATACCATTCAAAAACTCGTGTAAAAAAGTGTATGGTTCCATTGAAAAGTCGCTGTAAAAAATGTATTCTTAAAGAAGAATTGCTATTTCGAACTTAAGAAACAGCCACATGAGCAGCAGGGAATCAAGGAGAAAAGCATGCGTAGAAGAATTTACGACGATCTTTGTAAATGGAAAGATGATCCGGAAAGAAAACCTTTAGTTATTGAAGGTGCAAGACAGGTTGGGAAAACCTGGGCTTTGCAGGAGTTCGGGCATAATGAATTTGTGAATATGGTATATATCAACTGTGATAATAATCCGCAGATAGCGGGATTGTTCAGGGATTTCGATATAGAACGGATCATCAGATATCTTTCAGCGATATCGGGACAGACAATTGTTCCGGGTAAGACATTTATTTTTCTTGATGAAATTCAGGAAATACCTTTGGGGCTTACATCGCTGAAATATTTCTGTGAAAATGCCAGAGAATATCATGTTGCAGCCGCGGGAAGTCTGCTGGGATTGTCTGTCCACGAGGGGACAGGTTTTCCAGTTGGAAAAGTAGATGAACTGAAAATGTATCCTATGTCGTTTGTGGAATTCTTGTGGGCTGTTGGCAAAAAAAATCTGGCCGATCTTATGTATTCAGAAGACCCGGATAATATTTCTGATCTTCGGGATACATATATAGAGTTACTGCGCCAATATTATTATGTCGGAGGAATGCCGGAAGTGGTTCAGGAATATGCGGACAATCAGGATCTTCAAAATGTACGGCGCATTCAAAATCGCATTATCTCCGACTATGAAGTTGACTTCTCAAAGCATATTCCGTCGTCTCTTCTTCCCAGAGTTCGAATGGTATGGAGATCCATACCGTCTCAGCTGGCTAAAGAGAATAAGAAATTTATATACAGTGTGATCAGAAAGGGAGCAAGGGCGAAGGAATTTGAAACTGCAATTGAATGGCTGAAAGATGCCGGACTTATATATCAAGTAACAAGAGTCAATAATTTCACGAAACCATTGAATTTTTATGAGGATTTCTCTGCATTCAAGATTTATGCACTGGATCTGGGACTGCTGGGTGCAATGGCTCAGACAGATCCGGCAGATATTCTCACAAAGGATACGTGTTTCGTTGAATATAAAGGCGCTTTTACTGAACAATATGCTGCTCAGCAGATTTTATCTACGGCTCAAAATAAACTCTATTACTATTCACGGGATGATTCCAGATTGGAAATTGACTTTGCTTATCAGGAAAACAAGGTGTATGCCATTGAGGTAAAAGCAGAAGAAAACCTCAATGCTAAAAGCTTAAAATCGATATTGACGAAATACCCGGACGTTATCGGTATGAGATTTTCTATGTCCGGATATCGTAAAGAGGAACGTTTTTTCAATATTCCTTTGTATATGGCAGAACCATGGTTTCAAAATCTGGAGAAAAATCAACTATAAATTTGACACATGTGATTTATGATTTTCTTTTGAACGAGAACAGCCGTGAAATGCAGCGACAAAAGTAAGGAAGGAGTACCAATGGAGAAAATTTATGAAACAGATGAACTGGTTATCATTTGGAGACCTGAAAAATGTCAGCATGCCGCAAAATGTGTAAAAGGAGCCCCGGATGTCTTCAACCCCGACAGGCACCCGTGGATAGATCCGAAGAACAGGACAACGGAAGAGATCATCTCGGTTATCAGTCAATGCCCTTCCGGTGCGCTGACTTACAGGAGAAAGTGAGTGTGCAGCTATGATTGAAATTGTATTTGAACCGGAACGCAGCAGATCTGCAGCGTACGACGACGGAAAAGAGATCGGAGAATGCGTTTTTTCTCCATCCGATACAGTATGGATAATATCCCACACTTTTGTAACTGATGAATACGGAGGACAGGGAATTGCCGCAAAGTTAGTTGAAAAAGTCGTCGAAGAAGCAAGAAATAAGGGCATGAAGATCATCCCGCTCTGTTCTTTTGCAAAGAGAGAGTTCCAAGAGAAGCCTGAGTATCAAGACGTGTTGAGGAAATAACATGTTTTAAATCGCTTAAAATGCGACTAATATAAAATCATACTTTATATTAGCCGGAAGACAGATAAGACATATTTTGATTGGAGGCTATATGACAACAAAAGAGCAGGCAGAGTATTTGATACGGGAACTCGAAAAGGAAATGCCCGAATATTCCGGTTATCCGGTGCCGGACGATCCGGATGAAGCCTTCAACCTTTTCCGGGCTCTGTGCAACGTGAGGATGCCAAAAGAAATCTCCGACGAATTCGCGTCGGTGGAAAGCGAATATCTGCAAGAAATAACAAAAGCAAAGGGAATCACCGATTGCAAAGACCTTCTGCCGGTCGAAAGCGACAAAAGGCTGTGGCTGTGGCAGGGCGATATCACCACGCTGAAATGTGACGCCATAGTAAATGCCGCAAACAGCGGGATGCTCGGATGTTTCCGCCCTCTGCACAACTGCATCGACAACATCATCCACACCATGGCGGGAGTGGAACTGCGGAACGAATGCAGCCGCCGGATGAAAAAACTGGCGGAAAAATACGGGAATGAATATGAACAGCCGACGTCAGTTCCGATGATAACGCCGGGATACAATCTTCCCGCCAAATACGTCATCCACGTTGTCGGGCCGATCGTGACGTGGGCTTTGACCGATACGCATAAAAAGCAGCTTTCAGACTGCTATTCAAACTGCCTGAAAATGGCGGAGGACAACGCCTGCGAGTCGGTCGCGTTCTGCTGCATCTCTACCGGGGTGTTCATGTTCCCTGCCGACGAAGCGGCCAAAATCGCGGTGAGCACCGTGAAAGAGTTTTTGGACGAACATGACGACGGAGCGGTGAAGAGAGTGATTTTCAACGTGTTCAAGGACAGAGACCTTGAAATATATCGCAATGTCTTAGGTGAAACAAATTGAGATTTCAAAGGGGGGAGCCTCTATGTGCACATGTGTCTCGTTTAAAGCAAAGGATCACTATTTCGGCAGGAATCTGGACCTTGATCATTCGTATCAAGAGTCCGTGACCGTAATGCCGAGGCGCTATGAACTTTCATTCAGGAACGGGAAAAAACTCGAAGAACATTTCGCGATGATAGGCATGGCGTTCGTTCTGAACGACTATCCGCTGTATTACGACGGCGTGAACGAATACGGCCTTGCAATGGCAGGTCTGAATTTCCCTGATAACTGCTATTTCGAGAAAAACGCGGGCGATGGCGGCGGGCGTGACGTGGTTGCGCCTTTTGAATTCATCCCCTGGATCCTCGCTCAGTGCCGAGATCTCAGTGAGGCGCGCGGGCTCATCGACCGTTTGATTCTCGCGGACATACCATACGCGGAAAATCTCCCTGTGAATCCGCTTCACTTTATGATTTCGGACAAAACAAGTTCTATCGTCGTCGAACCGCTCCGCGACGGACTTCACATCTACGATAATCCGGTCGGCGTAATGACAAACAACCCGACATTTGATTATCAGCTCCTTCATTTGGCGGAATTCAGGAATGTAACGCCTGAGGAGAGGGGAGCTTCGTTCGGGGGCGGTATCGAGATGCCGCGCTACTGCGCAGGTATGGGCGGGATAGGACTGCCCGGAGATCTTTCGTCGCCTTCCCGCTTTGTCAAGGCTGCATTCACCAAATTGAATTCGGAATGTGACGAGACCGAAGGATCCGCCGTGAGCCAGTTCTTTCACATACTCGGCTCTGTTGAGATGCAGCGCGGATGCTGCCGATTGGCCGACGGAGGACGCGATATCACTATCTACTCGTCCTGCATGAATCAGGAAAAAGGCGTGTACTACGTCAAGACGTACGACAGTTTCGGTATATCGGCGGCGGATATGCACCATGAAGACTTGGACGGCACAAGCCTCTCGGTTTTCCCTCTGCCAAAGTATCAGGAACTGAATATGCTGAACTGATATATCGTATATCGCCGTGCGCCGGCTGCACGGTCAACTTAGGTAAGTTATCGTATCGCCGTGCGCCGGCTGCGCGGTCAACTGAGGTAAATTATCGTATCGCCGCGCGCAGGCTGCGCTATCAACGGAGGCCATCACATGAAGTACAGAAATCTCGGGAAAACAAATCTCAAAGCATCGGTCATCGCTTTTGGTACATGGGGACTCGGAGGCGGAAGCGTATGGGAAGATACAGACACTTCCACGCCTGTCGGCGATCTGCTCGACGCGGCATCCGACTGCGGGATCAATTACATCGATACCGCTCCCGTGTACGGAATGGGAGACAGCGAACGCCGTTTGGGAGAGGCACTGAAGACGCGCCGCGACCGCTTCCTGCTCCAGACGAAATGTTCTCTGAACTGGCGGAAGGACGGCGGCTCTTTTAAATACGCGAGAGACGGCTTTACCGTTTACAACAACACCGGAGCTGATGCCATCCGCGCGGATCTCGAGGAGTCTCTCAAACGCCTCAAAACCGACCACATCGACGTATTTATCGTTCACTATGTGAACAGCGACTGGCCCGTCGAGGAGACGGTCGATGCGATGAATGATCTGATAAAAGAGGGAAAGATACGCGCGTTCGGCCTGTCAAACAGCATGCCTGCGGACCTCGAAAAATACGCTTCATGCGGCGATGTCGCCCTAGTCCAGGAACAGTTCAGCATCCTGGCTCCGTTCCACGGCACGGACTATTTCCCGTCATGCAGCAGATACGGGACGACTTTTCAGGTGTACGGCGCTTTGGAAGAGGGCTTTCTGACAGGGCCCGAGCATTTCGAAAGCAAATTCGGAAAGAACGATATCCGCACGCGCCTGCCTTGGATGACAGAACCGTACAGGAGCGGCATCCTTAAGTTGTATGACGAAGTCTGGACTCCGATGTGCGAGAAGTACCGGTGCTCTTACGCGAATCTTTTCGAGGCGTGGACGCTCGCACAGTATGAGGATCTGAGCCTCCTGACCGGATTCCGCCAAAGGAAAACCATCGAAGATACGGTAAAATGTCTGGATGTGCGTCTTTCGGACGATGATATCAGGCTCCTGAGCGAAACGGCAAAAGGCGTGCAGGTCAAGGTGCTGGACAAATAGTCGGTACTGCCGATATGCCCGGCCCGCAATAGTTATATGGCGAGTCTCTCAGTTATTTGGCGAATCTCTCTTTTATTTGGCGAGCCTCTCAGTTATTTGGCGAAGTCCCTCGGGGACGTGTGATAGTATTCCCTGAAAGCTTTGTAGAAATTGCTGCTGTTGCTGTATCCCAGCATGGCAGCGATTTTTTCTATGCTCAAATCGGTGTTCCGCAGCAGGAGGGCGGCTTTGTCCATCCTCTTTTCCAATACTATCGAAGAAAAAGTTTGACCGGTCTGTTCGTGCAGGTAGCGCGAGACGTAGTTCGGGTGATACCTGAAATGATCGGCCAGGCTTTTCAGCGTCACGCTGTCGGAGTGTGACTCTATGTAGTCTTTCATCTGCTCGGAGAGGGAAGAGTCTGCAGATACCTTTCCGGAGACGCTGCGGTAGATTCGTGAAAGGTGCATGGTGACGGCGAGCATCATAGGCCTCAGGACTGCCTGCGTGTCATTGCTTTTGCCGGCGTATTCTATCAGCATCTGATAAAGCAGTGACCAGATAGGGTCGTTTGCCGGGATGTGCAGCCTGATGTATTCATCTGAGAACCTATCCGTGCGCGGGTCGAGAAAAAAGTGAAACAGGGAAGTATCGCGCGAAAGCGGATACAGATAATGCTGATAGAACAGTTCTTTCTTAATATGCAGTCCGATCATTATCACTTCTTTGCTGCTGTCGATCTTCAGAGCGTACCCGCTGAAAGGCTGCCCGATATAGCAGTCGCCTTCGTCCAGATGCAGGTGATTGTCGAACTTGGAGCTCAAAACGTCATAGCCGTTCTGGCATACGAAGTTTATAAAGAAAAAGTCCTGCTTGTGGTATTTCTCGATATATTTTTTACCTTTGAAACATACGACCATTATGTCTTCCGACGGGTCGCCGAGCCACTGGGAAATCAGTTCCGTCTTTCCGCCCGTCGGCGTCGGCCTGAAATTCCACGCTAAGTTCGGGAACTGAAGCGAAAGCGTCCGCACTGCCGAATCGAATTTGCTCTTGTAATCAGGATAGATCATTTGCCGTCACCCCCGAAACTTGAAATCAAAGTATGCCGCTGAGCTTTTCGATAAAATATACAGCTGAACCTCGAGCGAAATATACAGCTGAACCTCGAGCGAAATATACTGCTGAATTTTATGTTAAGATTTACCACTAAAAATGTTAATATACGGCGCTGACATTTTCAAGCGGGAAAAATAAAATACTGATAAAGATGCGGATAATAAGCATCAAATCAACGCCGCGGCAGAGGCAAAAGAGCCAAAGCACTGCCAAAGCAGAGGCGAAATCACCAAAGCATCATTTTTACGGAAAGGAGACACAAATGTACTATTTCGATTACTATATGCCGACAAAGGTTTTGTTCGGAGCAGGAAAGTTAAAGTCGCTTCACGAGGAGAAACTCCCGGGGAAGAAAGCGCTCATCGCCACGACAAACGGGACATCCGTAAAGAAATACGGCTATCTGGACGCGCTCGAGAAGGAACTCGATCAGGCAGGTGTCGCGTATGAACTCTTCGATCAGGTCCGTCCGAACCCGACGAGCGACAACGTCATGAACGGGGCAAAGACTGCAAAAGAAACCGGGTGCGATTTTGTTATAGCTCTGGGCGGCGGCTCCGTCATGGACTGCTCTAAATGCATCGCTCTCATGATGACGAACGAGGGCGATATCTGGGATTACAGTTTTTCGCTGGACGGCGGAAAAAAGCAGCCGGAAAACAGCGCCGCGCCTATCGTTGCTATAACGACATCGGCAGGCACCGGGTCTGAAGTCGACATGGCTTCGGTCATCACTAATGAAAAGACGCAGGAAAAGACGGGGATATTCTTCCAGTCCATGTTCCCGACGCTCTCCGTCGTCGATTCCGACCTGATGATGAGCGTCCCGCCTAAATTCACGGCATATCAGGGAATGGACGCCTTCTATCACGCCTCCGAATCGGTGATAAACAAAAATGAGCATCCGATGGGAGAAATGTTCGCGCTTAAAGCGATAGAACTGATAGCAAAATATCTCCCTGCCGCGTATAAAGACGGCTCGGACAGAGAAGCGCGTTCGTACGTGGCGCTTGCGAATACTCTGGCCGGCTACTATATGCTCTGCACGTCGCAGCACACCATGGAACACGTCATGGGCGGATACCACGACGATCTCGTACACGGCGCCGGACTGATAATGATCTCGCACGCATATTTCGATTTCTTCGCCGAGAGGAAAGCGGCTGAAGAACCGATGATAAAGATGGCAAAGGCGATGGGAGTCAAAGATCCGACTTCCGGCAAAGATTTCATCAAAGCGCTCGACGAACTCATCGCTGCCGTAGGCTGCGCGGACCTTCGCATGAGCGACGCGGGAATCACCAAAGAGGAACTCAAAAAGTATCCTAAGCGCGTGCATGAGGTATTGGGCGGAGATATCACAGCGGATCCGCTCCCGCTCTCAGACGAGGATTATCTGGAGATCTACGAAAGGTCATATCGCTGACGGGTGAGACTATCTTGAGATTTCAGCGAGACTAATCTTTGACAGGTGAGAACATGACAGAACTTGAAAAATTGGAAGCAGGACTTCCGTACGATTTTTACGATCCGGAAGTAGACGCGAGGAAAATGAATGCGATCGAAGGATGCCGCAGGCTCGACGCCTGCGCTCCTTCGGACACGAAAGCCAGGTACGATGTCCTGAAAGATTTCTTCGGAGGCGTAGGCGATTTTGCCAACATCCTCCCGGGATTCATCTGCGACTGCGGCAAAAATATCTTTGTCGGAGACGATTTTCTGGCTAACTACAACGTCACGATACTCGACATTGCTCCGGTGCATATCGGAAGCCATGTATTGATAGGGCCGAACACGATGATAAGCACGGTAAACCACCCTATGACGCCGGCAGGCCGCAGGAAACATCTCGGGATAGCAAAACCCGTGACCATCGGCGACGATGTCTGGATCGGCGGAAACGTCACTATCCTCCCGGGCGTAACGATAGGGAACAACGTCATCGTGGCGGCGGGAGCCGTCGTTACAAAAGACGTTCCGGATAATACTCTTGTCGGAGGAGTGCCTGCAAAAAAGATACGTTCTCTCGAAAACGACCTTTAACGAATTTTCTCTTTTTCTTTTTCAGTGAACGGTTTCGTTTTCCGTGAACGATTCAGTTATTCGGGAGCGATTCAGTTATCTGCGAACGATTTATTCCCGCGAACGATAGTCGATGGTATTTTCTCGTTTTGATGTCCGAAAACCGCTGGAACATTTCCTCCTGCCATGATATAAAAGTGGTGGGAGGGAATGATATGGACGTCGAAAACAGAGAAGTCTGCTACGAAATATTCAAATCAAAAGACGCCCGCTATGACGGGCGCTTTTTCATAGGCATCAAATCGACGGGAATCTACTGCCGTCCCGTCTGCAAAGCGCGCCTGCCGAGACCGGAAAACTGCGTGTATTTCCGCACTGCGGCAGAGGCGGAAAAAGCTGGTTTCAGACCTTGTCTCATCTGCCGTCCCGAACTCGCGCCAGGAACGCCGATGCAGGACGCTTCATCCGAACTCGCGGCAAAAGCGGCTTACTTCATCAGAGACAACTGTGACAGCGGACTCTCTATCGCCGAACTTTCAGGCGGTCTCGGATGTTCGGAGCGGCATCTGCGCAGAGTTTTCAAAGAAGAATATCACGTGACGCCGGTAGAGTATCTGCAGACATGCAGGCTCCTTCTGGCAAAGCAGCTCCTGACTGAGACGCGGCTTTCCGTCATCGATGCCGCCATGACGGCGGGATTCGGCAGCGTCCGGCGGATGAACGAACTCTTTCGGAAGCGATATGGCATCACGCCGATGTCGCTCAGGAAAAAAACGGCGGCTGCGGGACGCGGCGATACCGTGAGTGTTTTGCTCGGATACAGGGCACCTTACGCGTGGGAACAGATCCTCGATTTTCTAAAGCCTCGTGCGATCCCGCATGTAGAGCGCGTTTCCGCCGGTTCTTACGAAAGGGCAGTCAGGCTCGTCTCGCGCGGCGGCAAAACATGCACGGGAACGATATGCGTAACGCACGCGGAAAATGAGAAGGCCCTTAAAGTAGAGATGAACGAATCGCTCGTACCCGTGATGCCTCAGGTCATTTCTAAAGTGCGGCAGATGTTCGATCTGGACTGCGACCCGGCTGTCATAGGCAGCAGATTGAAGAGCATGGCAAAATACCTTCCTCAGGGTTTCATAGAGGGCATCCGCATCCCCGGATGTTTTGACGCGTTTGAAATGGTATGCCGCGCCGTCATCGGGCAGCAGATAACAGTTAAAGCCGCGAATACCCTGCTGGGAAGGGTCGCGGAAGCGTACGGAACAGCAGTCGAAACGAACGCCGACGGTCCGGACAGGACGTTCCCCGAGGCGGGCGAGATAATAGCGATGGGAGATGAAATCACAGAAAACTTCGGCAGACTCGGCGTGATAGCGTCGAGGTCGGGCGCCATTTATTCCGCGGCGCTTGCTTTGGCGGAAAAAGACGGGCTGAGGCTGAACCGCGCAGCGGATCCCGAAACGGAGATAAAACGGCTTATGAGCATACGCGGGATAGGCAGCTGGACTGCTCAATACATCGTCATGCGCACGATGGGATATACCGACGCATTCATGGAGACCGACGCGGGCACCAAAGGGACGCTGCCGGATATGAGCGGCAGAGAACGTGTGGAACTTTCGGAAGCGTGGAGGCCGTGGCGCAGTTATGCGATGATGGAACTTTGGAACGGGTACGGAAAGAAACCGACGTAGAAATGACAAAATAAATCCGCGCGATGTCGGAAGAGTTTGACATGGCAGAGACGAGAGGTCGACATAGCAGAAAAGAGACGTCGACATAGCAGAGACAAGAGAAAGGGAAAAGACGAAAGAGGGGGAACAGTCATGCAGTACACGCAATATTATTCGTCACCGCTCGGGAAAATACTCTTGGCCGCAGACGATATCGGCCTGACGGGGCTTTGGTTCGTCGGACAGAAATATTACGCCCGCGGCCTCGATGGTGAGCACGAAGAAAAGGAAACGCCTGCTCTCAAAGCGGCAAAAGAATGGCTCGATGTATATTTTTCCGGAAGGGATCCCGGAACCTTCAAACCGATACATATGATAGGGACAGATTTTCAAAAATCCGTCTGGGAAATCCTGCTCGCCATCCCGTACGGCAAAACCACGACATACGGGGAGATAGCAAAACAAGCCGCGGCGGCAAAAGGCCTCAAATCGATGTCCCCTCAGGCGGTGGGAGGCGCCGTCGGTCACAACAGGATATCGATCATCATCCCTTGTCACAGGGTCGTCGGTTCAGACGGCAGCCTGACGGGGTATGCGGGCGGCATCGACAAAAAAGCCGCTCTGCTCGATTTGGAGCGCTCCCATTATCGAACTTAGGATATTTTTTGGAAAAGATTTCGTAAAACGTGAATAGATATAGAACTGACGTGGCATAATAATTTAGGACTATCCTATTTGATCAGGAGGGAATATCTATGGACATCATGCAGGTAATGGAAGCGAGACACGCTGTAAGACAGTTTGCGGACAAACCTCTCGACGAGAGCGCCGTCGCCGAACTTCAAAAAGAAACGGAAGCGGTAAATCGTGAGAGCGGGCTCCACATCCAGTTGATAACGAACGAGCCGGAGGCTTTTCAGGCGGGCAAACCGAGTTACGGCAATTTCAAGGGCTGCAGGAATTATTTCGCCCTGATAGGACCAAAAGGGAAAGACGAAGAGATCGGCTATTACGGCGAGCGTCTGGTCCTCAAAGCACAGGAGCTGGGCATCAATTCATGCTGGGTCGCCATGTCGTATAAGAAGGGCAAAGCACAGGGCGAGATCGCTTCAGGCGAGAAAAATTACATGGTCGTCGCTCTCGGCTACGGCCAAAACCAGGGCGTTCCGCACAAGAGCAAATCGCTCTCGGATGTCAGCGACTATAAAGACGGAGATCCTGATTGGTATAAGAGAGGCGTCGAGGCCGCGCTCCTCGCACCGACGGCGATGAACCAGCAGAAATTCTCATTTGTCAGGCACGGAGAAAAAGTAACAGCCAAAGCGGGACTCGGCTTCTATACTCACACGGACCTCGGGATAGCAAAATATCATTTTGAGGCTGGCTCCGGCAAAGACCGCACCGTATGGGAATAAGACAGCAAAGACCGCACCGTATGGGAATAAGACAGCAAAGGCCGCACCGCCCGGGAATAAGGCAATTCTGATACCGGATTTTCTTTTTTGGAAATCCGGTTGACATTGCACCGCTATGACAATATAATGGAATCAAATCCGATATACTGAAATATCCGATATAATGGAATCGGCGCTGCCGAGCGTGACGTAAGGAGAAAAATGAACATTCAGGACAATATTGCAGAAAACCTAAAGGACATACGGACAAAGAAACATTTGACGCTGGAAGAAGCGTCGAATCTGACCGGAGTGTCGAGGAGCATGCTTTCCGCAATTGAAAAAGGCGATGTGAACCCGACCATTTCCGTCATCTGGAAGATCGCCAACGGATATAAGGTGAAGTTTTCATCGCTGATGGAGGATAAAAAGAAGCCTTACAATATCATCCGCGCGGAAAACATACAGCCTTTGACGGAAGGCGACGGAAGGTACATCAACTACCCGGAGTTCCCATTTGACGAAAAGCGGCTCTTTGAGACGTACCGCATCAGGATAGACCGGGGAGGCCATCTGGAAGCCCAGCCGCACATGCCGGGGACAGAGGAATACATCACCGTGTTTTCCGGGAAGATACGCATAACAGCGGGAGATGAGACCGCGGACCTCGCCGAAGGCGATTCGATACACTTCCTCGCTGACGTGCCTCATTCATATAAGAACATCGGGACCAAGACCGTATGGCTTTCGATGATACTTTATTACCGCCCGTTGTAACATCCGGGACCCGCGAAAAGTTGAGAAGTCAACAAAAAACGGATAAAACCAAGAACTTGTAAAATGATTAGAGAAGTTGAGAAAGGCGATGTCGATATGTCTGAACAAATAACGCTTGTAAAGGCTCTGCCGCCGGAAGCGGGGAAGGCCACGGAAATGATAAACGACGCAAAGAGGCTGCTGCGCGAAGAAGGCGTGGATCAGTGGCAGAACGGCTACCCCGACGAGGACTGCATCCGCCGCGATATCTCGGAAGGCAAAGGGTATTTTGCCGAGATGTCCGGGGAAAAGGTCGGATATCTGTGTATAGATTTTGACGGGGAACCCGCGTACGAGCATCTGAACGGCACGTGGGCTTCCGACGAACCGTACGTCGTCGTCCACAGAATGGCATTTTCGGCAAAAGGCAGAGGCAGGGGGCTCAGCGAAGGGGTCCTGACGGAAGTCGGGGAGTTCGCCAAATCAAAAGGAGTGCATTCGTTCCGTCTTGATACAGACGAGGACAACGAGAGAATGAAACACATCCTCGGGAAACTCGGCTTTACTTACCGAGGTACGATCTGGTTCGATAACAGTGTGAAGATTGCTTTTGATAAGGAGGTATGAGAATGAAACAGTACGTTGTAGACGCTTTTACCGACCGGATATTCCACGGCAATCAGGCTGCGATACTGGTCCTCGATGAATGGATACCGGAAGATCTCATGATGGACATCACGCGTGAGAACAACTTCTCGGAAACGGCGTTCACAGTCAGGGAAGGGGATAAGTATCACCTGCGCTGGTTCACCCCGGGCGGAGAGATCGACCTGTGCGGCCACGCGACGCTCGCCTGCGCGTATGTTTTGTTCACGTTCTATATCCCCGATGAAAAGCGCGTCGTCTTCAGCACTATGAGCGGTGACCTTACCGTGACGAAAAAAGCCGATCTGCTCGAGATGGAGTTCCCTGCGTACAAATTGGAAAAGACCGAAGTCACGGATGAAATGGTCGAGGCGCTCGGAGCCGCACCGAAGGAAGCGTACAAGGGGAGAGACCTCCTCTGTGTTTTTGACGACGAATCGACTGTCCGGAACCTTTCACCGGATCTCGAAAAAGTCAAAGACCTCTACGGCCTCCTTCTTCAGGTAACTGCGCCGGGCAAAGATACGGACTGCGTTTCCAGAAGTTTCGCACCGAAACTGAATGTAGCGGAGGATCCGGTGTGCGGCTCGGGCCACTGCCATATCGTTCCTTACTGGGCAGACAAGCTCGACAAAGACGAGATCGTGGCATATCAGGCGTCAAAGCGCGGCGGAACGCTCTACTGCAGAAAGGAAGGCGATAGGATATTCATGGCCGGGGAAGCTGCGCTGTATTCCGTCGATGAATTGACGGTATAGGTCCGTCATCTTTTTTGACCTGATTTGTTATAAGGCAAAAGTGCCGCCGGCAAAGACTTGCCGGCGGTTTTTCATTGCCTGAATTCACCTCTTTGGTTTCTTCTCTCACGGAGCAGATTTTAGATTATTCTTGTTTTTCTTCTATTTTGTAAACTGCATCTAAAAAAGTCGTACTTTATCTATTTTTGATAAATACAGGATAGATTTTCTGACAGGCCGAAACAGAAAATATAGATGAACGTGAAACAAAACAAAGCGGGAGGCAAGACTCCCGCAATGCGCAGTTATCCATCGCCCGCCATGACACTTACGGCAGAGCGGGCGGTCATGAAGTTTATTTGAAGGGGGAGGAAATGAAGAAAAAAGCAATCAGTTGGCTGCTGGCGCTCATCACAGCGGCAGCGGCGTGTCTTTCTCCGATGGCTCCGGTATTTGCGGACGAAACAGACGCGGGTACGGACAGCGCGGAACTGACACAGGCGCCGAGGCTCCTTGTCACCGAGGTGGCGACAGAGCAGCCGGCGGGAAAGCGGTTCACCTACACGGAACTGTATAACAATTCCGATGAGCCGGTCAATTTTAAAGATTACACATTCTATTATGTCTATGAAAACGGTTTAGGGAACGGCACAACGAATTTCTCCGGCAAAGTATTCACCAAAGGCAGCAGCTATTGGACTACCGGCGATGACGACATCATTATCCAGCCGGGGAAAACGCTCGTACTCTGGCAGAGCGACAATCCCAACGCCGCAGGCAGGAGTCTCGCCGATTTCAACGCATATTACGGCACTAACCTCGTAGAAGGTCAGGACATCGTCCGCATCAAATACAGCGGCATCCATTCCACCGCACGCCGCGGATATTACTTCGGCAAGACGCCTGACTCGATCGAAGTCTACGCATATTCAAACGAGTTCATCACCGACGATATCCCGACGGGAACCGAAGGAAAATTGGCGATTCAATACGCGTATAAGGGAAACGGCATCAAATGCGAAAAGACAGGCGTTTCGACCGCAACGCCGGGCTCAGTCTCCGCGGATCAGGTTCCCGCTCAGAGAGTTCACGTCCCGAGCGGACAGATCGCGATAAACGGAGTATCCGGCACGGCTCAGAGCGACGGTTCGATCAAAGTCACCGCGCAGATCCCGTACACCGGCATGGCTTCTACCGCTATGAATGTAAAGATCTATTTCCGCGAAAAAGCCGGTGAAGCCGATACGGAATATAAGGAATATAAATCCGTGCGCATGACGGCGGCAGGCGACGGAGCGACATTCACGGGAACGATACCCGCCGAGCAGATCTATACAGACGAAGTCAAATGGTATGTTCAGACAGGCACGGGCTCGGATATCGTAAAGAGCGAAGAGCAGACCACTTCCGTGACTCCCGTCGCAGCGCCGGCTGACACCGCATCGCCTCTCATCATCACGGAGATCTCGCCTAATTCCATTGAAAACAGGAAAAACTACACATTCTTTGAGATGTACAACCAGAGTGATAAGCCGATAAGGCTTGCCGCATACAACCTCTACTATTATTACGGTTATCCTGAAGTAAGTTATTCTGTGTTCGGCAAAATCTGGAACTTCACTTCGCTGAATGATTTTGACATAGAGATAGAGCCGGGAGAGACGATAGTCTGCTGGCTCGACAACAAAAACTCCACGGCGGATGATTTCAACACGTATTACGGCACCGACCTTGAACTCGGACAGAACCTCATAAAGATAAATTATGCGGGATTCCACCCATGGGCGAACCGCTGGCTCCGCATCGGCCAGACAGAATCAACTTCAACGGTAGCAGGGTTCAATATCACTCCGGACGAGATCATCGGAGCAAAAGAGAGCGTAAAGTACGCGGCTCCTCACGGCAGTTCGACTGAAAATGCGGCTATCCCTGTACTCACTTCTCTGGCGACGCCGGGCGTCGTGGAAGACTGGCAGAAGTCCGGGACTACCATAGCATTCAGAGGATATGAAAACTATCCTGCCGACGACGGAAATCCTCCTACACTCAAAGTGTGCAGCGTCGAAAACCTGCCTGTACCGGAATCCATCAACGAGGGCGACGAACTCCACGTGATGTATGATGTCGACCTGCTCCTCGGGGCGACTTCGAGAGCGCGCTCCGACGCCTTCACGGATACGCCGAACAGCGAGGGGGAAATAAACCACGCGGGAGGCAACGCCGCACTCAAGAATCGTCCGTACATCATCGGCACGCAGATAATGTATAAACTGGACGACGCGGCGGAGTGGACCACTATCCGGGAACAAAAACAGTGGAGGCTCGGACACTACCTCATGAGGATACCTTCTGACATCCTCGTCGGACACAGCAAAGTGACCTTCAAAGTCCGGTCGTACAGCCTCTACGGCATGAGCGAGACCGAAGAGAGCACAGTAAATATCGTAAAGGCAAATGACACCGCGGGAACGGTGCGCCTGAACGTGCACGACGACCAGATACTCTCCGGGATAACGACTTTGACCGCAAACGACGGACAGGACAATGCTTCTACTATCATCCGCGTCGACGGGATAGATTCATCCGTGACGAACATGCTCGAAAACGGCGCATGGTTTCTGATTAGAATGACGGGGCGCAACAGCTACTTCAAAAACGTCGTGACGGCTCCGTACGGAGATAACGACCGCGACATAATAGCAAGGCTGGCCGCGTGGTGCGAGGACGCCAATTCGCGAGCTATCCACGTCGATAACAAATATTTCACATATAACTCAGAGACAAACTCGTACGATGTAACTCTCTCTGTATGGGCGGGCGACAGCGGAACGCCTTTTGAAGACAAATACATCCCGGGCGAAAACCATGAAGACATGCAGGTATCGGGACTTAAGCTGAAACTCGCCAACGGCCGCGAATACATCCCGACGAAGGTATATAACCTTCCTAAGACTGCATCAAGGACGAATTCGAGCACGGATCCTTCCGTCTGGCACTACGTGGGAGACAGCAGGAACATGAGCCCGAGGCTCTACGTTTCCTTCAGCGTACCAGCGTCGGAAGTCAATGCTGTCGGAACGACGCTCGACACCACGACGCTTACAGACGGAACTCATGTCGTGACCGCAATATCGGGAACAAAGAACACCACGGCGCGCGTTATCGTCGATAACACCAAGCCTTCGCTCACAGTCCCGGTCACGGAAGATTCAACGATCTACGACCCTGTACTCTTGGAAGAAGGCAGCCTTGCGGCGGATGCGAACGGTCTCGACTCCGTGGAAGCCTTCTTGGACGGCAGTAAACTCACACTTCCTTGCTCGATAGTCCCTCACGACATGGCGGAAGGCGATCATACGCTCATCGTCGTCGCAGCCGACGCCGCGGGGAACACATCGGAGACCACGGTAAACTTCAAGACGGCTTTGTCCGATCCTGAACTCAATGACGGAAACAGCAAAAATTTAACGACGACGACGGCTGTACTCAACGTAAACGTGGGAAGCAGCCCTGCAGACGTGACATTCTACGAGGGAAAGAGCCTCGACCTGAATAACGGCGGAGTCGTACGAACAGACGGTCAGGGGAGCGACGCTTCGAGCACATACGAGACTTTCCCGGGAGAGACATTCTCCGTAAAAGTCGGGGATTCTCCTGAAGACAGCGATCTGGCAGTGACGTGGAAAGGTCAGGCGAACAGCGTGGATGAAACGCATCCTATAACGTTGTTTGCGAAGAACGTAACGGGCAACGGCTGGGATAAAGTCGCCGAGACTTCGCAGAGCGGAGAAGTGACGATAACGGGTACGCTCCCGCTCAAGGATCACGTACAGAACGGAGAAGTCACGCTCGTCGTGCAGTGTGCGACGGAAGGACTCGATCCTGACGAGGCAAAGAGCGCAAAGGCAGAAGGAGACACGAGCGGTTCCGCGTCACTGTACTCGCTTTCGAATTGGGATGGAACTTCAAGACCTGAAAACTACGACTTCTGCTTTGCATGGGAGACCGACACGCAGTACTACGCCGAGAGCTTCCCGTATCACTACGATGATATGAACAAGTGGATCGTCGACAACAGAGATGACTGGAAGATCCGCTATGTGATCCACACGGGAGACATCGTAGACGACTGCGACCTCATCAGCGAGTGGGAGAATGCCAGTACGTCCATGAAGATATTTGATGACGCGGGAATGCCTTACGGCATACTCGGCGGCAACCACGACGTCTTCGCCGGACGCGAAGATTACGATAACTACTGGAAATACTTCGGCGCAGACCGCTTCACCGGCAGGAGCTATTACGGCGGTTCGTACAAGAACAACCTCGGTCACTATGACCTGCTCACGGAAAACGGCGAAGATTTCATCATCCTCTACATGAGCTGGGACATCTACGAGAACGAAATCGACTGGATGAACGAAGTGCTCGCGAAATATCCGGACAGGAAAGCCATACTCTGCTTCCACCGCTACATCGGCGTCAGCGGTTCCGCGTCTAACCTTTTGGATTACACAGGAAGAATCGTGCAGGAGAACGTAGTCGCCAATAACCCTAACGTCATCGCGGTGCTTAACGGACACTATCACGGCGCGAGCATCCAGATGGACTGCTTTGACGACGACGGCGACGGAACAAAAGAGCGCACCGTATACCAGATCTGCACAGACTATCAGTCAGATCCGGAAGGCGCGTCCGAGTATATCAAGTTCCTGTACTTCGACCTCAAGAACAACAAGGTGTACGTCAATTCCTACTCGCCGTACAGGAATGACTACAACTATTACGACACCCCGAAACTCACGAATTACGAAGACGGAACGCACGTTGTGAATCAGGACATCGTGGAGCTGGACTTCGGCGTCGGAACGAACTATTCCGCTCTTACAAGGACTCTGACCACGGCGGGACTTGCTGCCGATGTTCGGACAAATGAAAAGATAGGCGACACAAAGCTGAATGCATCGGGCTTGACGACACAGCTCTGGGAAGGCCTGACACCTGACACGCAGTACGGCTGGTACACGAAAGCCGTAAACGGCAGGAGCGGTATCTCATTTACGCCGGTAGCCCTCTTTAAGACGGCTGAACTCCTTGCAACATACGAGATAACGGCCGAGGCAGGCGGCGGAGGATCGATCTCCAACGCAGGAACGACATCGGTCACCGAAGGCGGAGACATCACTTACGAAGTCACACCTGATGCCGGATACAGAGTCTCGGAAGTCCTCGTGGACGGAGCAGAGGCCGAACTCACCGACGGCAAATACACTTTCTCGAACGTAACGGCAGATCACACGATCAAAGTCACATTCGAGG
Source organism: Eubacterium sp. (assembly GCA_050946615.1). Classification (GTDB taxonomy): domain Bacteria; phylum Bacillota; class Clostridia; order Peptostreptococcales; family Anaerovoracaceae; genus Eubacterium_B. The sequence goes on from JBMNVD010000028.1 coordinate 19,045, forward strand.
CAATCCCGCAGGAACAGCACGCAAATCTCGCATCGCTGCAGGCTGCGGTGAAGTATGTCGCGTCAAAGGATCTGAGCGGGTATAAAGCCGAATCTTTGAAGAAGCTGAACGGACTTCTCGACAAAGCGGACGCGATACTGGCAGGCGGACCTCGCCCGGTTTCCGAACAGGAGACCGTCGATAAACTCGCGTCTGACATCATGGATGCGTACGTCGCGCTTGTCGGATCGGGAGAAGATTCCGATTCTGACGCGGGATCAGTCGATACGAACGGCGGATCTGATAACAACGGCGGCAACGGTGTCGCCACTTCAGACCATTCGAATATGGCCGGATACGCGTTATTGGCGCTGTCTGCGCTTGCGGCAGCTGCCGCGGCGATCGGCAAAAAGAGAGAGCGGCAAAGATAAACGCTCGTGCTCTTTCGCAAATGAAACTTTCATAAAATAAAACAGTCCATATTAAGCCTTCATAAGCAGACAGGGGCCGGGTCATTTCCGGCCCCTGTCTGTCTGCATGTCTGCCATTGAGTTTTGATGTTCCGTCCGCATTTGAGTTTTGATGTTCCGTATGCATTATTTTTTTATAAAAATAATAAAATACTCTTCCTTTTGGGTATAATTTTGTCATAATATTAAGTATGTGGTTTTTGATAAATATTTTGCGGCTGTTTTTATTTAAGTCGGGACTTTTCCCGGGGGAAGCGTGTGTGATCCCGGCATTCGGAAGGGGACAATAATGAAAAAATTCAAGAGAGCGTTTTCACTGCTGCTGATCGTTTTTCTGACCGTGGGGATCATCGTTATGCCGCATGGAGGCACCGATGAGGCAAATGCATTCTCCGGAGTTGGCTGGAACATCAAAAGCGGCGGAACTATCACGGTCAATAAGACTTGGGAACTTAAGACACCGGAAGATATCAGCGAAATCGAGATTGAATTTTCGCGTGTAGAATACGTGCTGTCTGAAGGTCACGAATACAACGATGAAACAGATGTCACAAGGGAGTATGTGGTCGACGGTGTCACATATACGGTAGTACCTTTTGATTCATATGGTTACGTCCAATATTATACGGTGACTATGTCGAGATTTAAATTGACTTCAGAAGACGGATGGACTAAGACGCTGACTCTGCCGGAACTGACCGATGATATCGGAGAAGGCAGTTACACCATTTATCCGATGTCTTTTTATGAATATATAGGAGAAGAAGAACAGGACCCTATTGACTATGATGTTTCGGACTCAAGATATAAAGTGGATTTTGAGGGACCTTCCGATGAGGAAAGTCCCGAAGGAACCGTTTTTGATGATCTTACGGTAAATGTCGTCAACACGCCGAACTATTTCAACGGAGGATATTATCTGCTCCTCGCGAAACAGTGGCCTTCAGACGTAACGAGTGAGGATGTCGCCATCGAGGTATATCAGGACGGAGTACTTTTCGGCAAAGTAAATTTGAACAGCGGATCCGAATCGCTTTCGGGAAGTGATTTCGCGGCTGATATCGAAGTCATTGAAGGAATTGATCAGGATACCCTCGGGATAGAAGACGATGCCTTACTATGGTATAAAGACAGCCTCTCTCTCCCGAAGGACGACGGAAACGGCCACGAATATACATATACTTTCAAAGAGAGCGGCAGCTCATATCGCTATGAAGTCAATACGCAGTCTGCAGCTATTGATGGTACTGATTATTTGATCGCTGTAGTCACTAATCTGGAACGCCGGAGTTTGATAAATATTTCAGTGACGAAAGAGTGGGAAGGCACTGAAGGAACGAAGGCCGTAGTGCATCTGTTCGCCGGCGATCAGGAAATAGATTCTGTCGAACTTACAAGCGGCAGCTGGACACACGTGTTCACCGGTCTGCCGGAAACGGACGAGGACGGTAATATCATCGAATACACCGTGACAGAGGACGCGGCGACCGGATATACTACTGAAATCACAGGATCTGCGCAGGACGGATTCATCATTACCAACACGGAGATCGAAACACCTTCTCCGGAGGATGATACGGACGAATCGCCTGAGACTCCTGAAGAAGATGAGGGAACTCAGACTTCCGAAAAAGCGCCTAATACGGGAGATGACTCGCATGCGGGAGATTGGACTCTCATCATGCTCGGCTCATTGGCGGCTGCCGCTGTGATTACGAGAAGACGCATCGCAAGCCGTTAAACGAGAACCGCTGTGCCATTGAAGCTTCAATGCTCACAGCGGTTAATTATTTTGTCAGATGCATTCTGTCAGGATCTCAAAGATCTCGTCGTGCGTCATCCGGCGCGCGCATCCGTCCGTGATGACCGTGCTGTCAGCGACTTTCCTAAGGATGTCTTTGTCCGTCGGGTCGGGACTTCCGGGACGCATGTTCGCTTTGAGTTCCGTAAGCGTTGTCGGAAGGCCTATTTCGCGAATAAAATCGGAAAGGGCTTTTATCCCTGCGAGAGCGACTTCTTCGTCGGTCCTTCCGCCTGCCGAAATATGCCACACTTCTTCGGCGAACCGCTTGAACTTCCGCGTATTGTCTTTGACGAGGCAGCGGTAGACAGCCGGATGTATGACAGCCAGCCCCTGACCGTGATTGCAGTCGGTGTAGGCGCCGAGCTGATGCTCGATCATATGATTTTGGAAATCGGTCTGTTTGCCGATCTTAAGCACGCCGTTTTCAGCCATGGAAGAATCCCACATGAGTTCGGAACGCACCGAAACGTCTTCAGGATCGCGTATCATCCGCCTGATGTTTGAGATGACGTTCCGCATGACCGCTTCGTTTATTTCGTCGGAGACGTTGGTCTCGGAAGGTTTGCCGAAGTATGTCTCCATGCAGTGGGAAAGGGTGTCGAACGCGCCCGATACCGCCTGCGTCATAGGGACCGTAAGCGTATAGGAAGGGTCAAGCACGGCAAAACGCGAGAGCGCTCCGGCCATGTCGTTTTTTTGTTTAGTTTATTCGTTTGTT
>JBMNVD010000029.1:0-21450 GCA_050946615.1 Eubacterium sp.
TAGTTGTCGCAACGTCGCGCCCTGAGACTATGTTCGGAGATGTCGCCATCGCTGTCAACCCTGAAGACGAAAGATATAAAGACTTTGTCGGCGAATATGTCATCCTGCCTATCGTCGGCAGAAAGATACCCGTCATCGCGGACCCGTATCCGGACCCGGAAAAAGGTACCGGCGCGGTAAAGATAACACCTGCTCACGACGCAAACGACTTTGAAGTAGGACAGAGGCACGACCTCGAAGTTCTCTCCTGCATAAATAAAGACGCGACGATGAACGAACTCGCCGGCAAATACGCAGGCATGGACCGCTACGAATGCCGCAGAGCATGGGTCAAAGATCTGGACGACGCTGGATACCTAGTCAAAACAGAGAAGATGGTCATTCCGGTCGGCGAATGCTATCGCTGCCGGACCGTCATCGAGCCTATGATCTCCGACCAGTGGTTCGTCAAGATGGACGAGCTGGCTAAGCCCGCGATAGATGCCGTAGAGTCGGGGAAGATAAAGTTCATACCGGACAGATTCGCAAAGACTTATCTGCGCTGGCTGTATGACATCAGAGACTGGTGCATCTCCCGCCAGCTTTGGTGGGGCCACAGGATACCGGCATGGTATTGTCAGGACTGCGGCAGGATAATAGTCTCTGAAGAAGAGCCGAAGTCATGTCCCGACTGCGGTTCGACTGACCTTAAACAGGATGAAGACGTCCTCGATACGTGGTTCTCGTCCGCGCTTTGGCCTTTCAGTACGCTCGGCTGGCCTGACAAGACGGAAGATCTCGATTACTTCTATCCGACGAGCGTCATGGTGACCGCCTACGACATCATTTTCTTCTGGGTCGTCAGGATGGTGTTCTCCGGCTGTGAGGCTATGGGTGACGTTCCATTCCGCGATGTGTTTATCCACGGTATCGTTCGCGACGCCGAAGGCCGCAAGATGAGCAAATCTCTCGGCAACGGCGTGGATCCGCTCAAAGTCATAGACGAATACGGCGCCGACGCGCTCAGGTTCATGCTCTCCACGGGAATCACGCCGGGCAACGACATGAGATTCACGTATGACAGACTCGAGTCGGCCCGCAACTTTGCCAATAAACTCTGGAACGCATCCAGGTTCACGATAATGAACATCAAAGCGGAGGACGGTTCTTTCCTGCCTATGACGGACGGCAGGAGCGGAGCGCTCCGCGACGAGGATAAATGGATAATCGACCGCGTATCCGACGCGATAGATTATGTCGATACTGCCATGGCGAGATACGATCTGGCGATGGCCGGACAGAGGATATATGACCTTATCTGGAACGAATTCTGCGATTGGTATATCGAGTTCGTAAAGAAGAGACTTTGGAGCGACGACGAGGAAGACAAGAAAGTCGCAAGGGGCGTTTTGGTGCGCGAACTTATCGACATGCTGAAGCTCCTCCATCCGTTCATGCCGTTTATCACGGAGGAAATCTACGGATTCCTGCCTCACGAGGAAGGATATCTGATAAAAGCGTCTTGGCCTGTTTCGAGCGATGAAGACAGATTCCCGGCTGAATCGGCAAAAGTTTCACTTGCGATGTCGATGATAAAGGCCGTAAGAAACATAAGGACCGAGGCGGAAGCCTCACCGGCAAAGGAACTCTCCGCTTACTTCGTGGCTCAGGGCAGCGCTCTCAGTTCTCTTAAAGACGAGGAGCGCCTTATATGCGATATCGCGAATGTTAAAGAGGCCTTCTTCTCGGAGGATTCCGAAGGAGTCCCGAAAGAAGTCATGTCGGCGGTAGAAAACGGTGTCGAGATATACATCCCTCTCGATGAACTCGTCGATTTCAACGCCGAATACGCAAGACTCACAAAAGAGCAGAAGAGGCTCGAGAGCGAAGTAAAACGCGCATCCGGCAAACTCGCCAATCAGGGCTTTGTCAGCAAAGCCCCGCAGCGTCTGATAGACGAAGAAAAGGCAAAACTCGCGGCGTATCAGGAAGACCTCGATAAAGTCAACGACCGCCTCGCGATGATAGCGGCTAAGATAGGCAAATAGGGCTGTCACAAAGGGCCGGAGTAAATATGTATGAGAAAGGAGTCCGCAGATATGGAAGTGAACGGTAAAAAACTTACTATGCGTCCAACAGATGATTACGACAAGCTCGTCGTTTTCTTCATGAAGAACGGACTTGAATTTTCATCTGAAGACGAGGAAGACGAAGTCCCGGAGGATATAGTAAAACTCTATGAGGTTACAGACGAGGACGGAGATCTCATCGGCGGCGTATGCCTTGCATATCGTCAAAACGAGTACATCATCGACGGCATCGCAGTCGAACCAGAGTATCGCAAGTCAAATATCGGCCGCGCGATGCTCGACCGCGCTCTGGACGACGCCGCATCGCTCGGCGCAGAGAACGTATATCTTGTAGCCAAAGCACCGGGATTTTTCCGCAAGCGCGGATTCGTGACGATACCGGCAGACGAAGCGCCTGAATTCTATGAGTGCAGGACATGCCCGCAGTTCAACAAAGACTGTTTCCCGGAGATAATGAAACTCAAACTGTGATAAACCGCCCGACAGGGCGGGGATAATATATCAACCGTAACAGTACTAAGAAGGGAGAACCGAAGTGTTTACTAGAGACGGCAAAGACACAAATGATTACAATGTCAAAAACTACGAGTTTATCAGCAAGACTTCGCCTAAGGTCGGCGAACTCGTGAAAAAAGAGTACGAGCGTCAGAAAAACAACGTCGAACTCATCGCATCCGAGAACTATTGTTCCGAGGCTGTCCTCGCTGCGTGCGGAAGCTGCCTCTCGTGGAAATACGCAGAAGGTTATCCTTACGTCAGGACCAGCGGAAACAAGGGCCGCTACTACGGAGGAACGAAATATGTCGACGAGCTGGAGGAGTATTGCTGCGACAAGTGGAGAGAAGTGTTCCACACCGACTATCATGTGAACGTACAGCCTCACAGCGGCTCGCAGGCAAACTTCGCTGCATACAGAGCGGTAATCAGACCGGGCGATAAGGTTTTGGCGATGGTGCTCGCAAACGGCGGCCATCTGACACACGGCTCGAGCGTCAGTTTCAGCGGCACGCTTTACGACTTCTCTTTCTACGACGTAGACGCAAACGGTTTCATCGATATGGAAGACGTCAGACGCAAAGCCCACGAGATCAAGCCTAAACTCATCCTCGCCGGCGCTTCCGCATATTCCAGAATAATCGACTTCAAGGCGTTTTCCGAGATAGCAAAGGAAGTCGGAGCGTACTTCATGGTAGACATGGCTCATATCGCCGGTCTTGTCGCGGCGGGCGAGCATCCGACACCTTTCGGATACGCGGATATCATCACGACGACAACGCATAAGACACTTCGCGGACCTAGAGGCGGACTCATCTTCGCGAGACCCGAACTTGCAAAGAAAGTAGACAGCGCTGTATTCCCGTTCTCTCAGGGCGGCCCGCTCGAGCACATCATCGCCGGGAAAGCCGTATGCGCCGAAGAAGCCTGCACGCCTGCATTCAAAGAATATGCTCATCAGGTAGTCCTCAACTGCAAGGCGTTCGCGGATGAATTCATCAAACTCGGATATAAAGTCGTAACGGGAGGCACCGACAACCACGTGTTCCTTATCGACCTATCCGACCTCCCTATCAGCGGCAGAGAACTGCAGGAGAGAGCAGACGAAAGAGGCATTACCCTGAACAAAAACTGCGTTCCTGGAGATAAGAGGTCGCCGAAGGAGACGAGCGGCGTTCGCGTAGGCACTGCTCCGATGACCACACGCGGATATAAAGAAGATGACTTCCGCGAAGTCGCAAGGCGTCTGGATGTCATCATCAAAGAACTTGTAAAAGAAAAGAGTGAGCAGTAAATGAGGATAATAGTTGACGGAATGGGCGGAGACAACGCTCCACTGGAAATCGTAAGAGGATGCATAGAAGCGGCTTCGGAGACCGATGCGAAGATTTCGGTCATCGGGAAGGAAGAAGCGCTTCTCAATGCCTTCAGAGAGTGCAAATACGAGGGCGACATCGATATAATCAATGCGTCCGAAGTCATCTCCAACGATGAAGCCCCTTCGCGCGCCGTTATGACGAAGAAAGATTCTTCGATAGTCAAAGCCCTTGAAATGCTTAAAAGAGGCGAGGCGGACGCGTTCGTCTCCGCGGGCAGCACCGGCGCAATGCTTGCCGGCGGCATGTTCGTGCTCGGCAGGATACCCGGGATAGACAGGCCAGCGATAGCGACTATCTACCCGATAATGGGCAAAGAGCCTTCGATGCTTCTGGACGCGGGCGCAAACGCCAACTGCAAACCAAACACGCTTCTGGAGTTCGCCATGATGGCCTCTATCTACATGGAGAAAGTCATCGGGCGCGAGAACCCGACCATCGGGCTGGTGAACAACGGCACCGAGAGCCACAAAGGATCGACGCTGACAAAAGCCACATACGAGAACCTGAAGAACAGCAGCTTGAACTTCATAGGCAATGTCGAGGCCAGAGACCTGCCTTTCGGCGCTGCGGACATCTATGTGACCGACGGCTTTACCGGGAATGTCATTCTGAAATTGACAGAAGGCATGGCGATCATGATGATGCGCGAACTCAAGAAGAGGATGACTTCGACCACAAAGGCTAAGATCGGCGCGCTGATGATGAAGGATCAGCTCAAAGATATGAAAGCCGCCTTGGATTACGCCGAGTACGGCGGGGCGCCGATACTCGGCGTAAAGGGTATCATCGTTAAGATGCATGGCTCATCCGACGCATACGCCGTGAAAAACGCCATCCTGGCGACGATACCGTTCTACGAGAACAAAGTAATAGAACGGATATCGGATGCCGTGCTCGAGAGCGAAACCATCCTCGAAGAAAACTGATACAAAAATATTTCGGAAGAACAAACACATTGGAAAACTCTGAATTCGAAAAAAAAATTTCATATTCCTTCAAAAACAAAAGACTCCTTGAAGAGGCGCTCACCCACAGTTCCTGCAACATAACAGGGACCGACGGCGGGCGCTTCGACAACGAAAGACTCGAATTCGTCGGCGACGCCATCCTGGACGCCGTGATAGGGGCGGAACTCTTTGAGAGGATGCCAGGCGCTCAGGAAGGCACGCTTACGAAACTGAGAGCGAAAATAGTATGTGAAGACGGAAACGCCGAAGTCGCGTTCAAACTTTCGGTCTCTGATTTTCTCAGAATGGGGAAAGGGGAAGAAAAGACGGGCGGCCGCGAGCGCAAGTCCATCTCATCAGACGCCTTAGAGGCGGTGATAGGCGCTATCTACGAAGACGGCGGTTATGATGCCGCCAAAGACTTCATCCTGAGAGTTTTCGCCGAGCCTGTCGGGGAGGCAGTCGCGGGCGGATCTTTCGGAGATTTCAAGTCAGAACTGCAGGAGACGCTGCAGTCCGAACTGAAAGACGAAGCGCACATAGAATATCACATCATCAAAGAGACAGGTCCCGAGCACGATAAGACATTTTTCGCACGCGTGATGCTCAACGGAAAAGAAATCGGCCGCGGATCGGGCAAAACAAAGAAACAGGCAGAACAAGACGCGGCGAGAGCCGCGCTCGGGAAGGGCCTATAACAGGATGTATTTTAAAAGACTGGAAATGCAGGGGTTCAAGTCTTTCGCCGACCCCGTTACGATAGAATTCAACGAAGGTATCACGTGCATCGTCGGACCCAACGGCAGCGGCAAGAGCAACATCAGCGACGCAATCAGGTGGGTGCTCGGCGAACAGAGCCCTAAGGCACTGCGCGGCGGGAAAATGGAAGAAGTCATATTCTCCGGGACCGCCACCAGGAAACCGCGCGGCATGGCCGAAGTGACTCTCGTCATCGATAATTCCGCGCACCTTTTGAACATAGATTACAACGAAGTCGCCATCACAAGACGCATGTACCGTTCCGGTGAAAGCGAATATCTGATCAACGGCAATCAGTGCCGCCTGCGCGATATCCGCGAACTCATCATGGACACCGGCATAGGCGTCGACGGATATTCCATAATCGGACAGGGAAAGATCGCTGATATCGTCAGCACCAAGCCGGAGAGCAGACGCGAGATTTTCGAGGAAGCCGCCGGCGTTGTGATGTACAGGACAAAACGCGAGGAAGCGGAGCGCAAACTCGAATCGACCAAAGTCAATCTCGACAGGATAAACGACATCGTCGGAGAACTCGACGGCAGGCTCCCGTCACTTGCGGAAGAGAGCAAAAAAGCGAAAGAATACGTCGAACTCAGAGACAGATATAAACTCCTCGAGGTCAACGTTATATTGAATAGCATCGAGAAGACGACGGAATCAAACGCGGGCCTTTCCGAAGACCTTGCCGCGCTGACCGGAAGGATCGCGGAAGCGGAAGCAGCCGGCGCTAAAACGGTCGAAAAGAACAGAGAACTCACGGAAAGGCGCGCCGCGCTCCAGGCGGACTTAGATGAGACGAGAGACAGGATACTTTCTCTTACCAACTCTATTAACGAAGCCTCCAGTTCAGGTAAAATCGCCGCCGAACGTTTAGACGCGCGCAGACGCGACGCGGAGAGAATAAGCCGCGAAATAGAGGACATCGAGCAAAGTCTGAAAGAAACCGCAAAGGAACTTGAAAAATTCAGAACGGAACTTTCGTCTCTGCAACAGTCGCGCGAAAGCGCGGAAGAAGACCGCAGACGCGTTCAATCTGAATATAATACCGCTCTCGCGGAAAAGAACAGTCACGATAAAGCGGCATCAGACGCGCGCGAAAAGATAATAGATCTGGCATCAAAAAAGGCCGGCATCAACACTTCGATAGAGAGTTATGAGAACCTCAAACAGACCCTCGAAGAGCGCAGAGTCGAACTGAACACTAAGAGCAGGACTTCATCTGAAGAAAACGCGAAGATGAAGGAACAGTTCGACGCGGTCAACATCAGAGACATGGAGGAAAAAGAGAACCTTTCAACTCTGAAGGAAGACAGAGCCAAACTTGCCGATGAACTGAAATCGACGACTGATAAACTTTCAGCAGTTTCCGAGCATCTTCAGAATGACGCCATCGAGAACAGCAGACTGTCGTCAAGATTGTCTACTATGATAGAACTCGAGAACAACTACGAGGGCTACAACAACGGCGTCAAGACACTCATGAAGAGCAGGACCGGCGGTATCTTAGGCGTTACTGCTGACCTCATCAGCGTGCCGGAAAAATACGTTACTGCCATCGAAACCGCCATGGGACAGACACTGCAGAACGTCGTCTGCGAGACAGACGAAGACGCAAAACGCGGCGTTCGTTTCCTCAAGCAAAACAGGGCAGGCCGTCTGACATTCCTTCCTGTTTCCTCGATAAGACCTTCGAGAAAAGCATCATATCCCGAAGTCGAGAACGCAGAAGGTTTTATCGGCATGGCCGACGAACTCATCGAGTTTGACAAAACATACAGCAACATATTTTCATACCTTCTCGGCCGTACCGCCGTGGTAGAGGACATGGACAGCGCAGTCGCTCTTTCAAAGAAGGGCACTCCGCTTCGTTTTGTCACTCTGGAAGGTGAGATCGTCAACGTCTCAGGCGCGATAACAGGCGGCGCGTATAAGAACAGGACAGCAAGCCTGCTCGAACGCAAGCACGAGATAGCTGCGCTCCGCGATAAGATAGCGGCTCTGACATCAAAGACGGACGAAGAAAATAAAGAGATAGAGACCCTTAAAACCAAGAGGGATCAGATATCATCCAAATTTGCCGAAAAAGAAAGGCTCGTCAGAGAGTCCGAACTCGAATTAAAGCGCATAGAGGGCGAACTTCTTTCGGCTCGCGAGCGCCTGTCGAGCGGTGAGGAATCCGCGAAGAATGTAGCCGGAGAACTCGCAGACATCGACGCCAGAAATGCCGAGGCCGATGAACTTATCGCCGCAAAGAAGAAAGAAATCGAGAACATCGAATCGGAACTGAAAAAATGCGAGGATACGGTAGACGCCGAAAGCGAAGCCGCTTCCGACAAAAACGCGCTTCTTGCCGAAAAACAGAGCGAAGTCACGGATAAGGCGATTGCTTTAACGGAAATCAACGGTAAGATAACCGCGAAGACGGCTGAGATAAATTCGGCAGAAAACAGCATCGCGCGGAGCGAACATGATGCAGCCGAAAAGAGACGCGAACTTGAAGCGATAGAACGCGAGAAAACGGAACTCGCTCAGAAGACGGACCGTTCAGGCGATATCTCAAAACTCACTTCAGAGAGAGAAGAACTGGAACGCCGTAAGGCGCGCCTGTCCGAGGAAATGGGAAAGACCGATAAGGAATACGGCGATATCACCGCCGAACAGCAGAAATATCAGAGCCTTATCGATACTCTCCGCGGCGATAAATACCAGCTCGACGTTAAGATAGCCAAGGGCGAAGGCCAGCTCGAGAACATGAAGGAGAAACTCTGGGACGAATTCGAGATCTCCTACGCTCAGGCAGCCGATATGAAGCGCGACGACATCAAATATTCCGCGGCGGTCAGAGAAACACGCGAGATAAGGGCGAGAATGTCGGAACTCGGAGACGTGAGCATCGGCTCGATAAAAGAGTACGAAGAAGTCTCCAAGCGATATGATTTCATGACTGCTCAGCGCGATGACGTCATCAAAGCGAGAGACGAACTCGTATCGATTATCGAAAACATGGACCGCTCGATAAAGACGCGGTTCAAAGAAAACTTCGATAAAGTAGTCGTAAACTTTGAAAAAATATTCTCCGAACTTTTCGGAGGAGGGCACGCGGAACTTACTCTTGACGATGAAGACGATCCGCTCAATTCGGGAATAGAGATCGTCGCTCAGCCGCCCGGGAAGAAACTGCAGAACATCAACCTCATGAGCGGCGGCGAAAAAACCATGACGGCCATCGCTTTGATGTTCGCCGTGCTTAAGACCAAGCCGACACCGTTCTGCATCCTCGACGAAGTCGAAGCCGCCCTCGACGACGAGAATATCGACAGATTTGCCGATTATCTCTCGAATTTCAAAGACATTCAGTTCACGCTCGTCACGCACCAAAAAGCGACGATGCGCCACGCGGACGTCCTCTACGGAGTAACTATGCCGGAGCACGGTATTTCCAAAGTCCTCAGCCTTAAACTCGGCGACGAAATAGATCTCGGGGACGAAAAGAACGAAAGGTAAGATAAAATGCCTATCATCAAGAAAGAAAAAGGATTCTTCGGGAAACTGTCGGAGCGCATAGGCGACGTGCTGATGCAGCGTTCGGTCGTAGACGACGAAATGCTCGATGAACTCGAGGAAGTCCTGATAACATCCGACATCGGCATGGACACGACCATGCGCATAATGGAAGATGTGAGAGATCACGTGAAGATAAATCATATCAGCCGACCGGAACAGGTAAAAGACGCTATTGTTAACGTAATTACATATATGGTAGACAAAGGCGAGAGAAACAAACTTTCGTCAAAGACGCCGCTAGTCATCCTCATGATAGGCATCAACGGTGGAGGAAAAACCACCTCCATCGCAAAACTCGGCAACCTGCTGAAGAAACAGGGAAAGAGCGTCATGTTCGCCGCTGCCGACACCTTCCGCGCCGCGGCGGGCGAGCAGTTGAAGATATGGGGAGACCGAATCGGAGTTCCGGTGGTCATGCACGGCGAAGGCGCAGACCCTTCCGCGGTAGTCTTTGACGCCATCCATTCCGCAAAAGCGAAACACGCCGACGTCCTTATCGTCGATACTGCCGGACGTCTCCAGACGAAGCGCAACCTCATGGCAGAACTCGAAAAGATAAAAAGGGTGATAACCCGCGAATATCCTGAAGCGGGACTTGAGACGATACTCGTCTTAGATGCTACTACCGGAAAGAACGCTATTTCTCAGGCCGAAGTCTTCAACGAATCTGCCGAGATAACGGGCATTTTCCTGACTAAGATGGACGGCACCGCAAAAGGCGGAATCGCCATAACAGTTACAGACCAGTTCAACATACCTATAAAATTCTTAGGCTTGGGCGAAGGCTTAGACGACATCGAGACTTTCGACCCGAGGAGATTCGCCGGAGGTATCTTCAGTGAGTAAGCCGATAGTAGCCGTCGTCGGACGGCCTAATGTGGGCAAATCCACATTTTTCAACAAAATAGTGGGCAGCAAAATATCAATTGTCGAAGACACGCCCGGCGTAACGCGCGACAGGATATTTGCCGAAGCCGAGTGGAACGGCAGGCATTTCGACATGATAGACACCGGCGGCATCGAGCCTTCGAGCGACGATATCATCATGGTCCAGATGCGCGAACAGGCACAAGCTGCCATAGACATGGCAGACGTCATCATATTCATGGTCGACGGCAAGGAAGGCATAACTACTGCCGACGAAGAAGTAGCCGATATCCTGAGACGCAGCGGTAAAGGGAAGAAGATCATCCTGCTCGTCAACAAGATAGACAACCCGCGAAAACTTCCGGACAATTTTTACGATTTCTATTCGCTCGGCATCGCCGATCCTATCCCCGTCTCATCCGCAAACATGCTGAATCTGGGAGACGTTCTTGACGAGATAGTTTCTGCGCTTCCGGAAACCGATACGGACGATGACGACAACACAAAGATTGCGGTCATCGGCAAACCGAACGTCGGAAAATCTTCGCTCGTCAACGATCTGCTGAAAGAAAAGCGCGTCATAGTTTCACCTATAGCGGGGACGACGCGCGACGCGATAGATTCGCCTTTCGAATGGAACGGAGAAAAATTCACGCTCATAGATACTGCCGGAATTCGCCGCAAGAGCAAGGTCTATGACAGCATCGAGCGGTACAGTGTCATCAGGGCGGTCGGAGCCATCGAAAGAAGCGACGTCTGTCTTTTGATGATAGACGCCTCCGAAGGCCTTACGGAACAGGATAAAAAGATAGCGGGCATCGCTCACGATGAGGGCAAGGGCATCGTGATAGTCGTGAACAAATGGGACCTCGTCGAAAAAAATACGAACACCATGAAGGAGTACACGAAGAAAATCAAAGGCGAACTCCTTTTCATGTCCTACGCCCCTATCGTCTTTATTTCAGCTTTGACCGGACAGAGAGTCGGCCGCGTCATGCAGGTCGTAAAAGCCGTATCCGAGAACAGAGCCATGCGCGTACCTACGGGGCAGCTTAACAGCCTTATTGAAGATGCGGTTCTGATGAAAGAGCCGCCTGCCGACAAGGGCAGACGCCTTAAGATATATTACGCGTCTCAGGTCGGGGTAAAACCGCCGCTCTTTTCGTTTTCCATCAACGACCGTGAACTGATGCATTTTTCTTATGCGAGATATATCGAGAACAGGATACGCGACGCGTACGGGTTCGAAGGAACGTCTATCAAATTCGTGTACCGCGAAAAAGGGGAGAAGGAACAATGATTTCAACCGCCACGACTGCAACGTTCATCATATGGATGATATGTTCATATTTCATAGGGAATTTTTCACCTTCCACACTCATCGCAAGGAGCAAAGGCCACGATATAAAGAAGGAAGGGTCGGGAAACGCCGGGACAACGAACGTCCTCAGGATACTCGGGCCAAAATACGCGCTGCTGACTTTTGCGATGGATGTATTCAAAGGCTGGCTGGCCTCGTTCGTCGCCGCAAGGCTCCTTCCCGCGGACCTCGCCGCTTATTGCATTCTGGCGGTAACACTCGGGCATATATTCCCGCAGATGCTCCATTTTAAGGGCGGCAAAGGCGTCGCCTGCGGAGTCGGCGCGATATCGGGACAGTGCTGGTGGATGGCGCTTATCTGCTTTGGCGCATTTGTCGTCGTGTTCCTGATAAGCAGGAAAGTCTCTCTCGGGTCTCTGTGCGGGACCGCCATGTTCCCGATACAAGCTGCTATTTTCCACAGGGAGATGCTCATCCCGGCGATAATTACGGCCGGCTTTATATTTTTCATGCACCGCGCCAACATCGCGAGGCTCGCACGGGGCGAGGAAAAGTCGATAAGTCTGAAAAATAAACAGCCCGAAGGAGAAAGCAAATGAAGGCAGCGCTCATCGGTTACGGCAGTTGGGGAACGGCAATTTCAGTCCTTCTGGCGTCAAAAGGGGTCGACGTGACTGTCACGGCGCGGAACAGAGATTTTCTCGCCGAAGTGAGTTCGTCGAGGGAGAACAAAAAATATCTCCCGGGAGTCGAGATACCGGCAGGCGTGATTTTTGAACCCGACGGAAGTGCCGCATTGTCCGGGGCCGATTTTGTCATTTACGCCGTCCCCGCGCAGCATTTCCGCGAAAATCTCATAAAATACAAAGGCCTCATGCCGACAGACGCCGTTATTGTCAATACCGCAAAGGGCATCGAACAAAACTCGCTCATGCGCCTTTCGGAGATCGCCGGGGAAATCGCTCCCGAATTCAGATACGCCGTGCTTTCAGGGCCTTCACACGCCGAAGAAGTCGGAAGATTCCTGCCTGCGAGCGTCGTTTCATCTTCGCGCGACGCGGAAGCCGCAAAAGCGGTGCAGGAACTTTTTACGACGGACAGATTCAGAGTCTATACAAACGACGATGTCTGCGGAGTCGAACTCGGAGGCTCGCTGAAGAACATTATCGCTCTCGGCGCGGGAGTCATAAACGGAATGGGAGCGGGCGACAGCGCAAAAGCCGCTCTTATCACCAGAGGGATAGCCGAGATGAAGCGCTTCGGCGCGGCGTTCGGCGCAAGGCAGGAGACTTTCTCCGGCCTCGCCGGCATCGGAGATCTCGTAGTTACATGCATGAGCATACACTCCCGCAACATGCGCTGCGGAACGCTTATAGGTCAGGGCGTTGCGCCTGACGAAGCGATAAAGCGCATCGGAATGGTAGTCGAGGGCGTCTATACATGCTATGCGGCTTATGAACTTTCTCACAGAATAGGCGTAGAGATGCCGATCACCGACGCGATACACGAATGTCTTGAAGGAAGGCTGACCCCAGAGGACGGCGTTGGAGTCCTCATGGGCAGGCCGCTGAAAGCTGAAAATTGATCTTGGAGAATATATGTCATCGTACTTTCATATAACTACTTTCGGATGCCAGATGAACGAGCACGACTCGGAGATAATCGCCGGACTATTGACTGAGAAAGGCATGACGCAGACCGACGATATCGCTGCGGCGTCCATAGAGATAATAAACACATGCAGCGTGCGCGAAAACGCGGACAAACGCTTTTTCGGGACGCTCGGAACGCTGAAGAAACGCAAGGAAAATGACCCTTCTTTCATCGTCTGCGTCTGCGGCTGCATGATGCAGCAGCAGAGCATAGTCGATGAGATAAAATCGAAATATCCGTGGGTGGACGTTGTTTTCGGCACGCATAACATACATGAGATACCTTCGCTTATCGACGAAGTGCGCTCGGGTCAGGAAGGCATAATCGACGTGCTGCCTGATTCGTCCGAGATAGTGGAAGGCCTCCCTGCCAGACGCCTGTTCAAACATAAGTCGCTCGTGAACATCATGTACGGATGCAACAACTTCTGCACATACTGCATCGTCCCTTACACGCGCGGCCGCGAAAAGAGCAGGACTCCCGAGGCGGTAGTCGGCGAGATAAAGATGCTCGCGGAAGACGGTGTCAAGGAAGTCATGCTGCTCGGCCAAAACGTAAACTCGTACAAAGGGCTGTCCGAAACGGGTGAAACATCGGATTTTCCGGACCTCATACGCAGGATAAACGAAATCGACGGCATCGAGCGCATCAGATTCATGACGTCCCATCCGAAAGATCTTTCCGACCGCCTGGTAGACGCTTTTACCGAATGCGATAAACTCTGCCGCAACATACATCTTCCAGTGCAGTGCGGCAGCGACCGCATCCTGAAGCGCATGAACAGGCACTATACGCGCGAAGGATACCTGTCACTTATAGAAAAGCTGAGAGCAAGAGTTCCCGAAATAACGATTTCCACAGATATCATCGTCGGTTTCCCGGGCGAGACGGAAGAAGATTTCGAAGATACTCTGTCGCTCGTGCGTGAAGTCAGATACGACTCGGCTTTCACTTTTCTCTATTCTAAGAGAAACGGAACACCCGCCGCGAGATACGAAGATCAGATTCCGGAAGATGTCAAGCACGAGCGCTTCAACAGGCTCGTAGAAGCCGTCAACGAGATAAGCGCTGAGAAAAACGCCGCGTATGTCGGGCGTACGGAAAAGATAATAGTCGACGAGAAGGGAAAGACAAAAGGGACGCTCGCCGGCCGCACAGACGGTTTCAAACTCGTTAATTTCAAAGGCGGCGAGGATCTCATAGGCAGAGATGTTCTCGTCAAAATCACGGGCGCAAAGACGTTTTCTCTGTTTGGCGAGCAGGTGCGCTGAACCATACTGAGAAAATCGAACAAATCGAACAAATCGGACAAATTTAACGATAGGAATCGGAGGGATACATTGGAAAAAATCAAAGAATTTTTTCGCCGTTATCCGTTTATGGCGATATTCTTGATCCTGCTCATAGTCAGGAGCTTGATGAACGGATTAAGCATGCAGGTGCTGATATATAAACTGCTGTCGCTCCCGGGGATAATTATCGGCATTAGCGTTCACGAATACGCGCACGCCAAAGTCTCGGACAAACTCGGGGATCCGACTCCGCGCATGCAGGGAAGGGTGACTCTGAACCCCGCGGCACATGTGGACCCGATCGGCCTGCTCACGCTCATCCTGCTTGGCTTTGGCTGGGGCAAGCCGGTAATGATAGACCCGAGATATTACAGAAACAGAAGGAGAGACGAGGCATTCGTCGCCGTGGCGGGGGTCGCAACCAACTTCATTACCGCCTTCGTTTTCACGGCGGTGATGAGGATATGTATCGCCGTATATCCCGCAATGCGTTATCACATCGTCAGCGAAGTGATTTTCGAGATACTGCAGGCTGTCGTCTCTGTAAATCTCTCGCTCATGGTCTTTAACCTGATACCTCTGCCTCCGCTCGACGGATTCAATCTGGTGACGCAGATATTCAAACTGGACAGGTACAGATGGTATCCGAATGCTCAGCGCTACGGATACTATATCCTTCTGTTACTTATCGCCTTTGGATTTGTCGGAAGGATAGTTGCTCCGTGCTACACCGGACTGTACAATTTCCTTGTCGGCATTTTCTTCTGAACACGGGACAGAACGCGTCATAACAAAAATTATCCCCGCGTCAAACGCGGGGGTCCCTTATTGTAAAAATCAGCTGCAGTCATTTCGTAAGCAAAGCCCGCAAAAGTAATCTCATTTACGGCACATCCTGATGCATTAATATCATAATAATATACATAATATACGTGAAATATTTTAGCACTCTCCACACGAGAGTGCTAATTTTTATGTTGAGTTTTGCCGCAGGCGGGTATATGATAATCGTAGATAAAAAACAATCACAGGAGGAGATGATTGCAATGAACATTGAAAAATACACTCAGAATGCCCAGTCTGCGGTCATCGACGCGCAGAATCTGGCTATCGAATATGGAAATCCGTCGCTGGAGCCTGAGCATATCCATCTGGAACTGCTTCGTCAAAAAGACGGACTGATACCAAGGCTTCTGAAATATATGGAAAAGGAACCGTCGCAGGTAGAAAACGCCGTCAGCAGAGCGGTAGAAAAGCTGCCTAAATCGACGGGCGGTCAGACATACGCTTCTCAGAGGACCGTAAGGCTCCTCGACAGAGCGGAAAAGGAATCAAAGCGTTTCAAGGACGAATTTGTCAGCGTGGAGCACATCTACCTCGCGCTGCTTTCGGAGAATAACGGCCCTTCGGCCGAGATCTTCCGCAGATTCGGGATAACTAAGGACGGATTCCTCGCGGCTCTCTCGCAGGTGCGCGGCAATCAGCGCGTGACAAGCGACAACCCTGAGGATAACTATGACGCCCTGCAGAAATACGGGCGCGATCTGGTCGAAATGGCGCGTGAAGGCAAACTCGACCCTGTCATCGGCAGAGATGCGGAGATAAGGCACACCATCCAGATCCTTTCACGCAGGACGAAGAACAACCCTGTACTCATTGGTGAGCCGGGCGTCGGCAAAACTGCAGTCGTCGAAGGGCTCGCTCAGAGGATACTCAAGGGCGACGTACCTGAAAATCTGAAGGATAAGACGATATTCGCACTCGACATGGGCTCACTCATCGCGGGCGCAAAGTACCGCGGCGAATTCGAAGAAAGACTTAAGGCAGTCCTGAACGAAATCGAAAAGTCCGAAGGAAAGATAATACTTTTTATCGACGAGATCCACAATATCGTCGGAGCCGGAAAGACCGAAGGTTCCATGGACGCCGGCAACCTGCTCAAACCTAAACTCGCAAGGGGAGAACTCCACTGCATAGGCGCGACGACACTCGATGAATACAGAAAATACATCGAAAAAGACGCCGCTCTGGAGCGCCGTTTCCAGAAAGTGCTGGTGGACCAGCCTTCCGTCGAGGATACGATTTCCATCCTCCGCGGACTCAAGCAGAGATTTGAGATACATCACGGCGTCAGGATAACAGACAACGCTCTCATCGCGTGCGCAAAACTTTCAGACAGGTATATAACCGACAGGTTCCTGCCTGACAAAGCCATCGACCTCATGGACGAGGCCGCGGCAAAGATAAGGACAGAGATAGACAGCATGCCGACCGAACTCGACGAGACTTCGCGCAAGATAATGCAGCTTGAAATCGAGAAACAGGCTTTGTCGAAAGAAGAAGACAAGGCATCAAAGGCAAGACTTGCCGCCCTCGAAAACGAACTGTCAGAACTCCGCGCCAAGGACGCTTCAATGCGCGCCGAATGGGAGACGGAGAAGAAACTCATAACCGAATCAAAAAAGACACGTCAGGAGATAGAGGAAGTCAAGCACAGCATGGAAGAAGCCGAACGCAAATACGACCTCGACACTCTTGCTCAGCTCAAATACGGCAGACTGCCCGAACTTGAGAAAAAGCTGGAGGAGCAGAAACGCAAGCTCGAATCCGGAAAAGACGAGAGACTGCTCAAAGAAGAAGTCGGTGAAGAAGAGATCGCCGAAGTCGTATCGCAGTGGACAGGCATTCCTGTTGCTAAACTTGTTGAGACGGAACGTGAGAAACTGCTGAGACTTCCTGAGACACTGCATAAGAGAGTCATCGGTCAGGATGAAGGCGTGCAGGCTGTATCGGAGGCTATACTCCGCGCCAGAGCAGGTCTTAAAGACGCGAACAGGCCTATCGGCTCGTTCATTTTCCTTGGCCCGACGGGTGTAGGCAAGACGGAACTCGCCAAAGCGCTGAGCGAGGCCATGTTCGACACCGAGAAGAGCATGATAAGGATAGATATGTCCGAATACATGGAGAAATACTCTGTTTCCAGACTCATCGGAGCACCTCCGGGATACGTCGGGTACGACGAAGGTGGCCAGCTCACGGAAGCGGTCAGGAGACATCCTTACAGCGTTATCCTTTTCGATGAAATAGAAAAGGCCCATCCGGATGTATTCAATATCCTGCTGCAGCTTCTCGACGACGGCCGCCTGACGGACAATCAGGGCAGGACGGTGGACTTCAAAAACACCATAATCATCATGACGTCAAATATCGGCAGCCGCGAACTGCTCGAGAACATCAGAGAAGACGGAAATATCGATGAATCCACCAGACAAGAAGTCATGAGCGAACTGGAAAGATCGTTCAAACCTGAATTCCTGAACAGGATAGACGAGATAATCGTGTTCAGTCCGCTGACAAAAGGTGAGATAGGAAAGATAATCGAACTGCAGTTCGACCAGATAAGAAAGAGACTGCAGGACAGAAACATCACGCTCAAACTTACCGAAAGCGGCCGCGATTTCATCTCGGACGAAGCGTACGACCCTGAGTACGGCGCACGCCCTGTCAAGAGATATCTGCAGAAGTACGTCGAAAATAAACTCGCCTCGATGATAATATCGGGCGAGATAATGGACGGAAGTTCTGTCACTGTCACAAGGGGCAGCGACGGGCTGGACTTCAAAACAGAGGATCCTGAGGAATCCCAGAACGCTTGATAGTGTTGTTCATGTGCAGGCGCATGGTATGTGCGCCTGCTTTTTCGTTTTTTGACGTTATCGCATAGTATATGCGGCGATGTTCTCTGAGGACCCTGTCGAGATAATTAGGCTCGAAATAGTTCGGTGCGCAGCAGTATCCCGAAAAGTCCTGCAGAGTGCGCAGTATCTTCTCAAGCAGGATATCCCCGGCCGCTTCATATATCAGGCAGTGGAAAACTTTGTTGATAGAGACCATCTTCGGCACGTCGTTCGTTTTGGTGTATAGGACCATGTATTTGAAGATATCGTCGAGGTCCGATATCTGTTCCTCGGTGGCGCGCCTTGCTGCCATACCAGCGGCAATTGTCTCGAGGTCTCGGCGCATTAGCATCATGTCGGAAACTTCATCGGCTGTAAGCCCGCGTACGAATTCGCCGCGGTTTGGTATGTACTCGAGGAGCCCGAGCGTTTCAAGACGCTTGAAAGTCGAACGGAGCGGAGTCCTGCTGACCCCGTATTTCTCGCAGAGAGCAGGCTCAGAAAGCCTTGTCCCCGCCGGGTAGACACCTGTCAAGATGTCGTTCAGGAGGTCCCGATATATACGTTCGCCGACAGTATCCGGCTCGTTTTGTTCTTTTAATAATTCCTGTAATCTGCTCATGACCAAATTATATCTTTCGCGCTCTTTGACTGTCAAGAAACAGACAGATTGTGGTAGAATGACGATATGGTAAAGAAAAAGACAGCCGCCGAGATTTTAGACAGGCTCTCGGAAGCGTATCCCGATGCGGGATGCGCGTTACATTTTAAGAATCCTTTTCAACTCCTCGTCGCGGTAGTTCTGTCGGCTCAGACGACGGACGTAAGCGTCAACAGCGTGACGCCGGAACTGTTCGCGAAGTATCCGGGCCCCGACGAACTGGCAAATGCCGAGCAAGCCGAAGTTGCTTCTATTATCAGAAAGATAGGGATGTATCGGACCAAATCCGCGAACATCATCGCGCTATCTCGCAGACTGACAGATGATTTCGGAGGGGAAGTACCGGGGGATTTCGATTCTCTCGTTTCGCTGCCCGGGGTAGGGAGAAAGACAGCCAATGTCGTACTTGCCGAGGCTTTCGGTCAGCAGCGCATCGCGGTGGATACTCACGTGTTCAGAGTATCAAACAGGATAGGGCTTGCAAAAGCAAAGACGCCTGAAGATACTGAGGAACAGTTGAAGCGTATCCTGCCTCACGACAGATATACGGAAGCCCATCATCTGCTGATTTTCCACGGGCGCAGGTGCTGCTCGGCCAGAAAGCCGAATTGCGATTCATGCCCGATAAACGATCTGTGCGAAAAAGACCTCTGACATTGGAGCCGGAGGTCTTTCTTTACTATTTAGTTTTATTAACTTTGTATGTTACTGAATGCTTTGTATTACTCTGTTTGTATTACTTTGCCTGTTCGCGTTCTTTACTGTTTTACCTGTTTCCGTTCGTTACTGTTTTGCCTGTTCCGGCTGCTGCGGCCAAGGGTCGTTTTCATGCCCCGGACGGCCGTGGCAGTTCTTATATTTCTTTCCCGAACCGCAAGGGCACGGGTCGTTGCGGCCCGGCTTTTTCGGAACGTGAACGGTGCGGGATCTGCGGTAATCGTTGTATATCTCGAGGCGTTTTTCTTCGCTGAGGACTCCGTCCCATTCTTCGAGGCTCCAGAGATAATCGGCGCCCGCCTTATGCATATTGAAGTACAGTTTTTCAAAGTCGACGTCGAGGTCTATCTCGCTGTCTAAAGTTATCTTATCTACGTCGAACGGGTTATTCAGACTCGTCTGGATGCCGTCGAGGAAGCCGACAAATATTACTTTGTCGCATTTGAACTGAGCGACCAAGTCCGAAACTTTACCTTTCAGGTGCTCGTCGTGATGCGCCAGCACGTAAGCGTAGATCTTCTTTTCGGTGTCGGAATATTCGTTCCAGAACGCCTTTACCGTGGCTTTTGTCTGTCCGTTCA
Source organism: Eubacterium sp. (assembly GCA_050946615.1). Classification (GTDB taxonomy): domain Bacteria; phylum Bacillota; class Clostridia; order Peptostreptococcales; family Anaerovoracaceae; genus Eubacterium_B. The sequence goes on from JBMNVD010000029.1 coordinate 19,986, forward strand.
GAAGTTCGTCCCACTGCTTGTATAAGCTCTTTTCCATTTGATAAACCTCTTTCAATCTAGTCTTTTCCGAAGCGGCATCGGTTTTCCGTCCGCCGCTACACAATTATAATATAACCTCCGCATTTTGCAAGAGAAAACGCGCTTTGTGCGCCGCGGCACGCTGTTTTTGCGCTTATCGCGCCGCCTGTGCTGTTTACAAAATTCTGAAAACAGACTAATATTAGAGCGTGGATTTAATTCCGTCAACAAAAAAGTCAAGAAAATATTGTTTTGACTTTTCAAAGCGGCATATCAGAAATGCACTTCTGTGTGCGGAGACGGGAGACGATTTAAGGGTCACTAATTGAGAATGGAGGCAACAACCATGAATCGCAAGAAAACGATCATCGACATGCACTGCGATACTTTGCTTGAAAGTTACAGGCATCCTGAGCAGAGTTTATTCGACGGACCTACTAATATCAATCTGAAACTAATGCAGGAAAACGGTTCGCTGGCTCAGTGTTTCGCCATGTTTCTTCCGTGGAAGAGTTCGGGGAAGGATCCGTACGAACTCCTTAAAGGCATCTATGCAAATTATCAGGTCCAGATGAAAAAATATGCGGATATCATCAAACCGGCATATACCGCCGAAGATATCGAAAAGAACGCTGCAGACGGCTTCCTCTCATCATTTTTGACGATAGAGGACGGCGCGTTTATCGAAGACCACATCGAAAGAGTCGATGAAGCGTATAAGATGGGAGTGCGCATGATCGCTTTGATATGGAACCATGAGAACAGCATCGCGTATCCGAACAGCAAAGACCCGGAACTGCACGCTAAAGGCCTGAAACCGCTCGGCATCGAGACGGTCGCTAAAATGAACGAACTCGGAATGATTGTCGACTGCTCTCATCTGAACGAGGGCGGATTCTATGACGTCGCAAAATACAGCAAAAAACCGTTCGTATGCTCACATTCATGCGCGCGGGCCCTCTGCGACCATCAGCGCAACCTGACCGACGACCAGCTTAAGACTCTCGGAGATAAAGGAGGCGTAGTAGGAGTCAACTTCTACGGAAACTTCCTGAATAACGACGGGACACCGCCGACCGCAAAGAGAGTAGTGGAACATCTGCTCTACATGAAGGATAAGGCGGGAATCGATTCCATCGGATTCGGCTCGGACTTCGACGGAATAGACGATACGGGCGAACTCGTAGATTACAGCGGATTTTCCAAGATACTCGCCGAGATGGACGGCAAGTTCACCGACGACGAGATAGACAAGATAAGCCACGGCAACGTATTAAGAGTCATCAGAGATGTAACCGGAAGGTAACGATAAAGTATTAAAAATCATCAAAAAAGCAATCGGGAGGTAACGGCAAAGTAAAATTCGTATAAATTCGACGTATTACGCAGTACTCATTGCCTTATCGGCGCAAAGTGGTATAATATTTGCATAGTCAATTTCCTCATT
>JBMNVD010000030.1:0-21126 GCA_050946615.1 Eubacterium sp.
CGCGAAAAAAGGGATATTCCGCGGACTCTCCAACGAGAAACTGCGGGAGTTCGGCAAAGAGCTGAAGTTCTTCGACGGCGTCCCGGAAATTTTCGACAATACACGCCGCATGATAGCGGAAAATGAAAAGTACGCCGCATACGACATCAAAGTCGAACACTACATCGTAAGCACCGGAATGACCGCCGTCATCGAAGGTTCGGCGGTCCGCCCGCACGTCGACGGTGTCTGGGGATGCGAGCTCATAGAGGACGACTCTCCCGACGGGCGCATCATAAGCGAAGTGGGCTATACCATCGACAACACGACAAAAACGCGCGCGATCTTCGAGATAAACAAGGGCTCGAACAAAAACCCGGCTATCGACGTCAACGCCGCGATGCCGGACAACATGCGCAGGGTCAAGTTCAGGAACATGATATATGTCGCGGACGGCCCGAGCGATGTGCCTGCATTTTCAGTGATAAAGAGCCACGGCGGCGCGACTTTCGCCATCTATCCGCACTCCGACCGCGAAGCCTTTACTCAGGTGGAGACGCTGCGTTCGAGCGGCAGGATAGACACCTATGCGGAGGCCGACTACCGCGAAGGGTCTCAGGCGTATATGTGGATATCGGGAAAAATCGGCGAGTTTGCCGACAGGATATGCTCAGAGGAAGAAGAAAAGATACTGGCTTCCGTGTCCGGCGCTCCGCGCCATCTGGATTGAGGGCCGTTTGAATCAGATAAATGAAAGAAATCTTATCGCATACATTTGAAGACAGCCTTAAACTGCTGCCTTTCCTTTTTGTGACGTATCTGCTGCTGGAGTTCATCGAACGCAAGGCGTCAGGAAAGACTGCCCATCTCGTCGCCAAAGCCGGCAAAGCGGGTCCATTGATAGGGGCACTGCTCGGGGCGTTTCCGCAGTGCGGTTTTTCTGCTGCGCTATCCAACTTTTACGCCGCCGGATTGGTGGACATGGGAACGCTCATCGCGGTGTTCATGTCTACTTCCGACGAGATGATACCGGTGCTGATCGCCGAGCGCGTTCCATCCGGGACAATCGCGCGCATACTTTTGTTTAAGATACTCGCCGCCGCGGTGAGCGGTTTTGTCGTTTCATTCCTATTTCGCAGGGTGTTTTCGAAAAGCGAGGCCGATTTTGAGACGTACAGGAAGGAACATGCGCACGACTGCAGCGAGGCCGGTCACAGGGTGGTCACCGAAGCGCTGATTAGGACGCTGCAGACTTTCGCCTTTGTCTTTGCCGTAACTTTTGCGGTGGAGACGCTGATACATTCGGGCGGACGGGATCTGCTCGAATCTTTCCTGACGCAGAAGCCGGCTTTGGGCGTCATGCTTTCGGCCTTGGTCGGGATGATACCTAACTGCGGAGCCTCGGTGATAATCACGCAGTTGTATATCGAGGATGTCATCGGGTCCGGGGCGATGATAAGCGGGCTTTTGGTGAGCGCAGGCGTCGGGCTGCTTGTTTTGTTCAAGGAAAATCACAACGTGCGGGAGAACCTCACTATACTGGGCGTCCTGTATGTCCTAGGTGTCCTGTGGGGATTCGCATGTATGGGAATGGGAATATCATTTTGATACCATTGCGTTCCGGCATTGTGATTTTTCGGCAGAGCGGCGTTCCGGCATTGTGACTTTTCGGCAGTGCGGCATTTCGGCATTGTGACTTTTCGGTGTTTTAACATACGGCCCGTTTTTTTACGCTTGCTCCGTTTTGTCTAAATGGGTTGCCCCGGCACGCCAATATTGCAACACTTTGCAGGTAAGGACATAGTTTTACATATATGAAAAACTGTCTATTTTATATATGACTTGTGCGTGGTAAAATCACAGTGTATCAGTTAAAGACTTATTTAATCACGCATGAATGCCGGCAGCGGGTTTGCATGCGGATCGTCCGGGCTTTTGAGCCTCGGATGCAGATAATGAGATAAAATTAAGGAGATTAGACTATGGCAAGCATGACCCATAAACTCGGTAGAGAAGCTTTTTCGGCGGGATTCGAAGTCGCATATTCCAAACTGGGCAAAGACAGACAGAGCGCGGTAATGGATATGTTGAAACTTGCGGAAAAATATCTTCGCAACGCTAACATGGATCTCAACTACGAAAAGATGGAGAAAGATCTTTCCGATCCGGACGGCGTTTTGATGAAATACATCAACAGGATCATCGATAACACAGACAAGCACGTCCTTAAGACCTTTGTCCTGAACTTCGGATACGAGGCGCTGCTCTGCGGAACCAAGGTGATGCACGACGCGAGAGCAAAATACAAATGCAACATCCCTTGGCTTATCCTGATGGATCCCACAAGCGCCTGCAACCTCCGCTGCACGGGATGCTGGGCGGCAGAGTACGGACACAGGCTTAACCTCACCGTCGATGAGATAAACAAAGTCATCAAAGAGGGCAAGGAACTGGGCGTATTCTTCTACATGTACACGGGCGGCGAGCCGCTTGTCAGGAAAGACGACCTCATCAAGATCTGCGAAATGAATCCCGAATGCCAGTTCGTCGCATTCACGAACGGAACGCTCGTGGACGAGGCTTTCTGCAAGGAGATGAAGAGAGTCGGCAATCTGGCTTTGGCGATAAGTCTCGAGGGAAGCGAAGATTCCAATGACCAGAGGCGCGGACAGGGCGTATATCAGAAAGTCATGCACGCGATGGATCTCCTCAGGGAGAACGGGCTCATCTTCGGCACGTCGATCTGCTACACGAAGAACAACTACGAACTCGTCACTTCCGACGAATTCATCAACATGGAGATCGAAAAAGGCGTCCTCTACTCGATGTATTTCCACTACATGCCTGTAGGAAACGACGCTTCTCCTGACCTCATGCTCGATCCTGAACAGAGAAAGTACATGATCCAGCGCATCAGAAAGATCAGGAGCATGGAGGACGGCAACGGACTCTTCGTCTTCGACTTCCAGAATGATGGCGAGTATGTTGGCGGATGCATCGCGGGCGGAAGGAACTACTTCCATATCAACGCAAACGGCGACGCTGAGCCTTGCGTATTCATCCACTACTCCAACATGAACATCAGAGAGCACTCTCTGCTTGAGATACTTCAGAGTCCGCTCTTCATGGCATATCATAATAACCAGCCGTTCAATGACAACCAGCTCAGACCTTGCCCGATGCTCGAGAATCCGGAGATCCTTCCGAAACTTGTGAAGGAATCGGGAGCGAAGTCGACAGACCTTCAGTCGCCTGAGACACCTGAGCATCTCTGCGCTAAGACGAAGCCTTACGCCGAGAACTGGAAGCCTTACGCCGAGGAGTTCTTTGACATGAGTGCCGGCAAGACTAAAAAGAGCGTTGTCAGACCAGACATGGAGGCACAGAAATAATGGATTTTCTCAGACAGATCCTCGTGATCATAATAGCGGGAGTTGCCATCGGCGTTCTCGCTGCCGTCTGGGGGTTTCTTGCGAACAGAAACGTTAAGAACAGGACTCCGGAGGAGAACGAGCACGTAAAAGAGGCATGCTCGAGCTGCTCCATGGCATCTATGTGCGCTAACTTCGGACAGAAGAGCAAATGCGAAAAAGACGCACAGACCGAAAATCAATAGTTTATTTTACCGCTGTCCCCGGCAGGGAACAGCGGTTTTTTGTTATGAATGGGTTTTACGCCGCTCCGAAATGTATGGAGGGGTCTTTCACGCCACCGGCTGCCGCTCCGGAGTCCGGCGCCGCCCAGAGGTTATATGGAGACATCAAATGCTCACCGTGATAAACAAAGACATGAAGTCGAACTTTCATACGCATACGATATATTGCGACGGGGAAGATACTCCCGAACAGATGGCTGAGGCCGCATTCGCCCTTGGATTCAAGGCGCTCGGTTTTTCAGGACATCAGTGGTCTATACCCGATGCATATTACGCTATGAGCCGCGAGGACGAAGACAGATACATCTATGATATCATGGCGCTTCGCACCGAATACCTCGGCAGGATGAGGATATATGCCGGTATTGAGCGCGACTACTGCTGCAGGCGCGGTGAAAGGAATTTCGACTACGTCATAGGTTCGGTCCACAACGTCGTTAAAGACGGCTCATACTATTCTGTCGACAGCTCTGTCGAGAACCTCCGCCACGCCATTGACTACGCCTTTGGAGGCGATCCGATGGAGTTCATAAAAGCGTATTACCGCCAGGAAGCAGACGTCATGAAAGTGACCGGCGGCCAGATAGTCGGTCATTTCGACCTGATTTCGAAGTTCAACGAGAACGGGGAATTTTTCGACGAGTCAGGTAAAGAGTACAGAGACATCGCTCTCGGTGCTCTGAGGACTTTGCTCAGACAGTATGAGAGCGATTTCAGCCTTTCGGCGCTTCCGGAAGGTATGCCTCCCGAACTGAAGAAATATCTTGAGGGCGGAAAGCCTATCGTCGAGATAAACACAGGTGCCATGGCGCGTGAATACAGAAGCGCACCTTATCCGGCGGGATTTCTGATAGAGGAGCTCGACAGGCTCGGTATACCTGTTCTATTGTCAAGCGACTGCCACGACAGAAGGATGCTGACGCACGGTTTCGAGGAAACGCTTGATATGCTGATGGCATTTTGACTGATTGTCAATAACAAGCTAAAATGTCACTTTTTGGCACATAATTCACGAGGCAAAATGTCACTTTTGTTCCGCGGATTTTAACAGACATCCCGGGTCAGCCTTGCAAATGAGAAGCCGGCCCGGGTCATATTATTTAAGTGCTTAAGATGCGATTTCCTGTTTGATGAAGAACAGATCGTACAGAAACTTCACAGAAGTTTCGTAATCCTCGTACCACCATATTTTTTTCCATTCCTCACTACTGTGTTTAGATGTGGAATGACTGCTTTTAGCACCTTTTTAGGGACAGACCTTTTAACTGTGGTTTTGTCCGGCTTTATGTAACGGACGGTGCAATAGATCCTTCCGGCATGTTCTACTCGGATGCATTTTTTGGGGCTGATGAGAACCGTTACATTGCATTTGGCAGGAATGATCGGGAATCCGTCATCCAAGATCTGGAAGCATCGCCCTTTGAATGAGAAAGTACCGGCGTTATCTGTTTTTCTTGTGACCTTTATACACAGAATGCTGTCCAGATCGAGATCGGGACGCAGCGATACGTACATCGGAACTCCTTCGGGCTCAACGGAAAACATTTCATTGTATTTGAACCGGTATTCCGAAAGGAACTCGTTGGCTTCGGAGACTGTTTTGATGCCATGCCTTGCGAATTCAACCGGCAGTCTGCTCTGCAGAGTGGCCCACAAGCGCTCGATGCGTCCTTTAGCCTGAGGAGACTGTGCGAATACCATATCTACGCCCAGATCGTACATAGCACGGCCGAACTGCGTCAGGCGCACCTTTTTGCCTTTGATGATCTCCTCCACGCTGAGTTTGTCTGCCTTAGGAGATTTGAAGATCGTATGGCGGTCAGAATAGATCGTCTGAGGTACGCCGAAATCCGTTAAACACTGTCGCATAGTTTCAAAGTATCCGAATAGGCATTCGTTGTCGGTCATGTGCAGTCCGACAATATTCCCCGTGGCGTCGTCTATTGCGCCATGCAGGGCATATTGTGCTTTACCTCCGAACCATGCGTATGGCGTGGCATCGATCTGTATGAGCTCACCGGGATGCGGTTTTCTCATCCTTTTTACGTGTCGTTTCTTTTGTTTTTTCTGCATCGGACTTGTGATCCGTGCGGATTTCAGTATACTTGAAAGAGATGTGTATGAGAGATCGATATCGTAATCATCACTCAATATCTCTCGAAAGTGGGAGAAGTTGACATCAGCGAATTCCGGGTGAGAATGAATTTCGATGATGCGCTCTCTCACTTTTTCGTCGATTGCATTAGCGGGCTTTCTGCCTGTGTTTTTATGAATCAGTGATTCAGGGCCAGATGCGAGGACTCCTTTCTTCAAACGTGTGATCTGGCGTGGAGAAAGCTCCAACAGTTCAGCGGCCTGCTGCCTGCTGATACTTTTGTCGATGTAACTGACGATTACCTTAAAGGTCCTGAACTGTTTCTGCGTCAATGTGATCGTTCCTTCCTTCATTTTTTCAGGATATCAAAAAGTGACATTTTCGCAAATGAATACAATGTGACATTATCACTTGTGAACAACACATTGTTACGAAAAACCTTGACATTATCATAATATGTGATAATTTATTAATTGAATGATTTATTGCATATTTTCATGTTAAAGATGTATTGTTGTAAAAATAAGAAAGTACTGAAATTTAAGTTAACAGGCAGTAGCTCAAGACAGAGAGAATAGATTTGTTTTTAAAATTTCGTTTTTACAAGGCGCGTTATTCCCGTGGTATTATCACGGGAATAGCGATTTTTTCTTGATGTGCGGAATTTTATCGGAAGGGAAAACAGATGCAGACTTTTTAGAACAAAGAACAGGTAACGATGTCGCTTATCCCGGAGCCTTGCATGATTTCTTACTGATTGCGATGACCCGGGTATAACCAAGAAAGCTTACGCAGCGACCGTTGATGTTTCTGTCATTTTGTTGTCCAGACCAGAATACATAACAGATGATCTTACTGTTAACTTATCGCCTGAAATGGCTTTTAAAGTGGCCTTACAACCTTAATGCGAGCAGGAATACAGCATTTGAGCTGATGCGTTGTGACAAAAAAATCAATTGAATAATTGTTTTTTTAATAATACATAAATTGCAATAACAAGTTGAACATTGACAATTGAATATCCCATCAGGCGACACAGGAATAGATTCGATCCAGTTCCTCCTCAAAGAGATCATCCGGAGTGCGATAGCCCAGGAGTTTTCTTGGAAGACTGTTACACCATGTCTCGATTTGGGCTATCTGTTCATCAGAGTAACTGTCGATCCGTTTTCCTTTGGGGATGAATCTGCGGATCAGTCCGTTGTGACGCTCTACAGATCCTTTCTCCCAAGAGGTATATGGATGAGCGAAGTAGACCGGCGTCTTGCTAAAGTCTTCCAACTGGGACAACATAGAGAACTCGGAGCCGTTGTCTGTCGTGATCGTTTTAAAAATGTTATCCCGGTGTCCGAACTCGCTGCGGTCATTCACTTCCGATGGACGCTCTTCGATACTTTGGCCCGGAACCCGCTTGTTTTCTCGATCTTTAACCTTTTTAGGGGATCGATGGAGTTCCTCCGGAAGATCAATGTTTTTGATGCCAAGCAGCCCAAGTCCCACGTATCTGTAAAGTGTCTTTGTACAAACGATCTGATCTTTTGTAAACAAGCCCTCTTCCGGAGCGCAGCCGATCTCCTTGGCAATCATGTTGGGATTCCATCCGTCATTAAGTCGGGTTTGGATCAAAACTCGGTCTTCAAATGAATGTCCTTTCCTGTGTCCGGTTGTGGTAGAATTAGTACGATCCATAGCGTTCTCCTTTGGTGATTGGTTGTTGCGTAACCTAATTCTACCAGAAAGAGATCCTATGGATCTTCTTTATTCATTTGTTAGTGTTCAAGTTCATATTACAATTAACCTGATTTATTTTTAATAATATTTATTAATTTTGGAGGAAATAAAATGGTCAAAATGAACAGGATCCGCTTTAGGAGATGGATGAAGTATTCGGTTCAGTATTTTTTTGAGAAAATCCGCGGTTTGGATTTCAGCATGGTATATGTCGGTGAAATACAAAAGAACCCCGAATACTATGAATACAAAATGACCGATCGTGGCGATTTGCGTCGAATTATTGGGGGGGGTGCCGATTGATACCGCTGGTAAGTCCTTTATGGATATTGGATGCGGGAAGGGCATGGTACTGCGAGTAGCTAACGAGCTTGGTTATAATAAGATTGCGGGGCTGGATTTGGACCAACATATGCTGGACATTGCCGAAAAAAATATGCGGATATTAAATATCGATGTAGAACTGATAAATGCAAATGCTATAGAATATGACAATTATCAAGACTTTGATGTATTTTATATGTACAACCCATTTGGCGTGAAAATATTGCAAAGTGTTGTTAAAAAGATTAGAGAAAGCCAAAACGAAAGAAATCGTGATATATGGATCATATTCTATGCGGATAAGCAAAAGATAGATTTTGAAGCGCTGCAATTCAAAACAGAAAAAGTGATTAAAGATCATAGCAGAGGCAACACAGGTTGGTTATATCTGCTTCCAGCGAGAAATTATTAAATTTTGACAGCTCCCCGCTTTACAAGGTCATTTTTGGCAATATGTACCCAGAAAACTGGACACTTTGATTTTGCGAAACGGATCTAATGCATGGGTGCTTCCCTGTACTTTACAGGGGGCATCCAATTTGTTTTCTTCTGGATCCGTTCATTGTTGTAATAATATATATATATTCATCGACAGCCTTTGAAAACTCTTCGAATGAACCAAAGTCTTATTCGCATCCGAAGTACATCTCGATCTTCATTCTCCCGAAAAACGTTTCCATAATGCTGTTGTCGTAACAGTTCCCTTTCCTCGACATGGATCGTATCACTTCGTGCTCTTTCAGTCTGATCATGTATGAGTTATGCTTATACTGCCATCCCTGATCCGAGTGGAAGATGGTTCCTGATAGATTCGGGAATCTCCGAAATGCTCCGTCGAGCATTCGGTTGATCTGGCTCAGATCAGGGCGCGGCGAAAGATCATAGGAAATGATCTCATTCGTTGCCATATCCAGGATCGGTGATAGATAACATTGCCCCCACGGGAAGCCGAACTGTGAAATGTCTGTCGTCCACTTTTCGAGCGGAGCATCCGCCTCGAAATCTCTGTCTACGATATTGTCTGCGACTTTGCCGATCGTTCCTTTGTATGAACGATATTTCCTCTTCGGTCGTTTCCCCATGAGTCCATTCTCATGCATGATCCGCTGCACTCGCTTGTTATCGACTTCGTGCCCTCTGTTTCGCAGTTCTCTGTAGACTCGTCTGACGCCATAACGATGATGGTTCTTCTCGAAGATGGATATTATTTCATTTGTCAGCTCCTCGTTTCGCTTTTCTACGATGTTTTCCCTGCTCAGCTCGAAGTAATATGTGGATCTTGGCACATCCACGGCTTTGAGAAGGCAGCTCAATCGGTATCCTTCTTCTCGGAGTTCCTTGATGATCTGCGCTTTTTCGCCTTGAGTCGCGCAGCTTCTTTTTCCTATTTCAAGACGATCTCTTTTTTTATTACTGCATTTTCCGTTCTCAAGCGCTCGTTTTCTGCTCTTAGCCGGATCAGTTCTTCATATTCCGACTCCTCATATTTGTGCATCCAGGCACATAGCATACCGGGATCGATGCCGGCTGAAATGGCTACCGAACTCATCGATTCGCCGGCTATGGTTTTGTCAACAAGTTCGTAACGTTCTTCAACAGTCCATTCCTTGTTATGGCTTTTATGCTTCAATGCCTCAGGGCCGCATGCTTCCTCGATTCGGAACCATTCACGGACCGTCTTGCGGAAATTCTCTGTTTTGATCCCATCCGGTGTTTCCGTATAGACACCGTCACGATACATTTCGACACATTTTCTTTTGAACTCGTATGAGTAGCGCATGAAAATACCCTCCTTACCGGATGTCCGGTAAAGAGGGTACATATTAATTTCCATGATGTTATCATCGTAATCGTTTTGGTAAAGGGCCGGCGGGCCGCACACAGCAAAACCACGTGTTAGTGAAAAATAATTGTTGGTGTTTCAGAAAAAATAGAGATCATCCCTTGTATAATGGTGATTAAGCCACCGTCACTCATCAGACAAGAAAGGTGATCTCTATGGAACAGATTATACACCAACTTTTAGCAGAATACGAAAAAAATATATTTGAAAAGATCCTCGGCAACGGCCTTTACGATTTGGATGCCATGACCGCGGAACTGTTTGAAAGCTGCGCGGAGGGACTGGTGGGTCACATACTCTCAGAGAGACTCAGCCGCGATCCTGCGGGATGGAGCAAGGTGGGACTTGGGAAGATGGCGAAGCTTCGAGTCAGCGTCTTAAACGGACGGAAGATCCAAAGTGCGGACTTCAAGGGAAATGAACCGCTTCCAAAATACAGCGAATATGAAGAACGAATTATCCGGGAAAGCATATCAGGCGCAACCGACTGGAGCATATTCGAAAAGGAAAGACCGATCATGGATTTGAATTCCGGCACACAGTGGCTGAGGCTGCATGGCAGCGCACAAAGCCTGATGAACTAGCGTTGGCATTTGCAATTATCCGGGGATGTCAAGAAAAAAACCAACAACAAGTTGACACTATCCGGCATTTTGACTGATTTGCATTGAGAGCCGTCAGGTGATAAAATATTTACTCGGACTTGTGGATTTTTCAAGCCCGAAATCGAAAAAATCTAACAATTCACGAGGAAAATTTATAAAATGAGCAAGAAACTTTTTATCGGGGTCATCATCGCGATCATAGCCGGAGCGGCTGCGCTCATCGGCTACAGGGTGTACGTGAGCGGACTCGACCGCTCGTACGATTATGATCTGGATGAATATGTAACCGTAGGCGAATACAAAGACCTTCCGTACTACAAAGAAGAAGCCGAAGTGACAGACGATGAAATCGACAGCGAGATAGATTCCAGACTTCAGGCGGCCCAGACGACGGAAGAGGTAAAAGAAGGGACCGTAGAAGACGGCGATACCATCAATATCTCTTATGAAGGAACGATAGACGGGGAGACATTTGACGGAGGTTCTTCCGATTCGTTTGATCTCACGGTGGGGACCACGCAGATGATAGACGGGTTCGTCGAAGGGCTGATAGGCAAGAACATCGGCGATACGGTCACACTCGACCTCCAGTTCCCTGACGACTACAGTAATACAGATGTAGCGGGCAAACCGGTAACGTTCGTCGTTACGATAAACAGCAAAAAAGTCACCACTACTCCGGAACTTGCGGATTATATCAAAGACCAGACGGACTATGACACCGAAGAAGAATTCAGAGAGTCTGTAAAGGAAGATCTTCTCAAACAAAAGCAAGATGAGATAGACAGCCAGATGAAGTCTGAACTCTGGAGTTACGTCCTCTCTCAGTCCGAAGTCATCAAATACCCGGGCAAAGAACTGAGCGCGGCCCAGTCCGACGCTGAATCTCTTGAGGATCAGTATCAGCAGCAGGCTACGAATTACGGCCTCAGCTGGGAAGACTATCTTTCCATAGTCCTTCAGACTGATGCAGAGGGCTGGGAAACGATGAAGTATCAGTACGCGGAAGATCAGGTAAAGAGCGGCCTCGTCCTCTATTCCATCTGCCGCAAGGAGGGAATACAGGTCACCAAGCGCGAATACAAGAATAAAATCAATGAACTTCTCGAAGAAAACGATATCAGCAGAGATGATTTCGAGAGCCAGTACGGAATGACCGTCGAGGAATACGCTGATACGTACGGCTGGCGCCAGCAGTTCCTGCTTGAGGAACTCGAAGATAAGCTTATCGATTGGGGCAAAGAAGTCACTAAAGAAGAATACGACAGTATCGTTGAGCAGAGGAACGCGGAATCGAGCAGCTCGGATACAACTTCGGACAGCAGCACGGATGCCTCCACCTCCTCTGATTCAAGTTCCGACACGTCATCTGATTCAGGCTCGTCGGGAGGTACGGACTGATACCCGGACAGCCGGTCCGAAAAAAGGAGCAGATAAACAATGAGATGTCCTTTCTGCAATAACGAAGAAACCAAAGTCATCGATTCCAGACCTGTCGAGGAAGGCAACGCCACAAGGCGACGCCGCGAATGCGAGCGATGCGGCAAAAGGTTCACCACTTATGAAAAGGTGGAGGAATCGATAATGATGGTCATAAAAAAGGATGGCCGCCGCGAAGCGTTCGACCGCAACAAGATACTTAACGGCATCGTAAAGGCGTGTGAGAAACGCCCGGTTTCAATGGACGAAATCGAAGCGATAGTCTCCGACATCGAACGCGGCCTGAACAACATGATGGAGCGCGAGGTGAAGAGTTCCTTCATCGGCGAACTCGTCATGGAGAAACTCAAAAATCTGGACGAAGTCGCGTATGTGCGTTTTGCGTCAGTCTACAGGCAGTTTACCGATGTCGAGACGTTCATAAAAGAAATCAAAGACCTTATGAATACGAAAGGCGAGACAATAAAGTGAAACTCCTGAGAATAGCCATAGACGGACCGGGAGGCTCGGGAAAGAGCACGCTGGCAAAGCGGCTCTCGGCCGATTACGGCATCCCATACGTAGACACCGGCGCGATGTATCGCGCCATCGGATATAAAATCGGAAAATTGAACGTTCCCATGGAGGAATGTCCTCAGATGGAAAAACTCGTCGCTGAGACAGACATCGATTTCAGAGACGGAAAGATATTCCTCGACGGAGATGACGTCAGTTCTCTGATACGCACTCGGGAAGTGTCGATGCTCGCTTCTAAATGCTCTGCACTCCCGACGGTGCGCAGGAAACTGGTCGCCATCCAGCGTAAGATAGGCGCCGAAAAGAGCGTCGTCATGGATGGGCGCGACATAGGGACAAACGTCATGCCGGACGCGGAGTATAAATTTTTTGTCACTGCCTCGCCTGAAGAGCGCGCCAAGCGCAGATATCTCGAACTTAAGGAAAAGGGACTTGACCCGGATTACGACGAAGTACTGCGCGAAATCAACATCCGCGACAAGCAGGATTCGACCAGAGAACTGAATCCTCTCTGCCGCGCCGACGATGCTGTTTTGGTTGACACTACCGATATGGACATCGAACAGTCGGTCAATGTGATCAAAAAAATCATAGACGCGAAAACAGAGAAAATGATATAATCAATAGGCCTTCTTTGATTGGCTGCGACCGCCGGAGAGGAAGGTCTATGAAAATCAAAACAATGCCCGCGGAGGAACGTCCCGCGGAGAGAGCAATGTCCGATGGCGTCGCGGTTTTGTCCAACCGCGAGCTTATTGCGCTTATAATAAGAACGGGCACCGCACATAAGTCCTCGCTCGAACTCGCCGAGTCGATAATCTCGTCGGCGGGCGGGATAAAAGGGCTTGCGTGGGAAAAGCCCCGCGAACTCATGCAGATAAGCGGCATGGGCACATCTAAAGCGTGTGCTCTGTCCGCCGCTGTGGAGTTGGGAAAACGCATGGCAGCGGTACCTAAGACATTTTCTCAGACTGTGACCTGTGCCTCAGACGTCGCCGGCATGTTCATGCAGGAGCTCAGGAACGAAAAGAAAGAACATTTTAAGATAGTTCTCCTAGATTCAAAAGGTCATGTGATCTATACGGAGAACGTCTCGACCGGCGAACTTTCCGGCGCGCCGGTTCATCCGAGAGAGGCTTTTTCCAGAGCTGTAAGGATGAGCGCCGCGTCTGTGATATTTGTTCACAACCATCCGAGCGGGGACCCGGAGCCAAGCGACGAGGATATCGCAACGACTAAGCGTCTCGTGGAAGCAGGCAGACTGCTCGGCATCAAAGTTCTCGATCACATCATAACCGGTGACGGTTCATATATCAGCCTCGCCGCCGGCGGATACGTATAAAACTGCAAACGGAGGAATCAAAAGCATGTTTTTCGGTACTAAGGATCTGGGGATCGATCTCGGAACCGCCAACACACTAATCTATCTCAAGGATTCCGGCATCATACTCAAAGAGCCGTCGGTCATAGCAATGGACTCCAGAACGGGTGCCCCTATTGCAGTCGGAACTGAAGCCAGGGAAATGATAGGCAAGGCTCCTGCAAATATCAATGTAGTGCGTCCTCTTCAGGACGGAGTCATCTCGGATTTCGACAGGACTGCTGACATGCTCAGGAGTTTTATTCAGAAAGCGATAACGGCAAACAAGATCAAGAATTTCAGAGTCGCGGTCGGCGTACCGACAGGTGTCACCGAAGTTGAGAAAAAAGCGGTCGAAGAAGTCGTCCGTCAAATGGGCGCTTCCGAAGTATATATCCTCGAAGAACCTATGGCAGCCGCTATCGGTGCGGGACTCGATGTCGACAGTTCTAATGCATGCATGATCGCCGACATCGGCGGCGGCACGACAGACGTTGCGATTATCGCGCTCGGAGGTATCGTATGCAGCACTTCCGCAAGATACGCCGGAGATAAATTCAATGAAGCCATCGTCCAGTACGTACGCAAGCGCTTTTCGCTCCTCATCGGGGAGAGGACGGCTGAGAGGTTGAAGATAGAAGTCGGATGCGCTCTGCTCGACGTCGATGAGAATGGCGAGGAGATAATAAAGACGGTTCAGGCCAGCGGAAGAGACATCGTCACGGGTCTCCCTAAGACCATCGATATCACGAACAGAGATATCATGCTCGGACTTCAGGAATCCGTCGATGTAATTATTGACGCTGTCAGGGCAACGATAGAAAAGGCTCCGCCTGAAGTGGCAGCCGATATCGCAAACAATGGCATCGTTCTGTCCGGAGGCGGCGGCATGCTTGAAAATCTCGACAAACTTATCGAGAGGCGCACGGGGATTAAGGCGAAAGCCGCGGAGAACGCATTCGAAGCGGTCGCGCTCGGCACGGGAATCAGCCTGAACGATATTGAGAGGCTGAAAGTCCATGCGTACACTGTAAAGCGCAGATAAACTTTAGACGCCACTGCGGCGTCATAACAACAGAAATAAAGGAGCGGCGATAAGGATCGGCAGTCCTCTGCCGCTCATTAGAAAAAGAGACAAGCGATGAAATGGATTAGGAAGCACAGAGTCGCGGGAACGCTGATCGGGATCCTCGTTGCGCTTGCCGTGATATTGTGCCTTACGCTGGCGCTCGGCAAATCCGGGTTCGGCGTGTTCAACAGAATATACACAAGAATAGAGAAACCACTATCTTCGTTCGGAACCTCGATAAAAGAAAATGTATCGGGGATTTTTTCGTACAGAGAATTGCTTAAGGAAAACAAAACTTTAAAAGAAGAGAACGAAAAACTTTCCGACGAACTAAACCGGCAGACTCTGAACGAGAACGAGCTTCAGGAACTCCGCGACTTATCTAAGGCGTTGAATTACGAGTTCATTGAGGGTGAGACAGACCTCGTGACCGCTAATGTATCTGCCTTCGATGAGATGAACTGGATGAACTCCTTCACCATAGACCGCGGCTCCGAAAGCGGTATCCAAGAGGGCTGCATAGTGATCTGCGGCGAAGGTCTTGTCGGGCGGATATCGGATGTCGGAAACGGCTGGGCGAGGGTTCTGCCGATAATAGACGAAAGCAGCAAAGTAAGTTTCAGCATCAATCGAAACATGAGTCTGCTCGGGATAGTTGAGGGCACAGAGAACGGAGAGATGACGGGCTTCATGCTCGACAGCAGCGCCGGGGCATCCGAGGGGGATGAGATCTACACTTCCGGACTCGGGGAATATCCTGCGGGGATAAAAATAGGGAAAATCACCAAAGCCGGATATGACAGCGATAAGCAGCTTGTCACGATAACCGCGGTATCGGAGGTCGATTTCAAAAAACTCATCAAAGTGAGCGTGATACTATGAAATTCCGCACTTTGTTGATAATTTTCGCGGCGATCTTCGTGCTTCATCCGTTCGTCAGCGCACTTATCCCGTCAGGTGTGACGCTGAATCTGATTTTGTGCATACTCACGGTCATCGTCCTCATGCACGGAGGCGAAAACGAATCCGGATATGCAGCGTCGGCGATACTAGCGGGTACGTGTTTCATATTCATTATCGATTTGTGCCGCAACCAGCATCCGGGAGTCTTCACTCTTGCATCCGCGATTTCTCTTTTCATTCCATTGATCGTCAACAGATTTTTGAATGAAGAGAACGCGATTATCGACGCTCTGACGGCTTTGGCGGTGTTTTTCACGCAGTACAGCATCTCATGGGTGATTGAATACGCTCTGGGGATGAATTATACATTTCAGTACATGCTCAGATCCGAGGCGGCGAGCATTATCGTTAACGCGGCGATAACGTTCGTCATCGTAAGGGTCATAGTGCATAAGGTTTCGGGTATAAGGCGACATGAATTCCTCAGAAAAAAAACGCTATAACAAACTGCAGACAAGGTACAGAGTCGTTGCTCTTATCGTAGCGCTGCTGATGATCGCGCTTTCGGCGAGGCTGTTCACTCTCACCGTTGTCCAGGGGGACGAATGGGAGAGCGCCGCTTCGGAACAGAATACGAAGACCGTCTATACTTCTGCCGCGCGCGGCAGGATCTATGACAGGAACGGGAATCTGCTGGCGGGCAACAAACAGATCTTCACCGCTACTTTTAACGCGAGCAATCTGACGACTGAGCAGATAAACGACTCTGCCCTCATTTTGATAAATAAACTGATAGAAAACGGCGACGAATATGTCGATGACTTCCCGATAGTCATTTCATCTGACGGCCAGTTTTCGTATACATACGATACGGAACTGAACGAATGGCTGACTTCTAACGGGTTTGACATCGGAACTTCCGCCGAGACTGTCTTTTCCGTTACATGCTCGAGATATGGAATTTCAGAAGATACCGACAGATTTGATGCGGAGTCTATCCTGAGCGAGAAGCATAACGTGGACCTTCCTATCAATGTCACTCAGATGAGATTCATCTACGATCTGCAGAAAGAGAATTTCCTGACTAAGTTCGGTTTTGATGAAACGGAGATCGAAGAGGGAATAACCGCGGAAGATGCTTTCCACAAACTGCGCGAGAACTACAGCGTAGACCCGTCTCTGTCTGATACGGAGGCGCGCAAGATATTCATCGTCCGCAACAAGGTCGCCGAGGGGAGTTACCAGAGATATATCCCGATAACCATCGGGAAGAATCTGTGCGATGAGAGTGTCATATACTTTGAAGAGGCAAATATCCCCGGCGTGAGTGTCGCGTCGGAATATCAGAGATACTATCCGTATAACAATTCCGCATGCCACATCATAGGATACATGGGAGCCATCTCGGATTCTGAGAGCGACTACTATGTCGACGAACTCGGATATCTTGCGACCGATATGGTCGGCAAAGACGGCATAGAGGCGGCATTGGAAGAAAAACTCCACGGCACTCCCGGCATAGAGACCGTGATAGTAAACAGTTCCGGCAACTATGTATCCACCATCGACAAGCAGGAATCCGAGAAAGGCAGCGACGTCTACCTTACTATCGACATAGATCTGCAGCAGGTCACCGAGAACACGCTCAAGGAGGCTATCGACAACATCCCGACCGCCGGGAGCGGCGCGATGGTAGTTCTCGAAGTTGCAACGGGCGATGTTTTGGCGATGGCGAGCTATCCGGATTTCGACCTGAATATGTTCGCGGACGGCATTTCCGATGAAGAATGGGAATCTGTCCAGGCGGAGAACCCGAGAGATCCGTTCTCACCGACTCCGCTGTATAACAACGCTACGCAGGCTGCTATCGCCCCGGGCTCCACTTTCAAGCCTATCACCGCTATTACTGCGATAGAGAAAGGCCTGGATCCCGATATGTATATCCTCGATCACGGATATATAGAGATAGGCGGAAGAAGGTTCGGGTGTGTTACATGGAACTTAGGCGGAGGAACAGACGGCTATGAAAACCTCGAACTCGGGATGGGCGCTTCCTGCAACTACTATTTTGCCTGCATCGCGACAGCTTATGACTGGGGTACTGAATCTTCGCTGGGATACAGCATTTCGATCGACGACATATTAGACCGCGCCAAAGATTTCGGTCTGGGGCTGTCGACCGGGATAGAGATCTATGAAACGGTCAGAGAGCCTGTTTCTCAAGATACAAAGATAGAGAACTATCGATATGCCGTCTGGTCGGCTTTGTACGAGAATGCGAGGACGTATTTCCCGGCTGAAGTCTATGAAGATTACGACAGGTTGTCAGAGAACATAACAAAGATCGCGAACTGGATATATGACAATCCGAGTTACAGCGATTTGATAGATATGATACGCAGCGAAACAGAGGTGCTAGACGATGAAGTCGAAAACTGCGCTGAAATGGTCAAGTTCGACTACTTCAATCAGGCGGAATGGGGAACTTTCGACGTATTTAACGTATCCATCGGACAGGGCGACAACTGCTACACGCCGCTGCAGATAGCGAGATATATCGCGACCATAGGAAATCACGGCTTGAGGAACGATGTGAGCCTCGTGTACGGTGTTGAGGGCGAAGGCCTCAACAAAAAGGCAGAGCCTTACGATACAGGGCTCGCCGAGAGCACGAGAGAAGCGGTCCTCAAAGGAATGCGTAAAGTCTGCTCATATAACGCCGACCTTTCGTCATATAAGATAGAAGTCGCGGGCAAAACCGGTACGGCTCAGTATCAGGCGATAAAGCAGCCTGCCGACGAGGTCGCTTTTATCAAAGAACATCTCAGCGAGATAAATTCCGCCGCGGGAAGTTCCGTGACATGGGAGCAGGTCGAGGCGAAGATGAATGAGCTCATGATGTCGGACGCGAATTCATATCCGACAGAGAGCGACGCTGTGGACGACGCTTTGATAGAAGTGAGCGATTACAGAGTGACTATGTCTATAATAAACTCATATAAAGACAGTTACGAAGATTTCACGTGGTATGTCATTCTGGCGCCGGCTGACGAGCCTAAGATCGCCGTTGCTCTGATGATACCGGAAGGAGTCAAATCTTCCGGACTCGGAAAGTACATGATCCCGATCATGGACGAATATTTCAAGACGGATCAGGCGACATACTCGTCTACTACGGACAACGGATATAACGCGGCTGTCGAGTAGTCTTTGCTGTCGCGTTATCGGCGGAGATATTTTTCAAATTGGAGGATAGAATGAGCACTTGTTTTTTAGTATCTTCCGGCAAAGGCGGAACCGGGAAGACGATGTTCTCGGTCAACCTCGGAGCCACTCTTGCCAAAGCCGGGAAGAGCGTCGTGATCATCGATTATGACATGGGACTTAGGAACC
This sequence comes from Eubacterium sp., assembly GCA_050946615.1. Lineage (GTDB taxonomy): Bacteria > Bacillota > Clostridia > Peptostreptococcales > Anaerovoracaceae > Eubacterium_B. The sequence continues at coordinate 18,914 of JBMNVD010000030.1, forward strand.
TCGATCTGTACTTCGGGCTCGAGGATAACGTTGTCTTTGACGTCTATGATGTGATGACAGGACTCTGTACGATCAAACAGGCGCTCTTGAGGGACAGAGACATCGACGGGCTTTATCTTTTGGCTGCTTCCCCCGAACGCAGCGACGGGACTATCACGCCGCTCCACATGCAGGTGCTGTGCAATAAACTTAAAGATCGTTTCGAATACGTGATCGTCGATGCTCCGTCGGGTATAGACGACGGGCTCGTCACGGCCAGTGCAGGGGCCGACGCAGCTATTATCATCACGACTCCCGAATATTCCGCGCTCCGCGATGCAGACAATCTCGACCGCGAGTTAGAAGCTCTCGGCATTGAAAAGAGATATCTGATTATCAATAACGTGGATGTAGATATCATGGCGGAGGGGTTCTGTCCGACGCTGAAGGAAATCACGTCGATGATAAACTGCGAGCTGAAGGGGATCATCCTGACCGACAGAAACATAAGGATATCAACTAATCTCGGAGTGCCTGTAGTCACCAAAGAGGAAACGTATATCGCCGAAAATTTCAGGCGCATAGCAAAGCGTCTGACGACAGATGAAGACACCGAAGCCTCCGAAGACACGATAAAATCCGAAAAGCTGGCGGAATCGGAAAAAGAGGCCGGACTCGAAGCTAAAAATGAGGCCGGAATTGCAGCTCATATTGAGGAAAATGCGCAGGAAGTATCGACTTCCGGGCCGACTGAACAGGATAGTCAAAAAACAAATCAGAATACTGACTCTCTGGAGCGTTCCTGAGCACCTACCGCGAGCACGAGACCGACACAGCACATGTTGGAAATTATCGATGATCCTCCGCTGCTGAGGAACGGGAGCGTGATGCCGGTCACAGGCATGAGCCCCATAGTCATGGCTATGTTTTCAAATGTCTGGAAAGTCATTATGCCGATGACTCCTGCAACTATCAGGGAACCGTAAATATCGTGCGATTTCTGCATGATACGCGTCATGCGTACGATCAGGAACCCGAAACCGACGATGACGGCTAATCCGCCAACGAAGCCGAGTTCTTCGCCGATAACCGAGAATATGAAATCAGAAGTCTGGACAGGAATGAAGTCCAGACTTTTTTGAGTCCCGTTGAAAAGTCCTTTGCCGAACAGGCCGCCGGAACCGATGGCGACTTTTGACTGCCAGACCTGATAATTCCCAATCAGGCTGAGATTGTTCTGATGCAGGAAACTGCCGATCCTTTCCTTTTGATAGTCGGCCATGAAATAATAGGCGACAGGACAGAGCGCCGCAAAGACGGCGAGAAATTCGAACAGAGCCTTGAGGGATATCCCCGCGCAGAAGACCATAAAGAGCCAGATAGACGCGAAAACGAGCGCGCTGCCGAGGTCCTCCTTCAGAACTATCAAAATTATCGGACCTGCCACAATAGCGCTCTTCAGCAGCTGCTTGAAGTTGAAGAGGTCATCTTTCCGGTCTCCGAGATATTTTGCCAAAAATAAAATAAAGAGTATTTTTGCAAATTCGGAAGGCTGAAGCGTCGTGACACCTAAGTCTATCCAAGCTCGAGAATTGTTGATTTCAGTTCCGAGCCCCGGCACGTAAACCAAAAGGAGCGCCGCCACGGCTGCGATGTAAAGGAATTTGGGCTTTTCAAGTAACTTGCGGTAATCGATGTGGAGCACAATGACGATGATCGCGGCGCCAATCGCGTACGCTATCATCTGAACTATGACCGCGCGGGAAAAAAATCCCGCATCCGACGAAGCGCTCCCGATTATAAGTATGCTGAGAACGGCAAACGCGCAGACGATCAAGATTATCAATTTGTCCATACATTTAAAAGCACTGTAGTTATTCATTATATTAAATCGCGTGACCCGCGTATCTCGCGTAAAATGTTATTTTACCGTTGAAGTGTTATTTCTTGACATAAGTGATTACTCAACATTATAATTAATGTGTATGCAAATGGCAAGTTCTATAACATTTAGTAAAGGTGCGATATAGCAATTTAAGAATGTAAAAATTTTTAGACCGTAAGACCATTTTGGAGGAACAAGATGCCAAGAGAGATAGTAGTTGTTTTTATTGTCTCCTGTATCATCGCTTTGTTTCTCGGTATTTTAATCGGAATTATTTTCAAAAAGAACAGAGATGAAAAGACGGTAGGATCTGCCGAACAAAAGGCAAAAAACCTCATCCTCGATGCCG
>JBMNVD010000031.1:0-21055 GCA_050946615.1 Eubacterium sp.
AGGACAAGCTCACATGCCTGATGATAACGCACAACATGAAGTCGGCGCTCGCTCTGGGCAGCCGGACGATAATGATGAACGACGGGGAAATCATCTACGACGTGTCAGGCGATGAGCGCTCCGGATTAGAGGTCAGCGACCTGCTCGAAAAGTTCAGAGAAGCCGCGGGAAAGGCCCTCGACAACGACAGAATGCTTCTTGGTATAGAATGATAAAATAAAATAATTTCTTTATTAAATCTTGACAAAAATTAATCTTTTGCTAATATGGTATTACGTTTAATTTAGCGCGATACCATATTTTGTTTTTTCATAGGGAAATTAATGACAGTAAGCAGTAAACGCACCGCGGCCGCACGCCCGTCTGCGTCTGATAAATCAAAAAAAGCCGGAAAGGCCGGAGGAACGCGGAAAGAGCGCAAACCCGGCATCCTTGACATTGTCAGAAGTCCGTACGCCCGCCACTTCATCAGAAAATACAAGTGGAACTATCTGATAGGCATGGCTATCCTTCTCGTGATAGACCTCGCCCAGACTAAGGTCCCGCTCATCGTCGGCGGCGTCATCGACCTCGTTGCGGATGGCAGCGTGACAGACGCCGATTTCAGTTCGGCTATCGGAAAAATGGCCGTCATCGCGGTACTCGTCGTGCTCGGCAGGCTCGGCTGGAGATATTGTATTTTCGGCGCCGCCAGATATATCGAGCGCGACATGAGGAACGATATTTTCAATCATCTCATGACGCTGCCGCAGTCGTATTTCCACGACCACACGGCAGGCGAGGTCATGGCCTACATCACTAACGACATCGAGGCCATCAGGATGGTCTTTGCCGTGACCATAATGATGCTGATGGACTGTCTGACCATCGGTATCGCGACGGTCTACAGCATGGTGACCGAGATAGATATGAGGCTGACTGTAATAGCGATACTTCCTCTCTGCTTAGTCGCTCTCGTCTCGCGTTTCATGGGCAGCGAACTCCATAAGCGGTTCACGAGGCGCCAGGAGGCGTTCTCCGACGTATCCGATTTTGTTCAGGAAAAGCTCTCGGGCATCAGAGTCATAAAGGCTTTCGTACAGGAGGAAAAAGAGTATAAGGCTTTCCTCGCGGTCAACGATAAAGCCCAGCAGGCCAACATCCGTGAGGCGCGCATATCTTCTTTCATGTTCCCGTTCATGCGCATGATAAGCGGCATGTCTATCGCCGTAGCCATAGCCTACGGCGGATATATCGCGATCCTCGGGATCATCTCGGTCGGCGGATTTGCCGCCTTCGTCCAGTACCTCAACATGCTCGTCTGGCCTATCGCTTCCATCGGCAGGATAATAAATGTCGTGACGCGCGGCTCGGCGTCGTTCAAGAGGATAGACGATGTCCTGAACACCGAATCTGACATTAAAGACATCATCCCGGATGCGCCGGAGGAGCCGCTAAAAGGCGACATCGACATCGAAGGGCTCGATTTCACTTATCCCGGCACCGACACACAGGTGCTGCACGACATCGACCTGCATATCAAGAAGGGTCAGACTATCGGCATCGTCGGACGCACCGGCGCGGGCAAGACAACGCTCGTAAATCTCCTGCTGCGCGTATACGACCCGCCTTACGGCACCATACGCATCGGCGGCAAGGACATACATGACGTGTCGCTTCACACATTGAGAAAGACGTTCGGCTATGTGCTGCAGGATGACTTTTTGTTCTCGGCGACCGTATCTCAGAACATCGCCTTCGGCGACAGGAGCAAAACTCAGGAAGAAATCGAGCGCGCGGCAAAACTGGCTTGTGTGGACGATAATATCACCGAGTTCCCGGACGGGTATGACACGATGGTCGGTGAGAGGGGAGTTTCTCTTTCCGGCGGCCAAAAACAGCGTATCGCCATCGCACGCGCTCTCATACTCGACCCTGAAATACTTATCTTGGACGATTCGCTTTCCGCCGTCGACACCGACACTGAGGAGCAGATAAAGGAAAATCTCGCCTCATGCAGAAAAGGCAAGATGAATATCATTATCGCGCACAGGATGTCCACTCTGCAGGACGCAGATCAGATAATAGTGCTGGAAAACGGCACGATATCCGAGCGCGGGACGCACGAAGAACTGATGGCGCTGGGCGGCTTCTACGCCGAACTGTATCAGCGCCAGCTTATGGAAAAAATGAGGAAGGAGGAATACGCTCTTGAATGACGACAATTATGTGATGAAAAGCAAGACGGCGCATCCTTTCCTCAGGATACTGTCATACGGAAAGCCGTACATCGGATGGTTCGTCCTGGCGCTTGCGATTATCATCGCGACGACGTTCATAGAACTTTACCAGCCGGTCATCCTCGGCAGAGCAGTCGACGATTTCATCGGCAAATACGAGAATTACAGTTCCGGCGGCCTGTCGCTGTCCGCGCTGAAAGAAATGCGTGCGGATGACCTTCACGGCGTGATAAGGCTCGGCGCTCTTTACGCGGTATCCGTCGCGGCGCAGCTTACTTTGACGTACCTGCAGGCGATGATACTTGCGGTCACGAGCCAGAAAATCATCTTCAATCTGAGGAACGATATCTTCAGACATCTGATGACTCTTGACATTTCGTTCTTTAACGACAACCCTGTCGGCAGGCTGGTCACGCGCGTCACAAACGACTGCGAAACGATAAGCGAGCTGTTCACCGACGTCGTAGTCAATGTTATAAAGGGCATTTTCGTGCTTGCCGGCGTCATCATCATGATGCTCAGTTACAACGTCAGGCTGTCGCTGTATATATTCATCGTCATCCCGATAATAGCGGCGGCGACGTTCATCTTCACGGGGACGACGCGCAAACTGTACAGAAAAATCAGGGCAAAGATATCAGCGCTGAACGGTTTTGTCTCCGAAAGGATAATGGGCGTCGACGTTGTCCACGCTTTTGCCGCCGAGGCGGACGTCGACAAGGACTTCAGCGACCGCACGGAAGATCTGCGGAAGACGAACATGAAGCAGTTGTTCGCGTTTGCTCTCTACAGCCCTATCTCGTATCTGACGAACATCATAGCGCTTGCGATACTGATTTATTTCGGCGGGCACATGGTCCTCGCCGGCGCAGTCACGGTAGGAACGCTGGTCGCTTTCCAGCGGTATATCAGCAAATTCTTCCAGCCGATACAGGAACTGGCGGAGCAGTTCAACACCATACAGTCGGCCAACGCCTGCGCCGAAAGGATCTTCTGGCTGCTCGACACCGAGCCGACGATCAACGACGCGCCTGACGCGGTCCATAAGGAATCTTTCGAGGGACGCATCGAGTTCAGACACGTGTGGTTCGCGTATAAAGACGAGGACTGGGTGCTCAAGGATGTCTCTTTCAAAGTCGAACCGGGCGAAAAAGTCGCGTTTGTCGGTGCGACCGGCGCCGGAAAGACGACCGTTCAGAACCTTATCTGCAGATACTACGACGTGCAGAAGGGCGAGATATTGGTAGACGGCATCAACGTCAAGAACATCAGGCTCGACGACCTGCGCGGCAATTTCGGCGAGATGCTTCAGGACGTGTTCCTGTTCTCCGGCACTGTCGGGGACAACATCAGGCTGAACGAGACGGATATAACGGATGAAGAAATCAGACGCGCGGCAGAGACAGTCAACGCCGCTCCGTTCATCGAGAGCCTCCCGGGCGGATACGAGCATCGCGTCATCGAGCGAGGCGCGGCGTTCTCGGCGGGACAGAGGCAGCTCCTCTCGTTTGCGCGGACGCTCGCGTTCAAACCATCTGTCTTGATACTCGATGAGGCTACGGCAAATATCGATACCGATACGGAAATCCTGATACAGGATGCCTTGGGAAAACTGATGGAGGGACGCACGACCCTCATAGTCGCTCACAGGCTGTCGACCATACGCGGCGTGGATGACATCATCGTCATGGACCACGGCAGGATAGTCGAAGAAGGAAGCCACCAGCAGCTTCTGGCGAAAGGCGGCATCTACTACAAACTGTATAAACTGCAGTACGAAAACGGTCCGGCCGCGGAGTGAAGCAGGGTTGACGAATGAGCCGGCATATTGTAAAATCTTTTCGTTCATAAATAAAAAATTGTTTTTCGGTGCCATGAAGGCTAAGAGGGAATCGGGTGCAAAGCCCGAACGATCCGGTCACCGTAAGCGGGGAGAAACGGCGTCGCAAACCATTGTGCTTCTGCATGAGAAGGGAGCGTCGTGACGAAGATCCGCGAGTCGGGAAACCTGCCGAAAAGCAGCAGCGAAAGTTCCCGGTAGAACTGTAGTTGCGTGAAAAAGCATTGTAATATCGCATCATTCACGCAGACCCGCTCTCCGGAACGGGTCTGTTTTTTTACCGTTATTGTTTTGATGGTTCCCGCGGTACATACCGCCGGGCTCATCATTTTTGGAGGGAAAAGCGGAAGCCCGCTTTTTCAGTAGAAAAATGCGTTTTACGCCTTAGGAGGACATGATGATGAAAATTATCGCCAAATTCTGCAAGAGACTGAAACCGGTCTTTGCTGTCGTTATTTCAGCGGCTATGATATTGTCGCTTTTCAGTCTGGCCGGATGCGGCAGCACAGAGAGCAGCGATAACGTGGATGCGCCGGAGATAAGCGGTCTCACATTCGACGAAAAGATGGAACTGAAGTACGCAGACCAGTTTTCCGTCTACAAATACAAGGGCGGCTACTCATATATAGAGATAGCCGACAGCGACAGCATTCTCGTGGTCCCCGAGGGGAAAGACGTTCCTGAAGAACTTCCTGAAAATACGGTCGTGATCCAGCAGCCGCTCGAGAACATATATCTGGCGGCGACGAGTGCGATGTCTCTCTTCGACGCCATGGATTCGCTCGACGCGATAAAGTTCTCATCGGTAAAGGCGGACGGATGGTATATCGACAACGCGCGCAAAGCGATGGAAGACGGAGAAATCGTTTTTGCGGGAAAATACAACGCGCCGGATTTCGAACTCCTGACGAGTTCGGGCTGCCAGCTCGCTCTCGAATCGACGATGATACTTCACGCCCCTGAAATAAAGGAAAAACTCGAAGAAGTTGGTATACCTGTCATCATCGAACGCGCGAGCTACGAATCACACCCGCTCGGAAGATCGGAATGGATAAAACTCTACGGCGTGCTTCTCGGCAGAGAGGACGAAGCAGAGGAAGCGTTTGAGACGGAAGAGAACAAGGTACTAGCGCTCAAAGACATAGAGAGCACGGGCAAGACTGTCGTCTTCTTCAACATCAACAGCAAAGGAACTATCACTATATATAAGCCGGATTCATACGTCGCAGAGATGGTCAAACTCGCAGGCGGCGAATATCCGATCGACCCGGGCACGGATAACAGCGAGAGCAGTATGCCGACCGCAAATATGACGATCGAAGATTTCTACAATCAGGCAAAGGACTACGATATCGTCGTCTACAACTGCAACATCGCTTCCGAGATCCATACAATGGAGGAATTCACGGCCCTCAACGAACTCTTTGCGGATTTCAAAGCGGTGAAGGACGGAAACGTCTGGTGCACAGGAAAGAGCATGTACCAGCATACAGATAAAGTCGGCACTATCATCGAAGAACTGCATGAGATCATCACCGGAGAAGCGGGCGACGGCAGCGATCTTGAGATAATCTACAAATTAAACTGACCGCTTTGATTTTGATATTTCAGAGGAACGGTATTGAGCAGCACAGATATCAAAAGAAACTCAGCAGCGGGAAATACGGCTGCGAAAAAGGACAAAACGCTCAGGAGAACGCGATACGCGGCGGTCTTCATCGGTCTGACCGCCGCTATCTTTGCTCTGACGATATGGAACATCTACTCGGGGTCTGTCCACATCTCCGTGCGGGAGATACTTGAGATACTTTTCCTGCGCCGCGGAGACGAGACTGCGTACAACATCATCTGGAAGATCCGCATGCCGAGGATAATCTCCGCGGCAGTGTTAGGGGGCGCTCTGACGCTCTCGGGATTCCTGCTGCAGACGTTTTTCGGCAATCCGATAGCGGGACCGTATGTACTGGGGATATCGGCGGGCTCTAAACTTTTTGTCGCCATCACCATGATAATCATGCTGAATTACGTCAGCGCGGTCTCATCCGTTTTCATGGTGGTCGCGGCATTTGCCGGCGCGCTCCTCTCCATGGGATTCATTCTGCTCGCCTCGCGGGCGATAAAACAGATGTCGATGCTGCTCGTCGCGGGAATCATGATAAGCTACATCTGCTCTGCAATAACCGAATTTCTGGTCACTTTCGCTCAGGATAACGCGATCGTCAACCTTCACAACTGGGCTCAGGGCAGTTTCTCCGGAATGGACTGGGGCGACGTGAAAGTTTCTTCGCTCATAGTCCTTATTACATCTGCGCTCGTGTTCCTTCTGGCAAAACCGATAAGCGCTTATCAGATGGGAGAGGGATACGCTCAGAGCATGGGCGTGAACATCAAAACATTCCGCATCACGCTGATAACTCTCTCCAGTCTGCTGTCCGGATGCGTCACGGCATTTGCCGGCCCTATCTCTTTCGTCGGGATAGCGGTCCCTCATATCATCCGCCTGCTTCTGGGCACGTCGAAGCCTATCGTCGTCATACCCGCCTGCCTGCTCGGAGGCGCCGCATTCTGCCTGTTCTGCGACTACATTGCAAGAACCGCGTTTGCTCCGCTTGAACTTTCCATCAGCACGGTCACGGCTGTTTTCGGGGCGCCGGTCGTCATAGCGATGATGATAAGGCGTAAAAACGCGAGGTGAGGGACATGTCGGATTACTATTTCAGGACATCCGATCTGACGGTCGGCTATGACGATAATCCTATCGTAGAGGATGTAAATATCTCACTTCATCAGGGAGAGATACTGACTATCATCGGGCCGAACGGCGCCGGAAAATCAACTATACTCAAAAGCATAACCGGACACCTGAAGGCTATCTCCGGCGATTCGTACATAGCAGAGATACCTGTATCTTCGATGAGTTACGATGAACTGGCAAAGAAACTGTCCGTCGTTCTGACTGATAAGATAAAAGGCGACATGATGACGTGCTATGACGTTGTCGCAACGGGAAGATACCCGTACACGGGAATGCTCGGCATCCTGTCGGAAGAAGACAAAAGGATAGTCTCATGCGCCATGGAGCGCGTCAACACTTCGGATATCGCCGACCGCGACTTCACCGCCATAAGCGACGGCCAGCGGCAGAGGATACTGCTGGCGCGCGCTATCTGTCAGGATACGGATGTCATCGTGCTCGACGAACCGACATCGTATCTGGACATCAGACATAAGATGGAACTGCTGTCGCTGCTTCATTCCATGGCAAAAGACGACGGGATAACGGTCATAATGTCGCTCCACGAGATAGACCTTGCGCAGAAGATCTCGGATAAGATCATGTGCGTAAGCGGCGGCAGAATAATGAAATACGGCACTCCGGAGGAAATATTCCGCTACGAGACCATCAAGGAACTTTACGGCATTCAGAGCGGGAGTTACGATGCTCTGTTCGGCAGCGTCGAACTGCCTGCACCTGAGGGCGCGCCCGAAGTTTTCGTGATATCCGCGTGCGGAAGAGGAGTCCCGATATACCGGAAACTCCAGCGCAAGGGGATCCCTTTCTGCGCCGGTATTCTCTACACGAACGACGTCGATTACAGGCTGGCAAAGCATCTTGCCGCCGAGGTGGTGAGCGCGGAACCTTTCGCGCCTATGTCTGAAGATGCGCTTGAAAGAGCGGAAAAATCGATGGACCGGTGCAGGCGTGTCATCAATGCGGGATTCCCGGACGGACCGCTCGCGGACAAACTCCATGCTCTCGTTGAAAAAGCGCGCAGGGACGGGAAATTAGATAATGATGTTTCCGTATCCGGCAATCAGCATGTATAATAAAATCTGACCTGACACAACTTGAATGCTCAAAGGGACGCGGCTCCTGCGCTTTTATCCTTTGAGCATTGCCATTATTTGCAATCATGAAAAACACTGAAAATTGCAGCGTACCAAGGGTACTTATAGCGGGAACGGGAAGCGGATGCGGCAAGACCACCGCTGTCTGCGCCATACTGACCGCGCTGAAAAACAGGGGGCTGAACGCAGGCTCCTTCAAATGCGGACCCGACTACATCGATCCGATGTTCCACCGCCGGGTCACCGGAACTGAATGTTCCAACCTCGATCTTTTCTTTTTTGACGAAAACACCGCCAAGTTTTTTCTGGCAAAAAGAGGCGCGGCGCGAGATATTTCCGTAATAGAGGGAGTGATGGGATTCTACGACGGAATGGGCATGGACGACCCGAAGGCGAGTTCATACGATGTGGCAAAGGTGACCGACACGCCCGCCGTACTCATAGTGGACGCCCGCGGCTCCGCTCTTTCTGTTTTGGCGACTGTCCACGGGTTCCTCGATTTTTACGATGATAACACGATATGCGGTGTCATACTGAACAGATGCACCAAACACTCGTACGAAGCGCTGGCTGAAGCGATGCGAAAGAGATTCAAAGGCAGAGTCAGGCCGCTCGGATTCATGCCTTCTGTTCCGGAAGCGGCGATAGAGAGCAGACATCTGGGGCTCATCACCGCGGGCGAGATAAAAGACCTGAAAGAAAAAATGCAGATGCTCGGACGGCGCGCGGAAGAATGCATCGATATTGACGGCCTCATTGAGATATCAAAGGCGGCGCGGCCTCTCTCGTTCGATGACATATCGCCGGCGGCTTTCGGGGAGAGCGTGAAGATAGCCGTCGCGCTCGACGAAGCATTTTGTTTTTACTACGATGACAGTCTCGACATGCTGCGCGAGATGGGCGCGGAGATAACGTATTTCAGCCCGCTTTCCGACAAAGCCCTGCCCGACGGCATTCAGGGGATATACATCGGCGGCGGATATCCCGAACTCTACCTCGAAAAACTCAGTTCTAACGAATCGATGAAAGAATCGATCCGCGGAGCGCTGAAGGCTGGGATGCCGTGCATCGCGGAATGCGGCGGATTCATGTATCTCACAGAGGAAATAGACGGGTATCCTGTGGTAGGATATATAAAGGGCAAATGCCATAACACCGGAAAGCTTACGAGATTCGGGTACGTGACGCTCAAAGCCCGCCGTGACAACATGCTCTGCAGAGCGGGAGAAGAGATAAGGGGCCACGAGTTCCATTACTATGACTGCGACAATAACGGAGATTCTTTCACTGCGGTGAAACAAACGGGCAGGACGTGGGAATGCGTCGTCGCGGACGACAGGCTCTACGCGGGTTTCCCGCATTTCAGTTTTTACTCGAATCCGGCGTTTGCGGAGAATTTTTACAAAACCTGTCTGGAGGTAAAACACAGTAAATGATAGAAATAATCAAGCCGATGGACATAGAAAAACGGAGTTTTGAGATAATAACGGAAATGCTCGGCGACAGGAAACTCGACCCGGAGAACGAACTCGTTATAAAGCGCGCGATTCACACAACTGCGGATTTTGACTACGCCGATAACCTCGTCTTTTCCGAGCACGCCGTTAGCAGGGGGATAGAGGCGCTCCGCGGCGGGTGCGATATCGTCACCGATACTCAGATGGCCAAAGCGGGCATCAACAAAAGGATACTTGCCGATCTGGGCGGCGCGGTCCACTGTTTCATGTCCGACGAGGACGTTGCGGCGGAGGCGAAATTGCGCAATGTGACGAGGGCAAAAGTCTCCATGGAAAAGGCGTCGAAACTCGAAAAGCCGTGCATTTTTGCCATCGGAAACGCTCCGACCGCTCTGGCGGAGATACATGAACTGATAAACGCGGGAAAACTTTCACCGGCGCTCGTGATAGGCGTGCCGGTCGGCTTTGTCAACGTAGTGGAAAGCAAAGAACTCATCATGACAGACGACGTGCCGTATATAGTCGCTCGCGGCCGCAAGGGCGGAAGCAATGTGGCGGCTGCGATATGCAACGCGCTGCTGTATCAGATAGAGAGATGACGCCGAAAAAGGTGATGTTTTGACCGAAAGGCAGGATTTTCAGATGGAGGATTTCATCGTCAAAGACGGTAAAAAACTCAGACTGGGATACACAACCGGGTCATGTGCCGCGGCGGCGTCAAAGGCGGCCTGCCTGATGCTTCTTACCGGCGTCCGCTTGGATAAGGTGTCTCTGGTCGCTCCGAACGGCAAAAACCTCTGTATAGATATCCTTGATATCCGAAGGGATGAGGACAGCGTCTCGTGCGCGGTAAGGAAGGACGGCGGGGACGATCCGGACGTAACGGACGGTACTCTTGTTTACGCGCGTGTATCGAGGACGGCGCAGGCCGGAGTACTGATAGAAGGCGGCAGAGGCGTTGGCCGCGTCACCAAACCGGGATTGGACCAGCCCGTCGGAGAAGCGGCAATCAATTCCGTCCCGCGCAAAATGATAAAGGAAAACATCAAAGAGGCTTGTTCGGCCGCGGATTATCACGGCGGGATAAGAGTCGTCATCTCGGTGCCCGAGGGGGAGGAACTGGCAAAGAGGACTTTCAACCCGAGGCTCGGCATCGTCGGCGGCATCTCGATTATAGGAACGACGGGGATAGTCGAGCCGATGAGCGAAAAAGCGCTCGTCGAGACGATAAAAGTCGAACTGAGACAGAAAAAACTTTCGGGGAAGAAGTACGTTCTGCTCACGCCCGGAAATTACGGGAGTTCCTTTATCGGTTCTGCGATAGGCATCGACCCGGAAAACGCGGTCACCACTTCGAATTTCATAGGAGATTCGCTCGACATGTGCGCGGAGATGGGTTTTGACGGCGCACTGCTCGTCGGGCACATAGGAAAACTTGTAAAGATAGCCGGCGGAATGCTCAACACGCACTCTAAATACGGGGACTGCCGCATGGAGATAATCGCGGCGCACGCCGGAGCTTGCGGTCTCGGCAGTGAAAAGATTGAGGAGATCTTAGGCAGCGTAACGTGCGACGAATCCATAAGGATACTCGACGAAGCGGGACTGCGCGAAGCGGTCATGGCAAGGATAATCGACAGGATAGCCTTTATCATGGATAACCGCGTCATGGGAAAGATAAAGACCGGAGCGATCGTTTTCTCGAATGAATACGGGCTGCTGGGCGAGACGGCAGGCGCACGCCCGCTCCTTGACAGCATCGCCGGGGAAATAAAAGCATCGCCGGAAAAATAGAAGCATCGCCGGAGAAAAAAAGCATAACCGGGGAAATAAAGCATCGCCGGGGAAGTTTGGCGGGTAAATAATAGCATCGGAGGTTTGAAAATGGTTCATTTTGTCGGGGCCGGAAGCGGCGCACCTGACCTTATCACCGTCCGCGGGGCGAGACTGCTCGGAGAGGCGGACGTGGTCATCTATGCCGGTTCGCTGGTCAATCCCGAACTGCTCTCGTACACCAAAGAGGGCTGTGAAATACATAACAGCGCAGAGATGACTCTGGAACAGGTCATCGAGACGATAAGAAAAGCCGAATCGGAAGGGAAGATGACCGTGAGGCTGCACACCGGCGACCCCGGTCTGTACGGCGCAGTCCGCGAACAGTTCGACGAACTCGATAAATACGGGATAGATTACGACGTGTGCCCTGGAGTAAGTTCGTTCTGCGGCGCGGCTGCATCGCTCAGGACCGAGTACACGCTGCCGGACGTGAGCCAGACAGTCATCATCACCCGCGAAGAAGGCAGGACCACAGTCCCGGAACGCGAGTCAGTAAAGTCACTTGCGTCGCATAAAGCGACGATGATTTTCTTCCTGAGCACGTCTTTGACGGAAAAACTCCAGCGCGATCTCATCGAGGGCGGATACAGCAAAGACACGCCGGTCGCTATCGTCTTCAAAGCGACGTGGCCGGACGAAAAGATTTTCAGGTGCACGGTCGGCACTCTCGACGATACCGTAAAATCAAACGGACTCACGAAGACGGCCCTGATAGTAGTCGGAGACTGCATGGGCGAAAAATACACTCGTTCGAAACTTTATGATCCCGACTTCACCACGGGATACCGCGAGGGAAGGAAATGAAAGCCGCGATTTTCGCATACAGCCGCAGAGGATGCGGGACGGCGTCGAGGATAGCGGAATGCCTGAAAAATCTCTATCCCGGAGCGTCGGTCGACATTTATGCGTCCGAAAAATACGCGGCGGATGCGTCTGATAATAATGTGGATAAGCCTGTGAGGACGTGCGGCGCGGAGGAAACGCAGGCGCTCATAAAGCCGATACCGAAGCCTTCCCGCGATTTTTACGGAACGCTCTTCAGAGACTGCGGCGCCATGATATTTGTCTGCTCATGCGGCATAGCCGTGCGCAGCATCGCTCCTTTCGTCAAAAGCAAACTGACGGACCCCGCGGTCATCGTAACGGATGAACTCGGCAAATTCACGATACCGCTCCTTTCGGGGCACATAGGCGGCGCCAACGACCTTGCACGCAGGATATCGACATTTATCGGCTCGACGCCCGTGATAACGACGGCAACGGACATCAACGGCAGATTCTCCGTCGATTCGTGGGCCGCGCGGCAAGGTTACGCGATCTCCGATATGAAGGCGGCAAAAGATGTCTCGGCTGCGATACTCGAGCGCGACATTCCTTTTGCGAGCGACTTTCCGGTAACCTGCAGTCTGCCGGACGGGCTTGTGCTCTCAGAGCCGCGGAACGGCGAAACCAACTGCTGCGGCGGCAGCACCTGCGGCGGTCGCAGCGGTCGTGACGGTCGTGTTTGCTGCGGGGGCAGTGGCGGGCGTGACTGCTGCAGCCGGATCATAGGCATATACGTCACGTGCGGTACGGGAAGCCCGTTTGACGAGACACTCAGGATAATACCGAAAATAGTCCATCTCGGCGTCGGATGCAGGAAGGGAACTCCCGAAAAGGCGGTCGCGGAGGCCGTGAAAAAGATCCTTTCCGATAACGGCGTGGATTTTCGCTCGGTAAAGACAATAAATTCAATAGATATCAAATCAGGAGAAAAAGGGCTGCTCGATTTTGCCGGGCATTCGGGCATCCCGATACATTTCTTCACCTCCGCGGAACTGAACGCCGCGGAAGGCGAGTTCAGTTCTTCTGATTTCGTCAAAAAGGTCACCGGCACGGACTGTGTCTGTGAGAGAGCAGCGTCAGCGGCAGTCTGCAGAGAGACCGGATGCGCGGGACCTGCAAAGATGCTTGTCAAAAAGAGCGCCTGCGGTGATGTCACAGTCGCCGCGGCTGTAGAACATGCGGAGGTACACTTTTGAGTAAACTGTATATCGTCGGGATAGGCCCGGGAGATGAACAAAACATGACGGTCGCGGCAGACAGCGTTCTGCGTTCGGCCGAAGTCATCATAGGATACAATGTCTATGTGGATCTCGTCAAAGACAGATATCCCGGCAAGGAATTCCTGACGACTCCGATGACAAAAGAGGCTGTCAGGTGCAGGATGGCGCTGGACTCTGCCGCGTCGGGTAAAAATACTGCGCTGATATGTTCGGGAGACAGCGGCGTCTACGGTCTGGCGGCTCTGGTGTACGAACTGCGCGGAGAATCGACTGAACCCGAAATAGAAGTGGTTCCCGGCCTTACTGCCGCCTGCGCGGGCGGAGCGCTGCTCGGAGCTCCTTTGACGCACGATTTTGCCGTAATAAGCCTGAGCGACAAACTGACACCTTGGGAAAAGATAGCCGCGAGACTCGAATGCGCGGCAAAAGGCGATTTCTCTATCGTTCTGTACAATCCGGTGAGCAAAAGCAGACCCGACCACCTGAAAAAGGCGGTCGACATACTTCTCACCGTCCTACCGCCCGACAGGATCTGCGGAATCGCGCGCAACGTCGGAAGAGAAAACGAGAGCTCACGCATCATGACGCTCGGAGAACTTAGAGACGCCGAGGCGGATATGTTCTGCACCGTGTTCATAGGCAACGCCACGACCGAAAAGATAGGCGAAAATATGGTCACGCCGAGAGGATACAAAAATGTATAACTTCTGTGTTTTCGGTGGAACGATCGAAGGCCGCAGACTTGCGGAATTTCTTTCAGGGCAGCCGGTCAGGGCGACCGTATGCGTCGCGACGGGACTCGGGCGCAGTCTGCTCGAGACTTCCGGACACGTCACGGTCAAGGCCGAAAAAATGCCGCCGGACGAGATAATAGAGATGTTTGAAAAAGAACGTTTCGATCTCGTGATAGATGCGACTCATCCTTACGCCGGTTCAATAACGAACAGCATCCGCGGCGCGTGCGCCGAAACAGGTCTGAGGTACCTGAGACTGTCGCGCCCCGGTTCTGAAATGCCGGACGGCGCCGAGATAGTGGGAAGCGCCGAAGAAGCCGCATCATTTCTTAAAACCGTGGGCGGCAAAGTGCTCCTCACGACGGGAGCAAAAGAAGCGGCAGCTTTCAAAGACATCCCGAACGCCGGCGAGAGGCTCTACGCAAGAGTTCTCCCGACCGTCGCTTCTATACGGATGTGCGAAGACGCCGGAATAAAGACGCCGCATATTATCGCCATGCAGGGGCCGTTTTCCGAAGAGATGGATTCCGCTCACATCCGCTCATGCCAAGCCGAGTGGGTAGTGACAAAGGACGGCGGTCAGGAAGGCGGATTCGAGGCAAAAGCGTCGGCGGCCCGCGAGTGCGGCGCCAAATTGATAGTCATCAGGCGTCCGTCAAAGCCGGACGGGCTTACTTTGGCGGAAGTGATCAAACTTCTCGAAAACGAATACGGGCTCAAACAAAAGCGTAAAGTGACGGTCGTCGGGATAGGCCCGGGCTCTGAGTCTATGATGCTCCCAGCCGCGCAGACCGCCGTGCTGAAAGCGGACTGCATCATAGGCGCGGAACGCATGACAGAGCGCTTTACGCAGGCCGGGAGCGCTGTTTTCAACGCTGTCTCGGCGGATAAAATCGCAGGATTCATCAGAGAGCACGAGGAATATTCGGATTTTGCCGTTCTCATGTCGGGAGACACGGGATTTTACAGCGGGGCGAAAAAACTGCTCCCGCTGCTCGAAGATTTTGACGTGACGGTCATCCCGGGCATCAGTTCCATGTCGTATCTGTCTGCCCGTGCGGGTAAATCGTATGACGACGCGTACATCGCGAGCCTCCACGGCCGCGACGAAAATATCGAGCGCATAGTTTCGCGCCACGGGAAAGTCTTTGTCCTCACGGGAGGTGAGAACGGAGTCTCCGACCTCTGCCGCAGGCTCACCTCTGCGGGGCTCGGCGGCACTGCTGTCACCGTGGGCGAGCGGCTGAGTTATCCCGACGAAAAGATAACTCGCGGAACGGCCGAAGAACTGGAAAATGAGATATTTGACCCGCTCAGCGCTGTCATCATCGAGAATCCGGAGCCGGATAAGACGGTTACATTCGGCTTGGACGACGACGTCTTCGCGAGAGCAACCGGAGAAAAAGGCGTCATCCCGATGACGAAGAGCGAGATAAGGGCGGTCGTCATATCAAAATTGAGACTTACGGAAGATGCGGTCTGCTGGGATATAGGCGCGGGGACCGGGAGCGTTTCCGCCGAAATGGCTTTGGCGGCGACCCGCGGATATGTCTTTGCCGTCGAAAAAGACGAGTCCGCAGCGGCGCTTGCCGAAAAGAACAGAAAAGCGCTGATGATAGAAAACATGAAAGTCATAAAAGGCAGCGCACCGGAGGCGTGCCGGGACCTGCCCGCGCCGACGCACGTTTTCATCGGAGGAAGTTCGGGCAGCGTCAGAGAGATCATCGAAACGGCGCTCGAGAAAAATCCCGAAGTACGCATAGTCGCGACCGCCATAGCGCTTGAGACGGTTGCGGATATGGCTGATTGCATGAAGGAGTTCGGCTTCTCGGACACCGACGCGGTCTGCGTAAACGTCGCCCGCGCGAGAAAAGCAGGTAATTACAATTTGATGACCGCCGGAAATCCGGTGTATGTCTTCACAATGCAGAATCGGACGGGCGGTCTTGAAAAATGAGTTTTCAGGCGATTACCCGGTTTTGTGATGATATAGACGTGGCTGTCACGCTTTCGGTCATTATAGGATGTCTGCTCGATATCGCTTTCGGGGACCCTCTCGGCAAAGCGCATCCCGTCGTGATAATAGGCAAGTGCATCTCGCTGCTGGAGGCCGCTCTCAGGAAGGTCTTTCCGAAGACAGACAGAGGGAAGTTTTCCGCAGGCCTGCTGCTCGTTGTGATAATATGCGCAGGGACTTTCGCATCTGTCCTGCTGCTTTGCCTGATATCATACAGGTTCTCCTCGCTGCTCGGCGTTTTGGTCGCGGCGTTCTTCTGCTGGCAGGCGCTTGCTGCGAGATCGCTCGCCAAAGCGGCAGACGCGGTGTATGAGGAACTGGAGACGGGAGACCTTGAAAGCGCAAGGCGGAAGGTCTCTATGATAGTAGGGCGCGATACGGAAAATCTGTCATCCGAAGGCGTTACGAAAGCCGCCGTCGAGACTGTAGCCGAAAACTTTTCCGACGGTGTTCTGGCTCCGCTGTTTTACATGCTCATCGGAGGCGCGCCGCTTGCTTTGCTCTACAAGGCGATAAACACGATGGACAGCATGCTCGGCTATAAGAACGAAAAGTATATCATGTTCGGCAGGACGGCGGCAAAACTGGACGATGCGGCGAATTTCGTGCCTTCGAGGATAGCTGCGCTTTTCTGGATAGCGGGCTGCGCTTTGACGGGGCAGAACGCGAAAAACGCGATGAAGATATGGCGCAGGGATCACGGCAAGCACGCCAGCCCGAACTCCGCGCAGACGGAATCGGCGTGCGCGGGAGGCCTCGGCGTAATGCTGGCAGGCCCGGCCTATTATTTCGGCGAGTTATATGACAAGCCGTATATAGGCGACGATTTGAGAAAGACAGAGCCTCGCGACATAAAGAGGACCGTCGGGAACATGTATGCGGCGGCGGTTCTGGCGGGGGCCGTCGGAATAGCGATACGCATAATCGTGGCGGCTATAGTATGATATTCGGCCGACGGTGGTTTTCGTGACTGAAATTTACGCCGGTGACACTTTGGCCGCTGACACTTTGGCCGCTGATACTTTGACTACTGATACCTTGTTCAATGACATTTTGTCAACTGATATTTAACAAACTTTTTAGGTGACTGCATGCTGTACAAAACACGTAATCCGCACGGCGGAGACGTATATAGCAAAAAAATAAGACTGGATTTTTCCTCAAATTCAAATCCCTTCGGGACGCCCGAATCCGTAAAGGAAGCGATAAAGGCGGCGGCCGAAAACGCCCGCAATTATCCCGACCCTTACTGCCGCGAACTCGTCGGCGAGCTCGCATCGCACGAGGGCGTACCGGAGGACTCCATACTCTGCGGAAACGGCGCGGCGGAACTCATCTACAGCGTCTGCGCCGCCGTGAACGGCTCAGCTGCGGTCGAGACCGCGCCTACGTTTTCCGAGTACTCCGAAGCGCTCGGCGCAAACGGCTTTGAAGTCAGGCGCTACGCGCTCGACAGCAATAAAGATTTTGAGGTGGACAGAGGCATACTCGACTTCATCGGGATAAACGGACCGGACATTGTTTTTGTCTGCAATCCCGGCAATCCGACGGGAATGGCAATAGATGCCGACCTGCTGGCAGATATGGCTTCACTGTGCCAAAAAAACGGTTCTCTGCTCGTAGTCGACGAATGTTTCCTCGACCTGTCCGACGGGCTGAAGTCGATGGTCGGGCTGACTTCTGACAATAGGAATGTTTTGGTGCTGAAGGACTTTTCAAAGAGTTATGCTTTGGCGGGTGTCAGGCTCGGCTACTGCATAAGTTCAAATCATGAACTCCTCGGCGCGATGTCGAAAACCGTGCAGCTCTGGAACGTATCGTCGCTTGCTCAGGCGGCGGGCACGGCGTCTCTCAGAGAGCGCGATTACCTGGAAAAAACGAGAAAATTCATCGCCGGAGAACGCGAATGGATGAAGGCGGAGCTCGAAAAAATCGGATTCAGAGTCTGCCGTTCCGACGCCAGTTACCTTTTGATGCACGGGGCGCCGGGGCTCGCGGAAGCGCTGGAGAGTGAGGGTATCGCGATAAGGGACTGTTCGAACTATCACGGGCTTTCCGCCGGCTGGTACAGAACCGCCGTGAGGCTGCATGATGAAAACGTCGAACTTATCAGCGCGCTGCGAGGCGCCGCGGGCTATATAGGCGGAGGTCGTATAAATGGCTAAGAATATCATGATTCAGGGGACGATGTCCAATGCCGGCAAAAGCATTATAGCGGCGGGGCTCTGCCGCATCTTCAAGCAGGACGGTTACAGCGTTGCGCCTTTCAAGAGCCAGAACATGGCGCTCAACTCTTTCATCACAAAGGACGGGAAAGAGATGGGGAGAGCGCAGGTCGTTCAGGCGGAAGCGGCGGGCATAGAGCCTGACGTGAGGATGAACCCTATACTGTTGAAACCGACGACCGACGTTGGAAGTCAGGTCATAGTGAACGGCAAAGTCGCGGCGACGATGAGCGCGACCGAATACTATCGCCGCAAGAACGAATTTCTGCCTGACGTGAAAAAGGCATACGAATATCTTGACACGCATTACGATGTAATAGTCATAGAAGGAGCCGGAAGCCCGGCCGAGATCAACCTGAAAAAAGACGATTTCGTGAACATGGGGCTCGCGAAGATGGTCGATTCTCCCGTGCTGCTCGTGGGCGACATCGACAGAGGAGGCGTTTTTGCTCAGATATACGGCACGATAGCGCTTTTGGACGAGGACGAGCGCAGACTCGTGAAAGGCACGATCATAAACAAATTCAGAGGGGACGTCGACATCCTGAGGCCCGGCCTTGCGGAACTCGAGAAACTGTGCAAAGTTCCCGTCGTAGGGGTAGTGCCGTTTGTGGATGCGGATATCGACGAGGAGGACAGCCTGTCGCGAAGGCTCGAAAACTCAGAGGTACGCAAGACGATAGACATAGCCGTCATGAAACTGCCGCGCATATCCAATTTCACGGATTTCAGCCCGTTCGAGCGATACGACGACGTTTCCGTCAGATACATCAGAAAAACGAGCGAACTGCGCGAACCGGACATGATTATCATTCCGGGGACAAAGAGCACTATCGCGGATTTGATGTGGCTCAGGCAGTCGGGCCTTGAAGCGGCCATCAAAAAAGCGGCGTCGCGCGGCACTCTGATTTTCGGCGTCTGCGGAGGATACCAGATGCTCGGCAAAAAGATACTCGACCCGGATCTGGTGGAAGCGGCCGGGATCACCGAGACAGACGGAATGGGCCTGCTCGACATGACGACTGTTTTCAAGGGTGAAAAGGTCCAGCGCCAGACGTCGGGAAGGCTGGGAAAAGTCGAGGGAATGCTCTCACCGCTCAGCGGGGCGGAGTATGAAGGATACGAGATACACATGGGCAGAAGCGAGGGAAACATTCCTGCGCTTCTAGGTTCGGGCAACGTCTACGGGACTTATATCCACGGGATATTCGATAAGGAAGACGTGTGCGACGCGGTCCTCGAAGCGCTTTGCGCCGAGAAGGGCGTGACGCTCGGCTCGCTCGAGGATTTCGATTTAGCGGAATACAAAGAGCGCCAGTACGACATCCTCGCCGATGCGCTGAGAGACGGGCTGGATATGGATATGGTATATAAGATACTCGTAGGCCGCTGATGGCTTATCATTGTTTTTACTTGTTTTTTTGCCTGCATTTTTATAGACTGTAATTGATGAAAAGGCAGTCATCTTATTTTTGTTTGTTTTTGCTGTCCAGTGGCGTGTCTCGCTTTATGACCGCCGGGACGGCTGATTTGCATATTTTGGAAAAGTTTGAGGAGAATAATATGAATCCTGAAGACAACGAAAACAAAAATTTAAGCGAACAGAACAATACCGCGCCTGAGACTCAGACGCCTGAAACAAATGCCTCAGAGAAAAAAACACCTGAAACAAATGCCTCAGAGACAAAAACGCCTGAAACAGAGGCCGCAGAGGCAAAGTCCTCAGAGACAAAGGCCGCCGGGGAATCCGCGCCAAAATCGAGCGGAGCGGCCGACGGACAGAAGAATCCTTACAACGGCGGGAACCCTTACTCCGGTTACAGCCAGTACAACCAGAATAATCAGGGCGGTCAGTCCGGCCCGAACAACCGCTACGGCCGGTACGGACAGCAGAACAGACCACCGTACGGAAGCAATCAGTATTACAGCACGCCGAGGAGCAACTACGGCGGCAGGAATAATTACGGCGGGCCTCAGAATAACTATTACGCCAATCAAAATTACGGCGGCCCGCAGAACTACGGTCAGCCGTATTACGCGCCTAACAGCGGAGAGGCCGCGGTAAAAGACAAGAGCCGTATCCCGGGATGGGGCAAGGCGCTGATAATCATTTTGGTGATAGTGCTGTGCATATCACTCGTATTTTACGGTATCGTATCGGCTATAGGCGGCTTTACCAAGGCTCTGTCAGAAGGTGTAAGCGGAGATCAGACCACATACGAGACATTCAGTTTTGACCACGATTACGTCGGAGTCCTGTATCTGAACGGGACTATCAGCGACGGCAGCAGCGGAGACGGCTACAATCAGGCGTGGATGCTGGACTGCATCGACCAGATGATGAACGATAAACTGAACAAAGGCATTCTTCTTTTCGTTAACACTCCGGGCGGCAGCGCTTTTGCGACGTACGACGTATATCACGAACTCCTGACATATAAAGAGACGACCGGACGCCCGATCTACGTATACATGGATTCGCAGGCGACATCCGGCGGCTATTACATTTCCATGGCAGGCGAAAAGATCTATGCTCACCCTGAGTGCTGGACCGGCTCCATCGGAGTCATCGTCGGAACGCTCTACGATTTCTCGGGCCTTTTCGAGAAATACGGCATCAAGGCCTACAGCATCACGTCGGGCGAAAACAAAGATCTCGGAGCAAACTATAAGCCTATGACCGACGAGCAGAAGGCGATACTTCAGAGCCTCGTAGACGAATCGTTCGACCGCTTCGTACAGGCGGTATGCGACGGCAGGCACATGGACGAGGCGACAGTCCGCACACTCGCCGACGGCAGAATATACTCCGCTCAGCAGGCCGCGTACAACG
>JBMNVD010000032.1:0-20437 GCA_050946615.1 Eubacterium sp.
TAAAGACTTTTTACCAACACTTTTTGTCCGACCTGTAAGTTATCTCAAAAAAGATATAACCGCTGTGGCCATTGAAATTTCAATGGTCACAGCGGTTTTCACCAACACTTTTTGTCCGCTAAGCCCACTTTTTGCCCGCTAACCCTAGATCTGAGATATGAAAAAGCGGACACAATGCGGCAGCTCCCGCGATGTGTCCGCCTTTTGTTTTGCCTTAAGCCTGCGGCTGCTGCGCCGAAACGGTTTTGTTCAGCGCCGCCGGTCTGCTATTTGTTGTAGACGAAGAATCCCTCGCCGGTCTTGCGGCCGAGTTTGCCGGCACGGACCATCTTGCGGAGGAGGACATTCGCTCTGTACTTAGGATCTCCGTACTCATTGTAGAGGACGTCCATGATAGCGAGGACTACGTCCAGACCGATCAGATCGCCGAGTGCGAGAGGTCCCATCGGGTGGTTTGCACCGAGCTTCATAGCCGTATCGATGTCCTCTGCGGAAGCGACTCCGTCAGCGAGGATTCCGACTGCTTCGTTGATCATAGGGATGAGGATCCTGTTGACTACGAATCCCGGGGCTTCTTTGACCTGAACAGGTGTCTTGCCGATCTTTTCGGCGAGTTCGATGATAGTCTTTGTCGTCTCTTCGGATGTTGCCATGCCGTTGATGACCTCGATGAGTTTCATCGCCGGAACAGGGTTGAAGAAGTGCATGCCGATGACTTTGTCAGGCCTGTTCGTCGCGGATGCGATCTCCGTGATGGAGAGGGAAGAAGTGTTTGAAGCGAGGATCGTATCAGGTCCTACGAGAGCATCTACTTCCTTGAAGAGCGCTTTCTTTGCTTCCATGTCCTCGGACGCCGCCTCGATAACAAGATCAGCATCTTTGATTATTTCGAGTTCCGTGGATCCGCTGATGTGAGCGAGTGCAGCCTTTTTATCTTCTTCTGTGATGCGGCCTTTCTCCACTGAACGGGTGAGGTTCTTTTCGATGACAGCCATTCCTTTATCGATCGAGGACTGGTGTCTGGCTCTCATAACGACGTCGTAGCCGTTCTGTGCGAGGACCTGAATGATTCCGGCACCCATCGTGCCTGTTCCTAATACGCCGATCTTTTTCATCTTGATACCTCCTGAAAAATATCGCTGTAAGTGCGCTCCGATTTATCGGCGCGCCAAAACATGCCGAGATATATTTGTTAAAAATTTATCTCTCTCATAAGCCATTATACCATGCCTGTGTAATATTCAACCCGAAATTCACAAAAATTATTCCAAAATATTATTCACTATGCCGAAAGTCATCTGCATGAATGCGGCGATCTCTCCCGCTGAAGCGGCATTCTGCGTTTTCTCATACGCCCACGCCCCGTTTTTTCCGGAGTTTGCCGCTTCGTCAAAGAAATCATGTTCGGCTTCCGAGAGCAGGAGGCGGGCCAGAGAACCGTCGGGATCGCATCCTTCAAACGGCGGCGTCATCACGTCTTCGTCGGGTTCCTCGGCCATCAGGAGAAGGTCAAAACCCGATTTCGCTGCGAGGTTGTCTTTTGATGAACAGTTGTCTTTCGATGCGCTGTCATTTTTCGAAAGGTTGCCTATTGATGCGCCGTTGTTTTTTGACGCGCTGTCATTATTGTTTGAGCCGTTTGGCATGAAGACAGGCACACATCCGAAGTTTGCTGCCCACCGCGCAAAAGGCTCGTATTCGCGCTGCCATGTTACGACGGCGGGACGCGGCGTGCGTGCGGGAGGGCTGCCCGCGGCGCTTCTGATATTTTCGGCTATATAGAGCCCTGCGGCGGGATAGTCCCTGTCCCATCCGGTCGAAGAAACCATGGCGGAGAATGATGCGAGATATTCGCTGCCCTTTCCGCTCGTTATCTCGACGGGGAGCAAAACAGCCGCTGTATTTGCAAGGAACAGAGGGTCTGTCCCTTCCGGAAGGAAGAACGTATCGTATTCGTTTTCGGCGGCGTCTTTTGCAATCGAATTATCGGTGCGCGATGTGACGGCGGCGACAGCGGGAATGTACCCTTCCTTTGAAGCGCGGCTGAAGACATAGTTTTTTACGACAGCGTAAGATGCTCTGAGCGCGAGATCGTCTTTGGCGGAACATACAGCGATCAGGCCCGCTTTCCGACCTTCAACGGACCTGAACATGTCGGAGTAATCTTTCGGCGAAAGGCTCGGACAGAACACGATGACATCAGGCCTGCCGTCTTCGTGCGGGACAGCGGAAAGACATGCTTTGATGGAAGGTTCGTCCTTCTGCCCGCAGACGAGTATGACCGTGTCGCAGGAAGCGGAAAATTCCGCTGCTTTCGCTTTTACGTCCGAAAGCAGGCGTTCGCCCGCGCCTGTGATCGCGTCGTTTATCCACTGCGTTTTCCAGAGTTCGTCAAGCGGAGACGAGGCGCGCTTTGCGATTTCGCCCATCTCCCCAGAAGTTATCGTTTTTCTGTACCTGATTTCCATATATCGGACCGCCTCTCGGAATTTTCCTGTTTGGAGGGAATATTCTGCTTTTCCTTTTCAGACACTCAGCATATTTCGGGATTTTACACGTTTAGTTGAAACGTTATGGTATAATGTCTGAGTATGCGGCCGCGGGGGCATGCACAAGGAGCCAGCCGCCGCGCGGAACGCGTGAAAGGAGTTATTTTAATGGACAGTGTTCAGCTTTGCGAAATCGGTATGCTCATAGCCTTCGGCCTTTCATGGCCGTTCAATATCTATAAATCGTTTAAGTCCAGAACGGCAAAGGGCAAGAGCGTCCAGTTCGAGATAATCGTCGTACTCGGATACATCATCGGACTCACCGGAAAGTTCATTACATATTCCCGCACCGGAGAACTGGCGTATTCCACATGGTTCTATATAGCGGACATCACGATGGTAGTCATCGACATGATTTTGTACGCGAGGAACGTCAGGCTGGACAGAGCCGCCGACAAAGCACGTTAAGGCGCGCAATTACCCTGAACACACTAACATTATACATTCGAGCGCGGCTGACCGCATCAAAATTCCGGCGGCCGCGTTTTTTTACGCTCGAAAACAACAAAAAAAGCCGTGGCGCTCTTCAAGCTAATAAAATAAAGACGGCCGAAGCGTTTTTCAGCGCGTTCGACCGTCCGCATCAGTCAAAGCCGTGACGTACGTGACGTCCGTAATTGGTCGGATTCAACCCCGTTACTGCCGGATTACAACCCGTTACTGCTCGGATTCAAATTCGACTGTGGCCAGTTCCTTGCCGGTCGAATCCGTGAAGATATAGCGGATGATGACCTTGTCCACCTCGGCCGTATCTCTGAGCGTGTTAGCAGCCTCAACGAGCGCATCCTTTTGGGATTCGAGGCCTGACTCTATAGCAGACGCGTAAGTTTCCACGTCGCTGTCCGCGATCTCCTGATCGTATGCGTAAGATACTACGATCGCATCTCCGTCGTATTCGACTTTCAGATCCGGATTCTGGCTGAGGATCGACTCCTCGAAACTCTCTCTGACGCTGTCGTTCTCCTCCATATATGTCTCTATATCATTTTTCTTTTCTTCCTCACTGCTGCCGCAGGACACCATCAAAAAGCACGCCGTGACTGTGAGCACCAAAATCAATGCTAACGCTGAGATTTTCTTTTTCATCATTAATTCCCCTTCTTTCTTGAAATACTTCACTTGATTCCAACAGTTATTCTATTTAAAACACGGCGTGATTTCAAGAAGAAGATGACACTGCAGATGGCAAAAATGAGAATTTTAACAAAAAAATTATCATATTTTGATATTTCCCTGCACTTCCTCTGCAATAAATTCTAATATTGCGTTGACAAAATGTAGCATGCTACATATAATCGTTTCTGGAAGAAATGTAGCATGCTACATATTAGGGGTATATATAGAATGTATTTGGAGAGTGAATCATAAGGGCGTGGAAATATGAAAGTTACTGATGAAGAGAAAAATAAGGACGCCGGAACAAAGTGCGAAAAGCGATGCTGCGGTCAGGACGCGATGACACGTTTTAAAAATGCGCCTCTCGGCTTCAGGTTCCGCCTGATACATCTGGAATTCGTGCGCCACCTTCGCGAAGGATTGCAGGAAAACGATCTGACGTATTCGCAGATGATGATACTGAGATATCTGGACAGACACGAGGGCGAAAACATCGACCAGAAAGAACTCTGCGACGCTCTCAACGTGTCGCATCCGACCATGGTCGGCCTGCTATCGCGCATGGAAGAAAAGGAAATGATAGTTCGAGGCAGGGACCCCGGCAACAAGCGGCGAAAGAGTATTTCTCTCGGAACGCGAGGCAATGAGATAGTCGAAGCACAGCGCAAGGAACGCCGCGAAAACGACGTCAGGCTGGTCGACGGATTCACCGACGAAGAAAAGAGCGAATTAGATAAACTCTTAGAAAAAATATACATGAACTTGCTGAAAGGAGGCTCACATGCTTAAAACGCTGACAGCCCAGATAAAAGAATACAAACTGCCTTCGGTCCTGACACCTGTCTGGATGATCGGCGAAGTCGTCTGCGAGATGATAATCCCGGTCATGATGGGCAGGATCGTCGACAACGGCATATATGCGGGCGACCTTACATACATCATCCACACGGGACTGCTCATGCTTTTGATCGCACTGTGCGGGCTTTGTTTCGGTATGCTCGGAGGATTCTTCGGCGCCAAAGCATCGGCCGGTTTCGCAAAGAACCTGCGTAAAGCCATGAATGACAACATCCAGACTTTTTCGTTCTCCAACATCGATAAATTTTCGAGCTCCAGCCTCGTCACCCGTCTGACGACGGACGTCACCAACGTCCAGAACGCATACATGATGATACTGAGGATGGCGGTCAGGGCCCCGATGTCGATGCTGATCGCGATGCTCATGAGTTTCATACTTTCGCCGAGGATAGCCGGCATCTACCTGATAGCGGTCATCGCGCTCGGATGCGTGCTTTTCTTCATCATGAACAGCGCGACAAAATATTTCTCGAAAGTCTTCGAACGCTATGATCTGCTCAACGAGAGCGTGGAAGAGAACATAACGGCGATCAGGGCCGTGAAGGCGTATGTCCGCGAGGACGCCGAGATAGGCAGATTCAGAAAAGCCGTGAACAACATTTATCTGATGTTCGTAAAGGCCGAACTGAAACTGGCGGGGAATATGCCTGTCATGCAGGCCACGGTCTATATCGTGATCCTCATCATAAGCTGGGTCGGCGCACACATGGTCGTGTCGAGCGAACTGACGACCGGCGCCCTGATGAGCCTTCTCACATACTGCATGAACATATTGATGAGCCTGATGATGCTCTCGATGGTTTTCATCATGATAACGATGTCACAGGCCAGCGCGCGCCGTATCGCAGAAGTAATCGAAGAAAAAGCGGACCTCACCAACCCGGAAGACCCTGTGATGGAAGTCCCGGACGGCAGTGTCGAGTTCAGACACGTGGCATTCGCATATAACAAAGACGCCAAAGAGCCCGTTTTGAAGGATATAGACCTGTATGTGAAATCCGGAGAATCCGTGGGTATCATAGGTGCCACCGGATCGGCAAAATCATCGCTCGTCAATCTGATAAGCAGACTGTACGACGTGACTGAGGGCAGCGTTCTCGTAGGCGGCATAGACGTGAGAAAATACGACCTCGTGACGCTCCGCAACGCCGTTTCCGTCGTGCTGCAGAAGAACGTTTTGTTCAGCGGGACAATATACGAAAACCTCCGCTGGGGCGATAAAAACGCAACCGACGAGGAATGTCAGCGCGCATGCCGCCTCGCCTGCGCCGACGAGTTCATCGAGAAGATGCCGGACGGCTACAATACCATGATCTCGCAGGGCGGTACCAACGTTTCAGGCGGTCAGAGGCAGAGGCTCTGCATCGCCCGCGCTTTGGTCGCTAAGCCGAAGATACTCATTTTAGACGATTCGACAAGCGCGGTCGACACCGCTACCGACGCAAAGATCAGGAAGGCGTTCCGCGAGGAGATACCCGATACAACAAAATTCATCATCTCTCAGCGCATATCGTCGGTGATCGACTGTGACAAAATAATCGTCATGGAGGAAGGAAGAGTCAACGGATTTGACACTCCTGAGAACCTCCTCAAGAACAACACGATATTCAGAGAGGTCTATGAATCACAGACCGGTTCCGGCAGCGACGCCGATTTTGACGAACAAGAGTAGGAGGCGGGACAGATGGCAGAAGAAAGAGTAAGAGAAGTAAAAGGCGGCCCCGGCTCGATGCGCGGGGTGCCGCATGGCAAAGTCGAAAACGCAGGCAGCATATTTGCCCGCGTGATAAAATACGTATTTAAATTCTACGGCCCGCAGATGCTTGTCGTCATGGCGTGCATCGTCTTGTCGGTATTCGCGAACGTGCAGGGTACACTTTTCACCAAAACTTTGATCGACAGTTATATCACGCCGCTCAAAGAGGTCGCGGACGCCGGCGGGACTGTGGATTACTCCGACCTGCTGCACGCGATAAGCAGAGTCGCGATATTTTACGGGATCGGCATCGGCGCTGCCCTGACTCAGGCGATCCTGATGACATATATCACTCAGGGCACGCTCAAGAAAATCAGGCTCGAACTGTTCGAACACATGGAGACGCTGCCTATCGGCTATTTCGATTCTCGGACGCGCGGCGACATCATGTCTGTCTACACGAACGATATCGACACGCTCAGACAGATGATAAGCCAGTCGCTGCCGCAGATGATGAACAGCGCGATAACGATAGTGTCGATCTTCATCTCGATGATAGTCCTCTCGGTTCCGCTCACGCTCATCTCGTGCGCCATGGTCGCGGTGATGATGTTTTGTTCGGCAAAAGCGACAAAAGTCTCCGGCAAAGGCTTCGTGGCACAGCAAAAGAATCTCGGTACGCTCAACGGCTTCATCGAGGAGACGATGACAGGGGAGAAGGTCGTCAAGGTCTTCAATCACGAGGACGAGACGATAGAAAAGTTCGATAAGATGAACGAGGAACTCTATCAAAGCTCGTACAAGGCAAACGCGTTTTCCAACATCCTCGGCCCGATAAACTCGCAGCTGGGGAACGCAAGCTACGTCATCTGCGCGATCTTCGGCGGCGTCATAGCCCTCAATCAGTATGCCGGATTCACGGTCGGAGCACTCGCTTCGTTCCTGACGTTCAACAAAAACTTCAGCATGCCGATCAACCAGCTTTCGATGCAGATGAACTCGATAATCATGGCGCTCGCCGGAGCGGGGAGGATTTTCAAGATCATCGACGAGAAATCCGAATCCGACGACGGGACCGTGACTCTCGTCAAGACGGGCGATGAGAGCTGGGCTTGGAAGAAACCCGCTTCAAGTGGAGTGGAAGGCTCTGAAGGCCCGGCAGCTTCTGAAAGCACGGAAGGCTCTGAAGGTGCGGAGGGCTCTGAAACTCTCGTGCCGCTTCGCGGAGAGGTGACTTTTTCACACGTCGATTTCGGATACGTTCCGGGCAAAACGGTCCTTCACGATATCAGCCTGCACGCCGACCCGGGTCAGAAAGTTGCTCTGGTAGGCTCTACCGGCGCCGGCAAGACGACTATCACGAACCTGATAAACCGCTTCTACGACATACAGAGCGGAGAGATAACTTACGACGGCATAAACATCGCCGATATCAAGAAAGACGACCTTCGCAGATCGCTCGGAATGGTCCTGCAGGAGACTAACCTCTTCACAGGTACCGTTGCCGCCAACATCAGGTTCGGCAAACTCGACGCGACAGACGATGAGATACGCGCGGCGGCAAAACTCGCCAACGCAGACGGATTCATCAGGAGGCTGCCAAAAGGTTACGACACCGTTATTACAGGCAACGGCGGGAACTTATCACAGGGGCAGAGGCAGCTTCTTGCCATCGCCAGAGCCGCTATCGCCGATCCGCCTGTTTTGATACTTGACGAGGCTACATCTTCTATCGATACGAGGACCGAGAAAATCGTTCAGGACGGCATGGATCAACTTATGAAGGGCAGAACTACATTTGTCATCGCCCATCGCCTTTCTACGATACGAAACAGCGACGTGATAATCGTGCTCGAACACGGAAAGATAGTGGAGCACGGAAATCACGAGGAACTGCTGGCGCTGAAAGGCCGCTACTACCAGCTCTATACCGGCAAGAGGCCGGAACTGGCTATGTAATAACCGTTATTTCAGGGGTATAAGACATAAATATCACCCGGCTCGCGATGATATGTACCCTCTTTACTGGACATCCGGTAAGGAGGGTATTTTCATGTGCTACTCATACGAGTTCAAAAGAAAATGTGTCGAAATGTATCGTGACGGTGTCTATCAGGAAACACCGGACGGGATCAAAACAGAGAATTTCCGCAAGACGGTCCGTGAATGGTTCCGAATCGAGGAAGCATGCGGCCCTGAGGCATTGAAGCATAAAAGCCATGGATATGCCAAGATCCACATATTACTTCGAGCTGAGCAGCGAAAACATCGTCGAAAAGCGAAACGAGGAGCTGACAAATGAGATAATATCCATCTTCGAGAAGAACCATCATCGTTATGGCGTCAGACGAGTCTACAGAGAACTGCGAAACAGAGGGCACGAAGTGATACGATCCATGTCGAGGAAAATGGATGTATTTGCTTTTTCATAGCCTCCGTTGGAGATCCATGATTTTCTCATCTGTGTAATTCTTATATTATCGAATAGTCTCCTATATCGGAAGTTTCATTCCGGAAGTACGTATGAAGCCTGAGGTTATAATAAGAGAAAATCATGCTATACTGAAGGTATCGATATTATGCCGCCAAAGAGCAGACTGTCAGTATGGGAGGAAGGGACTTTTATGTATAATCAGCAGCTTGAAACCTTTATCGCCGTTGCCGATGCCGGAAGCTTCTCGAAAGCCGGAGAGAAACTATATGTCACTTCCACCGCTGTGATCAAGCAGATCAATATTCTCGAAGACCGTCTTCAGGTGCGGCTGTTCGATCGGTCAAACCATGGAGTTCAGCTGACAAAAGCAGGGCAATCTTTTTATCGTGATGCAAGATATATTCTTCAATATACAGAAGATTCCGTCCAGCGAGCCCGGCAGGCCATGCGTGAGGAAGAGGCTGTCATACGTATCGGATCATCGCCAATGACACCTGCGCAGGTACTTCTGGACCTCTGGCCGACTCTGCATGAACAATATCCGGGTCTTCGATTTCAGCTGGTCCCTTTTGAAAACACTCCGGAAAATGCAGCAGAAATATTTGAGCACCTCGGTGAACACATTGATATGGTGGCTGGAATCTTTGACGAGGACCTTCTGGACAAAAGAAAATGCAGGGGATTGATTTTAAAACGCGAACCTGTCTGTCTCGCTGTCTCTCTGAACCATCCACTGGCCGCAAAAAAGCGTCTGTATATGAAGGATCTTCACGGCCAGACCATCATGCTGATTCGTCCCGGAGAATTCCGCGAGGTCGATCTGCTTCGTGAAGAGTTAAGAAATAAAGAGCCGGAGATTCATTTGGAGGATTTTCCCTTCTACAATACGGAGATCTTCAACCAATGCGAGCAGGGAAACCGACTTCTGATGGCCGTTGAGAACTGGAAGAATGTTCATCCGCTGATGAAAATCATTCCGGTTGACTGGGATTACAGCATTCCATTCGGCCTTCTGTATCCGGCACATCCTTCTGCCAAAATTCATAAGTGCATTGACGTCATCACAAAACTTTACGAATGAAGTTTCGGATTCTGCACTTCTTTGTATCGATCGAATCTGAGTTTTTATCTGTCTGCTTGCTATAACCCTATGGTTTTCACGCGATGAGTTATTGAGCCTTCCCCAAGCTGTATGTCAAATACTAAAATGGAGCCAGAAAAGGAAGGCAGATAATTTCAGAAACGGAAAAGAGGTAAATGGTGGCAGAGAATCTGATCTTGTATTTCTCCCGTAAAGGAGAAAATTACGTCAATGGAAATATCAAAAATCTTGAAAAAGGCAATACCGAATATGTTGCTTTGTTTATCCAGAGAGCTGTCGGCGGTGATCTATTTGAGATCCGGACTGCCCGGGAATACGCAAAGGATTATTACGACTGCATCAAAGAGGCGAAAGCCGAACAAAATGCCGATATCCGTCCCGACCTCGCTGCAGCGATAAGTGACATCTCCATGTATGACAACATCTTCATATGCGGGCCATGCTGGTGGGGCGAGTTCCCGATGGCTGTCTACTCTCAGACAGATCTGTTGGATTTCACCGGGAAAAAAGTCATGGTCGCAGTTACCCATGAGGGAAGCGGTATGGCAGACTGTGAACGCGCGCTGAAGAAGAAAATAAAAGGCGCGGTCTTCGGCAAAGGTCTGGCAATCCACGGTGCAGATGCCCCTTTCAGTGAAAAGGAAGTCGCCGCATGGGCGAAGTCACAGATCTGATTACTCTTCTCTACCCATTGAAAAAATGAAAAAGAAACTGTGTATATTATTATGCATTCTCATCACTTTATGTCTGTGTGCATGTTCCGGAAAAACAAAGAGCAGTTCGGCGTCTTCTGCGAAGAAGGATGAAACCATGCAAAGCTCAAATAATGAGAAAACAATTGTAACTACCGGTAAAGGTAAAATTCAGGGGACCATGACCGACGGTGTTTATCGCTTTCTCGGCGTTCCCTATGCAGAAGCCGACGAACTTTTTATGCCGGCAGAAGAAGTACCCGCATGGGAAGGCATCCTTGATGCATCGGACTATGGCCCGGTCTCCTACCAGAGTTCCGTTTCGGGGAGTACAGGGTCCGGGGCTGCGGAATACAGCAATGACTGCCAGAACCTGAACATCTGGACCCCTGGGACAGATGGGGAAAAGCGGCCTGTGATGGTCTGGCTGCATGGAGGAGGACTGGCCTTCGGCTCCGCGAACGATGCTGCCTACGACGGCGCGAACCTTGCCGGCAATCAGGATGTCGTAGTCGTCGGTGTGAATCATCGGCTTGGTGTCTACGGCTTTCTTGACCTTTCTTTTGCAGATGAAAAATACAAAAACTCCGATAACCTTTGTATTTTGGACATCATAGACGCATTGCAATGGATCCGCGACAACATCGAACAGTTCGGAGGAGATCCGGACAACGTCACGCTCTTCGGGCAGTCCGGCGGTGGTGTAAAGATCATTGCGCTGATGTCCTCACCATACGCGAAAGGACTTTTCAACCGCGCCATTATTGAATCCGGTGCAACCGACCGCCAGGGAGTCACTTTCACTGACAAGGAAGTCAGTGCTGCCTTGGGAAAAGAGATCCTGAAGAACCTGAACATCTCAGAAGACGACATTGAACAGTTGAACGATGTCTCGAATGCGGATCTGCAAAACGCAGCGGACCTTGCCGTGCATACCATAGGTGAGGAATACCAGATCCCGCAGTCGATCTGGGCGTCTTTTGCAAGGACTGGCGTACCCGAGGTTCCGGGTGCGGATACGTGGGAGCCTTACACACGAGAAAATGGCGCTGTGATGATTCTCGATGAGGAATCTTACCTTGCTCATCATCATGACGAAAAACTGTTGGAACTGCTTGCACCTGATTATGTATGGTAAAAGGAGGCAAATCAAATGGAATACAAAACTTTAAACGATGGAAATGTCATGCCGATGGAAGGCTTCGGCGTATATCGCGTGACGGACAAGGCAGAGTGTGAGAATGCAGTCTATCAGGCGATTCAGGCCGGATACCGACTTTTGGATACGGCTGCGATCTACGGCAATGAGGACGCCCTTGGCAATGCGGTGAGAAAGGCTATTTCAGATGGACTCGTCACCCGTGATCAGCTGTTCATTACTTCGAAAATCTTCCCAACCGATATGATGTCCTATGAGTCGGCGAAGGCAGCGATTGATGCATCTCTGTCAAAGAGCGGTTTCGATTACTTCGATCTTTACCTGCTGCATCAGCCATTCGGCGATTATTTCTCCGCATGGCGCGCCCTGGAAGACGCGAAGAAGGAAGGAAAGCTCAGAAGCATTGGCGTCTCCAACTTTTATGCAAACCTGCTCGTAAACTTTTGTGAGACAGTCGATACGATCCCTGCGGTCAACCAGATCGAAACACATCCGTGGTATGTTCGCAATCAAGACCTCGGAGAAGCACGCCGCTGCGGCGTAGCCGTAGAAGCCTGGGGACCCCTTGGCGGAACGAGATACCATGCAGATGAATCAGATGTCTTAAAGAGTATCGCGAAAAAATATAACAAGACTCCTTCACAGATCGTACTCCGCTGGAACATTGAGCGTGGAGTCATCATCATACCGAAGTCTGTCCACAAGGAGCGGATCCTGCAGAACATCGACATCTGGGATTTCAGTCTTACAAAGGATGAAGTCGAGGCGATCAATACTCTTGACACGAACGGCATCGCTACTTGTACAAGACGCAATGATCCTGAGATGGTCCGTATGATCTTCCAAATGGGAAAGAAAAATAACAACTAATTCCTTTCATAAAAAACGGTGTTACAGGTTTCTATCTTTCAGGAATCAGTAACACCGCTTCTTTCTTTCATTCCGGAGATCCATATTCAGCAATCTACATCGGTACGAGTGAGGTCTTCTCCTGCATTCGTGAGCATGAGCAGCAAATGATCGATTATTGGAACAGTGAGAAATAACTTTATTGCGCTTTCACCGGGGTAATGACGATTTTCGTAATCGCTTCAAACTTTACATCTCTTATTTCAAATATTCTTTGAAGAAAGATTCGATCTCATCAAAAGGAATAACGTCCATGTTGTCATACAGATCAGTATGAACGGCTCCCGGAATGATCATCAGTTTCTTGTTGTCACCTTTCAGCTTCTTGAAGGCGTCCTTTGTGAAATAGCAGCTGTGTGCCTTTTCACCGTGGATCATAAGCACCGCATTGCGAATCTCGGAAGCATAGCAGTGGAGCGGCATATTCAGAAATGACAGAGAAGAGGTTACATTCCAGCCGCCGTTCGAATTCAAAGATCTCTTGTGATAGGCTCTGTGCTTATAGTAAGCAACATAATCTTTGACATAGAACGGTGCATCTTCCGGTGCTTCTTCCGGAAGTCCGCCAGCCAGAGTATAGGTTCCATTTCTGTAATCTTCCGTGCGCTGTGCATTAAGCTGTTCTCTTAATTTGTACCGGTCATCTTCACTCATGGCATCGAAGTAGCCATTCGCCGTAACACGGCTTATATCATACATGGTAGAAGTCACCGTTGCCTTGATTCTGGTATCCATGGAAGCAACATTCAGTGCCATACCGCCCCAGCCGCAGATGCCGATGATGCCGATCTTTTCAGGATCCACATTTTCCTGAACGGATAGAAAATCTACCGCTGCGCTGAAGTCTTCTGTATTGATATCCGGAGAAGCAACAGCTCTGGGCTGACCGCCGCTTTCACCCGTATAGGAAGGGTCGAAGGCAATTGTCAGGAAACCCCGTTCGGCCATTTCCTGTGCATAGAGGCCGGAAGCCTGTTCTTTACAGGCACCGAACGGGCCTGCCACCGCCAGGGCTGCCAGTCTGCCAGAAGCATTCTTCGGCGTATACATGTCGGCCGCCAGTGTAATGCCATAACGATTTACGAATGTCACTTTCCTGTGATTTACCTTATCGCTTTTGGGGAAAGTCTTATCCCATTCATTTGTAAGCTGTAGTTTTTCCGTATTCATCATTGTTAGATCCTCCAAATTTTTGTAACTTTGCTTTGTTTTCTGATTCACCTTAGTACCAGTCATATTTCTTTTCAGTCGGAGGAATCGCTTCATTGCCGCTTCCTGCCTTTTTTATTGCAGAGATGAACCGAAATCGTGTAATTCTTTCAGTTTTTCCTGAGAACCGTTCTGCTTTCCATAGGCTGTGAAAACACCCATATTCTCCAAACCGAGATAATCAAGGAAATCGCCCTTGAAGGAGAAGAGTGCACCGTCATACATATCAGGATCGCCTGAGCTTAAAATCATTGCCACCTTTTTCAGACGGGCAGGTTTTGTAGGATAAGCTGCTGAGTAAAAGCGGTCAATTGTACATTTCAGCTGTCCCGATATTCCGTGATAATAAATGGGAGAGGCAAGGACAAGCATATCCGCTTCCTGCAAAAGAACATAAATCTCCTGCATATCGTCTTTTTGCACGCATACGCCTTGTTCCTTCGTATGGCAGTATTCGCAGCCAAGGCAGCCGTGAATATTCATTCTGGCAACGTCAGCTTCTCTGACTTCATGCCCTCTGGCAGCCGCGCCTTCTTTGAAGGCGTCAATCAGTGCCTGCGTATTTCCATGCGGATGCGGGCTTCCGTTTAGAATCAGTATTTTCATCGAAACCTCCTATTTTCCCTCCAGCTCGTAGAGAAGATAATCCAGACATTGAAGATGCCGGTTCTCCTGATGAAGTTTGTTGAGAATCTTTGTACGTTTGAGAGAAAGATCACGCTGCTGGGATGCAAGGTCACCATTGTTTACATAGGTCATGAACCGGTCTGCAGTGGCTCTGGTATATCCGGCATCGAGCAGATTCTGATAGATTTCTTCCGGTGTTCTACTCATACAAATGTTCCTTTCAGAGACTTTCTTTGAAGATCTCTGCAATCTCTTTTTCGTCCAGAACCTTGTAGCCGCCTTTGAGGATGATGGTGCCTTTCACAAGGTCGGGGATCATGCCTTCATTTGCACCGAGATCCGTGATGTTCATGACAAGGCCGAGTTCTTTCATCCACTGTTCCATGGCGGAAAGCCCTTCTTCTGCAATCTCGGTATCACTCTTTCCTTCTGGGTCCACATTCCATACGGTTTTGGCAAACCGCACGAACTTCTTCAGGCCATATGGCATGATGTACCGGTAGTACGGCATGGAAACTGCTGCGAGTGTCATGCCATGCGTAGCATTGGTTTCAGCACCGACAGCCTGACCCAGCATATGGACCATCCAGTCTGTTGACTTGCCTTTTTCGATCAGGGTATTGAGTGCCCAGGTTGCGGTCCACATGATGTTGGAACGCGCCTCATAGTTCTGCGGATCTTCGTTGGCGATGCGGCCGGAGTGAATGACTGAACGCATCAGTCCTTCGGCGATATAATCGCTCGTATTGTCATCCTCTCCGGAGAAATACTGTTCGCAGATATGATTGAAAATATCGTAGATGCCGGAAACCATCTGATAATGAGGCAGCGTCATCGTGTAGCGCGGATTCAGGATGGCAAAACGCGGCATGATTTTTTCATCCTTGAAAACATGACCGATCTTGAGCTTCTGATCCGGATTGGAGATGACTGCGCCGGCATTCATCTCGGAACCAGTGCCGACCATGGTCAGAACGGCACCGACAGGGAGCGTCTCGCAGTCCGGCTCCTCGAACTTCAGGTAGTACTTCTCCCATGGATCGCCATCATAATTGACAGACACGGAAAGCGCTTTGGAATAATCGATGACCGAACCACCGCCGACGGCAAGAATGAAATCCGCCCTGGCATCTCTTGCGATCTGAACACCTTCCCTGAGTTTTGCTACAGTAGGATTCGGCATTACACCGGAAATCTCGGTCACGGTCTTTCCGGCCTCTTTGAGTACCTTCATGACATCATCGTAGATGCCGTTTTTCTTGATGGATCCGCCGCCATAGGTCAGAATTACATTGTTACCGTATTTTTTGAGTTCTTCCGGAAGATGTTCGAGAGCATGTTCTCCGAAATAAAGTTTTGTCGGGTTGCAGTAAGAAAAATCTCCAAGCATATTGAAATCCTCCATTTTGTATTGCGAATTAAATTATAAGAATGCACCGTTGCAGACCTGAATGACCTGGCCTTTTACATGACGGCCCATCTTGCTCGCGAGATAAAGGCATGCATAGGCTTGATCGATAGGGTCACATTCAGGGCCCGGAAAATACACGTAATGTCCGCTGTACTGCAGCATTTTGGCGCCTCCCGGCTGCTTACCCGCCTTGTTTGCCAGATGCGCAGGCGTGATCGTGGAACCCGGAGCAACGGCGTTGCATCGGATGTTTGTATCGATCAGGCGCATGGCAACATTTTTGGTCAGTGTGTTGAGTGCGCCTTTCGTCGAAGTATAAGTTGCACCGCAGAAAGGTCTTGTTGCGTTGACGGAAGAAATGTTGATGATGCAGCCGTCATTTTTTGGAAGAAAAATCTTCAGAGCTTCACGGATGTAGCGCATCGGGCCGCCCAGGTTCGTATTCATGACCGTCATCATCCAGTCGTCATCTGTCTCATCGATCATTTTCTGTTCCCCGATGCCGGCATTGTTGATCAGAATGTCGACGTCGCCGAATTCTTTCATTGCGGTTTCAAAAACCTTCCTCGTATCTTCTGTCGAACAGACGTCGGCGACGACACCGACGGCGTGCTGTCCCTTGCTTCGAATCCCATTGACGACTTCATTCAGTTTTTCTTCATGTCTCGCCGTTAAAACAACGGATGCGCCTTCGTCGGCAAAGAGTTCTGCCATGGTCTGTCCCATCCCATAGCTCGCCCCTGTAATGATCGCTACTTTATTTTTTAGCATTTGCTGTTCCATAACCTTGCTGCTCCTTTCTTATTTACATCATTAATTTCCTCATCATTCAGCGGCGAAGGTGATCTGTACGCTGCCATTTCCCACGGCATCCGCTAAGCCGCCCGGTTCAGTGATATGGCCGATTCTTGTATAGCTGTAGCCGGTGGAAAAACTGTCGTAGAAGAGGACAAGGCAGTTATCGCCGTAGAGCATCAGATCGCCCGCCTGAATCGTTCCGACAGACTCTGCGTCTGAGGGGAGAGAAACATCATAAGCATACTTTTCGTTGCCGTTCAGTTCCTGCATCTGAAGTGTCAGAGGTAGTTTCTCCCTGAATGCTGCGGCTGTTTCATTATCTTCAAGCTCAGCTGTAAACGTCTGATCGCCAATCTGAATCTGTAAGGTCTGTTTTTCTGTCATGTTTTCCTCCTGTGCCGGGGCATATGAAGTCTGCAGATCAGCTGCGGCGGAACGCACTTCCGCTTCCGCATCAGTGACACTGCTCTGGGAAACCGTGATACCTTCCATAACATTTGCATCCGGCTCGGCCTCCTGTATCTTTTGAATGGTATCCGCGAAGCCGCTTCCACCGCTGGTTGTAAAGCAGCAGACCGTTTTGCCGGACAAGTCATAATCTTCAAGAAATGACACCATCGGAGCCGGCAGGGTGTAATGCCAGATCGGATAGACGAGATAGATCATATCGTAGGATGAAAGATCAATCGGATTGATCAGGATCGGATGCACGCCGTCTTCATCCTGACCTTCGCCCACATCGACGGTCTGATCGTAATCCACAGGATAGGTGTACATCGTCTGAATCGGATAGAGATCGCCACCGGTTTCATCTGCGATCCATTCCGCCATCTGCTGGGCATTGCCCATCGCCGTCCCATCTTCCTGTATCTTAAAACTGGCGGAAGATACCGCATCGACGCCGGACAGAGGGGTATTGGATGATCGGGAAAAATAGGCGACCAGAATATTTCCTGAACTTCCCGATCTAACCCCTGCGTTTTCCGCTTTTACTGGCGTGTAGTCCGCATAGCGGGTATAGTTTTCGATTTCATCTCCGGTATTTTCTTCAGAAGAAGCCGGACTGTCGGAATCGCTGCTGTTGACGGTATTATCTGATAGACTGCCGCACCCGGAAAGAAGAACGACTGTCAGGATCCCGATGACGAATACCTTTATTATTTTCATCTCATCATCCCCCTCTTTTTATTCTGCTAATTCTACGGTGACATCATAGCTTCCATCCAGTGCATCGATTTCAGCAAGCGGAGAGGTGATGACACCTATGTTGACCTGATAGCCGAACTGTTCGGATTCGTCTTCATCTTTGAAAAGGATCGTGAAATACGGGGCATCGATGGCATAATCGATATCACCGTTCAGCCAGCCGTAATGTACTTCGTCCTCAATATAGGGAAGCTCTTCTGTCACGCCGCAGAAGTCATGGGAATACCGGCTCATATGAACCGTGTAGGGAAGTTTGGCGATCAACGCTTTTGCGGTGTCACTGTCATTCAGTACACCGGTAATCACGGCATCATCACCGAAACGAATATTGATCTTCGTGCCGTTCTCCGGCGGAATTCTTGTTGCAATTGTTTTATCTTCTGTCTGCATCTGCGCTCCATCAGATGCGACACGTTTTGTTGTTTCTGTCATGTTTTCATCCTCCTCATTTGCAATAGCGGTCTGTTCAGAAGCAGCCGTTTCGGTTGTACTTGTGGCTGTAGTACTTCCGCAGGCGGTCAGTATCAGAGAAATCAGAATGGCTGCCGCCGCGGCTTTCTTTACCTTCATAAATTTTTTCTCCTTTCTCAGGCCGCAGCAGGCATGTGAGCAGTATTTTAGAAACAAAAGATTTGAGTAAGGCATTTGGAAAACGGCTGGCCGTAGATCATATTAATATGCAGATCAATAAAGGCGATACCTACGGCCTGATCGGAGAAAACGGAGCAGGAAAGACTACATTCATGCGGATGATATGCGGACTGGCATCGCCTACGGAGGGGAGCTTTACGCTCTTTGGCAGCAGCGATCTTGAAAGCCAGCGGCAGAGAATGGGTTGTACGATCGAAAATCCCGCTATCTATCCAATGATGACCGCACATGAAAATATGGAGGTCTACTGCAGACTGATGGGGATCGAAAGGAAGGAAGTCATAACGGAACTTTTGGAATTTGTAGGACTTTACCATATCACGGATAAAAGGAGCAAAGATTTTTCCCTCGGCATGAAGCAGCGGCTAATGATCGCAATTGCCCTGCTGGGAAAACCGGAATTGCTGATACTGGATGAACCTATGAATGGTCTTGACCCCTTTGGCATCAAAGAGGTACGAGATCTTCTGCTGAAACTAAACCGCGAAAGAAATATGACAATTCTGGTCTCAAGCCATATCCTTGACGAGCTGTCAAAGATAGCTGGTCGATACGGAATCATCCATCGGGGAAAACTTGTAGATGAATTTACCAAAGAAGAGCTTGAGAAACGCTGCTGCAAAAATCTTAGATTTGTAACAAGCGATACGGCAGAGGCTCTTGACCTGATAAAGCAAAACATCAGCCCAAACGTCAAAGTCCAGGAAGATGGTTCAATCCTGCTGTCAGATCACTTGAATGATGCGGCAAAAATATGCAGACTGCTTGTACAGAACCGGATTGATGTGTCGGCCATCATACCGGGCGAGGAAGATCTGGAGGACTATGTCCTTGCAATGACGGAGGGTGAGATTGCATGAATATGATAAAAGCGGAAATGTATAAACTCGGAAAATCCATCTCATTCCGGTGCTGTCTTATCATATGTGCAGTATTTGCAGTACTGTTGCCGTTCGCCCTGAAGCAGGCCGTTGCCAGCGGAGAACCTGATGTGCAGGGTCTGTCATTAAGCGCTGTTGAAGTCATGGGATTTGGCTTAAACATGCCGATCTCTTTAGTGGTCGCAGCGGTGTTTGTTTCTATTTTCATAGCAGGAGAATTCCATTTCGGTACTATGAAGAACTATATTTCCAAAGGATTTAACCGGGACAGGATATTCCTTGCGAAACTGACAACCTGTGCCGCTGCGGTTTCGATCATGTATGTGGTCTTTATCCCAGCCATGCTGATCTCCGGAACGGTGTTCCTGGGATTTGATCCCCACGGTGTTTTTGAACCGGCGCAGTTTGCCGGTACGGTAATCGTTTCCTGGTTGTTGTTCCTGGCATACGTTGCGATATTTACCGTAGTGT
This sequence comes from Eubacterium sp., assembly GCA_050946615.1. Classification (GTDB taxonomy): domain Bacteria; phylum Bacillota; class Clostridia; order Peptostreptococcales; family Anaerovoracaceae; genus Eubacterium_B. Next base: position 19,770 of record JBMNVD010000032.1, read on the forward strand.
CTTTTAAGAAAACAAGCCGAGAATTCTCCCTTACTTGTATGGGAGATGAATCGGCTCAGGCATAACGCCATATGTAATGATAATAATTAGCGGCTACCTTGACTTTTAGACGCTTTTTATGATACATTATATGTATGAATAATAAATATACTCACGCAAGAACATGCGTCTACCACATCAATTACCATCTTGTTTGGTGCGTCAGGTATCGACGGAAAGTCCTCTCGCCGGAGATCAGCGAGCGGCTTTATGAAGTCGTCCGGAACATCGCGGCGGACAAAGGATTCTCTGTCATCGAATGCAAAGTCGGCGAAGCCGACCATGTGCATTGTTTCATCTCCGCGCCGCCGAAGCTTTCCATCACGCTGATCGTCAAGTATCTCAAAGGGATTAGCGGCAACACTCTGCTGAAAGAATTCCCTTCGCTGAGAGACTCTCTCTGGCGGGGACAGCTTTGGAACGGTTCGTACTTTTGCGAAACGATCGGCTCTACGTCTGAAGAGGACATCAAGCGATACATTGAGAGGCAGAAAACATGTCAGCTATAGCACGAAAAGCACTCCGATACCGGATGTATCCGAACACCATGCAGGAGGCCCTCTTCGCGCAGACTTTCGGCTGCTGCCGGAAGGTCTGGAACCTCATGCTCGGCGACAAGATCGCCTGCT
>JBMNVD010000033.1:0-20069 GCA_050946615.1 Eubacterium sp.
ATCAGTTCCTCATGTGTGCCTGTTTCGATGATATCTCCGTCTTTCATGACCATGATGCAGTCAGCATTTTTAATGGTCGAGAGACGATGCGCGATGACGAAGGAAGTACGGCCCTGCGTCAGAAGATCCATGGCTTTCTGTACCTTTTGCTCCGTTCTCGTGTCGACGGAAGAAGTCGCCTCATCGAGTATCATCAGCGGTGAATCGGCGATCATAGCCCTTGCGATCGTAATCAACTGTTTTTGACCGGCGGATATACCCGCATCCCCGTTCAGGACAGTATCGTACCCGTTTGGAAGCTGTCTGATCATATCTGTCAGCCCTACTGCCTCGCATACCTCGTCGAGCCTCTGATCAGAGACGTCTTTCTTGTTGTAAACCAGATTTTCTCTTACGGTTCCTTCCATCAGCCATGTATCCTGCAGCACCATTCCGAAGATATCATGTACGGTCTCGCGCTTCATATCCTGTGTATTTACATCGTCGATCGTGATCTTGCCGCTGTTGATATCATAGAACCGCATCAAAAGATTGACGATCGTCGTCTTGCCTGCGCCGGTAGGCCCCACGATAGCAACCTTCTGCCCTGCTTTGATGTTCGAAGTAAAGTCGTGAATGATCTCACGATTTTCGTTGTAGCCAAACTTCACGTGTTCGAACGCGACATCGCCATTGACATATTTCAACGTTGCCGTCTTATATGATTCATCTTCCATTTCTTCCTCTTCCAAAAAAGTGAAGATACGGTCACATGCAGCGATCATGGACTGCATGGAACCGAAAGCCTGAGCCAGATTCTGCAGCGGATTGGTGAAGTTCCTGATATAAAGCATGAAGGCTACGATGACACCGAATGTGATCTCCCCTCTCGTGGCAAGTACCGCACCCGTAATACAAACCACGACATAGGCGAGATTGCCGATGAACATCATCAGCGGCTGCATGATCCCGGAAAGATACGTGGACTTCCAGTTGGCGGAATAGAGTTTTTCGTTCTTTTCCCTGAATGTCCGGCGCGAAGTACTCTGATCATTGTAGGCTTTGATGACGAGCAGACCGTCGTATGTCTCTTCAATGTGCCCGTTCAGACTGCCGAGTTCCTTCTGCTGCTGTGAAAAGTATCTCTGCGATTTGGAGATGATAAACAGCACGATCATAAATCCGATAACTGCGGAAAGAATACCCAGCAGAGCCATTTTCCAATTCGTCACCAGCATCATGATCGTCGCCCCGACCAGCAGCGCTATGTTCAGAATGATCGTTGACAGAGACTGATTGAGCATCTGTCCCACCGTATCCACATCATTTGTTACAAGAGATAATGTATCTCCGGTATCATGAGCGTCAAAATACCGCAATGGAAGTCTGTCGATTTTTCTTGAAATATCCCTCCGCATAGATTTTGTGATGTCCTGCGACACCGTAGCCATGATGAATCCTTCCACATAATTGACGGCCCATCCCAATACATAGAGAGCGGCCAGAAGGGTACAGATCCTTCCGATCCACAAAAAATTCATTTCGCCCGACAGGCCTTCCGTGATCAAATCGGTGACTTTGCTGAGAGCGTTCGGCCCGATCAGATTCAAAATAGCGGCAACCAGCGAGAGAACGGCGGAAACGTATATCCATGCTTTGAATTTTTTAATGTATTTCAGGAACTTCTTCAGCGGTTCCATCTGATCCTTCTTTTCACGCATTTTCGAGTTCCTCCTTTGAAAGCTGCGACAACGCGATCTCCTGATAAACCTTGCAATCTTTCATCAGTTCATCATGCGTGCCCTTTCCGACGACCTTCCCGTGCTCCAGCACAAGAATCTGATCCGCATCACGAATCGTACTGATGCGCTGGGCGACGATGATCTTTGTGGCATCTGCTGTTTTTTCCGATAACTGTTTTCGCACTTCTCTGTCCGTCTTATAGTCAAGAGCGGAGAAAGAATCATCAAAAATGAAGATCTCCGGTTTCCTTGCCACTGCTCTGGCAATAGAGATCCGCTGTTTCTGCCCTCCGGAGACATTGGTGCCGTTTTGGGCTATGGCCGCATCCGCACCGCCGCGCATTTTGTCAACAAACTCATCCGCTTTCGAGACAGCCAGAGCATTCTTTACATCTTCATCCGTACCGGCCGGCTTGCCATTTTCACCAAAGAGGATATTGGACTTTACCGTACCGGAGAAAAGTTTTACTTTCTGGGAGCAGTATCCTATCTTATCGCGCAGTTCATTCTGTCTGTACGCTTTGACATTGACGCCGTCTACAAGCACTTCGCCTTCACTGACATCGTAAAAACGCGGGATAAGATTTACCGCGGTCGTTTTCCCGGATCCTGTCGCACCGATCAAAGCACACGTTTCGCCCCTGTTCACTTTGAAAGATACATGTTCGAGGACATTGCCGCCGGCTTCTGGATAACGGAAAGAGACATCATTGAATTCGATTGTCCCGGTTTTTTCGGAAGGGGCTGCCGACTCGCCGTCTTCAATGGATATCGGTGTATTCAGTACTTCGACGATACGGTTGGCACTTACCTGCGCACGCGGAAGCAGAACAAAGATCATATTCAGCAGCATGAATGCCATGATTATCTGCATAGCATAGTTGGAGAACACTACCATATCGGAGAAGATCGACAATTTATCCATTGCGGATGCCGCATCGATCAGATACGCACCTATCCAGTAAACGGCAAGGGTCAGGCCGCTGTTGAGCAGCGTCATGGTCGGAGACATCAAAGCCATGACACGGTTGGCAACCGTGTTGTTTTTCGTAATGATCTCGTTTTGCTTATCAAACTTGTCTTCCTGATACTGTTCTGCGTTGTAGGCACGTACAACTCTGATCCCGGATACCTGTTCACGTGTAACTGTGTTCAGTTTATCGTTGAGTTTCTGCACCTTCTGGAAACGCGGCACAGCGATCACCAACGTAATAGCCAGCGCGATGATCAGAATAATCACGGCAATCGTCGTGGCAAGTGTCCACTGCCAGCTCTTGCCCGCAATCTTGACGATCGCCCATACGGCAAGGATCGGTGCCTTGATGATCGCCTGAAGACCCATGGATACAAGTGTCTGGATCTGCGTGACATCGTTCGTTGTGCGGTTCAGGAGCGAGTCGGCTGAGAATTTATGGACTTCCTGCATCGAGAAGTCAAGAGTCTTGTCATAGACAAGTTCTCGCAGCGTGCGAGAAAGTCCGGCGGCGGTTTTAGCGGCAAAGTAACCGGTCACGACCGAAGCCGCCATGGAACCGATCGCGCAGGCCAGCATCCCCCATCCCGCACTGAGGATGTCGCTCATTGCAGACCCTTCTGTTTCCACAAGGGTCGTGATTTCCGACATGTAATCAGGCAATTTCAGGTCCAGCCACACCTGTATGACTATGAAAACCACACAGAAAGCCGCAAACATCCATTCCTTCTTTTTAAGGTATTTCAGTATTTTCAGCATGTCATCCTCCTCCTTTTAAAGTTCGGACTGTGTGCTTATCTGATTTTTCGATTCGGCAAAACGATTCGACAAAAATGGTTCGGCATCCGCGAAAAAATCATTTTATCATTCAGACATCTTCTGATTGATACGTTCAAGCATATCGTGGAATAATTTTCTCTCATCCTCCTGAAGAGCGCTCAGGAGCAGTTTCTCTTCCTTCCCGCGCTCTACTCCCGATTCGTCTATCACCATCTGTCCTTTCTTTGTCGGCCTGGCATATTTGGCTCGCCCGGAACCGCCGGCTTCGATTTCGATCAGATTTTTTTCCGCCAGGCGCTTCATGACTCCGGAGACGGTAGGCTGCGATATCTGAAAGTGTCTTTCGATATCTTTGAACGAGACGCAGCCTCCGTTCCGATTCATATATTCCAGGAATCGGAACTGCGATGCAGTGAGGTTTATATTATTCAGCAGCCTGTTGTAATGACTTTGAAAATGATCGGAAATCTGTTTTATCAGCATCCCGCAGTCAACGTATTCTTCCTTTTGGACTTTATTGTCTTTCATAGGGTATTTCCTCCTTCTGCATTGCCCGATATGATTTTCATTTTTTCAGTTTTGTCGTCACGACCCTGAAGATGATTATTTCCAACACCAATGACAGGACATCCGCCACGGGCTGCGCCCATGCTAGGCCATCCGAGCCGATAAGCGCTTCAAGGATAAACACGGCGGGGATGTAGATAAAACCCTGCCTGCATAATGAAATGATAAGTGACGGCACGGCTGCCCCGATCGCCTGCAGGGCATTCATCAGCACATAAAACATACCAAAGAGCCATGCAGTTGTCAGCATGATCCTTGAGAACCTTGCGCCGAGAGACAGTGCCGTTTCATTTGTCAGGAATACCGTTACTATCTCAGGTGCAAACACATAGCAGATGACAGTTATTACCACGCAGAGAATAATAGCAAAGAAAATAGAGAACCGGAGAGACTTTTGAAATCTCTCTTTATTCCGTGCTCCGAAACAGTAGCCGAGAAGCGGCTGTATCCCCTGCCCGACGCCTATCCCCACGAGCGAAACTATCATCAGTACCTTTGCGGAAACACCATAGGCGGCCACAGCCATATCACCATATCCCGACATCCGACTGTCTGTAATTATCTGCGAAATACTCATCATAATGCTGCTCAGAGCGGCCGGAATGCCGATAGATAACACGCCGCTGCAGATTTTGTCCTTCATACTGAAATCGGATAATTTGATGCTGAGGATCGATTTGCCCCGCCAAAAATAGATCAGGTAGTAAAGCGCTCCGGCGAAATTTCCGATCACTGTCGCGATAGCCGCACCGGCTACGCCCCAATTGAATCCGAGTATCATGAGCGGGTCCAGTACAACATTCAGCAAATTACCGATAAGGGTACCCATCATCGCTGTCGTTGATTTGCCCTCGGCGCGGATGATATTTGTATAGCAGTTAGAAATAATGGAAAAAATCCCGCACAGGGATACGATGCTCAGATAGGTCTTCGTATAGCCGAGGGTTTCAGTACTTGCGCCGAGCATTATTGCAATAGGCTCAGCGAAAATCAGAAGGAGTATGGAGCAGACGGCACCTATGGCAACGCCGGCCCACATGCAGAACGACGATACTTTTTTTGCATACTCCGGTTTCCCCGCTCCGAGCGCGCGGGAGATCAGCGATGAACCGCCCATTCCAAAGAGCGTTCCGAGCGACATAAACAAAAGAAATACCGGTGTCGCAAGATTGACTGCCGCAACCATGTAATCATTGTTTGTCTGCCCGATAAAAAATGTATCCGCGAGATTATAGACCAGCACCATCATCATCGCGGCGATAGCGGGCACCACATTCCTGAGGACTGCAGAACTTACAGACCCGGAAACAAAAGAATCAAGAGACGATTTTTCTTTATTCATACATATATGTCCTTTTTTGTACGCAGACTTCAGCACAGTTTTTTCGCGTACATTATCACATTTCCGTGCCGGGATCGAGCAATATAATAGCGTGCTATGATAGCACGCTATTATAATATCAGGTTTCCCGTAAAATGTAAAGCGGTTATCGGCTGATTTATCAAAACTTTCTTCCGCGCGATAATAGGCGGTCGTCCGGCGCTCGACGCATCAAAACAGACGAGATGACGGCTGTTCCTACCGAGGCGGGCGGAAAATGAACGATAGCATTCTGATGCTTCTCCGAAGGCGATAGACTTCATCTCTCTGCAACGTGGCATCTGTGCTATACTTGACATTGATTGAAACTTTCTTAGAAAATGGAGGAAAGAAATGCTATATCCTGTCATGACAGATTCGCGCATGGTCATCGACCTGTCGGGTGTCTGGGACTTCAAACTCGATGACGGAAACGGCTTTACGGAAAAATGGTACGAAAAGCCCCTGACAGATCCCATTGCCATGCCGGTCCCTTCGTCCTACAACGATATCCGGACAAACGCTGAGATAAGAGACCATTACGGATACGTATTCTATCAGAGATATGTGAGCCTGCCTGAAGCGGTAAGAAATACACAGAGGATCGTGCTGCGCATGGACGCAGTGACGCACCACGCCATAGTCTATCTGAACGGCGAAAAAATCTGCGAGCATTTCGGCGGATTTCTACCGTTCGAAGCCGAGATCACCGAAAAATTGAAAGACGGCAGGAACCTTCTCACCATAGCGGTCGATAATGTAGTCGACTACACGACACTGCCCGTAGGAGGACAGGGAGATATTTTGGGAGATATGATGGGCACATCCGCAGCGCCGCCTCAGAAAAAAGTCAACCGCCCGAATTTTGATTTCTTCAATTACTGCGGCATTACCAGGCCCGTCAGGATATATACGACGCCGGCCGCCCACATCGAGGATGTGACGGTCACGAGCGACGTTCCGGAGATATCCGCGGCCGCATCAAATGAAGACTCTCTCATGATGTCTGCCGACCTTCATTATAAGGTGGACGTCGTCGGCGATGGCGCCTGCAGCGTGGAAGTGTACGACGAAAAAGGAACACTAGTCGGGAAAGCGGAAGGAACTGAGGGCACTGTCCATATCGAAAAAGCGCACTTATGGCAGCCTCTGCACGCCTACCTCTACAATATCCGGTTCCGGTTCGCGTCCGATGTCTACGAACTCCCGTACGGGATCCGCACAGTCAGGGTAGACGGGACCAAGTTCCTGATAAACGAAAAGCCTTTCTATTTCAAGGGATACGGCAAGCACGAAGATACCTTTCCGAACGGGCGCGGCATAAACATACCAATGTACGTGAAGGACATCTCCCTCATGAAATGGCAGGGAGCAAACAGTTTCCGAACCAGCCATTATCCGTACAGCGAAGAAATGGTACGCCTCTGCGACCGGGAAGGTCTGGTGCTGATCGACGAGACTACGGCTGTCGGGATAAACTTCGATTTCGGCGGAGGCGCCAACTTCAACGGGCAGAAAGTATCCACCTTTGACCCCGATCACGGCGTCAAAACATTCGAGCATCATAAGGATGTCATCCGTGACCTCATCGCAAGAGACAAGAACCACGCCTGTGTGGTCATGTGGTCTATAGCGAACGAACCTGACTCTTATTCCAAGGGGGCTTATGAGTATTTCGCTCCGCTCTACGCTCTCGCGCGGGAAATGGATCCGCAGAAACGCCCTTGTACCCTTGCGAGCGTGCAACTGGCGGGAGGCCCGGACAGGGACATCTCCGCGAAGCTCTCCGACGTCATCTGCCTGAACCGCTATTACGGCTGGTATTACTGCGGTTCCGACTTGGAAAGCGCCGAAACTGCTCTGCGGAAAGAACTCGACGCGTGGGCGGCCCTGGGCAAGCCTGTCATCTTCACTGAATACGGCGCAGACACTGTCATGGGCCTCCACGACGCAACGCCTGTGATGTTTACCGAAGAATACCAGGTCGATTTTTATCGGATGTACTCGAAAGTTTTTGACGAGTACCCGTGCGTGGTCGGCGAGCAGGTCTGGAACTTCGCCGATTTCGAGACGAGCCAGGGAATCGTTCGCGTTCAAGGCAATAAGAAAGGCCTTTTCACCAGAGACAGACGCCCGAAACTCGCCGCGCATTATTTCCGCTGCAGATGGAACAGCATCCCGGACTTCGGATACAAAAAATAAACTATGGGGCTTGCCTGCTTCATGCCCCATATTATTGATTCGGAAGGTCTGTCGCTAAATAATCTGCAGACCTTCCTCAGTATTTCTTCATGTACTTCCTTCAGTTCAATGTTTGTTCTTTTTATTTTTTGCAAATTCTGTTTGCTAATTCGATCAGTTCATTCGGCAACATTTTGCTTATTCTCCTATTTTGCAAAATAAAATTTAGGTGTTTAGGATATTTTAGCAATTATTTTGTTAAATTTCAACGGAGTTGTTTGCTAATTTGCCATTTCATCTGATGGACTGTCATTTGTCAATACTCAACTTGTAATTGCGAATTGCGTTTATCATCCATCAAAACCAGCGCTATGATGTTCAGGATCAGCAGCGACCCGTAGACATAGAGCATAGCCCACACAGAGAAAGGCTCCCCCTCGAGCGGCTGTACGATAGACGGCTGAAAATCGATGAGAGTGTGGATCAAAACAACAGGCCACAGCCTGTCGAAAAGCATCCTGACGATGCAAAGTGAGAGGCCTACAACGAACGCGGAAACAACCTGTTCGATGACCAGCAGCGTGTTCGTTCCGCTGAGATTGTTCAGATGAATGGTGCCGAAGATGATCGATGAAACTATCGAAGTAAGGAGCAGCATGTGTTTGCTGTTCTTGAATATCTGAGCGAAACCGTCGGCGAGGACAAATCTGAACATCACCTCTTCCGACAGCCCGGCGCACAGAGCAAGCTCCGCGCACCAAAGGATCAACTTCGGTTCCAGTTTCAAAGTTTTGTAAATATTGATAGGCAGGCCGAAAAAAAAGGCGAGATAGAACAGACAGAACACCAGCATGTACATGAGCGTAATTTCGCGCATAGTCTTGCTTAAACGCCTGCCTTCGAACATCCGCGTCGTCCTGATGACCGCCAGACCCACGAAGAGCGTAGCCGCGCTGTACGCAAGGCGTATGAGCAGATACCTGTCCATTCCTCCCTGATACGTACTGCTCCAGACGAGCAGAAAGCCCAGCATCAGAGCAAATAAGATTATTTTAACGACCGGTCCGGTCCTTAGGATTTTGCGGTTAAGCATTTAGGGATCTCCTTCTCATCGCCAAAGCACATCCCATCGCAGTTGATGTGCTATTTCCGCGATCTGTTTACGCATTTTCGGGAGCGAGTGCCTTCCCGATGTTAGATTTCAACAAATCGAGCCTTTCGCCGGTATCACGGTTCCTGCCGCAGTATGCAGGATTCATCTCTTCGTTTGGTTCATAAGGCAGTATTGAGGGTCCTTTTGAGCCGAAGGATACGCCGTTTCTCTTACCCAGCTTTTTAACAAAACACCAAAAAGATCATTCAGCGTCGTGACAGGATCGCCTTCGACCTTGGAATGTATCGACTCTCCGAATTCTTCCCCGTAATAATGGATCTCTCTGCCTGAATCCGTATAAAAAGTCATTTCTGTACCTCCCGAAACAGAATCAATAAATTTATTTTGCATCGTTTTCCCATTCGGCTAAAAAACTATTGATCTTTTCGGACGGTACGGCCATCCCATATTTGAACCTGCCAAATATGCCGGTCGCTCCTCCGACATTGATCCCCACGATCTGATCGGATTTGTTATAAACGGCGCTGCCGCTGCTTCCGTGATCTATATAGCAAGAGTGTAGAAACACTCCAGAAATATCGCTTCCGTCATCGAACTTCTCGTCTTTGTCTGTCGCCAAAATTCTCCCCTCGGAAAGCAGATCCCGCTCGTTCCCCTCAGGCGAACTTATGCAATACACCTCCTCACCGACTTCTATCGGAGAGCCGGAAAACTGCGCCAAATTTATTTCTTTTGTGCTTTCAAAGGAAAGTATAGCCAGATCATTTGATTTATCGTAATATTCGACCACCGCTCTCGGAAAATCCGAATAGTAGTCAAGAGGTGAGACAGCTGAGAAATCCACATTATTTTTTTCGGTATATTCGCCGTACGTCAAATCATCAAAGCCGATCACCACAAGCTGCATATCGTCCGACAGATCGTCGAGCGCATGATATACAGTCAGAATGTAGTATCTATCGTTTTCCTGCTTAAAAACGACGCCGTCAAAGCCCCACGAATATGTAAAAGGATGGTACGTCCCTTCGTCGTCTGTATAATCTGTTTGTTCTACAATTATATTATTATTTGCGTTGTAAATCGAATCAGTTGCCTTTGTTTGGGTGTTCACTTCTTGTCCTGAAGAACACCCGACTGATAACGCCGCCGCAAGGAAGCACAGGAAAAGCAATATGGATATTCTTTTCATCATCAGCGCAGTCTCTCTTACTGTTTTACATTCGCTGCAATTTATGATGGTTCGTGACACATCAATATAAACCGATGCCTGAGCGGCCGACAAAGGATCAGTAGATGAAAGAGAGGCTCGGATCACGGTATTCGTTGAGTCTTGCTTCGTAGGCTTCCATGGCCTGTTTCTCGAAAGCAGGAGTAATACCACTGACGCCCAGTTCCTCCATTATCCTCACCATGAGCTGCGGGTTCAAAATGAACAGCGGGCCGATGACATAGGTAGCCATGAAATTGCGATAGTGCAGCCCCTCCGATTTGATCTCCGGATTGAATCCCGGGCCTCGTTCGGTTTGAAACATAGGTGTATAGTCTTTGTCGTAAAATGACTGGGTAAACTGGCTTTTATATCCGACGACATCCAGATCCTCATATTTACCGATATAAAGAGAATTGTAGCGGTGGAGCATATCTCTGGTGGTGTGGAAATCGAAAAGTCCGAGGCACCGTACGCTCTCACCTTCAACGTCTTCGATCTGTTTTCCGAAAACTTCCAAAGCATTGCCGGTGATCAAAAATGCTGTCCCGTGTTCAATGGAATCCCACAGGGCTTCCTTAAATGGGAGGAGGGCTTTGATGACTTCTATCTGAGCATGCTCGGTCATAGTCCCCATGTATACCAGATCAACAGGCTCCGAGAGAAATTTAGGCGTTTCGCGCAGACCTGTGGAAACCGTTTCCGCTTCAGGACAGGATCGTATGAGATATTCGATGTTGGACTGTTCACCATAGAGGTTGGCGACTTCCGGATAAAGAATTTCTATCTTCATGCTTTCACCTCCTGTTCTCTGTTACGCAATTTTTCTTTCACTGATCCGGCCATTCTGGCACCGAGGTTTTCCGGGCCTGTCCCATAGATGATGCAGATGGTCTCATTCGGAATGGCAAGGAGGTGATCGATACCATCCTCAGGCTTTCTGACTTCCACGATACGGTCCTCCGGGACGCCGGCCATGAGGAGACGCAGCTTGTAATCCTTTGCCCGGTCGCCATAGACGATGACGCGCTTGACGGTGCTGTCTGCCAGCAGCTCAAAATCACAGTCGTAAAGCCAACAGGTGTTTTCCGACCAGTGAGCGGCGTCGGTCAGACTGTTGTTGTAGAGCAGGATCTCTTTGTCTCCGGGGAGAGTGTGGATGTATTCCAGGACGCGTGACGTCCCATAGGCGTTTTTGTCCTTGCCCAGCAGTTGGAGGATCGTAATATCTCCCACCTTCTCGACACCATAGCGGGAAGCGGTGATCCTGACTTTGCCCATAGCATCCCGGATCTCTTCTATCGAATAACCGAGCTCCATGAAAAGAGCGATGACGGCTGTTTCGTTGTATATGTTGAACAACCCTTCTCCGACAATAGGAAAGTCGGCTTCCGCGCCGGCCGTGTCCGCCACGAAGTGGAGGATACGATCTTCCCAGTCTACTGACGTGACGTGGTATTCCGCTTTTGGCGACGAAAAACCGCAATTCGGGCAGTAGGCTCTGCCCACGTTGCTGTAGCGGATATATTCATATTTCATAGGCGAACTGCATCTCGGGCAGATCTGCATGTCGTTGATACGGTTGCTGCAGGTGGTCTTGTCGGTCGGAAGGCGGTCGATACCGAAACATACTCTGGGGTTTTCCGGCGCAACCATGGTAGAGATGAGATTGTCAGCGTTTAGCAGCAGCCTCGTTTTCTTTGGCATGTACCTGGTCAGGATGTCCTTGATGTATTCCGGATGGCCGTTGCGCATGATGGAGTCCCGGGAAAGGTTGGTAACCATAAGGATGTCCGGCTGGATATAAGGAAAAATCAGACGCGCGGAGCGTTCATCGATTTCCAGGACCGCCGTATCGTATTTCGGGCGTCCGAAAAAAGTGACTCCATGGATAAGACAGGTGGCGATGCCGGTATTGATATTGGATCCGGCGCTGTTATTGAGGACCGGGCGGCCAAGCTGCTCCATCAGATCGCGAGAGAGATTGGAAACGGTGGTCTTGCCGTTTGTGCCGGTTATGCCGATGATTGTACCGGGCTTTCTGATCCAGCGGAGAAAATCCGGGCATATCTTTATTGCTACTACACCGGGAAAATTGGTCCCGTTATGCCGTGTGACCCGCAGTGCCACCACCGAAAGTTTTGCTGCCAAAAGCGCTAAGCCGTACCGTATTCTGCTCATTTTCCTCCCCTGATGACCGCCAGTGCAGCGCCGCTGCGGGCGAAGTCATCTTCAAAATGTTCTATCCGTAATTTTTATTGTATTATTTATTGTATTAAAAATAGCGCGCCTTGTCTTTTCAACAATTACAAACTCATATTGTAGTTTAGCAACTGAAAAAGTTATTATCAATACGTTTGCTGTTTTTTAGTGATAATTACTAATCATTTCCGCTTATTTCATTTCCGCTTATTTCATTGTCCATTTCCGAAGGCGGGAAAGCATCGCTGAAAACTATCGTTTCGCTGCTGTTCTTCAGCACGTTGTCACGGATTTTGCACCCGCGGCTCCTTTGGATAAAGATTTGTATGGCGTTGCCGTCGAGGACGTTGTCGTGAAAATCGCTGTTGACCGTAAAACCTCTGTCTGAATCGTACCCGCCGATACAAAGGCCGGCAAAACCGGAGCAGTCCGATATGTTGTTTTCGTAAACTTCAACGTCGGTGACGTAGAACAGCTCATTCTCTGAAATGTCGTGTTCTGTCGCGACTTCGATGCCGATGTCGCAGTTTCGCACCTCATTGTCATATATTTTTATGTACGAGCCTCCGTCTGAGTAGATACCATCAGCGGCAAGACTGTAAGAAGAACCGTCCCAATAGGCACTGTTGCCATATGAAGAGATATCGGAGACCGTGTTGCCGTGCACTATGCCGTTTATCGGACGGTCGTATTTATAGATGTTTTCGCCGGATGATTCAGGCAAAAGAGCCGTGCCCTCGAAACCTGCCATATCTATTCCGATGTTGTCGCATGAACTGACAATGTTGCCGCATATTTCGAAACCGTCGATGTTTCCGTTCAATACCAGCGCTTCGCTGTCTCCAAGTTCGCATCGGCAGATCCTGCAGTTTTTTATGACGAGGTCGGTGACCGGAGCGTATGCGTTGGCACTATAAAATGCGATGCCGTGCACGCCCTTTATATCATGTATATAACAGTCTTCTATGCAGATTCCTTCAAATGACAAGCCCGTTCCGGCGTCATCCGGGACCGCTTCGGAACTTCGAAATACGATCCCCGCGCCTCCACCGTTTATTTCGAATCCCTTTACAGTCACATGAGAGATATCTGACAGCGATATTGCCGTACTGTCGGCAGCATCGCCTGTGGCAGAGTCATCCGGCAGGATGACCGGGACCGCGCCTTCGGCGGCACATATAATCGTCTGACCTTCTTCACTTCCGGAAAGCCGGCTGCCCACCTCAAATGGCTGATAGTTTCCGCTTCCTACGCAGATAGTGTCGCCTCCGGACGCCGCGTCGACGGCATCCTGTATCTCGCGGAACGGGTGATCTTCCGAGCCGTCCATAAGATCGTCAGAAGATGCGTCGGAGGATACATACCATGTCTTTTCCGCCAAAACCGATGCCGCGCCGGGAGCTTCGCTTCCATACTGACATCCGGACATAAATAGGCATGCTGCCGCTCCTAAGACCGCAAGGAGCGCGGCTTTATATCTTTTGCTGCTGCAGAAGCGGGTGAGTTTTTTTGATATCGAAAATTCTCTATTTGCTGTTCCCATATAATTTATTTTCTACACAGGCCATCATTCGATTATTTTGCCGGTCATATTCGATCCGATTTTCTCATTCGGCTCATCTTTTTGATACTTTTTTCTTATAGCAAAAGTAAAAAATCAGCATCAAGGCGATGTTTATCACCAGTACTACGATGCTTCCCTCGATTTTGCAGGAGCCGCCGGAAAAAATAATATCGCTCGACGGTGTCATGGAATAAAGGTTCGGATAATCTTCAGCAAGGCTGACTCCTCCGAGGATGATACCTCCGACAATATTCCAAACGGCATGCGCCATGATCGGTGCCAGTATCGTGCCCTCCGCCTCATATAAAGCCGTCGTGAAAAGGCACATCGTGATAACATTCAATACCGGCAGCAGACCTGCTTCGAAGGCGCCGCCGTGCATGAGCGTAAATAACGCGGTCGTAACAATAATCGTGACCGGCATATTATATTTTGTCTTAAGAAGCTGATATATGTAGCCGCGGGCAAGAAGTTCCTGCAACACAACATTGATAAAGGCGGAAATGATCCAGAGCCACAATTTCGAGACTTCATTCTTTCCCGTGATAGTCAGTTGATGAGTGGCGAGTAGGATCCCCGCCGAAATACCGATCCACACAAATCCGATGATTACTCCGATAAGAGTCCCCTTTCCGGCATTATGCGCAACCGGTATCTTTATCGTCTTCTTTTCTATCAAAATGAAAACGACCGTGAACAAAATCATTGATGCGAGTGGGATCAATTCCGCCGAGAATCTCCAGACAGCAGGGTCATCAGCCGGAATATCTATTGCCGATAGGAGAGCCCATCCCACAAAAAACAGAACTATTTTCACGGTCGTAGTCAGAAATTTTTTCATATAATATCTCAACCTTCGGATTTGTTTCAACGGATTTTTTCGGCTTTTATTTCTGTACTTTTGAAATTATACCACGTTCCCGACGATAACGAGCCTTTCATCAAAGTCTCTGCCACGGAGGAACGCCAAAATGAATAATGCATCTCGGCATAGCATGACCAATATTTACATCAACCGATGATCGTATTTACTCAATAAATAAACGAACCCCTGTCAGATCATGACAGAGGTTCGAAACAATATGCTGAGATGTCTTATTTATCTGCCGCTTTTCTTTTTCTGATGGCGCTCAGCGCGCTTCCCTGTCGGCGTCCGTAAACTGTACAGAAGCTCCGGCACTCTGAAGATCGAGAGTTTTGCGCGCTCCGAAAAGCGTATTGCCAATATCCTTGCCTATCGTTATACTACTGCCATCCGCAGACGCCGTAATCGGAGTAAATGTCACGCACATGACCGCGATGCACAGAAAAGTCAATAGTTTTTTTCCACTTTTCCTTCATACCGCATTTTCCCCTTCGCGTACAACATATTCAGCTAATTGATGACATATTTATTGAAAATTGTATAACTTTAATAATATATATATTATCATATATTATTATTGGCGGTAAAATGATTTTACAGTCGCGGACGGGCTTCATGAGTGTCGATATCAGATAATAATATGTTTTACTCCACAAAAAATCCCCGCGTCAATGATATGTACCCTCTTTACTGGACATCCGGTAAGGAGGGTATCTTCATGCGCTGCTCATACGAGTTCAAAAGAAAATGTGTGGAAATATATCTAGCCGGTTCCTATCCGGTTCCACCTGAAGGAGGTCTCAAAAGAGTCTTTCAGGTCGACTGTCCGACGGTGGTATCACTCGGTTCGTTCAGCGAGTTTGAAAAACCATAGATGAATACATCCGCGCTGCTGCAACTACGAACGGATCTGATCCAAAACGAAATGGATGCCCCCCTGAAATATATAGAGAGGCATCCATGTCATCAATTGATTCTAGATGAGAGTATCCAAAATTATGGGTACACATCAGATGCTATGATATATGCATTGATGATGCTATTAACGGGAAAACATTCAAAGACTCCGGAAATCAATTTCGGTCATGGATAAATAATGACATACGCATCAAATGTCCGAAGGTCATCCTCACTGATATAGAAGAATCCGTTGGACTCATTCCTTACGACAGAGATATCGACGGTATGATCTTCGTCATAGCCGATTTTATCTATCTGTGATTCCACAAGGTCGATCCATGCCTGCGCATAATTCTGAACGTACTCATTGTATTCTTCATCTGTCATGCTGTTGACATCGATATCCGCCGTTTCAATCTGGAAAGTTGTCAAGGGGTTCTCTTCCCCGCTGGAAAGGACGTCGTCTACGAGTTCGAAAATGTTTATCGGACTTACCGTCACCGGTACCGAGTATTTGTCGTTATCGTATTTTGCGACGTCACCGACCGTAAATTTCGTCTTCGAATAAATCTTCTTGTATAAATCGCGGATCTTCTGTTTTGTTTCGTCCGTAACAGTATCTTCGTATGTTTCACCGTAATCTTCGTCAATGATGCGGAAATATGTGCAGAAGTAGCGCGCTTCCACATCGATTCCATTTTCGTACGCCTCCCCGGCCTCATCTTCCGTGATATCTACCAATTCGAGAAAATCCTTGTCATACCGGCCGAGGTAGATTTCGTTCAGAGTTCCGCGGACCAGCGTCGTCACGCTGTCATCATCCGGGCTGCTTCCGCCGATTCCGCATGCCGTGAGACAGAGCGCTGCAATCAGTGCAAAGATAAGTGCTGCTGTTCTTTTTTTCATTCTCTTTCTTTCTCCTCAAAAATTATCGACAATTTCCGTTTCTGTTCCGTATGCCTTCGATCAGTCACTGATAATATACCTGAATATTAACTGATTTGCAATTATTCCGAATTAGCATAATTAAAAGGAAGTATCTTGAATTCGAAGAAAGATGGGGCATCCAAAGAAATAACCGCTGCGACCGTTGAAATTTCAATAGTAACAGCGGTTTTACACTTTTCCCCGCTGACTTTTTGTCCGCTGACTCCGTTTACATGCAATAACATGCATTGATGATGCTATTTGACCGGAGAAACTCCATCGATTCCCCCAAAAGAAAACAAACGTGTCCCGGGGCGAGGTATCGAAGATCGTCCATCCCCAAAGTGAAACGGATCGAATCTATTCCTGTGTCGCCTGATAGGCTATTCAATTGTAAATGTTCAACTTATTATTGCAATTTATGAAACAAAATTTTTCATCACAAGAAACATATAGGAAATCAATTCACTGCTTACTCGTGGTATTTCTTCTTAAACTCCTCTCTTTTTTGGCACCATTCATCCATCAACGCTCGTAACTCCTTCGTATCTACTTCACACCAATTACCCATTCCGTCTTCAGCTAATCCATCATAAATGGTTGTTTTTTCAGGCGTAATATCCCAAGTGCAAACATTTCCACCAAATAACTTCTGCGCACATTTACCGGAAATAACATTATCGAAGTCTTCTTTGAGCCAATCAGCAAATGCATCGACTTCAACAAAGAAAAATGTAGTGAGGAGATCATACGGTTCATCGAAAAGTATGAGCAAATAATCATTTTTTTGCCCGTCTCTGAAATGGGAGTGGACTTCTTTGTAAGTATGTTTTAACACTATTCTTCTCCTCTGCCAGTAAAGGCGCTTTCATCTGCAACGACGATTGGATTTTATATCCTTTTTCTCAGGTAATCAATAATCTGAGCTGTCAAATCATCTACATCGTCTTTATTTTGCGTTCTTATCCACGTTCCGTCGGGAATAAGTTGTCAATTATAAAAATATAAGCAGAATAAATTTGTGAGTTGGATAGAATTACTTTTTGTATATATACATTGAACGTTTCCATTGGAATCTATATAAATCATTTTAACTACATCTTTGCATGTTCTTTTTTTACTAAAATCATCTCCCGCACATATGACCCAAACGCAATTCCTCATTTTAGGCAGTAATCTGATAATTTCATTCCATAAGTCTTTTTCGCTTTGATACTCAATTTCCGTTTTATGGGATTAAGTAGTCATCGCCCATGCAGACACTATCTCTGTTAAATTTTACTATCATCGACTTTCACCTCATTTGAGGAAACAATGGATTTAATAATACTTCTCATATCCGACGTAAATGATGTATTTATTTTACATACAATTCTGTAAATTGGCAATATTTTCTCATGTTCGCGTGCTTTCGTTCAGAGCCGGAGCGTTTTTCCCTCGAGTTGACACATTTTTATTCCTTAATTGGGTGAGTTTTGTTCCTGAAATTGATGCATATTTATTCTCTATGTCGGCATCGTCCTTTACTGAAGAATAAAAAAACTCCCGCTGAAAATCACAGGCATCTACGGCAATCTTGCTTGAACAGGAACGCCAAACGGGATAATACATCTTGGCAAAGCG
This sequence comes from Eubacterium sp., assembly GCA_050946615.1. Classification (GTDB taxonomy): domain Bacteria; phylum Bacillota; class Clostridia; order Peptostreptococcales; family Anaerovoracaceae; genus Eubacterium_B. The sequence goes on from JBMNVD010000033.1 coordinate 17,985, forward strand.
TGCCCTACATTTATATTGTAAAAAACAGGCAATTCCGGTTCTCCGATATCTTCTTTCAGCAGATTTTTATACTCTTCAAAATAGACTTCATTCATCGGTTTTCCGACTATGATTCCGTTTATCACAGAAAAGATACCCGTTTCTTTCAAATACGTCAGCGCTTTGTGATATTTCTCGGGCGGCATGGTTTCTTCGCTTGTTTCAAGGAGAAGGATTTTCCCTTTCCAGTCATCGAGGTCCGGGAACAAATGATATTTACGACAAAGCGATGGAGAATCTTCAAATCTTGTCCCGTCGAACATGCCATAAATGGTATCCAGACAGCCTCCCAGAATCGGTCCGCTGAATCGGGAAGGCCCCTGCAGCAATTCAAACCCTTCATTCGGATGGCTTGGAAGCGAAGTGCCGATGCTTTCAGGGCTGAAATCAGTCCTTGCCTCATACCAAATGCTGCCGGGGGTGATCTCCTTGATCGTTCCGGTTTTGATCAGTTCTCGGAAATACCGTTCTGTGTACGGAAGCATGCTATTATCAAGCTCACATAGATCCGGAAGAAACGCCTGTCCGTAAAATGTATTCAGTCCAACCTTGTGCAGCATGAAATGATTCATTGTCGAATCCGAGAAACACAGGAACACTTTATCAGTCACAGAATGCTTTAATTCATCATGGTAAAACAGATATGGCAGCAGCGTATAGGTATCCTCACCGCCGATTGCGCATAAGATCATATCTATTTCCGGATCCTGAAATGCCTGCAGCAGATCCTGCGCTCTGGCTTCAGGATGATTTTTGATGTGATCCATACCTGCAAGAGCATTCGGAAGCATCTTTACTTTCAATCCCATTGACTGCAGACGATTTAATCCTATTTCCAGTTTATGTTTTGCAAAATCTTCCCCTAAAACTCCGGAGGACAGACTCACAATTCCTATCGTATCGATCAAACTGTTTTCTCCTTTGATATAGAAACTATGACCTCTGTATGGCACGAGGCGACAGTATAGATTAACGCCCCTGAGCGTTCAAGGAAACTTATCATAGCCCTTATTCCTCGCGGAACGCGTACAACGCGGGGTTTTCTGATTACAAAAAAGCACCAGCCGTTTGGCTGATGCTGAGTGAAATTTTATTTTGTTATAAAAACTGGAATTTTACATATCGTAGAGTTAATTTATTGTATTACCGAATACCGCAATCTGTTCCTCGTAATTCCTGCTAACTGCTCTGAAAATAATCATTTCCGGCAGTGTAGTGGTTTCTATTCGCTTACGCTTATGAGATTTCCACCCTCATCCGTATACTGCTCATACCATCCCGCATTGTCGAAGGCATACGGATTATCTTCACTCTTTAATAATCTCTCAGGCATCTGCACGAGGAGCACTGTAAGTGCCGCCAGAATGATCAGGCCGCCAGCGATATCTTTCCAGTGAATTCCATTTCTGACAAACCATACTGTACCGGCGATGCCCAGCGGCAGCCAGCAGCAGAGCGCTGTCACAAGTCCCGGAGCATAAAATCCGCTATAGATACCTTCTTCATAAAGAGCAGTCATCGACTGATAAGCCAGAAGGAAATGAACTGCGACTTCAAAATAGCTGAAAAACGTAACTGCAAAATGCATCTTCCGGCCGTATTTATTCACTTCCGTCAGAATGAACCAGATGACAGCACCGCCGAAATTCGTAATCATATCCGTGATCTCGCTCATCGGATAGCGGTCTCTCAATTCAGGGCTGGAACTGATATTATAGATATAGTGGAATCCGCCCGGAATCACCCACTCTTCCCACACATGGAACGTCAGAACGATCACGACAAAAGCACCAAATTTCCGAATGCTGTCCCAGTCCTTCCAGTGCACGATCAGCTGGACTGTCAGAATAATGCTCATGACAATCATGGCATACAGCCAGCCCCACTCAACAAACCAGTACCACATATCAATCCTCCTTTTCCTGCCTGCATTCCGAGAGTCTTTTTCTCAACTTATTGTTCCGGCACTACCGGAATATATAAATAGCTGTCATACTGCCCGCCGGTGTGAATGATGTGACGGCCATGGTTTACATCTTTCGGAAG
>JBMNVD010000034.1:0-19858 GCA_050946615.1 Eubacterium sp.
TTTTCTCGGTTTGGATCTATTTCAGCATCGCTTCGAAACTGCTGGGGCTTAATTGAGGAAACAGCCTGAGCTGAATATGAGCCGAATATGAGCCGAACCCGGGCTGAATATGAGTCGAATACGAGTCGAATATGAGCTGAATATGAGCCGAAGATGTAAAAAGATATGAATTAAAGATATAATTAAGGGAACGATCAAATCGCGACCAAAATCGATAAACAAATTCAAAGAGGAGGCTTCTGAAATGAAAAAGATCAACACTTTTGAAGAAATGAAGGCCGAAGTCGACGCTTTGCTCGCCGCTCCGATGTGCTGCAAAGAACTCAAGGCCGCTGCTGAAAAATGGCTAGCTTCGCTCGGCACAGAGAACCAGGAGGAAGCCGCCGACGAGTTCATCGACGAACTTCTCGAGGACGTGAACTCCATCGATGACACTATCGGATTCTTCGGCAGCAAACAGGCCAAACTCGCTTTTGGCGAAGAAGAAGCCGCAAAGAGGCTCGAAGCTCTCAAGCAGGCCAAAGCCGGGGGCGAAGAGTACTGCACATGCCCTGCGTGTCAGGCCGGCGCAGCTATAATGCTCAGCCAGTCGCTCCTCTATCCTCAGGAATAGCGCGGAGGGGAGAAACATCAAAATGTACGAAAACATCACATCCGAACTCATCGACTTCCTGAAAAAAAGCCCGACGTGCTTCCACGCCGCCGCGGAGATAATCGCCGTACTCAAACAAAACGGATATTCCGAGCTCTCCGAGGGCGCCGAGTGGAAACTGAAAAAGGGCGGTAAATACTTCGTCTCGAGGAACGGCTCGTCGGTCATCGCTTTCCGCATTCCCGGTTTTGACTACACCGGCATGCAGATCGCGGCGGCGCACACCGATTCCCCGATGCTGAAGATCAAATGCAGCGATCCCGAGATGGTAAGAGCGGACGCCTATGTCTCTCTGAACGTCGAGGTCTACGGCGGCATGCTGATGGCTCCGTGGTTCGACAGGCCGCTGTCCGTCGCGGGCAGAGTCATAGTCGAAAGGGGAAACAGCCTCTCTTCCAAACTGGTCGATGTCGGGCGCGATCTCGTTTTGATACCTAACGTCGCTATCCACATGAATCGCGACCAAAACAAAGGCGTGGCGTATAACGAACAGACCGACCTCATCCCACTTTTCGGCAGCGCCGACGCGAAAGGATCGTTCAATAAGATAATCGCCAAGGCGGCGGGTGTGTCCGAAAAGAAGATTGTCGCAAGCGACTTGTTCGTCTATAACAGGACGGCTCCTGCCGTCTGGGGCGCCGAAGGAGAGTTTTTCTCTGCTCCGCGCATCGACGACTTGGAATGCGCATATACGCTGCTGAAGGGCTTTGTCGACGCCGACGAGAACGCCGCTTCAGTGCCGGTCTATGCCGCTTTTGATAACGAAGAAGTCGGCAGCCTTACAAAGCAGGGAGCCGATTCCACGTTCCTCGCCGATGTCATTGCAAGGATAAACGACGCGTGCGGAAAGACACGCCAGGGCGCTCTTGCGGTCATCGCCAACTCGATGATGGCCTCGGGAGACAACGCTCACGCCGTACATCCGAACCACCCTGAACTCTGCGACCCGGTGAACAAGCCGCAGATGAATAAGGGGATCGTCCTGAAATTCAACGCTAACCAGCACTACACGACTGACGCGGTCTCGGAGGCGATGTTCCGCCGCATCTGTGAAAAAGCCGGTGTACCGTGCCAGCAGTTCGTGAACAGGTCCGATATGAGGGGCGGCGGCACGCTCGGAAATATCTCAAACGCGCACGTTTCACTCAACACGTTCGACATCGGGCTGGCGCAGCTCGCGATGCATTCGCCTTATGAGACGGCCGGGACAAAAGACCCTGAGTACATGGCGCTTGCAATGAAAGAGTTCTTCTCGACAGCAGTCGTATGCGGTCAGCGCGGAACGTATGAATTTGTATGATATCGTATTTGCCGTGCATATCGCGGGAATGATATTTGCCCGCTCCTTACGGGAAAAATGATATTTGCCCGCTTCTTACGGAAAAATGATATTTATCGCGCATTTTGCGAAAATCATAATTTATCACTGCTCGTTGATTTTTTTATCGAAAAATTTACAGTTCGGCGGCTAGATCCGCCGAACTCTTTGTATTCAAAGCCTTTTTCCTCGTGTATAATGAAAATGTAATCATTTTTTCGCATAGTACGATATTTGTACGATTTGTCTGATCATTTGATCAAGGAGGCGCTTATGGATTATTACAGCTACGATTATGAGAATCCTTTTGGCGAATTTGGCGGCGGATTCGTTCACGCTCTCAGCGGGCTCACGATCGCGGGTTATGTCATCATGTTCATCCTGCTCTGGCTCTTTATCGCTTCGATCCGCTGGAAGATGTTCACCAAAGCAGGTGAAAAGGGCTGGAAGAGCCTGATACCTTTCTATGCGGACTATGTGGAATACAGGATCGCGTGGGAGACGAAATGGTTCTGGTATACGCTGGGTGTGTCGATACTCGAGGGCATTTCCATATTTATTCCTTTGATCGGACCGACTATCTTTGCCGGCTCAATAATCTTCCTGATGGTGATAAAGGTCATCTATTCTATGCAGATCGCAAAGGCATACGGGCAGGACAACGGTTTTGCCATCGGCCTCATGATTTTCGGCACGGTTTTCCGCATCTTCCTCGCTTACAACAGGGATATCGAATATGTCGGACCTCAGCCTACGCCTAACTTCTTCAACAATGTAAAGGCTGGGATGAAAAAAGGCTTTAAGAGCGATAACGGCCAAAACAGCAGAGGCGCGCAGTATGGAGGCCAGCCGCCTTACGGCAGTCAGCAGTACGGCGGGCCGCAGCAGTTCTATGGTCAGCAGCAGAATAACGGACAGCAGTACGGCACCCAGCAGCAGTATAACGGGCCGCAGCAGTATGGCGGACAGCAGCAGTATAACGGGCCGCAGCAGTACGGCGGACAGCAGCAGTATAATCAGGCTCAGCAGCCGTATGGACAGGCTCCTCAGGCGAACGGCCAGCAGCCGCATGAGCAGACTCAGCAGAGTGCAGCCGGTCAGGCTCCGCAGGCACAGCAGACCACGGCTCAGGCAAACGCGGCAGGCGAACAGCAGACACCTGCACAGAATTCAGGCGAACAGCAGACAAATGCTCCTGATGCGGGCGCGGCGCAGGGAAACACCGAGCAGCCGGAACAGCCGGAGCAGAGCGTCAATCAGTAAATCAGAAAATAGGAAATCAGTAAATATTGAGACAAATGTTCTATCCGGGAGATATTGTTGAACTGAATATTACGGATATGGACGAAAACGGAAGGGGCGTCGGACGCGCGGACGGTATGGCTGTCTTTGCGGACGGCGCCGTTTTCGGCGATACGGTAAAAGCCTGCATAACGGAGCAAAAGAAAAACTTTGCGCTCGCGAAGACCGTTGAGATCGTCAAAAAATCCGAATATCGGGCGAAAGACGTGTATTGTCCTGTCTCCGATAAGTGCGGCGGGTGCAGCCTCGCCGCTCTTTCGTATGAGGCTGAACTTTCGCTTAAAGAGAGGCACGTGCGCGAAAAACTTTCCCGCATCGGCGGCGTGAACGGTACGGTAAGGCCGATCGTCGGAATGCGCGATGACGAGCCGCTTGCGTACAGGAACAAAGGCACCGTCACGGTCTCGCCTGACGGCATAGGTTTCCTGCAGAAAAGATCCCATTCCGTCGTGCCTGTCAAATCCTGCCCGATACAGGCTCCGCCTTTTAACGCGGCCGTCGCGGCACTGTCCGCGTTCATGGAGGAAACGGGGACGCCTGCTTTTGACGAACGCGACGGGAGCGGCCTCATAAGTTCGATGACGGTAAAGACCGCGTTCGCGACAGGCGAGGTCATGGTCGTTCTTGAGGTCAGAGGGAAAAGTCTTCCTGCCGCTGAAAAACTCGCGTCTGACCTTTGCGAGAGGATCTCCGAAGCAGGTCCTTATCGGCTGGCGAGTTTCGTACTTTCGCTGAGCGGCTATGAGAAAAAATCAAAAAAGACGAAAATGAACAGAGGCCGCGGCACACTGAAAATCGTATCCGGAAGAGGATATATTGTTGACATGCTGTGCGGGCTGAAGTTTGAGATCTCGCCGTACTCGTTCTATCAGGTGAATCCTCTGCAGACGGTGAGACTTTATGAAAAGGCCTTGGAGTACGCGGGGCTCAAAGGTGACGAAAAGGTTTTGGACGTATACTGCGGTATAGGAACTATCGGTCTTATCGCCGCAAGCCGAGGCGCGTCAAAGGTGCTCGGCATCGAATACGTCGAAGAAGCCGTAAGATCGGCGCGTCGAAACGCGGAGAACAACGGTATCCGCAGCGCGTCGTTCATGAGCGGTCCCGCCGAAAAACTTCTCCCTGAATTATCCTCCTCGGGAGTGCTCTCCTCCGGAAAATCTCCCGCGAGGGTATCCTCCGCAGGCGAAGGTTTTGACGTCGTGTTCTTAGATCCTCCGCGCAAAGGCTGTGCCGAAAGCGCGCTTGAAGCAGTCGCAAAGACAGGCGCGGAACGTATCGTCTATGTTTCATGCAGCCCGGCGACGCTTGCCAGAGATGTGGCATTCCTTGAAAGACACGGGTATCGTTTTGTTGAGGCGACACCGTTTGATATGTTCAAAAAATCGATGCATGCAGAAGCAGCTGCGCTGATGTCAAGGGAAGACAGGTAACTTATCCGGAATGGCTTTAAAACGAATTGTGAACATTTTGTGACATGGTCGGGACTTGAAGATGGGTGTCAGAGTTTACGACAGCCTTTGGTGTCAATTGTATGGACATAAGAAAAGCATCTTTGAAAAGACGCTTCATCTTAATAAATAATGGTTCCCTTAAAATCATTGAAGAATTAAGGGAAAGTCATATCGATTAAGGGCATTTACTTCAGGCGATAGTAGTAGGTGCTTTTGCCTTTCCCCTCACGTTTCAGTTCGCCAAGGGAAACAAGTTTTCTCAAAGAGCCTTCGATAGAACTAACGCTAAGCGTCGGGCAAAATTCTCGAATATCCTGTTTGGTGAATTTACCGATTTTATTAAGCGCTGCCTTTCGCACCATTTCAAGGGCAGGAAGTTTTTCTTCCACAATAGAGAATCTGTCTTCAAAATCTTTATATGCAGCAAGAATGGTGCTGAGCGGATATTTTATGAACGGCGTTGCGTCCTCGGTTCCTTCATGCCATCCATCTTGCGACTGGGCCAAGGCTTCATAATACAGGTCTTTATGTTTTGCGATTTTTGCCTCATATGGAACGAACTATTTGATATCATCCGCTGCGGAAGAACAGAGCACATGCTGTTTTTAAGTGCCCGGGATCCGGCCTACACAGTGGAGCAGGCCGGGGATAATGAGCCCACATTTCATTTTATAATCATGGCAATATTGCCATGGTTTTAAAATAAATTATTGCGAGCGATATGTACATGGGGTATAATTATTTTAAATCTATGGCAATTCTGCCATTAATTTAAAATGGAGAACGAAATGGAAATAAAACGGGATCATTATCTTAAAAAACTGATTGATCGCATGCACAATGGACTGATAAAAGTGGTTACCGGGCTGAGACGGTGCGGAAAGTCATATCTGGTATTCACTCTTTTTAAAAATTATCTCCTTTCGTCCGGTGTAAGAGCCGACCATATCATCACGATGGCATTTGATGTCCGAGAGAATATGCGGTACAGGGACCCGGACGTTTTGCTGGCGTATATAAAGGAGTCTGTCCGCGATGACGGCAATTATTATATTTTGCTGGATGAGATCCAGATGCTGACGGATTTTGAATCGGTACTTAATTCACTGCTGCATATTCCGAATGTCGATGTATATGTTACCGGGAGTAATTCCCGGTTCCTGACAAGTGATATCGTTACCGAATTCAGAGGGCGCGGAGATGAGGTGAGGCTGTATCCGCTGACGTTTTACGAATATATGACAGCATTTGAAGGGGATAGATACCAAGGACTTCAGGAATATTATCTGTATGGCGGGCTTCCGCTGATTGTGACGATGAAAAGCGATGAGCAGAAGAGCAGATACCTGAAGAATCTGTTTGCGGAGACGTATATCAAGGACCTTATCGAACATAATAAAATTGCCAAAACAGAAGAGCTTGACGAGTTGATCGACATTATGGCATCTGATATCGGTGCATATACAAATCCGGCAAAGATAACGAATACGTTTCATTCGGTATTAAATTCAAAGATCACCGAACCTACTGTGCAGCGTTATATCGAATATTTAACAGATGCTTATTTGATCAGTGAAGCAAAACGATATGACGTTAAGGGAAGAAAATACATCGGCAATCCGAGAAAATATTATTTTGAAGATATGGGGCTGAGAAATGCGAGACTGAATTTTCGGCAGACAGAAGAAACACATATCATGGAGAATGTCATCTACAACGAACTCAGAGCACGCGATTTTAATGTAGATGTCGGGACTGTGAAAACGAGAAAAACAAAAGACGGGGTGACAAGACGAAACAAGCTGGAGATTGATTTTGTCGCATCCTCCGGAAGTAAGAAATACTACATTCAATCGGCGTTCAGCTTATATCCCGCTGAAAAGGAACAGCAGGAAAAAGCCTCATTGATGAACGCTATGGATGGATTTACAAAAATTATCATAACCGGAGACGTGAGAAAACCTCAAAGAGACAAAAACGGAATTCTGGTCATGAGCATTTACGACTTTCTTCTGGATCAGAACAGCCTGGAAAAATAATCTGCCGCCTTTGCATTAATATGGATGAGAAATAATGGATGTTAAGATTTTCAATGCGGGAAACAGGGTCATGAACACCTATGTGTATGCCTGTAAAAACGGATACGTCATGATAGATACAGGGTACGAACATAGCCTTGGAGACGTAGAGAAAAGGCTGCATTAAAGGAACTCCGTAAATTGCGCTGATCCGGAGATAAATAGCTTTTCGGCAGGAAAATCGTAATTTGAGAGCAGGCAGGTTTTATGAAAAACATTCTTTCAATGCTGCAGGCAGAAGTCAGGAATGAATTCCTTTCCGGCGGCAGTCTCAAAGCAGTTTCACCCGGCATGACGTTTTATCGGTTTTCTGAGCTCAGAATCGAAATGCCGCGCTCGGAGACCCCGTATTTGTACATGGTGGTCGACGGGATGCTCAGACTATATACGCCTTCCGGCATTATGGATTACATGGCGGACAGTACTCTGTCTCAAAAATAGACACGCCATTATACGGGACGGTGGTTTCCTTTTCAAAAACCGATGATTTCTATGCAGTATCAATAGACATCGACGTTAATGATGTAATCGATTCTGTCCTGCATCTGGACAATGAACTGACCGCGAAAATAGTTGAGGAAACACTTTCCGAACAGGAAAAGGATTTTGCCGACAATGCTGTCGTAGAAGCGGTCTATCGATTGGTTTCCGCGATGAGACAACCGCTTGCCTCCGAGTATATCTGCAGGAATATACTGCATGAAATCATTTATTATGTCCTCTGCGGCTCGTGTGGGAAAGCGTTCCTTCAGAGTGTTACAAAGTTTCTGTTTTTGATGATGCGGTGAATCAATGAGCAATCTCTCCAAATTCTGCACATGTGAAAATCTGGACTGTCCGTTGCATCCTAGTAAACGATGGAATGGCATTCCCGCAGATAGAGCCCCTTTCATCAGATGATGCAGATAAGTTCTTTGGCGGACAGTACAGCTCCGCTGCAGTACATGATGGCATGGTCGTCGGACTTTATATCCTCCACCCCAACAACGTCGGCAGCGCGGGGCATATCGCAAACGCGAGTTACGCCGTATTAAAGGATGCGCGCGGTCTCCACATCGGTGAGGCTCTCGTGAAGGACAGCCTCATTCAGGCCAAAGCCCCACGGGTACCGCATACTTCAGTTCAACGCCGTGGCGGCATCGAACGTACATGCCATCGACTTATATATCTGGCTCGGTTTCACAGACCTCGGCATAATCCCCGGCGGATTCCTCAACAAAAACGGAGTCTATGAGGACAACCACGTCATGTACAAGAGCGTGGTCTGAGGACATCCGCGTCAGATATAGAACGTGGTATGAGGACATCCGCGTCATGTACAAGAGCGTGGTCTGAGGACATCCGCGCCAGATATAGAACGTGGTATGAGGACATCCGCGTCATGTTCAAGAAGGCAGCTTAAAGTTCGGCGAGCATATTTTTGCTTTGACGAGACCGAAAGCAGGCAGTCATTTATGATATAATTTATATATAGCGGGTATAGTAACTGACATCGATTCAAAAAAAGAGAAGGGATGAGGTGACAAATGACAGTTGACGGAAGCGTATATATTCCTTATGAAAAGAGAAGCGGTAACGAGTCTATTGTGTACTTCACTCGTGATCTTTCCGCCGCCGGTCTCGCCAAGGCGTATGAAAAGGTAAACGGCAATATCTGCGGCAAGACAGGCGTTAAACTTCACACCGGCGAAAAGCACGGCCCGAACATAATCCCTCATGCGTGGGTAGAGAGCCTCATGAAGAGCGAACCGGAACTGAAAGATGCAAGCATCGTGGAAACAAACACTTATTATGAAGGAGACCGCTATACGACCGAACTGCACCGCGAGACCCTGAAGGTGAACGGGTGGACATTCTGCCCGGTCGACATCATGGATGAAGAAGGCACAGCCAAACTGCCGATAAAAGGCGGCAAGTGGATGAAGGAGATGTCTGTCGGCTCACACATGACCGGCTACGATTCTCTGGTTGTCCTTACGCATTTCAAAGGACATGTTCAGGGAGGCTTTGGCGGCTCGAACAAAAACATCGGCATCGGCTGCGCGGACGGCAGGATCGGCAAGCGCTGGATCCATACCCACGAAGGAGAAGGCACGTGGTCCGTCGGCAAAGAAGAACTGATGGAGCGCATCACCGAATCCAGCAAGGCGACGGTGGATTTCTTCGGCAATCGGATAACATTTGTAAATGTGATGCGCAACATGTCGGTTTCGTGCGACTGCGAAGGCACCGCGGCGGAACCTGTCGTTACGCCTAATGTCGGCATTCTTGCGTCGACCGATATCCTCGCCGTGGATCAGGCCTGCGTCGACCTTGTCTATGCTATGAAGGAAGAGGATCATCACGATCTCGTCGAGCGCATGGAATCACGCCACGGTCTGCGCCAGCTTTCCTACATGAAAGAAATCGGCATGGGCAATGACCGCTATCTGCTGGTGGATCTGGACAATGACAATAAGCTCATCACTCGCGAAGAAGCGGTAGCGCATGTTGTGCCTTTTGTTTTGGAGTAGCGCTGCAGGTTTGACAGAGTAGAACAGATACTCGGAGAGCAGATACTCAGTTTATTGAGCACCTGCTCTTTTTCAGTTTCGGGAAAAGTGCGATTCCCTGAAACAGTTCAAATGGCTCTCATAACTTGAACGGTTTGGCAAACAGCTCAAGTGGCCTGACAAATAACTTGAATTGTTTGGCTGACGGCACAAATAGGTTGACAATTAATATCCTAAGATATAATATTGCCGGGAACAGAGCATTTCTAAAGAGTAAAACATGGTAAAGAAATGAAGATAAGCAGCAGATTCGAGCAGGGAGTCTACATCGTCATCATTCTTGCTCTGGAAAAGGATCACAGACCTGTCAAAAGCAGCACGATGAGTCAACTCCTTGATGTTTCGGATTCATATCTCAAGAAAATACTGATGAAACTCTCGCGCAGCGGGCTGGTCCATGCCAACGCCAGCAAACGCGGAGGATATATGCTTACTGGGAGCGCTGATGAGATCAGCCTGAAGGATATCTTTGTCGCGCTCGGTGAGGGAGAAGAGCTGTTTACACAGTCAGATTTTGCGCAGAAACTCTTTCAAAATCAGACACATGTCAGGGAAAGCTCCGACAAAATCATGAATACGCTTGAAACAGGGCTCGATGCATTTTATGACAGGCTGGATGAACTGAAGATATCGGAACTCTTAGAGGAAGGCGCATGGCAGAACGGCGTTATCGACTGGGAAGCAAGGCTCCTTGAGCGGCGTGAATGACGGATTTGGGAGGCAGGAGCAGATATGAAGCGCACGGAAATTCTTTTAGAAGCAGAACAGTTTAAGGATCGCGGAGGCTGGATACTCGAATCGCAGTTTGTGGACGAGATGGGCTCGGCGTATTTGCTGGCTCATGGGATAGGCAAACCGGTCGATGATGCGGTTACAGATATCGAGATCCCCGAAAGCGGAGAATACCGCGTCTGGGTCAGGTCAAAAGACTGGGTGCCGGATGCGCATCCTGGGACGTTTCAGGTGCTGGTAAATGGAAAAGCGATAGATAAAGTTTTCGGCGCCGACGGAAAGGGCTGGAGCTGGGAACTGGCGGAGCACGTCGAATTCCCGAAAGGGAAGGTGCGGGTATCCCTTCACGACCTGACGGGCTTTGACGGACGCTGTGATGCCATTTATATAACAAATACAACTATCGCGCCGATCGACAAGCCCGATACTGCAGGACGAAACTGGAGAAAGAGACTGCTCGGTATTCCGGAAGAACCTGAGGAAACAGATGAATACGATGTAGTTATCGTAGGCGGAGGCATAGCCGGCTGCTGTGCCGCATATTCCGCGGCAAAATCGGGATGCCGCACCGCGCTCCTCCATGAAATGGAATACTTGGGCGGCAACGCGAGCGCCGAAGTGGGACTCACACCGGAGGGAAGGACCGGAGGACTCGTGGATGATCTGTCGGAACGTCTGGAAGACGGAGATATCGCGGCCGGCCGTATACTGCAGGGTATCTCGAACTGCAGCGCGTTTTTAAGCGAGCACGTATTCGACGTGCACTGCGACGGACGGCGTATCGTTTCCGTCGATGCCGTGAACGCCAAAACCGGCAGAGAGACGCGCTTCAGAGGGAAAGAATTCATAGACTGCAGCGGGCGTGCAATACTCGGCATCTTATGCGGCGCGGCAACGCTGGAAGGCCAGGAGAGCAGGTCGGATTTCGGCGAAAGTCTCGCCCCGAAACGCGCCGATTCCATGCATCATGGAGATACCGTCCTTTTCCGCACCGAAATGGCGGATGAGCCGGTAGATTTCCCGGATGTCCCGTGGGCCGTAAAGGTAGCAAAAGATTATTCTGATCTCGGCGGGCAGATCGGAAGGGTCACGTGCCTGTGCGGCAAAGGACCGTACGAGAATCTTCCCGGACCGTATATCGGGCCTAAGAAAATACCGCCTGTGAGAAGAAAAGACGGCGGATGGGATAATGCGATGAATCTGCCAAAATCACACTTTTGGGAGTATGGACAGTGGCTCGATCCGTACATGTGCAAGGAGGAGATCAGAGATCACCTGCTATGCGCGATAATCGGCACATACGTAAATGTCAGGAAGAAAGATCCGTCGAAATACGGGAATCTGAAACTCGCACATCTCGGAAATGTGCTTGCGACGGGCGCTTTCCGCAGTTATCTTGGAGATCATATCCTTACGGAAAACGATATCCGCGAGCATACTGATTTTCCCGATGCGATAGTGGAAAACGCCGGAGCGTTCTGCCTGCATTATCCGGGCAATCCGAAATATGATTTCCGCCTCGGCAACTGGAAATGGATCGAGCGCGATTTCAAGCCTTATACAGTGCCTTTCCGCTGCCTGTATTCCGCGGATGTCGACAACCTGCTGTGTGCGGGAAAGCACATCAGCGCCACGCATATCGCGAGTTCCACTATTAAGTTGATGGGAAACTGCGGTCATCAGGGCACCGTGACCGGAGCGGCAGCCGCGCTTTGCGTGAAATATGGAGTCTCGCCATGCGTGCTCGGACAGAAATATTTGGATGAACTGAGGGCGGAACTGAAAAAATACGGAGAACAATAAGCGGCTTTAGTCAGGCAGGCAAAGAGTAATGTCAGACTGAGGCTTTTGTCAGCAAAGCAAATGGGATGTCGAGGGACGGCTCTCGCCGGCAAAACAAAGTAAAAGTCGGCGGACGGCTCTCGCCGGCAAAAAAAAGGGAAAGAAATGATAGGACTGATAGATGTGGGAGGCGGCAACAGAGGCAGTTACGGCTGCGGCGTAATGGACCGTTTCCTCAGTGAGAACATACATATTGCGTACGGAATCGGTGTATCGGCGGGAGGCGCCAATCTGGCGTCATATTTTGCCGAACAGGAGGGAAGGAACTACAGGTTTTACACGATATACAACTTGAGGAAAGAGGCTATCAGTCTCCACAATCTTATTTTCAAAAAGAATATGGTGGACTTGGAATATATCTACGGCACTGTCGCCAACAAAGACGGAGAGGATCCCCTCGACTTTGAAAAGATAAGGCAGTCGGACTGCACGTGGTGGATCGTCGCAACTGATGCGGAAACCGGTCAGCCCGTGTATTTCAACGGGAAAGATATGGCGCAGGATGATTACGGCCCCCTGAAAGCCAGTTCTGACGTGCCGGTAGTAAACAAACCGTATGCATGGAGGAATGGCCTGTATTATGACGGAGGCATATCAGATCCCATCCCGGTGGAAAAAGCTCTGCGCGACGGGTGCGATAAAGTCGTCGTCATCCTGACGAGGCCGCGGGATTATTTCCGCACGCCCGATAAAGACATCAAAATGGCGAAGCTCATCAGGAAGAAGTATCCGAAAGCCGCGGAAGCCTTTGCCAACAGAGCCGAAGTATATAACCGCGAGTTGAAAATGTGCCACAGACTGGAAGATGAGGGCAAGGTCAAAATCATCGCTCCGGATTCCATCGGCAGAATGAAAACGCTGAGCAAGGATATCGAGCCGATCAAAGCGCTGTATCACAAAGGCTGGAGCGACGCCGAAAGCGCATTCGATTTTATTCTCAAATAATCAATCAAACATTCAAAGGCGCGCACTAAAAAAATTTACAAAAGTACGCGTATCATTTCTCACTATTCCCAGTTGCGGACCGCATACCTAAAGGATATAATACAAAAGATGTACACTTTGAGGCAAAGTGTATATAACTGGCTGTCTTTCGGACCCAGTCGGTTATATACATGTAATGCCTGATTTTGCTTTTGCTGCAAATTATTTTGCTTACGATAAAGGGTCGTATTGGGGGATTGATGATATTGCATCGCAATAATGGTTTTCTCAAGAAATTTTTTGTCTTTTTCATGATAGCGGTCGCTGCGTTATCTATGTTCCCAAGCAGTATTTTGGCGCTTGCGGATACAGAAAGCGAATCGGCAGGATATGTCGTAAATGTGACCGTCAATGATCAGGAAGGTCATGATCTTGTCATCGGCCTAAGGACTCTGAAAGATCCAACAGAAAACGGAAACAATGACGAAGTGCTCGGAACGATAGAAGAACTGAGTTCCACAGAACCGGTGCTCGACCGCGATAATGAGCCTGTCGTCTGCATTTTGAATAAAAACGAAACGGAATGCAGTTTCAATGTAGAAAAAGCAGCGGATTACCGCGTGGCTGTTTTTGCCGCCGGAGAAGATCCCGCAGGCGATAAGGACATCGCGGCATCAGAGGGCGTTCTCATATATCAAAAGGTGACAGTGAATGACTCTGACGGCAGCACAGATATTGTCGTGACTATTGTAAAGGACGGAAGCGCAGACGATGGAGATACATCCGCGGTTGACGCTTCTTCGGAAGAAAATGCTGAGGATACGGCTGATACCGACGCGGAAAATGATGAAACTGCAGATAAGACTTCAGATCAAAACGAGAAAAAATCTGCCGCTGCAGAAGGATTTGAAAAATCGCCTCTCCGCGGTCCAGCGGAAAATAACGCTGTCGTAAAGGTAGGTATTTCCTGGGACGATGATAACAATGCCCTCGCAAAGAACGGCACGCGGCCGCAGGCTGTCGAGGTCACGCTTCTCAATGCAGACGGGAGTGAATATCAGGACGCAGAGGGGAATACGCTTGTCAAAACAGTCACGGCTGCTGATGATTGGATGACAGAATTCACAGGTCTTCCGAGCGGGACTTACAGTGTATCGATAGAAGACGACGGTGTATTCAAGTACACCGATTCGATCTATCATGAAAGCGGCGACACAGAGCAGGAGAACAGCATCGTCATCGAGCGGACGATAAATATAGGCGCACGAAAAATCAAATTTTCGTGGGATGATTACGACGATAAGCTCGGTCTGAGACCCGAGGAGGTCACATTCACATCGGATACTCTGGCGGATATAGAGTTTCCGGCTGTCAGCGGGGAATTGCATTTAAAATATCCTCTGACAAAAGACGACAGCACTTCTTATACTTATCAATTACAGATGCCGGAAGGCTATTCTCTTTATTCATATCTCAGTTCGCCAAAGACGATCACGATAAATAACGACGAAACCGGAGACCTGAAATATTCGTTTAAGTTAGCCGAAAGTAAATACTGGACATTTACCGGACAAGTCAACTGGAATGATAATTATGACGCTGCGGAGCTCCGCCCGACAGACAGCAGTCTTGTCCTGCAGAAAAAGAACAGTGAAGGGGTATGGGAGGAAGTTCCGGAGAGTAATTTATTATATTACAACTACAATAGATACAATTATAATGTAGAAATAAAGATTGCCAACGATGGGGATATCAGCAATTACCGTCTTGCGCAGAAAAACGTGCCGAACTATTATACGCAGTCTCCGGAGGCAGGTGATCCGGGGAGATTTTATAATGTCTCATTTACGAATACTCTCAACGCCGAGAAACTGACTTCGTTGACGGCGAATATCGGTTGGGAAAATGAGAATGGGTCAATAACGGCCAGGCCGTCCAAGGTCGGTTTTGATCTGTATTATACCGAAGAAGGGTCGAGCGAAGCGATCCATTATAAAGACGGAGCGGATGATAAGTATGTGTCGTCGTCGGATTCGTCCTGCAGCTGGGAGAATCTGCCTCTTTACTCTGAGAACGGAAAGGAAAGGACATATTTTGTCCGCGAAGCCGCTTTCCCGGGTTACACGGCCGGTTACTCCGGAACGACTGTCCTCGAAGACGGCAAAAAGCAGACGCAGACGGTAACGAATACCCGGAGCGACAACTGGAACTATTATGTGGATCTTTTCTGGCTTACGGATAATCCTTCTGAAAAAGAAGAACTGGAGACAGTAACCGTATCGCAAAACAATTTCAAGATACAATATCAGCTCACTGTCATTACAAACAGTCAGACTTATCCCGCGGACAGCATGACGATAACGATTCCTTACTATCTCTGGAATAATCGTTACGGTAATCCGATCAAACCGAGTCTGGAACTCCCGGATCATAAACCGACCGATGCGGAGCAGGAAAGCCTTCAATATCCGTTTTATTACACCGTGGATGACAACGGGACCTCCGACAAGTCGGACGATACGATGGTGCTGAAGAATTGGAAACAGATCGACAAGGCATATAAGATCGAGATCCCGGTGTCCTTCGCGATATACCCTTATTACAGCTATGACATGTCGCAGGCGGTTTTCCAAGCCACCGCAGAGGCACAGTCATCTACCCAGGCAGAGCCGGAAACGCAGATGACGCGTGAGATCACGTACACGCTCGATACGGGCGTAAAATTGTCTTCGGTTTATAAGGATGTCCTCCGTACGGGAAATAACACGGAAGATTTCCGGACGTTCCAGAGAATATACGGGGATGAAATAGAAGAAGGCAAAGTTGATGCCTTTGATACGGAACATTATAACTATGTCGAGTACGAGTGCAGCTATTCGACCAGTAAATACAATTACAATCAGCCGTTCCACTACGCTTTCACCGAAACACCGGGCCAGGGCGGGGAAGTGGTCGCCGTTATAAACAGCACTTATTTGCTGATGGGCACTCAGGATCTTCAGAATACCCGTACGGAAAATTCGGATCATACGTATACATATACTTTTACAACACGCAGTTATTCAAGAGGTTCTGTTCTTGTTCTAGTGCGGTACCCGAAAGGATCCGATACTGCCGAAGATTCGCCCTATTACACGAATGACGTCATTGTCAGCGCCGAAGCCGATGATCCAAACGATGCTGAGATGTTTCCGGATGATAAAAACGACATTTCCACGCTGTCTGATGACGCCGGTTACATGTGGATCGATTACGACTGGCTTCCGGAAGGCGATCTCGTAGGATACTATAAAGAACTTTATTCAAATAGTTTCAGGGATCAGTACGGCGTCTCCCGTATGATGAACGGCAGCGACGCAGAACTGACGGGATTTGTCCAAATGACCGTCAAAGGTACCAATCTGGACTATTCCTCGGATGATCAGCGATACGAATATTCGATGGAAGTCACGGATTCGGATCTGTACTGGTGCTCCAATAATGATTCGGAATATCACAGGATGACGAACGACGATTATTCCTTTACGGACGCGTATCTTTCAGACTACCGGTTTGAACAGTATGACATCGATAAAAACAGCGGGAAAGTCGATTTGCCGTCATATGATCTGCAGGAGATGCCTTTTATTCTGCAGTATCAGAAATCCGGCGATACCACATGGATCGACTGGAAAAAGTACTACCTGGAAGAAAAAGCTGACGGAACATCATATACGATCACCGATGGGGAAATCATAGAGGAGAACGCGCCTCAGGATACAGACACTATTTCCAAAGTGCGCATAGTTTCACCGCGCGGACTGAAGGGCAATACGACGTTTCAAATCGGGATCAAACTGAAGTTGAAGTCCACGTCCCCGCAGTTCCTGGAATGGAGCAATAATACAGAGACTCCGCTCACGGATATCAAAGTCAGAAATTACGGCACATACAGGTTATTAAAAAACGACGGAAGCGGGAATTACAACTGGTATGACTCGCTAGCCGCCGTCGAGGGCGAGGACTCGGGGAGAGACGACTGGAAAACGAGGAGCGATGTAGAGAAAAATTACGATATTCCGGAATACGGTCATCCGGCTCAGCATTACTTCTCGTCAGCCGCAACCGGCAGTGTGGAATATGGCGACGAGATGACGAAGACGACGGCTGCAAAGTCAAGCACGGTCGGGGATACTTTTTATTCATATTCCGATCTGAGCAACAATAAATATGTCATCTCATTTACATTGTCCGCGACAGAACGTGTCAGCAAAACGGATATCAAATCGATAGATGACGGCATAATATTGAATTCGGGGACATTCTACGATCTGCTCCCGGAAGGGTATACGTACCGGGAAGGAAGCGCGAAAGCATATGACGTATTCTATAACAAATACATCGGCTCATCCCCTAAAAAAACGGATCCCGGCGTTTCTGTCAGAGTAAATACGGTCGATAATTATAAAGATACCGGAAGGCAGATGGTAATCTTTGAGGTGACCCGCTCCGATGACAATAAAAACGGAGATAACCTGCGGGATGCTACGCTTCATCCTGATGACCATATTTCGATATCTGTCCGCGAGTCTGCGCTGAAAGTATATTTCCAGGCAGAGCAGACATTTCAGGAATACCTGTTCCACCCGAGCGGGACGAACCTCGCCGCGTTTTACGTCGGAACCGCGCAGGATAACAATGCCAGAGCATTAAAGGGAAATGACTCTTCGTCCATGGCGTCGAAAGACGACGGGACGTTTGACGACGGCAGTGATTTTTACGGTGTGAACGACAGCAGCGGCGTGAGCGTATTTAAGGACCTGAACGGAAATGATAATACGTCCGCAAACGAGGTCATGTATGCCTCGGCAAAGGCAGAGGCGGAAATCGCACTTCCTACTCAGTCAGGCCTGACAAAAGAGGTAAAGGGAAAAGGAAGCGCATATTCGAGTTTCGATGAAGTCAACACTGGCGGAGACTATTCATATCGTGTCACTTACTATACCGGGAATAACGGAGATCACGGACACGTCGTGCTTTACGATATCCTCGAAGACGCGGTGAACATCGACACGACCGGAGAAGAAAGCTGGAAAGGCGTGTTCGACAGTGTCGAACTGAATAATATCCCTTCCGGGATAGACCCGACGGTCTATTATTCTGTTTCAGAAGACCTCGACTACAACACGATGCACGATAATGCGGATAATGAAGACGTTTCGAAGCGTCAGGACATCTCTAACACAGATATCTGGACGACTGAGATGCCGGCGGACAAATCAGAGATAACAGCAGTCGCCGTCGATCTTTCAACAGCTTCCGACGGGACGCCGTACATGTTCAAGGAAAAGGAATTCGCGTCATTCGTTATCCATATGAAAGCGCGTGGCACAGTCCCTGAAGCTGTATATGCATACAACCGTGCCGCGTACAATTCGGCGATCAAAGCCGAAAACGCGTCGGGAGGTTTTGCCAATGAGACGATAGTCATCGGGAGCCGCGTGAAACTCGGGATGCGTATCGATATCCCTGTCGAAAAAGTATGGAAAGACAATGATGACGAAGACAAACTCCGCCCGGATAGCGTTACATTCAAACTTTACGCAGACGGTGATGACACCGGAAAGAGCGTGACGCTTGACGGCAAAACGGATGACGTGGAGACGGAAGCGTGGAAAGCGGCGTTTACGGATCTTCCGCGGGTGGACGACAGCGGCGATAAGATCACATATTCGATCGAAGAATCGGACATCTCAGACTATTACACAAGCAAAAAAGAAGGAACGCAGGAGACGGGCCTCAAGATCGTCAACACCGTCAAACCGATCACCTGGTCCGGAACCATGCCGCTCAAAGCAGAAAAAAACTCTCGATGGGAATAACCCGGGCAATGCAGAGTTCACTTTCGAACTCTATGACGGTACGAAAGAAGAGGGTGAGACCCCGCTCCAATCTGTGAAAAACGACAGCGATGGAAACGTCACTTTTACACCGATAGAGTTTGCAGAAGATGATATCGGGACGGAACATACTTACACCATCGTTGAAAAAGCAGGGGCGTCAAATGCATACACTTACGATGAAAAGATATACACAGTCAAAGTAACGCCCAAAAAAGGAGCGATAACAAAGGCTGCCGACGGTTCGCTGAAAGGCACTATCACCGCCACCCCTTCGGTCACTTCGTCTGCCGCGAGCGGAAATGTCGACGATATCGTGTTTGGCAACTCGACAAATAAGCTGTCAATAACGGCAAAAAAGATATGGGACGATAACGGCGACGCCGACCGTGTACGCCCTGATAAACTCATACTTACACTTTACGCGAACGGCAGCAAATACGAGGCAGACGGAGTCACGAACCCTGTCACGCTGACAAAAGCAGACGCCGATACGTCTGATTCCACAGGCAGCACATGGACATATATGTGGGAAAACCTGCCGATGGCGTCAAATGGCAAAGAAATCACATATTCCGTCGGAGAAGAAACGGTATCATATTACGACGAGAGCACTGCGACGGGAGCCAAAACCGGAACCGGAGGTGAATACTCCCAGATCGTGACACTCACAAACAGCCATAAGTTGTTTACGTATGTAGACGGCATCCTTGATTTAACGGCTCGGAAGACGCTTGACGGCGGAACGCCGGGCAGCGAAGTCTTCACGTTCACGCTCACCGCTGACGGGCAGAACCCGAACGGAAAGGATACTGTCTCACAGAAAAAAGACTGCGAGGCTGACGGCACCGTAAAGTTCGATGACATCACGTTCACGAAAGACGACGTAGGGAAGACCTTCGTTTTCTATGTCAGTGAGCAAGCAGGCACAGAAGCCTATGAGTACGATTCGACCGTTTACAAAGTCAGTGTCATGCCTGTTCTCGGGAAGCCGAGTGCGGACTGGAAACGCGCGATAATCGTCAGACCGGAGATCAGGAAAGTCAGTGACGTAACGGAAAGCACCGCGGATTCTATCAGCTTCGCAAACAAAACGTTGACGACAGACGTGAGCGTCCTGAAGGT
>JBMNVD010000035.1:0-19686 GCA_050946615.1 Eubacterium sp.
TCCTCAAGTTGAAAATAGAGAGACTCTTGATTGATAGTTGATACTGCTAAGATACTAACCTGCTCGCTTTTAACTGACAATACCGACATGAAATGAAACAGTGCTTTTTCCCTGTAAGAAAGGAGATGATAGCACTGTTTTTGTAATAAATGATATTTCGAATCCTGACCCGTTTGAACGTGCAGCAGCGCCGCTTATGCAGATCAAAGATGGCTATCCCAAAATTATTACAGCCGTATCTTCACTATTTTCATGAATCTATCTGGCTGTTTTAGGTAGAAGCATATCGCTAAATCGGGATTTTACGAGCACTACAAAACGTAGATTCCGTTGAATTCACCATATTCTATGGGGCGTTGGTGTGAAAATTCCGATAAAAAAGATATCATGCGGGCAGGAAGGAGGAACGATGGACCAAGTACAAATTGGAAAGTTCATAGCATCTGAGAGAAAACAAAAGGGTCTTACCCAAAGACAGCTGGCAGATGAACTTGGCATAAGCGATAAGACAATTTCCAAATGGGAAACAGGGAATGGATTTCCGGAAATATCTCTAGTACTTCCTTTATGTGAGCATCTTGATATTAACGTCAATGAATTATTGACGGGCGAACGCTTATCAGATAAGGAGTATAAGCAGAAAGCGGAGGAAAATATGGTGGATATGATAAGAGAAAAAGAAGCAAATCAAAGGAATCTCAAATTGACGAATATTGTTGGCGTCATGTCGACGACAGTATTTATTGTATTGATGATGATAGTTGCAATTTACGGATATTCAATGCCTAAAACGGCAGCAATCATTTTAGCGGTTACGGGAATAGGCGTTTTTGCGGTCGGCTTATATGTTGCGACCCAAGGAGAGAGGACTATCGGATATTATAAATGCCATCACTGCGGCCAAAAAGTGTGGGCCAAAAAAGTTATGAGCAGAGATGAGGACTAAATGTCAGTTCCTAGTTTATCAAGAAAAACGTATTAAAAAGATCCGTATCAAGAGCTGAAATCAAGCGGATTCATAAATTGCATAGGATTCAAAGTCGAACTCGAATAATTCCTCTTGTCCCTCAACCTCGCATAAAGGGCTTGAGGGATTATTGTATCTTCAATTTGCCTTTCAAAAAGTGAAAAATAATAAAGTTTTGAAAACAGACGGGATGCTTATCCGAAGGCGTTTACAGCAATAACCGGTTTACCTCCGCAGAAATAGATGTACTTTCTCTGATTTTATTCTTATACTACAAAAGGACATACCACTTTTTAAGTTTAGTTTCAGCATAGACTAGGAGGATTTGAAGTTTTGAGCAGAGGTACCGAAAAATTATTTAAAGAACTGCATAAGTTTATGGATCAGCATTCCGTCAATGAGGATACGACAGAAGAAGAGATAAATGAGCTTATTGATCAATTTATGGCGCAGTATAACGCCGCGCCTCATTTTGATGTTACAGAAGAAACGGCGGAGACATCTGACGATTATGTCGATTTGGCGCTGGATGCCGAGGACGACTTTACCGCCGCGAAACATCTGAAAAAGGCGCTTGCGCTGGATCCGGACAACCTGGACGCGGAACGGCTCTTCGCGGAATATACGTGCGATGACAATATTAAACTGATGGCTGCGTTTGAAAAAGTCATTCAGCATGGTCAGGAACTTATGGCTGATTATCTGAAGGACGATGTCGGTGACTTTTACGGCATTCTTGAAACGAGACCGTATATGCGCGCTTTGTACGGATATGCAAACCTTCTGCTTGAAAACGGAATGATCGGACTGGCGGAAAAGACCTGCCGTGAGATGATAAGGCTGAACCATGGGGATAACTTGGGAGCGCGATATTTGCTGATGCATATATATGCCTATTTCGAGGATGAGGAGTCGGCCTTGGAACTTCATAGAGAATATCTTGAAAATTCAACCATGATGCTCCTGCCTCTCTCTGTTCTGTATTACAAAAAGAATGACATGAGCACTGCAAAGAAGTACCTCCGGAAACTGCTCGACGTAAATAAGGACACAAAGAAATTTTTCAAGATCGCCGCTAATTTAGGCCAAACAGACCCCTCTGATTGGCCGCAGGACGGATACTTGGCAAACTCCATACAGGAATATCTCGTGGCATATTCGGAAAATTTGTACCTTTATGATACATTAGAAGTGTATTTCACATGGGCAGATCGCGCTCTTTCGAAAATGCGAAAAAGTAACAAAGGCAGACGGTGATTTTAATTGATTTCAACATCTGTGGCCGGGCTTTCGTGCCGTTGATCAGAAATCGTGCAGACTGAAGCAGCTGTCTGATTTTTATCTAATAGGATGGATTTGATTTGGAAAACTTTCTCTCCTGTTTGTAATATTCCGGTCAATCCTCGGTAAAGTTTTATTTTGTTCGAGGCAGCGCTCTTTCCACGGAAAATGAGAGATGCTATATTATCATCAGAGGAAAACCACATCCTGTTTCCGAAGGAAAGCGGGGCATTACCATGAACGCCAGCAGCAACCCGGTACATACGAGCGGCAGCAAGCACCCGATACATATGAACGCCAGCAGCCACCCGTTACATACAAAAAGACATACAACAAAAGCCGGAAGGCTGTTTGCCGTATGCCTTGTATTAGTGATGCTCGTTTCGTCTCTTTTGACCGGATGCTGGAACAAATATGACATCGAATTAAAAGATGCCCAGGCCATGGTCGACGAAATCAGGCAGGAGGGATATGTCCCGGAAGACTGGGTCTACGTCGACTGCAGTTTCCCGGGCGGAGGGCTTTTTGACTACAGCAAAATCATTTTGGCGTACATCGACGAGGACATGTATGAGTCTCACAAATCCTACTGGCTGGAAGGGGTCGATGAAGAGAGCCTCTATCCGGGATTCGGACCGGAAGAACCGGAAAATGTCTTCCATTTGGTGAGAATCGATTCGCTGGATGACGGCACGTACAAAATGACCGTCTATATGACTGGGACATATTATCGATACGTCGACCGGACGCAGGCCAACTATCATAAAGAAGGGACAGAGTATTTTGCCTATCGGAAAATGGAAACGGCGGGATCGTTTCCTGTCGCTCATTTCCGGATCAAAAAGAAGTTCTTTGGCGGTTATTCGGCGGAACTGATGTACGGGCAGAACGAGGATGACGCTGTCAGCGAAGAGTCCGTGAAGGAGACGATGCACGATAAGAAATGGACGGAAAAATATTACGACATCAATCCACTCGGGACCGGAAAGAAAATCGCCGCCGCCATCCAGCAGCAGGGCATGATACCCGCGGATATGCGCTTAGTATATACGGACGGTGAAAAGAACATCTACATTCCATCGGAGCTGTACGACTCGCACAAGAGTTATTGGCTGGAAGGAACGGAAGAGAAAGACCTGTATGAAGGGATCAATCAGGAACTCCGGGAGAGCGGAGATCGCATCTTCTGGGAAATCAAGGTCATCGGGATCTCCCGCTATTCAGAGCAGGAAGAAAAATACGGCATCACCTTTAAACCCGATACGTCATATTACTGCGCCATGATCTACAGAGACTGCCTTTTCTACAAGACTATCCGCCATTATTCATGGGACGGCTACCATGAATATACATGGAAAGATGTCGAAGCCACGACCATTGGCGATTTATCAACCGGAACAAGCGAAAACATAGAGGGCACGTACTGGTGCCATTACGAAGACGACAAACTGGTCATAGAACAAGCGAAAGAAGAATGACGGCAAAAACTCAATCATCGGCAAAACCCTGAGCTCCGGCAAATCCCTGAGCTCCGGCAAATCCATGAACTCCTGCAAACCTCTGAGCTCAGGCAGAGCAAAGACGTCGGCGGAACCGCGTGCTATAACAGATCAGCTTCCGCTTTCTTCTTCATCCACCGGCAGCCGAAGAAATATGCCGGGAAGAGCAGAATAAGTCTTGAAACAGAGATCAGATAGTATAAAACATTTATCGAATCAGGCTCGCCGCCGAACAGCCACAGAAAGACATTTTGCAGCGGTGAAACAAAAACAGATGCCGCCAGCAGTATCCATGGAAGCGGCCAGCACTTTTTGACAAACCTTTTCCGCGAATACGATTCCGGTAAACCGAGCATCAAAGCCAGAACGCCAAAGAAAGCTGCCGCCAAATGAGCCGCCGCCAAACAGTTGACAGAATCGATTTTATTGACTATCCTCCCGATGAGTTGATAAAATCAATATAGGCAGGAGCAATCGCTCCGCATATAGGATATCCGGATGAGAATGAACGTGATAGAAATAAAACCAGTAGACGCGGAAAATGTATTCGATGTGTGCGAATTGACAACAAATCAAGACGGCGTCGGCACGACGATGGAAGAATTTTTGTGCTGCAACGCCACTTCGATAGCGGAATCAAAATATTATCCCGAGATGCATCCGAATGCTATCTACAACGGCGATGTTCTGATAGGTTTCTTTATGTATAAGCGCACGGAAAGCCGGGCGGAAATCGCAACGATCTGTCGATTCATGATCGACTATAAATTCCAGCACAAGGGTCTGGGAAAGGCGGCCTTTGCTCAGATCTTGGCGTTCATGAAAGACAGCGGCGTCAGGAAGGTCGTTCTGATGATAGATGACGCTAACGAAATCGCCAAAAATCTATATACTTCGTTCGGTTTCCGCTTTACCGGGAAAATCGACCACGACGAATACTATTACGAGAAAGTACTGACCACTCTGGCTTGACCGTCAACAGATAAAACGGGAATCTATTAAATGACGACCGCTCATTTTCAAATGGGCTCCTCGAACAGAGAACAGGAACGGAGGTGCTATGGGTACCAAAACAGACACCGGGAAGATACTGTATAACGGCGCGGACTCTGCCGTAAATGCGACGTGTACATAATCGACGAGCCTTTTAATTTTGTCGACAAAAATTACACAGAGGCAGTCATGAACGCCATAGATAAATTGATGCGCGACGCGACTTTGATAGTTTTCTCGCACGACGAAAAGGCGTTCTCGGTCTGCACTAGTTTCTATGAGATAAAAAAAGGCAAACTTGTGGGATAATTAAGGCTATAAAAAATTAGAATGTAAAATATACAATAACAGTACACAAAAATATTGACAATAGACGAGCAGATAGGTATATTAATTAACGGCTTAACGCGTTTTAGTCAAGTATACTTAAGGAGGAACAAATGTCTGCTCGCTTTTTTGTTAATATTTCCAAAAAACTCTTGACGGCGGCATTGGCTGTGCTGCTTTTGCTGTCCGCTTATACCGTTTTTTCACCGCTTTCTGTCGATGCGTCAAGACAATCGAGCTCTTCAAGTATCCCAACTCGCTTTTTTGTTGAAGTGAAATGGGCTGATGGCATAGATCCCGAACCGGTGACTGTGACGGTGAAAAATGTTCCTATACAATTCACTTTGTACGCCAATAACCCCGCAGATTTACCCGAAAGTGTTCCTATCTATTATAATGAACAATATTGTGGGGCTGCGATAAAAACAGAAGCGCAAAATTATTACGGAGACAGAATGAGATACGAAGGAAATTTGAACATTCTGTTTCATTTTTCCGCGGATGAGGCATCAAAGCCGTTTTTTTTCAAAGCAACGGATCTCACATTTATAGGCGAGGGTTTCACGCAAGCTACTGATAGATGGCCATGTTTTGACGGCTGGCGTATAGACATGAATTCTTTTTTAAATGACGACGGCACGGTGAAGTTTGCCCCTGAGATAAGTGAATCCACAGACAGCGGCGTTATATACGGATATAATGTTGAAAAAACAGCGGACCCAGTCGAGACGAGCACGGGCTGGAAACATTTTTATTCACATTTTATCGTGACTATTACGGCGCAGCCCGAGGGCACCCTTGCAATCGATGGACAAGTGACAGAAAACGGCGGCACGCCTGAAAAAGATTATACTTTCAGCCTTTTGGACGAAGAAGGGCAGATACTGCAGACGAAACAAAACAATGACGAGGGCACATTCCTGTTCGACAAGATAAAATACGATGCAAGCGACATCGGAAAAGAATATACATACCAAGTGTTAGAGCAGGCCGGATCCGATGAAAACGTCACCTATGACGGCACCGTTTATACTGTCAAGGTAACGCCATATCAGGACCCTGATGATTACTTATCGATGGTCTTAGACACGTCGATAACCAAGGCAGAGCCGCAGCAGAACACGGATGATCAGATTGCTGATGACCAGAGCACCGATAATTACGTATTGATGGCTTTTGACACGTCAAGCGCCGAGGACGGCACATCCGTTTCGTCGATCGTTTTCAATAATTTAGTTGCGGAACCGGCAGCAAACGAGCCCGCCCAAACAACCGCGACGAACGATACGCCAACCGATACTCCAACCGACACGCCTGCTAATACTCCGACCGATACGCCAAATACGGGTGACGCTGCAGAACCTGCCATGTGGGCGGCCATTCTCGCTGCAGCGGCCGGTCTCAGTATAAAACTGCAGAAGAAGCATCAAAGATAAACGATTTCATAGATACTATTAACAGACTTTAATGAAAGGCTATATTCGGCAGCACGACCGAACATAGCCTTTTTGTTATGTGCAAGAGGCTGTCTGCGCATGATGAAATGCATGAAAATTGACACAATAAATATACGAACAATTTTAGATAAAAATTTTAGGCCAAATATGAAATTTAGGCATTGACATTGAGTTTATCTACATATATATTGTTTTAGGAATTTTTTTATTAAATTTTCGAGGATAAATACACATTCGCAGAGAAGACTGTCGATATGCCGAGAAATAATCTGCTCGTCGTCATTACAGATAGTCAGATAGAGGAGAGAAACTGTGAAAAACAAAAAACTCAGGAAGAAGATAAGCGCGCTTGCCGCCGTCCTTCTGACAGCGGTCATGTTCATAGCAGCGCCGGGCTTTACGCAGCGGGTATATGCAGAGGATATTGCGATCGACGCGACGAATTTCCCGGATGAGAATTTCCGCACGTATATTTCAGCAAATGCAGATGGCAATGGCGACGGGGTACTTTCCCCCGAAGAAATCAGCAGCACGACGAGCATCAACGTCCGCAATAAGAGCATCAGCGATTTGAAAGGAATAGAGTTTTTCACATCTCTTACGGAATTAAACTGCTACCAAAATCAGCTCACGAGCCTGGACGTGAGTAAAAACACTGCATTAAAAAATTTTGAATGCGATAGTAACCAGCTCACGAGCCTGGACGTAAGCCGGAATACTGCTCTCGTCTTTTTCTCCTGCACAGGTAATCAGTTGACGACCATTAACATGGGCTCAAAACCGGAGCTCATTCGTTTTCACTGTGATTCAAATAATCTTTCGAATATTGATATGAGCCAGTGTACCGCTCTAATAGGCATGAGCTGCGCTGGAAATCCGCTGACGAGTCTGGACTTGAGCAAATGCACAAGACTGCAGGGGCTGGATGTCTACGAAACGGACATAACGAGTTTAGATTTCAGCTGCAATTCCGAATTGGTGTCTCTTGATTGTCCGGGCAATCGGCTTACGAGCTTGGATTTGAGTAACTGCACCGCACTTGAGAATCTGGATTGCAGAGTTAATCAGCTCGCTAGCCTGGATTTGAGTAACTGCACCGCGCTTAAGTATCTGGATTGCGGAGATAATCAGCTCGCTAGCCTGGATGTCAGTAATTGTCCCGCGCTTATTAACCTTTGCTGCAACAATAATAGTCTTAAAAGACTGGATTTGGAAGCAAACACTTCTTTATCCGCAGACAATGCGACTTTTGATTCGCAGTCAGGGAGCGTTTTTGCCGCATACAGAGGAGGAAAACTGGCAGTAGACCTTGCGAACGACGTAGGCCTGGATATGGACAAAGTTTCCGATGTTTCCGTGACGGGAGGAACTTACAGCAATGGGACAGCGTACTTTGACATCCCCGTCGCAGACGAAGCTAAGATCAGTTATTCTTATAGCACGAAACCTTCCATCCAGGAAAAGATGGATGTCACTCTAATATTGTCGACCGTTATCGTCACATTCGATACTGACGGAGAAAGCGCTGTCGAGCTTCAGGCAGTGGAAGCGGGCACGAGTGCGTCGAGGCCTGCCAAACCGGTAAAAGCAGGTTATCACTTAATCGATTGGTATACCGATCCTTCGTGTGCGGATGGAACCGAGTTTGATTTTGCGACGCCGCTGACAGAAGATATCACCCTGTATGCCAAATGGGAAGAGCATACATTCGGGCCATGGACACATACCGGAAGCCATACGCATGAATGCACCGTCTGCGGGTACAGCGAGACAGAAGAGTGTACCTTTGGTGACTGGCAAGTGACAAAACAGCCGACGGCTGCGGATAACGGCAAAAAAGAGCGCACCTGCTCCAAGTGCGGATATGTTGAAACAGCAGAAATCGCGGCGCTCGGAACAACAGCTTCAGAAAATTCGGACATACCGCAGACGGGTGAGAGCGGCAATGCTGTCCTCTGGGCAGCCATGATGCTCGCCACGGCAGGAGCCGGGCTTCTGACCATACGCATGCGCAAAGAACGCTGACGTTTTCACACGGCACAGCAGATGACGATAAAGGTCATCAGATAATCGATATCTGCAAACCGCCTTCTGAAAAAGAAGGCGGTTTGTGTGCGACTGACAGAAGTCGGTAATCGGGATAAGGGCGACTCTGAGCACAGGCAGCCGTTTTGGCATCGGAAAGCGCTCCGGAGTCAGCCGCCAAAAAAATATTGATATTATTTTGTTATTTATATATGAAGATAAAAGGAGAAAAGCAGTGTATTTAAAGAGAACCGGAAGGAAGGTAAGTGCGCTGGCGCTCGCACTGATCTTGGCGGCTGCTATCATCGTGCCGCTGGGCGTAACGCAGAAGGCGTATGCAGAGGACGGAGTAGCGGTAGATGAGACTAATTTCCCGGATAAGAAATTCAGGAGTTATGTGTCAAAGCATTTTGATACAGACAGAGATGGATATCTTTCGACGTCCGAGATAAGCAAAGCGACCGGCATCGCCCTTATCGGCTGGGATGAAAAAGCAAAAGCAAGCAGCCTCAAAGGGATAGAGTACCTCACCTCTCTCAGACTCCTGAACTGTGAGAAGATACCGCTCGAAAGTTTGGATGTCAGCAGGAACACGGCACTCGAAAGTTTGACTGTAAGAGAGACTCCGCTTTTAAGCCTTGACGTGAGCAATAACCCCGCCCTCAGAGAATTGAACTGCATAAGTTCTCCGATAGCGAGCCTGAATTTGAGCAGCAACACTGCTCTGGAAAGATTGTCGTGCATAAATATCCCGCTTTCGAGCCTGGACCTCAGCAATAACACTGCGCTTGATTATATCAGCTGCGGAGGAACTGACATCACGAGGTTAGATGTGAGTTCCTGCCCCGATATCGAGACTATGTACTGCAGTAATAATCGACTCACGAGTGTGAACGCGCGGGGCTGCACCAGCCTAAGAGATCTACAGTGCAGCAAAAATCAGATCACGAGTCTCAATGTGAGCGGCTGCACAAGTCTCAACAGTCTGGACTGCAGCGAGAATCAGCTCACCGGCATTGATGTGAGCCAGTGCACACGTCTCAGAAGTCTGGCCTGCAGTAAAAATCAGTTGACCAGCCTGGACATAAGCAATAACACAGGTCTCCAGTCGATTGACTGCGCCGGAAATCAGATCACGGATCTAGATGTCAGCATTCACACAGACCTCGGATTTCTGAATTGCAGCGACAATATGATCACGAGCCTTGACGTGAACAGTCTCGATATCAGAACGTTGATCTGCAGTAACAATCAGATCGCCAGCCTCGATGTGAGCAATCGCTATGACCTCAGTTATTTCCTATGTAATAACAATCAGCTCACGAGCCTTGATCTGAGCACGAACTACAATCTCCCGTATCCTTGTGAATGTTTTTCTGTCGAGTCTCAGTCAGCGACGGTACATGCTGTCTGCAGCAGCGGAAAACTGGTGGTAGATCTTGCCGGCGGCCTCGGTCTGGACCTGGACAGAGTCTCTGATGTTGTCGTGACCGGCGGGACTTACGCCGACGGGAAAGCGGCATTTGACATTCCTCTTGCAGGAGATGCCGAGATCACATATCACTACGATACACATAAACCTGACTTTTTTAACAGCACCGCTCAGACTAAAATGGATGTCGCGCTCAACGTCGTCTGGGACGGACATACACTGACGCATCATGACGGGGTGGAGCCGACCTGCACGGAAAAAGGACGAGAGGAGTACTGGACCTGCTCGATCTGCGGCTGTTATTTCGCCGACGAGGCGGGAACGGAAGAAGTTACGGATCTGTCGACGCTCGACATCCCGGCGCTCGGCCACGACTTTTCCACCGACTGGACTGCCGACGGCATCGATCATTGGCAGACATGCAGCCGCTGCGGTGTGAAATCTGAAATCCTGGAGCATTCATTTGATGCATGGGTACATACCGGGAGCCATACGCACGTATGTCCGGTATGCGGATTCAGCGAAACCGAGGAATGCACCTTCGGCGACTGGAAAGTGACGAAACAGCCGACAGCGACCGAAAAAGGCGAAAGAGAGCACACCTGCGTCAAGTGCGGATATGTCGAAACCGCCGAGATCGCTGCAATCGGAACGGCAGAGTCGGAAAATCCGGACGTACCGCGGACAGGGGACAGAAACAATATGCTCCTATGGGCTATTTTGATGACAGCCGCGTCATGTGCTGGCCTTATGACCATCCGCATGCGCAAAGAACATTGATTCCGCCAAAAGACGCTCAGCAAAATATAACAAAACACAATCATAGAACGCCGATGATGCTAAAACGCTCGGCAGATGACAATAAATATGATACCGTAAATCATATCGGCAAACCGCCTTTTGCTAAATATCGGCAAATCAGCAAACCGCCTTCTTCCGCAGGAGGCGGTTTATGCGTGAAGAATCGCGCTTGCTTTTGAAATCATGATTTCTTATACTGGAAGTAATGGTCTGGCCGCATGGCCGGCGAATGTAAATTTTATATAAAAAGGAGCAAAAAATAATAATATGAGATGGATCAGAATGCGGGCGGCTCGTCTGAGGCATTGCTGCCACGATCGCGTTCAGGTGCGCTTCGATGATGATGTCATTTATCTGAGCGGCGAACTGGACAACTGGCAGGATATCTATAAAGCCGGTGCCTATATGGCCAAAGACGCCAGCCGCATTCATGTAGTCAATGATATCGCCCTGAAAGGGGCTCCGCCTCAGACGATGCGAAAACCTGAGCATCGCGATTCTTTTTTGGAGGGGCGCAAACCAGATGTTTTGATAATCGGCGGAGGCATCTCGGGATGCGCAATCGCCAGAGAACTCGCCAAATGGAAACTCGATGTGCTGCTTGTCGATAAAGAAGCGGATTTTGCTCTGCAGGCGACGGGCAGGAACGACGGCGAGGTCCATGTCGGCGTCGACCTCTCCAAAGGTTCGCTGAAGCAGAAATATGTCCTGCTCGGGAATGCGATGTATGACCGCATCTGCAAAGAATTGGATGTGCCTTTCCGGCGCGTCGGTCAGTACGCCTGCTTCACACAGGGCTGGCTGAAACCTGTTATCTCCGCTTACGCGTGGTGGCGCAAGGTGCATGACGGCGTAAAAGATGTTTCGATAGTTTCCGGAAAGAAACTGCTGGAAGACAACCCGACGTTCAGTCACGATTTTGCTTTTGCCATGTATAACAGTTCGGCGGGAATCGTCTCTCCGTACGAACTGTGCATCGCCTACGCGGAAAATGCGGCGGATAACGGTGTGACCATCTCGCTGGCCACTGCCGTAGAGGGCATGGAGACGGAAGACGGGAAGATCACGGCGGTCCATACAAGCCGCGGCACCGTATATCCGAAAGTAGTCATAAATGCGGCCGGCGTGTTCGCCGATGACATCGCGGAGATGGCTCACGACCGCTTCTATTCGATACACCCGCGGAGAGGGACCGACGCCATTCAGGACGTAAAGTCCGGCCCGATGATACACACTATCGCTTCGTTCATCGACCTGAGCCGAGAGGCGCTGCACGCTCATTCAAAAGGCGGCGGCCTGCTGAAGACTGTCCACGGCAATGTTTTGGCGGGACCGGACGCTCAGGAATGCAGGGAGAAAGAGGACTTTTCCACGTATCCCGAAAGTCTGGACAGGATATACGCCAAACAAAAGAAGACCATCCCGACGGTCGACAGGCGCGATATTATCACATATTTTACGGGTGTCAGGGCCGCGACGTATGAGGAAGACTTCATTCTGGAATGGGGCAGGAAATGCACTAATATGTATCACTGCGCCGGCATCCAGTCTCCGGGACTGACAAGCGCTCCGGCCTTTGCCGTAG
The DNA here is from genome assembly GCA_050946615.1 of Eubacterium sp. Classification (GTDB taxonomy): domain Bacteria; phylum Bacillota; class Clostridia; order Peptostreptococcales; family Anaerovoracaceae; genus Eubacterium_B. The sequence goes on from JBMNVD010000035.1 coordinate 12,368, forward strand.
ATATCGCAGAAGACGTGGCTTCTCGCCTGAATGCGGATAAGAATCAGGATTTCGATCCGTATCGAAAAGGGATTCCGTGCCTGAAGCAGATGGACGAAAAACAGCGGGACGAAATGATAAAGAAGAATCCCGACTACGGCGTTATTGTCTGCCGCTGCGAAGAAGTTTCGAAAGGCGAGATACTGGATGCCCTGAACCGTCCGTATTGTCCGCAGACGATAGACGCGGTCAAAAAACGTGTAAGGCCCGGCATGGGCCGCTGTCAGGGCGGATTCTGCATGCCGCTCGTCGCAGGCATCATAGCGGAAAAGAACCACATCCCGCTGCACGAAGTGATGAAATCTTCGGACAGATCGTGGCTGCTGAGCGGCCCTTCGAAAGGAGAAGCGGATGATACAGACTGATGTTTTGGTGATAGGAGGCGGACCGGCCGGACTTGCCGCGGCGACCGCGGCGGCCGCCCGGGATGTTTCCGTCGTTTTGATAGAAAGGGAGAGGCGTCTGGGAGGCATCCTGAAACAGTGCATCCATGACGGTTTCGGTCTCATCCGTTTCGGAGAAAAACTCTCGGGGCCCGAATACGCCGAGCGGTGGGTCGAAAAGTTCCGTCAGGCCGGCATCAAAGCGCTGACGTCTTCTTTTGTTACGGAAATAGAATCTGAACAGGACGGCTTTACTGTCCATTTTGTCAATCGTCAGGGAGTCGACTTCATCAAGACCAAAGCGCTTATCCTTGCGACGGGATGCCGCGAGAGAACGGCCAAACAGGTGAACATCCACGGAACGAGGCCGGCCGGAATATATACGGCAGGCACTGCGCAGAATTTCATCAATCTGGAAGGCGAGATGGTCGGTAAAAAATGCGTGATTTTAGGTTCCGGCGATATCGGCTTGATAATGGCCAGAAGGCTCACGCTCGAAGGCGCAGAGGTCGTCGGAGTCTATGAAGTGAAGCCTACGCCTTCGGGCCTGCGGAGAAATATCCACCAGTGCCTGGACGATTACGATATCCCGCTTTACTTGAGCCACACGGTAACGCGCGTGTTCGGACACGACCGTCTGGAAGGCGTCGAAATAGCGAAGGTAGACGAGAAGATGCGGCCTATCGAAGATACGAAAAAGAGGATAGACTGCGACACTCTGATCCTTTCCGTCGGGCTTATTCCCGAAAATGAACTCGCGGAGCGTCTGCACGTGGATATCGACCCGCACACGAAGGGGCCTGTCTGCGATGAGAGGCTCATGTGCTCGGTGCCGGGGATATTCAGCTGCGGAAACGCTCTGCATGTGAACGATCTGGTCGATTACGTCTCCGAGAGCGGTGAGACGGCCGGAAATGCCGCAGCTGCTTATGTAAAGGAAATGCCGGAGCGGCGGCTCATCTGCCTCGATGCCGGCAGAGGAGTTGGGTATATCGTGCCGCAGCGTCTTGATCTGACGGACGGATTGAAAGATGTGACGGTGTATTTCCGCTCCGGCAGTGAGATGGATAATGTCCGTTTCCGCATCAGAGACGGCGAGAAAACAATATTCGAGAGAAAGATACCGTTCGTGCGGCCGCCTGAAATGCAGCGCCTGAAGATAGATTTCAGCAAAACCGACTTAGGCGGCTGTGAGCGGCTTACGGCAGAAATAGAGGCGGATGAATCATGAAAACAAAAATGATATGTATCAACTGCCCGCGCGGCTGCAATCTGGAAGTCTCCGAGGAAAACGGGACAGTGACGGTGACCGGAAACGCCTGCCCGCGCGGCGAAGCGTTCGGCAGACAGGAACTCATCTGCCCGATGCGGACGATATCTTCGACCGTTCGCACCGTCTTTCCCGAAGTGCCGGTCCTTCCGTGCCGCGTCAGCAAAGAAATACCTAAAAGCAAGATAATGGAAGTAATGGAAGCCGTTGATCATGCCGTCGTCCGCACTCGCATCGGGCGCGGAGATGTCATCATTCACGATGTTGCGCATACGGGCGCAGATATAATAGCCGCTTCTAACATCCTTAAGGAGGAAGACACGTATGGGGTATAAAGCGTACAAAGGATTTGAACCGAAATGGATAACCAAAGCGGCGGACAAGGATTCGTACCGCTCGATTTTCCGCTGGGGAGACCCGAACTTTTTTAAACTCCCGAAAGAGTCGCTTTATCAGATGATGAAGGACCGTCTGGGCCTGAGCGACGATGATTTCCGCGACTATGCCATGGATACAGGCTTTGAGCGCGTAGACCTCAAAGGGCAGTATCCTCCTCACATGAATGAAGAACATCTGGAATTTTTCAGGTCGGTCTACGGCGAGGACATGTCTCAGCAGGACTATGACCGCCTTTCAGTTATGTATGGTCAGACATGCTATGATCTGCTGCGCCTCCGCGAGCATAAATACGATTCTCTGCCGGACGTCGTTCTATATCCGAGCAGCAGCGAACAGATACAGAAGACAGTCGTCTACTGCGCCGAGCACAATATTCCGCTCTATGTCTACGGAGGCGGTTCATCCGTCACTCGCGGCGTGGAGCCGATAAAGGGCGGCGTATCTCTCGATATGCGGCGCAAGTTCAACAAAGTCCTCTATTTCAACGAGACTGACCAGACCGTGACAGTTCAGGCCGGCATTTCCGGCCCTGATTTTGAGGCTCACCTCAACAATGCGCCTGAGGAATACGGCGCGAAACGAGCCTATACATGCGGCCACTTCCCGCAGTCTTTTGAGTATTCGAGCGTCGGAGGCTGGGTTGTCACGCGCGGCGCCGGCCAGAACAGCACGTATTACGGCTGCGCTCAGGATCTCGTCGTGCAGCAGAAATATGCGACTCCGAGAGGAGAGGTTTTGACGACCCATTATCCGCGCGAGGCGACAGGACCTTCGCTGAATCAGATAATGATGGGTTCTGAGGGAACTTTCGGTGTCCTCACGGAAGTGACGATGAAGATGTATCGCTACATGCCGGAGAACCGCAAGCGTTTTTCGTTCATTTTCCGCAACTGGCACGACGCAATGGAAGCGGCGCGGGAGATAATGCAGAAAGAATGCGGATTTTCCAGCGTTTTCCGCCTTTCGGACGAAGAAGAGACCAACATGATGCTGCGCCTCTACAATGTCGATGAAACGCCATTGCAGCCGATACTGGAAAAAATGGGATACAAGGATATGGAGCGCTGCCTCCTGCTCGGCTTTACAGAGGGCGAGAAGGGCTACTCCAGGAATGTGTATAAGAACGTCCGTAAAATCTGCCGTCAGCACAAGGCGATGTCACTGACGGGGTATGTCTGCCGTTCATGGGAAAAAGGACGCTTCAACGATCCGTATCTGCGCGATACCATCATGGACTTCGGCGTCGCCATAGATACGCTGGAATGCACGGTCAACTGGTCGAATATGGAAAAGGTGCACCGCGAGGTCAGAAAGATCTGCCATGAGCGTCCTAACACAGTGGTCACGACACACATGAGCCACTGCTATCCGCAGGGAGCGAATCTTTATTTCATATTCCTGACGGCGATCAAAGACAGCGCCGATTTCAAGAGTTATCTGAATACCATACTCGATGCCATCCAGAAGAGCGGAGCGGCTATTTCCCACCACCACGGAATAGGCAAGATGTTCGCTCCGTGGATAGAGGGGTCGCTTGGCGAGACGGAGTATGGCGTTTTCAAAGTCCTGAAGGACTATTTCGATCCGAATTACACCATGAATCCGGGCGGTACCATCGGGCTGGATCTGAGTGAGGATGAGAAGCGCAGGCTGCGCAGCGGATACCATGACGGCTACAACACTCCTGCATGGGATAAAGTAATGCAATATGATGAAAAGGATACGTTCCTTCAGGGTAAATGAAACACTCAGGGTAAATGAAACACTATTTTATCGAGAACCCAGTCTCGGGCAAAAACTATCCGGGAAATATAATCGAAGATCTTGTCCGGCCTGCCGCCGTTGAAACGGGCATCGACTTTGAGATCTACACGACAAAATGCCGCGGCGACGCGACCGCTTTCGTCAAAGAAAAATGCAGCGAGGCAAATGGCGCGCCTGTCCGTTTCTACGCTGTCGGCGGAGACGGAACGCTGTACGAGGTCGTAAATGGGGTAGTCGGCTTTCCAAACGCGGAAGTGACGTGTGTCCCCAAGGGCTCGGGCAATGACTATATCCGCCTGTACGGAGGAAAGGACTTTTTCCTGGATGTAAAGGACCTCATCAACGGTACGGTTTTGGCGGTGGACGGCCTGAGGCTGGATGACGGGACCGGCGTATATGAGTACGCCATAAATCAGGCATCGATGGGTTTTGACGCCGAGGCATGCGCGTATCAGTCCGAAATGAAAAAGATACCGGGCTCTTTCGGTCATATCAGTTATCTGCTGGCAGGGCTGTACTGCATGTTCACCAAAGCATATAACACCTTTGCGTGTGAAGTAGACGGGGAACCGGTGCACGGCCCGTTCTTTCTGGCTGCCGCCTGCAGTTCCCGCTGGTATGCTTCCGGCATCAAGGTCGCGCCGTTCGCCGATCCGTGCGACGGCCTGCTCGATTTTGTCATCATCAGGCGCGATATGTGGTGGCCTTCTCTTTTCAAACTGGCTATCTACGACTGGCAGAGCAAAGGCACTCATTATCTCAGCAAAAGCTGCCTGTACATGCGCGGGCGGAAGATGGTCTGCAGACCGGAACATCCGATGATGCTGAACACCGACGGCGAATCGCGGCTAGTGGAACAGATAACGATGGAAGCGGTCCCGAACTGTTTTAATTTCGTGATACCTTCTCATTCGCCGTATCTGAAGGGTGCGCCGGGCCACGATATCGATACCCGGAAGCGCCCGAGCCATTCTCTCCATATATTCGACAAGGTCGTCAACCACGGCCTTATGGGATACGGAAGAAAAAGGTATTGAAGTTACTTAGGTCTGGAGTTATCAGGGCCGGCATGCGCGGTGCGGAGTTCTCGTACGGTGCGGCCGCCGCATGATATCACTTATTTATTAGGAGTTTCTGCATGTCAGGTATATTATACGGTGTCGGCGTCGGACCGGGAGACCCGGAGTTGATGACTCTCAAGGCGGTACGGTTGATACGGGAAAATGACGTTATCGCACTGCCGGGGAAGGTCCCGGAGGAGACAGTAGCGTATAAAATAGCGGTTCAGGCTGTCCCGGAATTGGAAAACAAAACGCTCATGGGCATTGATTTCCCGATGATTAGGGACAGGGAACTTTTAGAGGAACAGTACCGGCAAAATGCGCTTTTGCTGGAGCAGGTACTGAAATCCGGCAAAAATGTGGTTTTCCTGACTCTCGGAGATGTGACCGTATATTCTACTTTTTGTTATGTGCAGACGTATGTGCGGAAAGACGGTTTCGATGTGGAATTTATCAGCGGGATACCGGCTTTTTGCGCGTCGGCCGCCGCTCTGAAACAGCCTCTCGTCGAGAGGGAAGAACCGCTGCACGTATATCCTGCGCTGTATAGGAATGGAGAAAGCATCGAGGCTGATATCAGGAACATCAAAGACAGAAACGGCACTTATGTCCTTATGAAATCGGGCAGCGGGATAGCGGCGATACGCGAAAAGCTGAAACAGGCTGATATGCAGGCGTGGATGCTGGAAAACTGCGGCATGCCGGATGAGAGGATATACGAAGGCGCGGAGAACTTCCCTAATGAGGCGGGGTACTATTCCACGGTCATCATAAAGAACAAATAAGCCGCAAAGAGCAAAAAATCCGCGATGAACAAATAATCCGCAAAGAACAAATAATCCGCAAAGAGCAAATAAGCCGCTAAGAACAAATAAGCCGCGATGAAAACGTACGAGAGAGAACTCCCGGAGGGATATCAAGCCGTAAGGAAGATAGATGTCAATAACAAAAAATTCAATCTGAAGCTGTCGCTTGCTTCGGTCGTTTTGATGTTCGCGGTTTTGATACCCGCGGTAGTTCTGCTGATAAGCCGGTACGGCATGGTACGCGCTCATTTTGTCTGGCTTTTCATTATCTTTTTTATCTACATGATCTGTCATGAACTCACGCACGGCATCGTTTACTACGCTTTGACGAGGCACAAGCTGAAATTCGGAATCAGTCTGAACTCTCTCTACTGCGGTGTCCCCGATGTATATACGTACAGGAGCACGAGTCTGGCTGCTCTACTGGCGCCGTTTATTTTGTTTTCGGTTTTGTTCCTGCTGGGGATCTTCCTATGCAGCCCCGAGTGGAAACTCGTGTTTGCTTTTGAACTGGCGGGGCATGTAGGCGGCTGCGGCGGTGATCTTTATGAGGCATTGCTTTTTCTTTTCAAATACAGGTCGCCGTCGACTCTCATGAAGGACACGGGCCCGGTGCAGACATTCTACGAAAAAACATCTAATGTGGTCAGTCATTGACGCGCTGGGGAATTTGGCTGCATATTGTACCACCTGCCGACGCGTTTTCGCGATGTTATCAGTCTATTATCAGCGTATTACGATAGTGTTCCGATGATAAAATCAAAGTGATGATAATATTTATGCTATTTACAATATTTGCACTATTCGCAATATCCGAACGCGATATTTGCAATGCTCGAATGACGGTCTGTCCGGGAGAAAACAAAAAGCCGGCAGCAGGGGATTCAAAACCTGCCGCACGGCTTTTTTGATGACTTATTGCCGCTTTGGCGCAAGAGGGACGCAAGAGGGAAAAGAAGCATCTGATTATTGCGTATTATCCTCTCTCATTTTGCGGCGCTTGCCGTGGGCTCACCTTCTTGTACGCCCATGTTGCGGGACGCGGTGCGTTTCATGGATTTGATAGACAGCAGGCAGACGATTATCGTCAAAACATCCGCTGCCGGCTGAGAGAAGTAGATGCCCGTCACGCCGAAGAATTTCGGAAGCGTCAGGATGAATGGCGTATAGAACAGTCCCTGACGTATCAAGGAGAGGAACAGCCCGTACCGTGAAGCGCCGATGGTCTGATATGTTATGGTCATCATATAGCACAGACCGAAAGCCGGGTACAGCGCGACCTGAGAAATCAGCAGCCACTTCCCGTAGTTCACGATGTCGGGGTTTTGATTGAACAGCAAAATCAGGTGCTTGGAGAGCAGGATGTAAACTGCCTCGACCACCACCGTCAGGAGCAGCGACCCCTTCAAAGCAAAACGGACGGATTGATGGAAGCGCTCTTCATCTTTGGCGCCAAAGGCATATGATGCCACAGGCTGATAGCCCTGCATGAAGCCCATGACCACATAGCAGGCGATGAGTATCAGGCGCTGGACGACACCGTAGGCGGCGATTATCTCATCGGATTGAGGCAGTGAAGAGGCTGCGATGTTTGTCA
>JBMNVD010000036.1:0-18705 GCA_050946615.1 Eubacterium sp.
TAGGTATGCCGATGAGAACGACATTCTTTATCAACCACCAAGTCGGATGGAATGCTTTCGGCTTGATTTTGATGATGGAACGCCCGCTGGCATAGAACCAGATAAGGATAAAGAAAGTCACGAATTGAGAGACCGTCGTGGCGAGGGAAGCGCCTTCAACGCCCATGTCCAATCCCCAGTCAAACATGAAGATAGGGTCCAGCGCCACATTGAGCAGTGCACCGGTTATCACGGCGATAGAGGATATTTTCGCTGATGATTCGGCTCTGGCGGCGCAGTTCATGCTCTGGGCAGGGAGGTTTGCCAGCGCGGCTATAAACATCCAGAAAGCATAGTCTTCCGCCAGAGGGAGCGACGCGTCAGATGCGCCGAATGCCCGCATTATTGGCTCTATAAAGATGATGCCGCATACACAGAGTACAACGCCGATGATTATAGATATACCTATAATTGTCGTGACCGTGCGGCTTGCCGCTTCATCGTCTTTGGCGCCCAACTGTCTTCCGGCGAGGACAGCGCCGCCTGCGGCAAAGATATTCTCGATGGAGACCATGATGAGCAGCAGAGGGACGGTGACGCCGACTGCCGTCAGAGCGATATCGGAATCCAGCATCCCGATATAAGCGGTATCGACCAGATTGTAGACGGCTTTCGCCAGAAGCGCGATAGTCGCCGGAACGGCAAGTTTTACGATTGCTTTGGCAGGGGGCATATCTGCCAGCACTGATTGTTTATTTTCTTCTTTTTTCGCCAATCTTGATTACTTCCTTTCGATTATGCCATAGAGCAGGATGTTCAGCGCCTTCCGGCATTCTTCCTCATGTGCTTCAAACGACTTCCCGTTTGCTGCCGCCGCCTGATAGCGGACATTTATAAAGTCTTGGAACAGGCGGAACGTATCGATCACATCAGCCTTTGAAATGCTGGGGCGAAGGTGGAGCGGCGTCAACAGCCGCTCTAACGTTTTGATATTGAACTCGTCAAAATCGCGTCTGCACTTTCGTATTTCGGCGCTCAGATGGGCGGGAGGGGCGATCAGTGCCTCGCAGAAAATGCGCTGGTAGACCGGGTAGGCCCGGAAAAATGACATGCGGACCGTAAAGTAGTTTTCAAGCTGCTCCTCGATGCCGCACTGCTCTTTTTTGATATTCCCCTGGATGTATTCTGTAAGCCTTTTAAAGCACTCTTGTACACAGGCCAGATACAGAGCGTCCTTGGTCTCAAAATAGTGGTACACAATGCCCTTTGAAAAATCTTGACCGGCGCAGATGTTATTAGTGGAGCTTCCACCATAACCGTGCATGGAGAACTCGGCAATGGCGCTGTCCATGATACGCCGTCTCATCTGTTGACTTTTTTCTTCACGCTTCATCTATATGCACCTCTATATGCATCTCAAATGCACCTCGAATAATTGACCGACAGGTCAACTTTCTGTATCTTAGCATAAATCGACTCAGTGGTCAATATTTATTTGGGGTATATTGCAGTCCATATTTTATTTGCGGTATATCGCGGTCAATATCCGGTTCGTGGGATAGTGGCGGGCGAGGTTTTGACGCGACGCGGGCGGCTGTAAAAAAATTTGAAATAATGTGTTGACAAATACCCTAATGGGGTATATGTTTGTATGCGAAGGGAATACCCCACAGGGGTATGCAGACGATAGAGAGGTGACCATCATGACAGACAACATTCTCAGTGTACGGAATCTGAAGAAAACATATCACGCGAAGAACGGAACGACCATAGAGGCTGTCAAAGGTATCTCCTTTGATGTAAAGCGGGGAGAGATCTTCGGCTTCCTCGGTCCGAACGGCGCGGGAAAGAGCACGACGATATCCATGCTGACAACGCAATTGAAGATCAGCGGCGGGGACGCGACGATAGACGGGATCTCCGTTGTCAATGATCCGGCAAAGGTCAGGAGCAAAATCGGCGTCGTGACGCAGCACAATAACCTGGATCGCAGCCTCACCGCGCGGGAGAACCTTTTGTTCCACGCGAAATACTTCGGCATGGATATGGATGAGGCGAAGAAAAAAGCGGATGAGTATCTGGAAAAATTCGGTCTCGCGCAGAGGCAGAACGATTATGTTTCAAGCTATTCGGGCGGCATGGCGCAGCGCCTGAAAATCGCAAGAGCTATGATGCACACTCCTGAGATTTTGTTTTTGGATGAGCCGACGACAGGGCTGGATCCGAATTACAGGGAGATACTCTGGGAACAGATGCTGGCACTCAATGCTCAGGGCACCACGATTTTCCTTACCACGCACTATATGGAGGAGCCGGAACGCTTCTGCAAGAATATCGCTATCGTGAACAAAGGTGAACTGATGGCGATGGGGACGAGCGAAGAACTGAAGGCGATGATCCCGTCAAAGAACATCATTTCACTGAAACTCGACAAAGTCACTGATGAAGACATCAAACTCGCGGGGCAGCTCGCGAACGTGCAGAAGGTCGCCTATCAGGGCGGGACGCTGCAGCTTTATCTGAAAAACAATCAGGCGGATTTTGACGGAATCATCAAATGGACCGAGGCTCGCGGGAGAAAACTGAAAAATATCAGCCTCAGCACCAGCGATTTGAACGATGTGTTCCTGTATCTGACCGGAAACGATATCAACGCCGCAGAGCATTAAGCTCCGAGAACACAGACGGAAGAACATAAAAAGAAGATAAACAGGACATAATCAAAACATAATCAAAAGAACACAGGCCTGAGGGCTTCAGGGCTTGAATATATCAGAAAAGAGGGTAACGTCATGCATGAGAAAAATTACAATATGTCCGTATTTTGGGCAATGGTGCAGAGAGATCTTATCGCACAGTGGCGCGATAAATGGGAATTCGTATTCCGCGTAGTGATGCTTCCGACGGTTTTGATAATCACGTACGGCTATGTGCTCCCGAAAATCGGGATGCTGCCCGAAACTTTCCCGACGCAGATGTTCGCCGGGATGATAGGGATGAGCATCATCGTAACGGGGATCCATGGCACGGCCGTGCCGCTCACGATGGATTTCAACAACATGCACGAAATAGAGGACAGGCTCCAGGCCCCTGTCTCCGCGAATCTGGTCGCTTTCGCCAAAATGTTCGTTGGCATTATTGAGGCGTTTATCGGCGGGCTTCTGGTCCTGCCAGTGTCCGCAATCTTTATGGGCAAAAACGTCGATTTCACTATTACGCCAAAGCGCATCCTGATGCTGATACCAATTTTGATTCTGATAGCCCTCGTCTCCGCGACTCTCGGACTTTTAGTCGGGACGATAGTGAAACCGATGCAGGTGGCGGCGATGTTCCCGGGATTCCTGATGCCGCTCGTATTTTCCGGAGCGATCTTTTTCAACTGGAAGGGGCTGACGAATGTTCCGATATTCAGGACGATAATTCTGGTGAACCCGATGGTATACGCGAACGAAGCGCTCCGCTATGTGCTGACGCCTCAGATAGACAGCATGAGTATCGGGTATAGCATAACGGGGCTGGTCGTGAGCATCCTGCTGCTGGGATACTTCGGATTCAAGAGATTCCACAACATGGTCACCGGCCAGGAATGATTCGATAAAAGATTTGATATATGCGTCTTCCTGCTGCCATTGCGCGGCGCTTTCGGGCTGCAGCGGCGGGCTGACGGAAGAAGATACAGTCTGCGGCAAAACCAAACCGCGGGCTGTTTTTTTATAGAATTTCAATCGGGTGTCATTTTTCATCGGTTTCGTCGAGGCATGTTATTTAGTTGCTTTGTTTTTATCGAAAAACGATAAAAAAGTATTGACAAATGATAAAATTGGTGCCAGACTATTGCTGCGGCAGAAAAAACAGGAGCGTGTCCGGACGCGCTCTTAAAGGGCAGGGGACCGCCCGTTAACGCCGCGCTAATGGAGGTAAAACGATGGAAAAACACATCAAAGGGACGCGCGCCTTTACGGCGGCGATGCTCGCAGTCAGTTTCTTTTGTTCGGCGTACGGGATAGTCCTGATACGGAAAGCCGCATGGCAGGAGGCGCATTTTGACCTTCCTACATCCGTAGTTTTCCCGATATACGTCGCTGCCGGATACGGATGCGCCGCCGCTTTGATAGTGATGCTGATAATATTGTGGAAGTTTCTCGGCAGGATAGAGCATGAGTCGGTATTTTCAGAGGCCACGGTCAGGGACTTAGAGCGCATCGGGCGCTGCTGCCTCGCCGGGGCTCTGCTCTCCGGCGTCTTCGGCGTATTTTTCCGCTGGTCGTTTCTGGCTGCCGCTGCCGCCGCCGTCTTTATGTATCTGATCCTTCGCGTCGTGCGCGACGCATTCGGCAAAGCGCTTGAAATGAAGGACGAACTCGACCTGACGATATAGGAGGCGGCCATGATAAAAGTCAATCTGAACGTAAAAATGGCGGAGAAAGAAATATCCGCCGGGACACTCGCCGAAAAAGTCGGCATCACGCCCGCGAACCTTTCCATCTTGAAGAACAACAAAGCCCGCGCGATAAGGTTCTCTACGCTCGAGGCGCTCTGCCGCGAACTCGACTGCCAGCCGGGCGATATCCTGACGTATGTTCGGGAAGGAGGGGAAAAGAATGACTGATAACGGGACTGACAACGGATTTAACAACTTGCCGCCGCAGGGCAATTACGCGCCGCAGAGCAATTACGCTCCGCAGGGCAGATATGCGCCACAGGGCGATTATTCGCCGCAGGGCAGATATGCGCCGCAGGGCAATTACGGCGGCGTGCCGTATACGGGATACTCTCAGTATGAAAATCACAAGGTGCAGCCGCCTCTGACCGAGGAGGAACGCCGCAGGAACACGGTCTGCTTCATAGCGGCGATAGTTTCGTATTTCATCGGATACATATATGTGAATCGCTTTTGGGGATTCGGAGTTTTCGGCATTTTGTTCGCCGTTTACGTAGAGGCCTTCGCCTACGCCATGAAAGTCAGGCGCGGAAAAGAGTCATCGTTCTGGCTCGCCATGCTGCTTGCGCAGTGCGTCGCGATAATGTTGTGGGATTACGCCGATCCTGTTTTGTCGGAACTTCAACTGCTGATGCTGCACCTGACCGCCGTGTATTACGTGATGAGCAGGTCGGGCGTACTCGTAAATGGCGAGACTTCGGCTTTCGTGCCGTTTGATCTGCTTGCGGGCTTTGGCGCGATACCGTTTTCGAACCTGCTTTCCCGCCTCAATGCTCTGATTCATTTCCGGCCGGGCAAAAACAAAGCAGGCCAGTGGATATTCGGAATACTGCTTGCGGCGGTGTTCGGATTTGCGGCGTGGTATCAACTCGCCGGGGCGAGCGACTTCTTTTACGAACAGAGCCGCCTGTTTTCCGAGCGTTTCGGCCGGTTCTTCGATTCGGTGAGGGTTGCGGAAGTCATTTTATCGATTCCTGTCGGCATGTGGCTGTTCGGCCTGATATGCGGGTCGCTTAAGGCGGAAAGATCGCCGTTTGCTTCTCTGCCTGCCAAAGCAAAGACGTGGCACAGGGCGGAACCCGCGGTATTCACGGTCTCGATGACGGTGCTTGTAGCGATATATGCGCTGTTCTTCGTCACGTCGTCGCGCGATTTTCTGACATCGGTCAGCGACACCGATAATTTCAGCGCAGTCGACGCTTCGGGTTTTGCCGTAAAGGGATTTTGGAACCTCATCAGGATAGTTCTGCTCAATGAGACGCTGCTTGCGATGTGTGCCGTGTTCGGCAAAGAGGGAGAGCGTCCGAAGAGCTTGACTGCCGCGACGTACGCGATTTCCGCCATGTCGTTTGCCTTCGCCGCGCTCGATGCGGTGAAGCTCGGAATATATATCGGGATGTTCGGCTGGACGCTGCGCCGCTTCTACGCGATATGGGCGATAGGGTATATCACCATGACAGTCGCGGCGACCGTGGTGCGCATGCACAGAGATTTCAACATCGTCAAAGTGCTCGCGCTCTCCGGTGCGGCGATTTTCTCGGCGCTGTGCCTGATGAACGCGCAAGGCTGGCCTTTGTTCGATTAGAGCGGAGTGCAGAAACGTGCGCTGCTTTGGCTCCGGACTATACAGACGTAAAAACCTCCCATGGCAGGGAGGTTTTGCTATTTAACGGGTTTCAGTACTGCGGAAAGTTCGGGAGGCATGTATCTGGGACCGCGGATATTCGTGACGCCGTAGTCTTTCAGCAGTCCGCTCCGCATGCAGAGATCGGCGGGGTAGTGATCTGTTATCTTCAACTTCATATGTTCTCCGCATGGTTCCGACGGGTCGGGAACATGCGCCTGCAAGACTTCGCTGCGGTAGAGAATCGCTTTATACGGGACGCCGACGTAGATATAGATGACGTCACCGGTTTCGATATTCCGGTACTGCCGCCAAGTCGTTATGTCGTGTGTCTCAAATTCCGTGATGATGTCGTATAACTTCAGATTCGAAGGGATTATCCATTCGGCGCGTGAACCTTCTCTTGCAGCGGAGGCGCGTCTGCCCGAAGTGAGAACGCGCGACGCCTCAAGCATCTCAAAGATCCGCTCGTCCGGGACTGTCTCGTCGAGTAGAACAGAGACCCACTTCTTATGGTTCATGTGGTATGCCGGGTAGACGCCTTTTTCCCTGCATAGCGCGGCAAAGTCGTCCTCGTCCGCCTTTACATTCAGGATGTCGACCATGTCCTCATCCGCATCATCTTTCGTCAATTTTTTCTTCCGGACGCGCAGGATAACGCCGTACCATTTGTCGTTTGCACGGTTCCTGAACACGCCGTCTCCGTCGTCAGGCGATTTGCTGAAAGGAAAATCCGGTGCCTCGCCAAAGCGCGACTCTGCGAAGGCGGCAACTCTGTTTGCCTGAGCGCTCACGAACGGCAGGGAAGTGAAGCAATTATCCGCGATGTTTTTCAGCTCATCGAAGTACGCCTTGCGCACCTCTCTGACAAAACCGCCGACTGCCGATGCCACGTGAAGGGGCAGATATTCCTCAGACGTTTCGGCGTCGATGACTTTGGCTGTGACGCCCGCGGGAAGGCTCTTTCCTGCGGGAGCACTATCGCCCGCGGGATTTTGGCTCTCGCTCGCGGGAACGCTCTTGCCCGCGTCGATGTTTACGGTCACGATAAGCCGGAAACCCGTATCCGCCAGGTCTGTCTCGTATTCGTACGCTCCGTCCGCGCGCCTGAACCCGTACGCTTCGAGTTTTTCGGGGACGGGTCTCCTTTTTAAGAAAATCTTTTTGTCGAATGATGTGTCCATGACCTTATTATATCAGATGCGTACCGCGGCGGATTTGGGGAAAAATCATTGTCCCCGCGGCGCCTTTGGAAAAACCGCTGCCTCCGCAGAGGTATTTGAGAAAATACTATTATTCCTGCAGAGCCTGTTTTAGAATATACTATGAAAGATAATGACTAGTCATATTTGCATCAAAAAATGAAATAGATACTCTATCGGAGGGCAGTCAGATGGATAAAAAGACGAAAGCGGTTTTAGCGGGAATCGGGGCCTATGCATCGTGCGCGGCGTATAGACGCGTCAAACGCGGCAAAGCGGCAAAAACGAGCGGCAGAGGACAGACCGTCCTGATAACCGGCGCTTCAAGCGGCATCGGCAGGGAACTCGCCGAAGTCTTTGCCCGCCGCAGATTCGATTTAGTGCTTGTCGCGAGGAGCAAAAACAGGCTCGCCGAACTAAAAGAGGAACTCGAACTCGACTATGGAGTCTCGGTTACGGTCATCGTCAAAGACCTGACCGACGACAGCGCGGCAAAAGAGATATATGAGGAGACGACCGAAAAGGGAATAGTCGTTGAGCAGTTGGTGAACAACGCCGGAGCGGGAAAAGAGGGGCGTGTCATCGACACCGAACCGGAGACGATGCGCGACCTCATCAGGATGAACGTGACGACTCTGACGCTGCTGTCGCATTACTACGGCAGAGATATGGCAAAGCGCGGACACGGGCGCATTCTGAATGTATCTTCGATGGCCGCTCTCGTACCTGACCCGTATTTCAACGTATACGGCCCGACAAAGGCATACGAACTGTATCTGACGGAAGCGATGTACGGGGAACTCAAAGGGACAGGCGTCACGGTGACTGCTCTCTGCCCGGGCCCGACAAAGACGAACTGGGCGAAGAACGCCGGCAAGGCGGATTCCTTTGCCGCGAAGCCGCCCGAGTATGTCGCAGAGCAGGCGTTCATCGGGATGCAGGCTGGCGAACTCGTGGTATATCCGAACCTCGATTTCAGGGCTTTTTCATGCGCGATGAGACTTTTGCCGACGAAAATACAGGCCGGTGCGGTCGCGCTTTGGCAGAGGATGCTGATAAAAAAAGAAAAATCATAAATTGCAATAACAAGTCGAACATGTTCTTGAAAAAATAAATTGGCTCAATACTCATCGGGAGACGGTCCTTCAATCTTTCTTTGAAGAATATGATGAGTTTACAGATGCGGTAAATGAAATGATAGAAGATGGAAATTTTGATATTGATAAGAAAATTTCACAATCTGAGCTTGCGGAAGCAATATAAATAATGCATTGATAAGAGTAAATGGGAATGAGACTGATCTTTCCATAGACCTTGGAGCAGAACCCGATTATTTTATCGGACATCTGGCAAGTGTGGAGATTGACTGTGAAAATAAAGAAGGGCTGCAGCGGCAGCCCTTCTTTTCTATCCTATTCCTTTTGACGCTTTGCGCGTTCGTTCGTGTCGATAGTCTTGCCGAAGACGAAGAATCTGTCGTACAGAAATTCGAGGACAAAGTTCATCAGCATCACGATGACCTGCATGAGCAGATGATTCCAGCCGAGTGTGTCGGTTGTGTACCTGATGAACAAAGTCGAAAGAGGCGTGAATACGGCGTAGAATATCGCGACTTTGAGCATCGCGACCGGAACGTTGCCGGCCGACCTGAACGTGTACTGACGGTTCAGCGTGAAATTCCATATCACCGACGCAACGAGACCTACCAGATAGCAGACCCAGTATGGTTTGACATTGAGCAGCCCGTCGAGCAGGACGGTCGTCACCAGCACCTGTATCACGCCGGCCGATATCGAGAAAAGCGTGAATTTCAAAGCCCTTGCGGCTTCCTGTTTTTTATGGTCTTCTGCCATGTCGCTTCTCCTTATGCGCTTTATGCGTATAATACGCATTTATGATGCGCTTATCATGATGCATTTTTATTCGTTTATTTCCCTGAAAAGTTTTTTGTTGGCCGCGTAGAGCTGCTTGAAAACATCGTAGTTCTTCGCGTATATTTCTCTGTTCGCCGTGTTCGGCTCGAAAACTTTTTCGGCGGGTATGAATTTGGCCACGTCTTCGATGCTGTCCATCAGGCCGAGACCGACGCCGGTGATAGCTGCCGCTCCGACTGCGCCGACGTTCTGCGGGCTGCTAACGACTTCCACGGTCCTTCCCGTGATGTCGGCAAGTATGCCCGATGTCACGTCTGAGCGCGCACCGCCGCCCGAGAATCGGATGGTGTCGGATGTTTTTATCTTTTTATCCTGACACTCCAGCATCCAGTTCAGATGATAACAGACGCCTTCGACGACGGCGCGTATCAAAGCGCGCTTCCCGGTCTCAAGTTTGATGTCAAAGAACATTCCGGCGGAGTTCGGATCCTCGAACGGGCATCTGTTTCCGTGCAGCCAAGGTGTGAATATCACTCCGCCTGAACCCGGTTCGACCTCGCTGATGACGTGTCCCAGATAATCATAGAGCGATTCGTAGACGGATTCGCGGTCGTC
Source organism: Eubacterium sp. (assembly GCA_050946615.1). GTDB lineage: Bacteria > Bacillota > Clostridia > Peptostreptococcales > Anaerovoracaceae > Eubacterium_B. The sequence continues at coordinate 9,736 of JBMNVD010000036.1, forward strand.
GCAGACGTCGCGCTTGTCGAGATAGATGTTTATCTCGTCGAGAGCAAGATGGTCTTTGACCCATTCGAGGCATTTGCCGGCTGTCTCCATCTCGGCGAAGTAGTTGTATTTTCCGGGCTGAGCGCCGACGATGGCCGCTATCATGCTGCTTGCGTCCACGAGCTGATGGTCCACGATGGTCGATACCCATCCCGACGTTCCCCAGTAGAGGTGAGTGTCGCCAGTCTTTACGCAGCCAGAGCCGATGCCTATCAAAGTCGCGTCGCCGCCTCCTCCGAATACGGGCGTGCCTTCGGCCAAGCCGAGTTCGGAAGCCGCTGTTGCCGTGAGCCCGCCGACTTTGTCCGTAGTCATGATGACTTCGGGCAGCAGGTCTTTCTTTATTCCGAACATATCGCAGAGCCTGCCGCTCCAGCCGCGATGTCCTTCGCGCGTGTCGTAGAGCATGGTGGAGTAGGCCGAGTCCTCCGTCATCACGAACTTTCCCGTGCACCTGGAGATGATATATTCCTTTACGTCGAGCCAGTGGCGCGCCCGCGCGAAATTGTCGGGCTCGTGGGCTTCTATCCATTTATATTTCCAGATAGGGTCTTTGACGGAACTCGAGACCGCGCCGGTGATGAGCAGGGAAGGGATTAGTTTGAAGACATTCGCTCCCGCGATTTTCGGTCCGTAGGCGATGCCTTTCTTTATCTCTTCCTGGGCGCGCTGGTCCATATAACTCATAGGGCGGTGGACAGGGACTCCGTCGTCGTCCGTCAAAACGAGCCCCTGCATCTGCGAACAAAACGATATCCCGGCGATGTCACAGGGCTTTACGCCGGTCTTTTCGATTACCTGTCCGGTGGTAGAGCACATCGCGCTCCACCATTCGTCGGCATCCTGTTCCGCGCCTCCGTTTTCGAGAACGTACAGGTTATAGCCCTCGGAGGCGCTGCCCTTCATCACTATGGTTTTGGCGATTTCAAACAGGGAAGTTTTGACACCCGTAGTGCCGATATCATATGAAAGCACATAAGTCCCCATAATTCACTCCTTACTCAAGCCAAAAGAGCGGCGCCTATGAATTTCATCATCTGGTCTTTCAACTTCTTGTCGCGGAGCGCGCCGTCTCCGCAGAAGACTTTGAGCCTTTCTTTGTAATAACTGCATCCGTAGCTGAAATGCAGCATCATGAGCATGTTATCGAACAAAAACGCGCTTATCGCGGGGTCGGCGTCTTTCCGTATCAGGCCTTCTTTTTTGCCCTCTGATATCAGTCGGGTGTATGTTCCGGCAGTGACGGATTCTATCATCGGCGCATAGAGTTTGGCGGTCTTTTCGTCTTCGTCGCTCGTTATGGCGTGGTACATTCGTATATACGAAGGATGCGCCTTTGAAAAGTCGATGCATGTGCTGATGAGGTTTTCCGCCATGACCTCGAGGGAGTCGCCTTCGTGCAGGGCTCCGCTCAGGCTTTCGTCGAGGACTTTGAGCGAGCGCTCGAGGCATGCTTTGAAGAGGTCGTCTTTATCGCGGTAATATTTATAGATGACCCCGGAACTGACTCCTGCCTTGCGAGCGATGTCGATGATCGCCGCCCGTTCCAGTCCCCGCGCGCCGAATTCGCCTATCGCCGTCTCCAAGATGTTTTCTAACTGCTCATCGGTCAGTTTTTTGAGCATATCGATACCTCTTCGGACTTCACCGGCGCCTATACGTTCAGTTTGCCGCAGTGGGAGAATACGTTGTCGAAACGTCTGATGAGTTCGTCGATGTCTTCTTCCGTGTACGCTGCGCTCGTATAGAGTCTTGAGCCCGCGAGGGTGATGATGCCGTTTGCGGTGTATGCCGCTCCGATGTGCTCCATTTCGTTTTGGCGCTTGCCTGTCTGTTTCAGGATGTTCGGTATCTCCCAGAATTTAGAGAGGTCGATTGCAAAGTGCATCGTTCCGACTGTGTCGACGTGGCAGATGGAACCTTGGTTGAATGCTACGAACGGCAGTTTGTGCTTCGCGATGGATGCCTGTATCCCTTTTATCAGGCGGTCGCCCATGCGGCCGGCTTTTTCACATGCGTTCTGCTTCTCTATCTCGCATATCATGTGATAGCCCGCGCACGTGGAGAGCGGGGTGGCCGAAAGCGTGCCGCCGCAGAGGGCTTTATGCAGTTTCTTGCCCTGATTGTCGAGCCCTGAGCCGAGATAGGCCATGCAGTCTTTGTGACCGCCGACTGCGCCCGCGCCAGGATATCCGCCGGCGATGACTTTGCCGAAAATGGTCAGGTCTGGGTCGATGCCAAAGAACCCCTGAGCGCCGTGGACGCCGATCCTGAATCCCGTGACGACTTCGTCGCATACGAGGAGAGCGCCGTATTTATGCGCGAGCCACTCAGCGCCGCGGACGAATTCTTTTGAAACAGGGCGCGTGCCGGATTCAGGGCCGACAGGCTCGATGAAAACGGCAGCGGTACCGCCGTCGAGTTTGTGGAGATTAAGTTTCTTTTCGAGGTCTTCGAGGTCGTTCGGGAAGTATTCGTCCGTGTGCTTGAAGACGTAGTTAGGGACGCCGTGAGAGAGCATTCCGCGCGTTCCCGGTATCCTGATTCCGTAGGCGAGCTGATCTGACCAGCCGTGGTATCCGCCGCCCATTTTCAGGATGTTCTTATGGCCTGTCTTGAGTCTTGCGATCCTTGCCGCGCACATGCACGCTTCGGTGCCGGAGCCGAGGAAGCGTATCATCTGTACGGAAGGGACCAGCTCAGAGACCTTCTTTGCCAGTTTGTATTCGTACTCGTGGAACATTCCCGTGGAAGGGCCGCATGTGTTGAGCAGGTCGATGACCGCTTCGCGGACTTCTGGCGGGTTGCTGCCCAGGACCGTCGGGCCGCCTGCCTGCAGCAGGTCGAAATATTCGTTGCCGTCTACGTCGACCATCTTATTCCCTTCGGCTTTGGCGATCGCCAGCGGGAAAGGGTAGTTGAAGGCGAGATTGTGTTCGACGCCGCCCGGGATGACTTTCTTTGCCTCGTCGGTCATCTGTTTGGATGTGGAACATTTCGCTTCGAAATATTCCTTTTCTATCTTTGCCAGATAGTCGGGCAGCACGCCGTATATCGGTTTTTTGATGAGGGCGTCGAGCTTCTTAGTGACAGCGTCGGCGTCCAGATATTTGTCTTGATCGATTGCGTATCCGTTATATGCCATATCAACCTCCGAAATATTCTGCCCGAAAAAAATCAGGCGATGAACAAATGACAATTCGTGAATAACCGTTCACAAGTTACATTTATCATACGCCTGATGTTTCAGATGGTCAATTTATTTTTCAGAATATTCGCGAGAATGCCGGAGGCGATGGCAGGAGGTGTTCGCCGTTACACGCGGTTACAAAACCGGCATCCCGCGGGACTTGTCTTTTATTCGGGATAGGTGAAGCGCTTGTTCTCGGCGAGGTCGTCCCTGTATCTGCGGATGTAGTACTTCGCCATGTTGAGGTTTTGTTCTGAGAAGTTACCGCACTGATCCGGCTTTGCTCCGGGTATCTCTCCTTCATATGAGAGGATGAAGTCGCACATGTCAAGCACGAGAGGGAAGACGTCGGCGGGATTCCTGTCGCCGAATGTCAGCAGGTAGAATCCGGTGCGGCATCCCATTGGACCGAAATAGACGATGTTGTCTTTTTCCGCGGAGTTTCTCAAATATGTGGCTCCGAGATGCTCTATTGTGTGCAGCGCGGGATTGTCCAGCACAGGTTCGCGGTTCGGCGCGGTGAAGCGCATGTCGAAGGTCGTTATCGTAACGCCCTGTGACACATCTTTGCGGGAAACGTAGAGGCCGGGCATGAGTTTGAGATGATTTACTTTAAAACTCTGTATCGTTTTCATGGTGTGATTTTTTTCCTTTCAGCCGTCAGGTTTTGATGAGATTTTTTAAGTTAATATTAAGTAAAACACGAATAATTATTTTTTACAAGGCAGACATTCCGTGGAAAGTTGAATGAAAAGATATAGAAAATGTACTGTAATTTTTTATAAAATTGCATTTATTATTTTATTTGATAGTAATAGTATGAATAATTTCATCCTATTATTAAACCGCGCTAACGCGCAAATTCAAAGGGGTTCTCGCAAATATCAAGATGCTTCAGAAGTCAAAAAATGTATACACCATACATCTGAATTATCATTTTTTTCAATTAATATATTTGATTTATCACATAAAAGATGGTATTAGTTAGATAAAGTTTTAGACTTTTTTATTAATTTGAGCCTAAACGAAAAGTTTAATAATCGAAATGAGATTGAGATCCAATGAAAAGAGCAATCAAAAAGGCCACTTCGGTCGTTTTGGCGCTGCTGCTTTTCGCGATCGTATTCGTTCCAAATTATGCGAATGCGTAAACTGTTATTGCCAATACAGCTGAAGAACTCGATGAGGATTACACGACAGAGGCTCCTGCGACGTTGAACGCAGTAAAATATGCAGAGTACGCAGATGATAATAATAACATCACGCTCTATGCTAAGTGGGAGAAAATCTCCACGACTCCGACGACACCGACGGATACGACAAAATCCGAGTCACCGGCGACAGGCGATGACAGCGGCATCGGAGCATTTACGGTAATGATGATCGCTGCTCTCGGAGCTGCGGCTGCAATCGGATCAAGACGCAGAGCAAACAACAGATAGCCGCGTTTTGACTGAAAAGGTACAGATGCCCCCTTCACGGAATCCGCGGAGGGGGTTTTTGATTTTTGCTTGGAGAAATTTTTACAAAGTCCATACACAGCGGCATTATAATACTTTGAAACACACTTTTATTAGTCGCGGAAGTATTGTAAAATAAGCATAGAACGTTAAATTTCAAGGATTTTGCTCATATAAGGAGGAACATCGTATGGCAAATATCATGGAGTATCTCGACTGGAGGGGCGACATTCCTTTGGAGGTCGATCCTTTCAACGAAGTGGATAATCTGATTTTGTCTGAGATGGCTTACGTGAACTTCGACGGCGTACTGAGTGAAGGTTTCGGTGCATCGTGCACGCTTGCCGAAGCATCCGAGAAATTTTTTACGCTGCATGACGACGAGGACATCTTGAATGACGACAGTTTTGTCCACATGATGCCGGTCCTCATGAAAAAGGCCGCCGAAACATGCCGTTTCAAGAACACGCGGCTGACGGGATATGTGAATATAGTGTCGGAAGAGAACAACCAGCAGATGGCCGCGGTCACTTTTCTGCCGGACGACGGTTCGGTCTTTGTCGCTTTCCGCGGGACCGACAATTCCGTGGTCGGCTGGAAAGAGGACTTCAACCTGAGTTTCATGACTGAAACTCCGGGACAGAAGGCTGCCGCGGAATATCTGAAAGAAGCGGCGCGTCTTGGCGGCGAACCGATGCGCGTGGGCGGTCACTCTAAGGGCGGCAACTTCGCTGTTTTCGCCTCGGCGTTCTGTGACAGGGACGTGCAGGACCGCATATTCGAAGTCTACTCGAACGACGGACCGGGATTCCTGCCAGAAGTCGTCGCAAGGGAAGGATATAAGCGGATAGTGAGCAGGGTGAGGAGCATTATTCCGGCCGGCTCGATATTCGGACTTCTGCTCAGCAGCGGATACGCACACGAGATAGTGGCAAGTTCCGAAAAAGGCATACAGCAGCACGACGGGATGTCGTGGCAGGTCCAAAGGAACCGTTTTGTCAATGTGCCGGAGACGACCGGGACTAGCATCTTCATGGAAAAAACGCTCGACAACTGGATACGCAGCATCCCGATGGACGAGCGCAAGGCGTTCGTTGACGCTTTCTTTGATCTCATAGGCGAGGCGGGCATAGACACTGCCGCTGAGTTCACGGGCAGCATGAAGAAGCAGCTCGGGATGATAAAGTCGTTCCCGACTCTCCCGGAAGAAGAACAGAAAGTCATCAAATCGACTCTCGCAGAGCTGATAAGAAGCGGCGTGGGAACGCTGACCGATAACATCAAAGTCCCGCGCAGCCTGAAAGGGAAGAGGGTCCGCAGGATCGGCACGGGTCTGAAAAAAAGCATCGAGAACACTTGATGGACCGCGGGACCGCGAAACTACGGAAAAGAAGGATCGCAAAACCGGCAAATCGCAGAACTACAGGATCGTATTTGGCTGTTTGCAATATGAAATAGATATATCAAAAGGATATTGAAATCAGGAGGTAAATGGAACATGGGACTTATCAGGGCCGGCATCGGCGCTATCACAGGGACTCTCGCGGACCAGTGGAAAGAATTTTTCTACTGTGACGCAATGGACAGCGATTTGCTGATGGTAAAAGGGCAGAAGCGCATATCAAAGCGCTCTTCGAACAGGAAAGGAAACGACAATATCATCACGAACGGAAGCGTTATCGCCGTGGCCGACGGACAGTGCATGATAATAGTGGAACAGGGCAAGGTCGTAGAAGCGTGCGCGGAACCGGGCGAATTCATTTATGATACTTCAACCGAGCCGAGCATCTTTGCGGGCAGCCTCGATGACATGTTAAAAACGACGTTAGATGTCGCAGCGGAGCGTTTCACATACGGCGGCAGCGCCGGCAAAGATCAGCGAGTCTACTATTTCAATACAAAAGAGCTCGTAGACAACAAATTCGGAACACCGAATCCGATCCCGTTCCGCGTGGTCGACCCGAATGTCGGGCTCGATCTGGACGTATCGATACGCTGCTCGGGAGTTTACTCGTACAGGATAGCCAACCCGCTGACTTTCTATTCGAGAGTGTGCGGGAACGTCGAAGACGAATACAGGCGCGAAGAACTCGACAGCCAGCTGAAGGCCGAATTCATCAGCGCTCTGCAGCCTGCTTTCGCAAAACTTTCCGAGATGGGCCTCCGTCCGAATCAGATAATCGCACACAACAAAGAACTCGAGCAGGCGATGAACGAGGAACTTTCAACTCAGTGGGGCGAACTCCGCGGCCTGAAGGTCGTGAATATCGCGCTGGGAAGCGTTACGCTCCCGCCTGAAGACGCAGAGATGATAAAACAGGTACAGCGCAACGCGGCATACAGAGACCCGACGATGGCCGGAGCCACGCTCGTCGGCGCTCAGGCAGACGCCATGAAAGCGGCGGCGTCAAATACATCGGGCGCAATGAACGGTTTCGTCGCGGCCGGAATGGCGATGAACGCAGGCGGAATGAACGCTTCGAACCTGTACGCCATGGGACAGCAGAACGGACAGAACGGGCAGGCACTGCAGGGACAGGCTCAGCAGCCGGTTTCGCAGACGGCCCGGACACAGCAGGCGTCTCAGGCTTCCGCCGAGTGGGTATGCCCTAAATGCGGAACGAGGAACACGGGCAATTTCTGCGGTCAGTGCGGAACTGCCAGACCTGCTCCCGCAGAGTGGGTATGCCCTAAGTGCGGAGCGAGGAACACAGGCAACTTCTGCATCCAGTGCGGAGAAAAGAAACCGCAGTAATTCAGGTGATTCCCGTGACTCTTCAGGATAACCGATAACGGCTGATAAAGTCTGATGATAATATCGGAAATCAGAAAGCAAAACCCATTCCCGCGTTTGACACGGGAATGGGTTTTCTGTTTGAGGATTGATTTTCCTCATCAACCTGTCGGGCTTAACGAGATATATCGGCCCGTCAGGCTTTACGGGTAAGACAGCCTGTCGGCAGCCTTTAAGGCTTAACGGGACTGATTTCTCTTCGCTGCCTTTACAGAGCGTCTTCTGACGATGAGGACTGCAGCGGTTCCCAGAGCGCCGACGGCGATGACCGCAGGTACTGCCGCGTTGGATGTGTCGCCGGTGGCAGGTTTCGAAGAAGTCTTGCCGCCGTTGTCTTTTCCGCTGTCGGCTTTGCTGCCGCTGTTTGTATTGCCGCTGTTTCCGCTGTTGTCGGAAGGATTGCTCGGATTGTTGTCGTCGTTAGGCTCCTCAGGCTGTTCGGTCGATTTCAGTTTGAGGCCTGCGATGGCTGCTTCGATGTCGGCTGCGTATTGGTCGACGGCTGCCTGTTCGTTCTCGAGTTTGTCTCTTACGACTGCGTTGATAGCGGCCGTTACGGTGTCGAAGTTCTCGTATTTGTCAGGGTCGAGTGCGTTTGCCTCCGCGATTGCCGCGTCGACAGCCGTATAGTCGGCAGGGTCTAATTTGTTGATGGTGAAGGAGTCGACATCAGTGAGGTCCGACACGCGCTTTGTCGTGATAGTGAACTGCTTGTCGGAGACGCTGACCACCGAGAAGTTAGGGACTCTTTCCTGATTCTGAACGCGCGAGTAAGGGAAGACATCTTCTCTTATTGTGTAGAATTTGCTGCCCGAACCGGAGTTTGCCGTCACGTAGAGGATGCCTGTCGGGTTCGTGATGCTCGAATAGTTTTCGTCGTCATAGAGCGAAGCGTCTGTCATCGGGTTGGCTCCGTCCATCATGTAAGTGCGGCAGTAGACGTGATCGTGTCCGTCAAGGACTACGTCGATGTCGAGCGCCTTGAAGATCGGAGCGAGTTCATTCCTTCTGTTGATGATGTCGTTGTCGTATGCGTGGCTTGCGACTGTGAAGAGCGAGTGGTGCATGACTACGATCTTCCATGAAACGTCCGGATTATTGTCGATAGCATTCTGCATGAATGTCTGATGCTCGGCTGCGCTCATGTCGTTGTCGTTGAGGACCATAAAGAGGACGTTATTGTAAGTGAACCATGAATCTCCGCCCGCTTCGGTAACGCCGTAATCGCTGCTCATGTTTGCAACGTTGTAGTGCTGGCTGTAGCTGCTTGAACCTGAGTCGTGGTTTCCGACGGTCGTAGGGTTGATGAGGTACGGCATGTACGTGGAATTGAGATATCCTTCGTACTGATCTTCGTCGTCACATGTGTTGACTTGATCTCCCGCGGAGAGAAGGAACGCGGCGTTAGGATAATTCTCGGTCATGACTTGGAGCGAGTTGTCCCAAAGAGCAGTGTCGGCGGCGGTGTTCTGTCCTGCGCCTATCTG
>JBMNVD010000037.1:0-17558 GCA_050946615.1 Eubacterium sp.
ATGCAAACAAGGTATTAGTGCCATTCCCGAGGAACACGAACCTTTCGTTCTTTTCGTTCAGATTGCGGACAAGGCCGGACAGTTCTTCCTCTGTCTCGGCAGTGACGAGCCTCGCAGCCGTTCCCCCGGCTCGAAAACTCGTATATTTTGACATTTCAACGTTATTCTCTATCTTCATTTTCTTTTTCTTTGTCCTCCGACGACCCTTTAACAGAAGCCTCGGAGTCGGCAGACTGTGCGTCTTTGTCCTCAGGCGAGCCTTTGGCGGAAGCCTTGGAGTCGGCCGAACGGGCGGCCTTGTCCTTTGCTATCTCATAGTCCAAATCAGACGGAGTTTCCCTCATCAGTCCCTCCTCTATCTCGCGTTCGCGCAGAGCCGCCTCGCCCTCGGCGCGGTATTCCTTTGATACGTCGGCGTACGAATCGCCGAAGATATCCTTTCTGTCTACCTTATACTTATCGAAATCCATATACTCCTCGGTCGCCGGCTCAAGCCCCTTGCGGATAAGACGCCTCTGCAGCGCAAGTCCGAGATAGTGATAGATTATCGCAAAGAGCGGAACTCCGAGTATCATTCCCGTGAACCCGAAAAGCCCGCCGCCGACCAGGATGGCGAACATGACCCAGAAACTCGCGAGCCTTGTCGATTTGCCGAGTATCGCAGGTCCTAAGATATTGCCGTCGAACTGCTGCAGCGCGAAAATCATAATTATGAAAATCAGCGCCTGTATCGGGCTTTCGAGGAAAATCAGCGCCGCCGAAGGAATCGCCCCTATAAACGGACCGAAGAAAGGTATGATATTGGTGACCCCGATTATCGAACTGATGAGCACCGGATACGGCAGTTTGATTATCAGCATCAGGAAATAACAGATAAACCCGATAATGATGGAATCTATTATCTTTCCGCTGATGAACCCGCTGAATGTTTTGTTCGAATAATCCGCAAAGTCGAAGAAATCCGCCGCTTTCTCCTTTGTCGTGACGGAATACGTAAACTTGCGGAACTGCGCCTTGAAACGCTCTTTCCCCAGCAGAAAATACGCCGACACGATTATTCCGATGAAAAAGTTGAGTATCTGCTTCAGCGTCACCAAAAGCCCGCTCGACGCCTGCGTCACGTAGCTGATTATCTTCGGCTGCAGAGAATCCGTGAGCCACGATTCAAAACTCTGCTCAGCCTTATCTATCAGGCTGCGTATCTGTTCGGCTGCCTGCTGATTGCTCATGTTATCGAGCGTGGAGTTGATCGACTCCTGAAGTTGGTTAAGCCTGCTCGGAAGCGTATCGATAAGGTCTATTATCGTCCTTGCCGCCTGAGGCACTATAGCGGCAAAGAGCCCGGCAAGAGCGGCTATAAATATGATGAGCGTGAGCGCCAGAGCAATTCCCTTAGATGTGTTCAGCGCCGTGGACTTTTTCATTTTTGTCGAGGAAAAACGCGGGTAGAACAGCCTGACCCAAGCGTTGAATATAGGAGCCAGCAGGTACGCTATGACAAAGCCGTACACAAATGGGGAAATTATAGTGTTAAATGACGACACTCCCGCCTTGAAACCGTCAAAATGCGTGACGAGCTGTCTGAACAAAATCAGCAGCGCACCGGCGATGAAAATAGTCGCCCCTATCCTGAAATATTGGCTTTTACGGATGTTCTTCATTTTACCTCTCGCGCCTCGCGGTTATCTAAAATCCGTCACTGTAATTTATCAGCCCCCGCAGGTAGCCTCCTTTGGGCTTTTTCCCTCTGTCTCCGCATACTGTGTCGTACAGCACGATATTCGCGTAAAACCCTTCATCATCTGCGGTTATTATCGCCGCCGAACCGCCGGTATCATCTCTCGGAAGAGATATGCTTCCCGGATTCACAAGCGTCACACCGTTTTCCTCGGTGATATCCGCCACGTGCGTGTGGCCGTAGCAGACCGCGATGCAGTCCCTGTCCAAAGCGGCTTCGGCCAAAACCTCCGGGTCGCGCGCTATCCCGCGCTGATGTCCGTGCAGGACGAGTATCCTCCCCTGAGGAGTATCGACCGTCGCTTCGTCAGAGGGCTCCGGAAAATACCCGTCGCAGTTGCCTCTGACAGAGACGACCGGAATGCGCAGGACATCCTCCAAATTTTCGGCGTCTGTCTTAAAGTCGCCGCAGTGTATGACGAGGTCTATATTCTTTATTATTTCGCACATATCGACGACGCGGCCTATCCTGCCGTGCGTATCGCTTACGACAAAAATCTTCATCTCGTTTTTACCACCTGAGATACTTATAAATATCCTTTTACAGTATAAAGCAAAAAGCGCAGGACGGCAATAAATTCAAGGCCCGATAAAATTTGTCCCCCGATAAACACAATACATATCAAAGACCTCATCAGGACTCGTTTTGACGACCCGCTTTCGTCGTTTCCTCTTTCCGGATATTTTACTTCCAATTTACTTTCAATTTTCTGCCCTCCGATATATTCCGCGCGTGCGCAAATTTACAATATTCATATAAATATCGTGCTGCCGGACCCGCGGCAGCCTCATCATCCGACAAAACACGAACACACAGGAGAAAGAAAATGAAGTTCAAAAAGGCGGCATGTATCGCCGTTCTCTGCACTGCGGCCCTTCTTGCTCCGGCATCGGCCTATGCCGAGGCCCCTTTGGCGGGATACGCGAATGAAAGCGCGGGAGCCGTAAAACTCGAAAAAATCGGGAAATATTCAAGCGGCAATTCCAACAGCGACGGCGGAGTGGCCGAAATCGTCTCATACGACAAAGCGGGAAACAATGCGTGGGTAGTAAACGGCGCGACCGGCATGCTCGATGTACTGGACATGGACAAAGTCACATGCGGCACGTCCGCGGACTTCCCGGCCGACATGCCTTCCGTTTCTATCGATGTAAAGGCTTTGATAGAGACAAACTGCCCCGGCTTTTCATACGGCGACATGACATCGGTTTCCATTTCCCCGGACGGCAGAACGGCGGCTGTAGCGCTGCAGGAAGCCTCCTACGACAAAAACGGGAAGATAGCGCTCATAAACACGGAGGACTATTCCTTTATCACCGCTCTCGACGCGGGCGTCCAACCTGATATGGTGACCTTCACGCCTGACGGGACAAAAGTGCTCTCGGCAAACGAAGGCGAGCCGCGTCAGGGCTACGTCGACGGCGCAGTCGATCCCGCAGGTTCTGTCACCATCGTCACGATAGCAGACACGCTCACGGACAGCACATCCGCCACGGTGGGCTTTGATGCGTTCGACGCAGAGCGCGACGCGCTTGCGTCATCGGGCGTCCTCATCAAAAAAAATACGGCGCCGTCAGTGGACTTAGAGCCTGAATACATCGCATGTGACGGTTCCAAAGCATACGTCACGCTGCAGGAAGCGAACGCCGTAGCTGTACTGGACATCGCATCCGCTTCTTTCTCCGGCGTTTACTCGCTAGGATATAAAGATCTATCGCTTGAGAAGAACGCAGTCGATCTTCTCGAAGACGGCACTTACAGCGCGGCTGCTTATGACGCTGTCGCGGCTTACATGCCGGACGGCATCGCCTGCTATACCGCGGGCGGACAGACATACATCCTGACCGCAAACGAAGGCGACGCGCGTGAATGGGGAGATTACACCGACGAAGATAAAGCAACGATAAACGGCACCGCAGGCGGGAGCGCAAAGAAAGTCCGCGTCCTCACGACAGACGACTTTGACGGCGCACCGGAAGGCAGGAAAGTCCTCTTCGGCGGCAGATCGTTCTCGATATATGAAGTCGGCGAAAACGGCCTGACTCAGGTCTACGACAGCGCAAACGAATTCGAAAAGAAGACTGCCGAATATTTGCCGGGCAGCTTCAACGCTTCCAACGACGACAACGACGTCGACAGCAGGTCCAGAAAAAAAGGTACGGAGCCTGAAAGCGTCACGATCGGCACGGTCGGAGCCAAGACTTACGCTTTCATCGGATTGGAGTGCATCGGCGGCGTCATGATGTACGACATAACCGACCCTGCAAATTCCACCTTTGTCAACTACATCAACACACGCGACTTTTCCGAGGACCCGGCCGACAGGACGGTAGGCGGCACGCCTCTTACCAGCGATATCGCTCCTGAAGGAATGTGTTTCATCAGCGCGGAAGATTCTCCTTCCGGGACGCCTGTGCTCCTCGCGGCATTTGAAGTCAGCGGAACAGTCGCGGCATATTCGGTCGGAGACCAGCCGAACGGCCATATTTTCGGTGACTACCAGAGCGACGGGACAGGACATTGGCGTGTCTGCGAGTCCTGCGGATATACAGAAGAAACGGCTGCTCACACGTTCGGTGACTGGGTACACACCGGGAGCCACACGCACACCTGCACGGTATGCGGTTACAGCGAGACCGAAGAATGCGAGTTCGGCGGCTGGACGATAACCAAGGCGCCTACCGCCGCGGAAAAAGGCGAAAAAGTGCGCACCTGTGCCAAGTGCGGTTTTGAAGAAAAGGCCGAGATAGCAGCGACGGGTACCTCCACCCCGACCGGGGAGACCGGTTCTGACGACTCGAACAAACCCGCATCCGGCGCGGCGGTAAATGACTCCTCAAAGCCGGCCACCGGAGACACGAGCGACATCACCATGTTCATCTGCCTGCTCGCCGCCGCGTGCGTCGCGGTATTTTCGACGATGCTGCTCAGAAAAGAAGCGAAGAAATAAAGAAATCACGGAATCAAGAATTCACGAAATCAAGAAGTGAAGGAATAACATAGTAAATCAACATCCTTTTCGTATCGCCTTGACAGGAAGGAACTCCGCGGTGCCTCGAGTATCGCCCGGTTCGGAAGGAACTCCGCGGTGCCTTGAGTATCGCCCGGTTCGGAAGGAACTCCGCAGCGCCTGACATGCAGAGTTCCCGCTCAGCCTGCCAAGGCGTTTTTATTCCCGGACCGACCGTCAAGGCGTTTTTATGCCCGAACCGCCCGCCAAGGTGTTTTTATGCACGGACCGCCCGCCAAGGCGTTTTTATGCATTTTGATGTGCCAAAAACAAAAAATATATATAGCGCGCGAAATATTTTGTGGTAGAATGATTCTGTCAGAGTAGGAATGAGCGCATAAAGTGCCGCAGGATGGGAAGTTGCCTGCGGACGAAAGGGCTGTCATGACCCTGCGGTGCTCACTCCGCGTCCGCTGCCACATTATGGGACCACAAGCGCTCCTTTTGTGGCAACTGTCACGAAAGGAGTTTTTATTATGTCACGACTGTCATCGAAGCAGTACGCTCTCTGCGGCGTACTTGCCGCTATGACCGCTGTCCTCGGCTACATCGCTCTGGACTTCACATCCATTAAAATCACGTTTGAATCTTTCCCGGTAATAATAGCGGGGCTGATGTTCGGTCCGCTCGGAGGCATGGTGACGGGCGGCATCGGCACCTTTATCTACCAGATGCTCAGATACGGATTTTCCGTCACAACACCGATATGGATACTTCCGTACATAGTCTGCGGCGCTTTCGCCGGATATTTTGCCCGCCGCGGCGGTTTTGACCTCTCGCGCAGGCAGATCATCGCCGTATCCGTCGGTTCGGAACTTCTCGTTACCGCGATAAACACATTCGGGATATACATCGACAGCCACATCTACGGGTACTACTACCCTACCATCATCACCGGCTTGCTCATCCCGCGCGTCGCCATATCTATCGCCAAAGCCGTGGTTTTGGCGCTTGTACTGCCCGAACTGCTTAAAACACTTAAAAAGACCGTGAGATAATTTCAACAAAGGTCTGACCGCCGAAGATATTAAGACACAGATAAATGACATACGAAGAAGCACTGAATTACATAACCGGCAGGACGTGGAGCAAAACGCGCCTCGGCCTGACGCGCACCCGCGAACTGCTGAAACGCTTAGGTGACCCGCAGAAGACGCTTAAATTCGTCCATGTCGCCGGCTCCAACGGCAAAGGCAGCATGTGCGCAATGACCGCCTCCGTCCTCAGAGCGGCAGGTTTTAAGACCGGACTCTACATATCCCCGCATATCCAAACTTTCCGCGAGCGTATGCAGATAGACGGCGAACTGATACCAAAAGACGAATTCGCGCATCTTACGGAAAAGGTCAGAGCGCAGGCAGAAGCGATGTCAGACCATCCGAGCCAGTTCGAGCTTTCCACAGCCGTGGCGATGATGTATTTCAGCGCTCATAAGTGCGACTTTGTCGTGCTTGAAGTCGGCATGGGCGGAAAGATGGACAGCACGAACGCCATCGACGCTCCCGAAGTCGCTGTGATAATGAACATCGGGCTGGAACACACCGAATATCTCGGCAGCACACTCGCAGAGATCGCCTCTGCAAAGGCGGGCATCATCAAAGCCGGTTCGAGCGTCGTATGCTACGACCTTCCGAGCGAGGCGAGGCGCGTTATCTACGCGAAATCCAAGGAAGAAGGCATCGAGCCGGTATTCGCGGATTTTTCCGAGATCCGCCCGATTTCAAACAGCCTAATGGGTCAGTCCTTCATATTCCGCAATAACACATACCATATACCGCTGCTCGGCCGCCATCAGCTTCGCAACGCATGCATGGCGGTGCTGGCGGTCGAAGCCCTTCGCAGGCGCGGATTTGACATCCCGCAGACCGCTTTGGAGCGCGGACTCGAGAACGCGGAGTGGCCCGCCAGATTCCAAGTGCTTTCATATTCGCCCGTGTTCATTCTCGACGGAGGCCACAACCCGCAGTGCGCCGAGGCTTTCGCCGATTCACTTCCCGACTACATCGGCGGACGCAAAGCAGTGTTTCTGCTCGGCATACTGAAAGATAAAGACTACGAAAAGGTCCTTGACATCCTGTCGCCGCTCGCCGCGGAATTCGCGTGTGTTTCGCCAAACAGCGACCGCGCGCTCCCGGCCGGCGAACTCGCCTCCGCGATAGAAAAGCGCGGCACCAAAGCGACGCCGTTCGGCAGCGTGAGATCCGCAATAACATACGTACTGGCGCGCACGGATGAAATATCGAAGGCGGCTGAAACGGAAGACGAAGGCGTCGTCGGCGCGGCTTTCGGTTCTCTCTATATGGCAGGCGACGTGCTAGACAACTTCGCCGCGGCAAAAAAAGACTTCATCAGGAAGCGCGGCATAGCCGCCCGCGACGCGATACCCGCGGAGAAGCGCGAAGAACTTTCGGAAAAAATCGCGGAAAAAATCGCATCCCTCAAAGAGTTCAAACGATCCAAGACGGTCATGATATACAGCGCAGTCCGCGGCGAGGCCGACATCTCGGCTCTCAGGCGTCTGGCGCCGGATAAGACGTACTGCTATCCGCTCTGCGGAAAAGATCACTCGATGGAAGCATACGCTCCGCAAAACGATGACGCGTGGAAAAAAGGCGCATACGGGATACCTGAACCCGATCCGAGCCGTTCCGAGCACATACCAGTGGAGGACATAGACTTCATCGTCTGCCCGCTTACCGCATTTGACAAATACAACTGCCGCGTAGGCATGGGCGGAGGCTACTACGACCGATTCCTCGAACGCTGCGATGCCCTGACTTGCGGAGCCGCTTTTGACGAACAGGAAGCGGAAGACATGCCGCGCGAGGAACACGACCACGGCCTGTTTTTCATAGCAACGCCTACGAGGATAGAGTACACGCGCATTCTGTGACCGCAAGGAGGACCCTCATGATAGCCGGAATGTCATACTACAACATCTGCTGGTACTTCTTCATCTATTCTTTTCTCGGATGGGTCATAGAAGTCGCATATCATGCTGTCACGCAGGGCAAAGTCGTCAACCGCGGGTTCCTGAACGGCCCTATCTGCCCGATCTACGGCACGGGGATACTCGCCGTGTTCGCAATGAGCCACCTGATAAAAATGGACGCATCCGAACACGGAGATGTCAACGCGCTTGTTTTGTTCGTCATCGGTACCGTGTTCGCGACGCTCATCGAACTCATCGGCGGGTTCGTCCTCGACAAATGCTTCCACGCCAGGTGGTGGGACTACTCTAATAAACCGTTCAATTTCCACGGCTACATCTGCCTCGAATTCAGCCTTATCTGGGGACTCCTCATCGTGTTCGTCGTCAAAGTCATCCAGCCGTATTTTTCAGGAGACAACATCAATTTCATCCCTCCGAAATACGGATGGTGGATAATCCTCGCATTCGCCATCCTGTTCTTTGCCGACCTGATAGTCACGATAGCCATGATATCGGGCCTGAACAAAAAACTCTCGCGTCTGAATGAAATCAACGCTTCCATGCGCAAAGTCAGCGACGCTCTCAGCAAAGGCATCGCCGAGCGGACTATCGTCACGGCTCAGAAAGTCGGCGAGACGCGCGTCCAAGCTGCCCTCGGAGCGGCAGACGCCAAAGACGCCGTCGAGGAAGCGGCCGAAGACATACGCATAGGCGCCGTCGAGAAGAAAGCCCAGACCATGGAAAAAATCGGCGCCGCCGCGTCGGAAGCAGCTGGCATCTACGAGAAACAGCGCGCCGAATACGAGAAGAAACTCGGCGAGCTTAAGCGTTCATACGAAAGCATTGAAGCCGAGATCACCTCGGGCAGGACGTTCTTCGTAAGCCGAATCCTGAAGGCATTCCCGGATTTTAAAAGCCGGTACGGCGAAGATCTCGCCGACCGGCTTCGTGAAAAACTCAATCTGAAAAAGTAAGTAAATCCTAAAATATTTACAGGACTTTCGGTCCCGCCGCGGCATCTTGCGTTACAGAACCTTCGGACCCGCAGCGACGACCTCAGGGCTCATTTTGTCGTACTTCTTGAAGTTCAGTACGAAACTCTCGGCCAGCTTGCGGCATCTCTCCTTATATGCCTCTTTATCCTCCCACGTGTTCGAAGGGATAAGCAGTTCGGACGGAACGCCTTCCACATACGTAGGCACCGCGACACCGAACGTCTCGTCCGTGACGAATTCGCCTTTTTCGAGCGCTCCCGTCAGCGCAGCCGTTATCATGGCGCGCGTGTAGGCAAGTTTCATCCTCTTTCCCGTCCCGTTCCAGCCGGTGTTCACGAGATATACGTTCGCGCCTGACTTTTCGACCTTCTCCGCAAGCATATCTGCGTAAACGGAAGGATCGAGCGGCAGGAAAGGCTCTCCGAAACAAGTCGAGAAAGTCGGGACAGGTTCGGTTATGCCGATTTCCGTTCCGGCGACCTTTGACGTAAATCCGGAAACGAAGTAGTACATCGCCTGATTTTTGTTCAGTTTGGAAATCGGAGGGAGCACTCCGTATGCGTCTGCAGTGAGGAAGATAACTGTCTTAGGGACGCTCGGGCTCATTCCCGAAAGTTCTGCGTTCGGTATGTAGTCTATCGGGTATCCGACGCGGGAATTTACGGCGAGTGAATCGTCGTCAAAATCGAACTCGCGCGTGTCCGGATCCATCACGACATTCTCGACGAGAGCGCCGAATTTGATGGCGTTGTAGATTTCCGGTTCTCCTTCCGGTGAGAGATTGATGCATTTTGCGTAGCATCCGCCCTCGAAGTTGAATACCGAATCGTCCGCCCAGCCGTGTTCGTCGTCGCCGATGAGGCGCCTGTTAGGGTCGGCCGAAAGCGTAGTCTTGCCTGTTCCGGAAAGGCCGAAAAATACCGCCGAATCGTTATCTTTGCCGATGTTTGCCGAGCAGTGCATCGGGAAAACGTTCATCTTAGGAAGGACGTAGTTCATGACCGAGAAGACGGATTTCTTTATCTCGCCCGCGTACTGGGTACCGCAGATGACGACTTCATGCGCCTCGTAGTTCACGAGAATGGCTGCTTCGGACCTTGTACCGTCGATCTCCGGGATGCACTTAAATCCCGGTGCGGCGATGATCGTATAATCGGCTTTGAAATCCCTGAGCTGCTCCGGCGTCGGGCGTCTTAAAAGCTGATGGATGAACAAGTTCTGAGAAGCGAGTTCGTTCACGATCCTGAACGCCTGGGTGTATTTAGGGTCTGCGCCGGCAAAACCGTCGAAAATGAATACTTCTTTGCCCTGCAGATAGGCGGTGACTTTAGCCCTTATCGCTTCGTAGCGCGCCGGGTCTATCGGTCTGTTTACCTTTCCCCACGCTATCTCGTCATGGACGGCGGGCGAATCGACGATAAACTTGTCGTTTGCGCTGCGGCCCGTGTATTTTCCCGTCTTTACGACGAGTGCGCCTTTGTTCGAGAGAGTGCCCTCGCCGCGGGCGAGCGCGTGTTCAGTCAGTTGTGCCGGAGTGAGATTGCGATAGACAGCACGGGTGTTGATTATACCCAAAGACTCCAGACCGTACGTTTCCATTCAATACCTCCTGAAATAAAACGCGGGGAAGCGATCCCGCGAAAATGGGATTTTAATATTTTACTGCTATCCAGTTTATCACAAGAAAAAATAATATCAATTTTCGAATCAGTTTTTCCGGTGGTATATACTAATAAGATTCTTGAAAGGAGAAAAAATATGGCGCAGGAAATGCACGATTTGATAATAATAGGAACAGGCCCCGCGGGGCTTTCGGCGGCGCTCACCGCTCAGAACCGCGGACTCGATTTCGAGATATTCGGACAGGCGGACCTCAGCCCGAAAATCGCCAAAGCCCCTAAAGTCCACAACTTTCTCGGACTCTCGGACATCAGCGGCAAAGATCTTTCCGCTGCTCTCCGCAAACAGGCAGAAGACGCCGGAATAAAAATACGCACCGAGCGCATCGGCGCCGTATACTCGATGGGCGACAGCCTCTCCGTCCAGGTCGGACAGGACTTTGAATACGCAAGGGCCGTGATTTTAGCGTCCGGCCTCGCAGCCGTCAAAACCATCCCCGGCGAAGACGAACTGACCGGCCAAGGCGTCAGCACTTGTGCCACGTGCGACGGCATGCTGTATAAGGGCCGCCCGGTCATCGCCATCTCAGACAGCAGAGCCGAAGAAAGCGAAGTCGCCTTCCTCGCGTCCGTCTGTTCGAGCGTCGAGTACATCCCGCTCTACCGCGAGGAACCCGATACGACGGTCCTGCCAAAGTCGATAAAAATTGTCAAAGAAACCCCGATTGAGATCGCAAAATCAGGGAATAAAATAACTGTGACGACCGACAAGGGCGTCCACGAAGGGGACTGCGCATTCGTTCTCAGAGAGAGCGTCGCCCCTTCCAAACTCGTTCCGGGCCTTGAAACTTCAGGCGGATCGGTAACTGTCGACAGGCAGATGGCGACGAACATCCCGGGGCTCTTTGCCGCAGGCGACATCACCGGCGCGCCATATCAATACATGAAGTCGGCGGGCGAAGGAACGGTAGCGGCGATATCGGCCGCAAAGTACGTATCAAAATTTAAACAGGAAAAATAAAGGCGCAGGCGCTAATCCCTCGCCATAAATATTCGGGATGCAGGCAGCGCGCGGCACAGCGTGAAACAGGTGCCATGCAGGTGCCGCACCGCGATATCTAAAATCAGGAGGAAATAATATGATCAAAAAAGTAACAGGTCAGGAATACGAAGAGATCTTAAAGGAACCCGTTGCAGTGGTGGATTTTTCCGCTACATGGTGCGGCCCTTGCAGAATGCTCGCTCCGGTCATGGAGCAGGTCTCCGAGGAGCCGGAATTTCAGGGTAAAGTGAAATTCTACAACGTGGATGTCGACGCGGATCAGGACCGCGCGGCAGCGCTTGGGATAAACTCTGTCCCGACCGTCATAATATTCAAGAACGGCAAAGCGGAGAGCGCAGCAGTAGGCTTCCGCCCTCAGGAACAAATAAGCGGCTGGATCAGGCAGAACCTGTGATACTTCCGCACGACCCAATCATAAACGATCTTCTGTAAAGCAAGTGAAATAAAGGCGCCGCATCAGTTGGTTTTTCAACGGTCCGGCGCTTTTATTATTTTATTCTGTTTCTGCCCCGGCGGCCAGAGCCCATGCCTAAGCAGTTTCCGGTTAGCAGGCCAACACTTTTTGTCCGCTGACCCACTTTTTGTCCGCTAACCGCAGTTTTTCATTTGGCCCACTTTTTGTCCGATAACCCCGGTTTTTCGTTCTTCTGAATTATCGTTCTTTCGGTCAGATACCTGAGGCTAATAAGTAAGTATCTCGCAGCCTGTGTCAGTTACGAGCACCTGCACTTCCCACTGCGCGGAAGGCTTGCCGTCTTCGGTGTAGATCGTCCAGCCGTTGTCGGCGTCTTCGTAGATGCGGTTCGTTCCGGCGTTGACCATAGGCTCGATAGTGAAACACATACCCGGGACCATGAGCATTTCTGTTCCCGGCTCCGAGACGTAACTGACATACGGATCCTCGTGGAACTCGAGGCCGCAGCCGTGTCCGCCTATCTCCTCCACGACCGTAAAACCGTTCTCCAGCGCGTGCTGATGAACGGCACTGCCCATGTCGCCCAAAAAGTGCCAAGGAATAACGTTTTTCACGCCTATTTCGACGCACTCCTTTGTCACGCGGACGAGCTTTTCCTTCTCCGCGTCGACTTTGCCGATGCAGTACATGCGCGAAGAGTCAGAATAATATCCGTCCAGTATCGTCGAGCAGTCGACATTGATAATGTCGCCCTCCTTTAAGACTATATCGTCAGAAGGGATTCCGTGGCAGACTTCGTCGTTTATCGAAGTGCATACGCTTTTCGGAAAACCGCCGTAACCGAGGTCCGCCGGAATGCCTCCCATCTTTTTTGTCGTGGCCGTGACTATGTCGTCGATCTGCTGAGTCGTCATTCCCTCGCGTATCTTCTCGCCGATCTCGTCAAGCACCGCGATGTTTATCTTTGCGCTTCTGCGTATCCCCTCCACCTGCTCCGGAGTTTTGATGATGTCGCGCGACGGGACGATGTGCCCTTCCTCCTCGATCTTGCGGATGCGCTCGTCAAAATCCATGTGGCAGTTTTTATACTTTTTGCCGCTCCCGCACCAGCACGGGTCGTTGCGGCCGATTTTTTCATTAGTGTATCTGACCAAAATTTGCTCCTTTGCTGCCGGTGCCGCCGGCAAAACTTAATAAATGCACCGCTCCGATAAAGCGCTGCTTTGCTGTCTATGGGCGGCGCCTCAACTATCAAATGTCAAAACCTTCGCCCGGGGCGAGTATAAGGCGCCTTTCGTTCTTGAACTTCTCGGCTGTCCTGCGGTTGAAATCGTTGCCGGGCTTCGCAGGTAGCATGTGATACGGAATGCTGTGTCCGGCTTTGACGATCGCCGCGCACTCGGAGGCCTCTTCAGGTCCCATGTTGTAGACGCCGTCGCAGCAGAAAAACGCATAGTCCAAGCCCCGCCTGCCGAGTTCCTCCATCTGAGCCGTCTTTGATGTGTCACCCGAAATGTAGACGGTCCCGCCGTCAGGGAACGTCAAAACGTATCCGACGCATTTTTTGATGTCGTGGTTCTTATTGTTTCCGGCAGCGACCGCTTCCGCCTTCACAAATCCGAGGTCGAAAGTTTTGTATTCCCCGCCCGAAAGGGCTTCTTTTTCGGTGATCGTGCGGCAGCCCGGATTTTGTTTTTTGATGCGCGAAAATGCGGTGTGGTCAAAGTGGTCGTGTGTTCTGAGGATCAGATCTGCCGGGCGAGTGTAATCTTCATCTGAGCCAGAGAACGGATCGACGTAGATGGAACCGCCGTCCGGGAGGTCGAATCGGAGACTTCCGTGCCCGAGATATACGGCTTTGGCGGACGTAAAGCGACGGGTCTCGGATGCCGCCGAACTGTTGTCGGTCTGTGCGTTATTATTCCTCGCTGTGCGGGAATCGTTTTTTTCGGTCATATGGCACCTCCGTTCCTGTTCCTCTGATTTATTAATGCTCTATCATTTCGCGTTTAATATTATACACTATTTTCGGCGGGCTGATTCGCGGAGCTTAAAATCGCGGTGTTTTTCAAAAACCGGTCCGCTGCGCATAAAAACGCGGCGTTTTACAAAAATTTGTTGTATATGTCGATTTTTATTTGCTAATATTGAATTAATATGGAGGTGTTATCATGCCTATCAACATCATAAGAAGTGACGTAAAGGCTCAGGCAAAATCACTGCTTTCCCAGAACTACTGGCCTACGGTGGCAGTTGCGCTGCTCGTGGCCTTTGCTTCCGGCGATTTGAGTGAAATTTTTAGTGTCTACAAACAAATGGGAGACGATTCGTCGCTTGCGGATTTTTCTTTCTCGCGTTTTTCAATGGGCAGCGGGTTATTCGGGATACTGATTACGATCTTCGTGCTGTATCCGCTTTTGTTCGGCGGACTGTGCTGGTTCAACCGTGCGGGAATCAGGAGCCAGCAGGGAACGATCGCATCGGGCTTCAATTCCGCTGACTACGGGCGCGTGGTGAAGACTTTGCTTCTGCGCGACGTGTACATTTTCCTCTGGACGCTGCTGTTCATCATCCCGGGGATAATAAAACATTATGAGTACTATATGGTGCCTTACATCCTCGACGACAGGCGCGATTTGTCACCGAGCGAGGTCCTGAAACTGTCTTCGCAGATGACGAATGGAAGAAAGGCCGATCTCTTTATATTTGAACTGTCATTCATTGGCTGGTATTTTCTCGGAGCGCTCACCGCAGGGATAGTGTTGATCTTTTACGTTTTTCCATACGTATATTTAGCGAGGGCTGATTATTATCACCGCGTTTGTGTGGCGTACTACGGTTACTACGATCCGGAAGGGACTTTCTACAACGGCCCTGCCGGGCCAAACGGACCTGCCGGGCCAAACGGACCAACGGGGCCAAACGGACCGACAGGGCCTAACGGACCTACAGGCGGGTTCAACCCTTACGGGCAGAACGGGCCTGTAGGCGGCGGATCCAACCCTTACGGGCAGAACGGAAATGCGGCAGGCGGTTATAACTACAGCGGGCAGAACGGTAATGCGGCGGGCGGATTCAACCCTTACGGGCAGAGCGGTAATGCGACCGGCGGTTATAACTACAGCGGGCAGAACGGTAATGCGGGACCTAACGGACCTGCGGCAGGCGGTTATAACTACAGCGGGCAGAACGGTAATGCGGGACCTAACGGACCTGCGGCGGGCGGTTATAACTACAGCGGTCAGAACGGTAATGCGGCAGGCGGATCCAACCCTTACGGACAGAACGGTAATGCGACCGGCGGATCCAACCCTTACGGGCAGAACGGGCCTGCGACCGGCGGTTATAACTACAGCGGGAATAACGGTAATGCGGGACCTAACGGACCTGCGGCGGGCGGTTATAACTACAGCGGGCAGAACGGTAATGCGGCGGGCGGATCCAACCCTTACGGGCAGAACGGGCCTTCTCAGGGCAGCGGCTTTAGCCAGAACAATTTCAATCAAAATTCCCAGTACGGTTACGGCCAATACACTTCCACTCAGGGAACTGCTAACAGCGGCTGGCAGAACGCACAGACTCAAGCTAACTGGCAGAACTCGCAGACTCAAGCAAACTGGCAGAGCTCGCAGACTCAAGCGCCTCAAAATGACGCTTCGGTCAAGGGAACTACCGGCGCTTCTTACACGAGTCCGTGGGATGTAGAGATGTCTGCACGAGCTCAGCAGGCACAAGCAGCGCAGCAGGCTGAACCGGCCGAACCGGTAACCCCTGACGCTCCCGCAAGCGCAGGTAATCCTTCTGACGTGACAGCGAACGCATTTGAGTCGAGTTCAACAAATCAAGAAACTCAAACTCAGGCTTCATCCGCGCAGACAAATGACGATCCGTTCACTGTGGGAGGAGACAAAAAGAAAAAAGACAAAGGCGGATCCGAGCAGTAAAGTTCGAATTTCAAAGGTTTTTATCGCATAAGAGAAGTGCCGTTTCGGGATGACCCCGGAGCGGCACTTTTTATTTACGCTTCCTCAATGCGCGGCCGGGATCCGTTCATGAATTGCCTAAGCGTGAGATAAATCGATATTAATCGATATTAAGTAAAAGTACTGTCTATACTGATGTGCGCTATTATGCTTTTGTCTGCAATGACTATACTGCAAGTAAATAGTTGTGCCGATAATTCTAAGGCTGCGACTGTGATATTACACTCTGTTTCTGATACAGACATGATATATGGTACAGATAATGCAGCATAAAATAATATTGATTGTGTTCTACATCAAATGCGTGTTGCAAAACATATTTTGGCGGACAGTATATCAGAACATATTATTCTGCGTGATGTTTCACTTTCTTATAGTTATGAGTATTAAGTAACTCAGACTGCTGTTTGGAGAACTGCTGGAATATCTGATTACAGTCATATTAATGACGGTTTTGAGCTTGCATCAGGTGATGCAAATATGTTTCTTGCAAAAGCAAAGGCATGGAATGGTACGGGAAAAGAAGCAAATGTAACTTGCAGTCTTCTTTATGATGCCAATAATCCAAATAATCAATTGCTTATTACATGGGATTATACGACTTCATCATTAAGGTTACAGAAGGTAAGTTCCAACCCGTCATGTACCAATAACAATCCAAATTATTCTTTAGCGGGAGCAACATATCAGATTTATAATTCTGCAAAATCGAGTGTAGTTGCTACATTGACTACAAAAGCAGATGGAACAACAAATTATGTGTCTCTGCCTGCGGGAACATATTATGCTAAAGAAACAAAAGCACCTAAAGGATTTTCTTTAAATACTTCGTGGAGTTCTGCTATTACTTTAACGGCGGGGGAAACGGAAACATTTAAGGTAACTGATAAACCAGTATATGACCCTGCTACTATTATAATCCAGAAAGATACAAGAGGTATGCAGGAAGGTACATCTACAAGCAAAGATAATCCTTCTTTAGCGGGAACGACTTTCATCATTAAATATTATCCAGTAGATTCTGTTGATGATATTTCAGCGAGTACATTGGACGGACAGTATACTCTTACGGTTCCAGAAGCAAATACCAACGGAACTTATAGAGTAGGTTTTTATAATGCGTACAAAAATTATATTACGGCAGATATTCACCCGACTGGTTCGGATTCTGAGGGCTTTATTTATGATGACGGAAAGATTTCCTTACCTCACGGTTATATGACCGTAGAAGAAGGAACACCTGCTGACGGATATGATAAAGGTTCGGGATGGTCTTGGAATTTACAGACTGGTGAGACCGAAGGTGAGACAGCAACAGATATTCTTGTATTCAAACTTGAAAACATTACTGCTACAGCCATGTTTGGTAATGTCAGTGAGAATAGTATATTGAATAAGACAAATAATTCAAAATACTATGGTTTGAATGTCACCAAGTCTGATGCTGAAACTGCAGAAACCCTTTCTGGTACTACGTTTACAGTAACAACAAATCAGAACATCACTCTTTCTGATGGAAAAACTGTTATCAAGGCGGGAGAACTCGTACCAATTGACGGAGAAACTACATTTACTATTCCATCTTCGGGTATGTGGAAATCTCCAGAGGACTGGCTGCAGAAGGGTTCTTATACGATTACGGAAATCTCTGCTCCTGTCGGTTACAAATTAGATTCAGACCCGATTACATTGACTATCGACGGTACTGATGCCGATAGAACGGTCTATACAGAAAATTTTGAGAACCACGTAAAGAGAATCAAAGTATCTTTATTCAAAACTTATACGTCAGACAGTGACAGT
>JBMNVD010000038.1:0-16028 GCA_050946615.1 Eubacterium sp.
CGGATATTCCAAATAATTAAATGTGATATTTCTCTCTCCGCTCTCAAAGAGCAGTGCGGCGGCGAGAGGACTCGTGTAAGTTCCTTCGGGATATCCCTCTTCCCCATTATACAACGCGCGTGCGGTGACGTAGTGATCGGAATTGCTGTCATATTCGGCAAAGTAATCGCTGTATGTTCTGTCTTCGGTCAGGATAGTCGAAACCGTTCCGTCAGCCTTCTGCAGTTGATGGGTGACCGTGTAATCTACAGTATCATCGTTCTTATCCCAAAGAGCGATGAGCTCCGTGTCCTGTACGACCGGCATGTCGAATTCATACCAGGCAAGATCATCCTTATAGAACCACCCGATAAATTCGTATCCTTCCCGCACAGGGTCGGCCGGACGCTCGGCGGTGCTGTTTTTATCTACCTTCTGGGAATCGACAGAGGAGCCTCCGTTTGAATCGAAGGTCACCGTATACTTCGGAGCGATCCACTTAGCGACGTAGCGGTTCTCGGCGCGTTCGACGCTGACCTCATTCAGGACCGTCTCATCCGTATCTCCCTCGGCGTACCATCCGCCGAACGTATAGTCTTCCATTCCTTCAGGAGGTTCAGGGTCCTCGCCGCCGGATAATGACCTGTACGTCTCATTTAAGTCTATGAGTTTTTTGTACTCATATCCGCCTTTTGATGAGTCAGCAGGCCACTGTTCGTCCGACGGACGGTTCTCCGCGAGTACCTCTGAACCGTCTAAAAACGTCACCGGATATGTTTTGCAGGAATAGTACAGTTCAAGATATATCCTTCCGGTCCTGTTCTGCAGCCAGAATTTTTGTTTCTCAGCCGGGTCAGTGGAGTCATACGGCTGATTTGCCGCGCTTATCCTGTAATTAGTATCTGTCAGTTCAGGCGGCGTACCGTCAGGATCGAAAGAAATGCCACTATTTATTCTGGCGTAGTATTCGAGCATATGCCCCTGAACGAACATCGGATACATGTATAAAACGTCGTCGGTATCCTGATAGTGGTAATAACTCGCCGGCTCGTATACTTTCGTCACCTCTACGCCGTTGACAGTATCTGTGATGACTCTGTCGTCGGCTTCTGCCGTCGCCTCTGTCTTATTCGGATTTTCGTGATAATAGCGGATGTAGAAGTCGTGGAGTTCGTTTAAGGTGTAATACGGCGAAATGCTCACGACATACGATCCGCTTGTGTCGTCGTAGTTCTTTTCGACAGATGAACCGTTCCGCCACGTATCGCTGTAATCTTCCTCATCCGTGCTTTCCTTGACGAACGGGTCGTTGTGATAAGTGCTCGGATCTCCGGGTACGACGGTCTGGTCGAGCATCGATTCCGTTATGAACGGGTGCTCAGATATCATATTTGTCGAAGGAGGGCTGTTAAAATTCTCTGCGAATGCATAGTTGCTATATGGCCAGAATATCGAGTATTTATCCTGTGAGTTCTGCGGCGAATTCGGGAGGCTGTAGTTGAAAAAGATCAGATCCCAGCACGTGAAAGTCTTTCCGTTGTATTCTATCGTCTGATCGAAAAGTTCTTCCTTTGTCGGGAGCGGGATGTAGTCGCCCAAGCGGAGTTCCAGCGGGCTGTCGCCCCAGAGTTTTGTCATGTAGCCTTTGTCATACGTGCCGGTATGTTCACCGTTCTCGTCGACATCGAGCCGCATGTGCCAGAAGGAGTACAGATACAGTTTCACTTTTACGGGCTGGCAGTACACGTATTCCACTGTATTGCCGTCCGCACTAATAGTTTTCCCGGTTTCCGCCGATTCATACTCGTAGAATGCATCTTGGATCTCTTCCTTTACGGATGCATCTTCCGAATTCCAGTCGTACGTAATTTCGCTGCCTGTTGTTCCTGTTTTCTGAACTGACATGAAGTCGTAGTATTCCGGAGCGCCAGTCGCCTTGCCGTCCCACGTGTAGCGTGATGAATAATAATTGCGGAACCTGTAGACGACGGTATATTTCGATTCGCCCGGTGTCCATTTTGCTATGAGCTTCATGTTTTGATCAGGCATGGAATCCGGTATCTCCGCGTCGTTTCCATCTTCATCCGTCCAGCCTGCAAATACATACCCGGCCTTTGAAGGAGCCAGAGACCCGCCCGGGACGCGCTTTGCCTTTTCGGCGGTTATGTCTGTCCCCGGCGTCTCGGAAATGTATGGTACGTAGGTCGAACCGGTCTCAAAGTAAATGACCGTCTTACCGTCTGTCGGTTCGTAGTACAGATCTTTATCTACCGTGCCGGTCGTAGGAACGTATACTGTCGTGTCGGATATGCATTCATATCCGTCTACTGCTGCAGGCGTGACCGTGACCACTGTATTTCTTTCTGCTGTGACCGTCTCGTCTAAACTTTCGTCCATGACATAGATGCCGTCGACTGTTTTGAAATAATGGTGGACACTGAATGTCAGTTCTCCCGGCGAATACACGACCTCATACTGAACATCCGAGGAAATTTCGCCTGATACGGTTTCCTGCGCGGAGTCAACCAAAGAATATCCTTCGATCTGCGGCGATGATACCGAATACGTGTCACCGGGTTTAAGGACGGCTTTATACGGCGCGGCGATCTCCTCACCCGTATTCTGGTCTTTATATTCGATAAGCAAAGTAAATGTCTGGCCTTCTGCAGCCAATGTTTTAAGTGCGATTGCCGGAGCGGATACAGTAATCGCCAGTATTATGGCGAGAACTGCTATCGTCTTTATCCGGTTCTTGACTTTCTGTGCGAAATTCTCTCTCAAAATAACCCCCTAAAATCAGCAAGTATGACAGATACTTAATAAATGTATAAACATTATACTAATTTATTTAAGTATAGTTCAGTTTTTTTCACGCTGGTCAGTCAAAAAAAATTATTGTACATATTTTTCTCAAAATAAAAATATTTCTGCGTTCAACGCGGGATTTTATGATAAAAAAAGAGAGGCGCTCGTATGAGCGTCTCCCTTTCATTATGATAATATATGTATTCCCCTTTTGTCTGATAATCTTTTTACTATTAAGTTATTAAGCTGTCATTTATTGTTTTATTGTTTCTTTTTCGCATTGTGTCTCACCGCAATGACGATGACTATGCATGCTGCTACCGCGATTATGATTATTATCGCTGCTGTTCCGATTCCATCCTGCTCCTCGGCAGTATCTTCTGTCGTTTCCTCTGCGGAATCTGTATCTTCGGTGGCTTCCGTGTCATTCTCCGACTCGTCGGATACTGTCTCCGCGATAGCGGTAGAAGTCCCATAATAACTGTCGAAATCCGTGCGGTCGATAGAAGCCGCTTCTGCTTCGATGGTTTCGTCTACGGTCGTTGAGTATGAACCCGTAACTGTCACGGTCACGCTGCTCGTTCCTTCGACTGCCGTGCTTCCGTTTGCGGTTATCGTCACTGTGTTGCCGCTCTCGTCTACGACTTTGCCTCCGTCAGCAACATTCAGGTTGGTGACGGTGGAATCGCCTGTGACTACCCACGTGCTTCCGGAATCGACGTTTACAGTGATGCCGCTTCCGTCAGATGTACCGTTGGCGTTTTCCTCGATGGTTATCGCTCCGGTGTATGTCGTGGAATCCTGCAGATACAGATTGAGAGAACTGATAGTATCTACCGTTATGTCGCCGTCAAGAGTCTCGCCGATTGCCGCGAACGTTACAGTGCCGCCGTTTGAGCCTGCGGTGCCCCAGTTGTTTGAATCGTTGCCTGCGATGTAAAGCAGTTTGGCGCTGTCTGAATCAAAGTTCAGTTCCGTATCCTTCAGGATGACTTTTGCCGTCGTGTTGGTGATATAGAACATAGCCCCGCTCTGTATCGAGCTGGAGAGTTTGGAGTTCACCGCCTGGAACAGAGCCGTCTCGCCCGAAGACGTATCGGCGTCTCCGCTCGTCGACTGGTAGATGATGACTCCGTCCGCCACAGGGTCAGATGCCGTCGCCCCCGTGATCGTGCTCGTCAGGTCGGAATTGAAGATCAGAATTGTGTTCAAGCCTTCCATACCGGCTATCTGGCTTCCGCTCGCTGTACCTGTCACGTTGCTGACTTCGATTGTTCCCGTGCTGTAGAGCAGCGGTGAGCCGCTTCCGGCCGTGCTCAATGTCGAGTTAGTGACCGATATATTTCCGCCGCCTCTGTCTGTCGCAAGTGACGCACTGTGGTCGCCCTCCGTAGCAATAGTCAGACTGTCGGCGATGATCGTTCCGCTGTACGTGGCGTCGAGACCTCTGGAGTTGCCCGCCGTAGTATCGATAGAAGTATTATATACATACGCGGTTGCATTATCCGTCGAGAATACGCCGTTGCTGCCTTCAGAATCGGCTGAAAGCGAACTGTCTGAGATGTACATCGTCGTACCGTCGCCTACCGCAAGTGCTATGGAATTGATACCATAGAAGTTGCAGTTGTCGCCGTTCGTATCGTCGCCCGACTTTGTCAGCGTACCGTTCGTTATCGTGAGCGTACCGCCGTTTGTGGCAAGTGCCGCGTTTTGATCGGCTGTTTCAGCCACCGTGGTCTCTCCGTCAGAAGTCACTTCCTCGCCGTCCGCCGTAAGTGCTCCGGACATCGTACCGCTGTAATCGTAAGTCTGCGTGTCGGCTCCTCCGCCTGATGCACTTCCTCCCGGAGGCGCCGAGGATGCCGCAAATGAAGCCACCGGTACCAAAGTCAGCACAGCGGCCAGCGTGATCGCTCCTGCTGTTTTCCAAATTTTCTTTCCTGTCATTTTCATGATCGACACCTCTTTTTCTATGTTTTGCAGTCCATTGTCCGCTGCTTCTGTGTTTTTACGGTGACAAATATATCATGTCAAACTAAAAATTAGCTAAATTGCTCCGTGCAGAAAAATACGATTGTAAATACGGAAATACGCGGTCGCGGCAGCCGAAAAAAAGTCCTTTCAGTTTGATGAAAGGACCGGGAAAATTCGTATTCAGCCGCTCAGGTCGGCATCCGTTTTAAGCTGCCTTTGTCGGCGCACAATCCAGCCACATGTTCCGGCGTCCGTTTTCAGTCGCTCATGTCGGCGTCCATCGTCACAACGAGATGCGCATCGGGATACAATCCCTGCGCGATGTCCTGGACCTCTTTCCAGACTTCGTTCCTGTCTGGCGCGTCAAAACTGACAACGACGTCGAACCTCAGCAGCTTTGTCTCTTTATTATAGTTGAAGCCGTGCATCTGTATCACGTATTCAACTTTCATGACGGCCTCGCGTATCCTGGCCTGCATGGCTGTTATCTCGGGGTCTCCGGTGTTCCTGGAGTAGATGCTTATGCCTGTGATTATTACTCCCGTTTCCCTGTAGACGGCAACGACTATCTCTTCTTCCAGATTCGCTATCTTCTCCGCCGTCATCGTATCCGGGATCTCTATATGGAACGAACCCGTATAAGTCTCGGGCCCGTAAGCGTGCAGCACCAGATCGTAGACGCCGCTGACCCCTTCGAAGGAGCCGGCGATCTTCTTTATCTTCTTAGATGTATCGCTGTCGGCGCGTTCCCCTATTATCTGGCTCAGCGTATCGAGCAGCATATCGGTGCCCGATTTAATGATAACGCACGATATCAGAGCACCGAGCCATGCCTCGAGGCTCACCTCGAAGCCCAGATATATCACTGCTGCGACAAGCGTCGAGGCGGAGATGACCGCGTCCAGTTTAGCGTCTTCGCCCGAATTGACGAGCGAGTCGGAGTTCACGCGCTTACCGGTCTTCTTCACATATCTGCCGAGCAGTATCTTGACGACTATGGCGACCGCGACGATTATGAGCGAGACCGCCGAATATTCAGGCTCGGACGGATGCATGATCTTTTTTACCGCCTCTACGAGCGAAGTGATGCCCGCGTACAGAATGATCAAAGAGATGATCATCGCGCTTAAATATTCTATCCTGCCGTGGCCCAGAGGGTGCTGCTTGTCCGGCGCCTTGCCCGCGATTTTAGTACCGATTATCGTCACGATGGACGATACCGCATCGCTCAGGTTGTTTACGGCGTCGAGCACGATAGCGATAGAGTTTACGGCAAAACCGACGAGCGCCTTAAATACGGCGAGAAGCACATTGGCTCCGATGCCGATGAGACTCGTTTTGATTATGATTTTTGCACGTGCGACAGCCTCGTCGGGACTTTTACCCGTATACGCGCGATCCGCCATCGGCGCCGTGCCCGCCTGATTTCCCTTTAATTCTTCAATATCGGAAGATCCGTTTTCGGGAGTTTCTTTTTCTGTCATAGGTATAAGTAAAGCCCGTGGATAAAGCAACTAGCGCTCAATCCCGTCGCGGGCCTGTACCCCTTTCTCGTAATAATGGCGGATATTTCTCATTTCAGTGACCAGATCTGCTCTGTCTAATACGCACTGAGGCGCATACCTGCCCGTCATAACAAGTTCAGTTCCCTCTGTGCGCGATTCGACGAGATCTATCAACTGGTCGTCTCTGAGGATATTGAAATATGAAGCGATGAATATCTCGTCGAGTATGACGACGTCGTACTCGTGCGACAAAATGACTTCCTTCGCTCTCTTATACCCGTCCTGCGACGAAAGCATATCGCATTCGTCGGGATTTCTTCCGACGATGCATCCCTGCTTACCGTACAGTTCGACAGTTATCTCAGGGAAGCGTTCTTTTATCATCTTCACTTCATTATATTCCATGCTCTTTACGAACTGGCCGATATACACCTTAAGGCCGGCTCCCGCCGCTCTGACAGCAAGTCCTATGGCAGCGGTCGTCTTGCCTTTGCCTTCGCCGGTATATACCTGAAAATATCCGTGTTCCATTATATCTTATATAACTCCCATCTCGCCGTATCAGTGAAAAACCTCAATTCGTAGACGCGCTCAAAGTCGCCGAAAGTGCTCTGGCACTGGTACACGAACGACTTGCGCCCGGATATCATGCGCTCGTCCACTTCGACGATATTGTCGATGTTTACGGTAAAAAGTTTTCCGTCCCTCCGTTGATATTTAAATTTGCACGGTCTGGGAGGCTTCCCGACGATGAAAACGGCGATCGTATCAACGGGCGCAGCCACGACTTTCATGATGCAGTCACTCCTTCAAAGTGACTACATTATATTCCATGTCCGTGCAAAAAGCAAACGCATGTTCTTTTTTTATTCAGGCTTGTTTATTTATTATATCACCTGTCTCACCAGACGTTGCCGACATACACATATTTAAGCGTTTCTCGCGCCTTATCCGCCAGACCACGAACCGTCCTGACATCTGTCGGAGCCTTTCCTATATAGTCGTGGCGCGGGAAAAATCTGGTCACGTGCAGCGGGATCTCGTCCCCTCTGCCGCCGCGCAGCGACGCTATCCACTCTGCCTCGCGCTCCATATCCTTTTCAGAGTCGTTCAGGCCGGGCACGATCAGCGTGGTCAACTCGACGTGGCATGCATCGGCCGCCCGTGAGATGAAGGCTTTGACCATCTCGAAATCGCCTCCGAGCCTGCGGTATGAGTCGTCGGTAAAACATTTCAGGTCAATATTCATCGCATCTATGTGCGGCAGAAGTTCATCGAGCACGCTCAGTTCGGCACAGCCGTTAGTAACCATGACGTTCAGCATGCCGCGTCTGTGGACTTCCTCAGCCGTGTCCTTCACGAACTCCCAGCCGACGAGCGGTTCGTTATATGTGAACGCCAGCCCGATATTTCCCCTGTCCTTCACGGAAAGCGCGATATCCGCGAGGTCCTCCGGATTGACTGTCCTGTATCCGACGTCATCCGGGCCCGCGTAAGAAATGGAATCGTTCTGACAAAACGGGCACGTCAGATTGCAGCCGTAACTTCCGACGGAAAGTATCATGCTCCCGCCGTGAAAGCGCGCAAGCGGCTTCTTCTCTATCGGATCGAGCGCTATCGACGTTATCCTGCCGTAGTTGTCACATACGACTCGTCCATTCTCGGCGCGCCTCGCGCGGCATGCGCCGAGCCTGCCTTCTTCTATCCTGCAGTGCCTGAAGCAGACGCCGCAGACAGCCGTCATACCGTGCGCAGACGCCTTATCGTTCACAGCCGTCTCGCCGTTCCCGGCAGTATGGCCTTTCAAAGCAGCCTTATCGTTCACAGGTGCCTCACCACCTCGAAACGCTCGAGTTCCACCCCTCTTTCGCTTTCGGAGATGCCGGCCTTTCTCTTTGCTATCGATATCTGCTCGGCGGGAGTGTCTACCCCGTCCAGATCGGGCAGCAGAAGCCCTCTGCGGGCGCCTTTTGTCACTATGACGCCGTATCTCTTGACATCTAACTTATCTTCGGAATCTATCGGCTCAGGTGCGCTGAGCACGTCCACGCTGTATTCCAAGCGCGGAAGTTCTTCGGTCGTCACGCGGTCGAAGCGCGGATCCTGCGAGCAGGCGCTTATGCCGTTCATCACTATCTCTTCGGCGATATTCTCCCTTACAGGAGATATCGTGCCGATACATCCTCTGAGCCTTCCGTCCTCGTGCAGCGATACGAACACGCCGGCGCGGCCGGAATACATCTCTTCCGGCAGGCCCGAAGGCACTTTCGCCGCCCTGCCTGTTTTGACGTATGTCTCGACCGAAAGTCTGGCGAGCCTGACGTATGGGTCCTCGGAGTTTTTCTTTGCCGTGAGACGCTCCGACTCGGCTCTTTCGCGCAGGTCGAGAAAATTCCTCGTTTCGTCGGAACCTGTCGGCACGAATGTGCAGATGCCGTACCCTACGCCGGTAACGTCCTGATAACTCAGTTTTTCGGCTGTAACTCCGGTCCTGTCGAACGCGCCTGCCATCATTACAAACGACCGGTGGCCGCATTCGGCCGCTTTCTCGCAGAATGTCTCGTCAAAGTCGAACAGTTCGCCGAAGGCGCCTCTGCCCATCACGTCCATGATTCGGGCGTCGTACACAGGCCCGTTCTTATCGAATCCGTACGGTCCGTACTCTTTGAGTTTATGTGAAAGATCGCCGCTTGCGATATATACCGTCCTGCGGCCTAGGCGCTCGACGGCCTCTTTTATCATCATGCCGAGCCTGTAATGGTCTTCGAGAGGCAGTCCCGAAAGGCCTATCCTCACGAGCCTGTACGGCTTGTGATACTCCCTGTTCACGAACCACAGAGG
The DNA here is from genome assembly GCA_050946615.1 of Eubacterium sp. Classification (GTDB taxonomy): domain Bacteria; phylum Bacillota; class Clostridia; order Peptostreptococcales; family Anaerovoracaceae; genus Eubacterium_B. Next base: position 9,105 of record JBMNVD010000038.1, read on the forward strand.
TATGACAGTCGCGTGATCCAGTTCTTTTTTGCGGCCTCCGAGGGTCCCTGCCGGGAATTTGCGGGAATCGGCGATGCGGCATATCTCGGCGACCAGCTCCTGATCGTATTCCAGATCTACTGCCGCTCGCGGCGCTCTGAACTCCGCAAGAGAACCTTTTGCCTCGCGACCTCCCGAGATGTTGAAATAGTCGTAGTACATCACATTATGAGGCGACGACACGACTATCGTCTCCGGTGCCAGTTCGGCGATCATGCGGGCGACTTTGACATAAGCGTCAGAAGTCTCGCGTATCTGCTCTTCTTCTCCGCGCCCGACGTCAGGGACGATGAGGGGCGGATGTGGTACCATGAATCCTCCTACTATCGACATTATCTATCACTCCATTTCCATTCCGCGACTTCCGGCAGATCCACGCCGTATTCGCGGATATACTGCCTGTGTTCTACGAGTTTGTCGTTCATGGCCTGGACGAGGTGTGAACCGCGGTTGCCGAGCTGCGGCAGATACCTGACGACGTTCTTTACGAGGCTGTATCTGTCTATCTCGTTTTGGACGCGCATGTCGAACGGCGTCGTTATCGTCCCCTCCTCTTTATATCCGTACACGTGGATATTGCGGTTGCGGCGTCTGTACGTCAGTTCGTGTATGAGCGTGTGATATCCGTGGAAAGCGAAGATCACAGGTTTGTCCTTCGTAAAGAGCAGGTCGTATTCGTCGTCGGAGAGCCCGTGCGGATGCATCGACTTAGGCTGCAGTTTCATCAGGTCCACGACGTTGATGACTCTGATTTTGATGTCCGGGAAGTAATCTCTCAGAATAGTCACGGCCGCCAAAGTCTCAAGCGTCGGTGTGTCGCCGCAGCACGCCATCACGACGTCGGGTTCTTCTCCCGCGTCGGTGCTTGCCCAGCGCCATATGCCGATACCCTGAGCGCAGTGTTTGACCGCCTCGTCCATCGAAAGCCACTGCGGGCGCGGATGTTTTGATGTGACGATGACATTCACGTAGTTGCGGCTCCTGATGCAGTGGTCGAAAGTCGAGAGCAGGCAGTTCGCGTCAGGCGGAAGATACAGCCGCACGACGTCCGCTTTTTTGTTCGCAATATGATCCATGAAGCCCGGATCCTGATGCGTGAAGCCGTTGTGATCCTGCTGCCATACGTTAGAAGACAAAATCAGATTGAGCGAGGCGATTTTCTCGCGCCAAGGGAGCTGATTGCAGACCTTGAGCCATTTGGCGTGCTGAGCGGCCATCGAGTCGATTATCCTGATGAAAGCCTCGTAGCTTGCAAAGAAACCGTGGCGTCCCGTCAAAAGATAGCCTTCCAGCCATCCTTCGCACATGTGCTCGCTCAGGAACGAATCCATTATCCTGCCGTCCGGCGACAGGAACTCGTCGCTTTCGAGCGTCTCCGCGTTCCAGTCTCTCTCCGACGCTTCGAATACTTTGTTCAGGCGGTTGCTCATCGTCTCGTCCGGCCCGAATATCCTGAAGTTGCGCGACTCTTTGTTCAGATTGAATATATCCCGCACGTAGCCGCCCAGTTCTATCATGTCCTGAGCCTCAGTTCCTCCGTGCTTTTCCACCGGCACGGCGTAATCCCTGAAATCAGGCGTCCTGAGGTCTCTTAAGAGTTTGCCTCCGTTCGCGTGAGGGTTGGCGCCGAGCCTTCGGTCGCCCGTTGGTGTCAGTTCCTGAAGTTCCGGTATCAGCCTGCCGTTCTCGTCGAATAATTCTTCGGGTCTGTAACTCCTGAGCCACTGTTCGAGCAGTTCCAGATGCTCCGGCTTATCCATCGGGATAGGTACCTGATGTGCGCGGAAAGAGCCCTCGACAGGCTTTCCGTCGACTTCCTTCGGGCCCGTCCAGCCTTTCGGCGTCCGCAGGACTATCATCGGCCAGCGAGGCCGCGAAGTGTCTCCCGTCTCGCGCGCGTGCTTCTGTATCGCCTTTATCTCGTCCATGACTGTATCGAGAGTCTCCGCCATGAGACGGTGCATCGTCATAGGGTCGCTCCCCTCGACGAAATGCGGCTCCCAGCCGTAGCCTTTCATCAGGTCCGTCAGTTCCTCGTGCGATATGCGCGCCAAAACCGTAGGGTTGGCTATCTTATATCCGTTCAGGTGCAGTATAGGTATTACGGCTCCGTCCGTGACGGGATTCAGGAATTTATTCGAATGCCATGAAGTCGCGAGCGGCCCGGTCTCAGCCTCGCCGTCCCCAATGACGCAGGCAGCTATCAAATCGGGGTTGTCAAAGACCGCGCCGAAAGCGTGTGCCAGTGAATATCCCAGTTCGCCGCCCTCGTTGATGGACCCCGGCGTTTCAGGAGCGCAGTGGCTCGGCACGCCGCCCGGGAAAGAGAACTGCTTGAAGAGTCTTCTGAGTCCGTCGACATCGCGGCTGATATTCGGATAGACCTCGCTGTATGTGCCTTCCAGATACGTGTTTGCTATGAAAAAATTGCCGCCGTGACCCGGTCCGGATATAAGGATCATATCCTGATCGTATTTTTTGATTGTCCTGTTCAGGTGAGCGTAGATAAAATTCTGTCCGGGCACAGTTCCCCAGTGGCCCACGATTTTTTTCTTGATGTGCTCTGGTCTGAGGGGCTCCGTGAGCAGCGGATTGTCCAAAAGATAAAGTTGAGCCGCAGAAAGATAATTCGCGGCCCGCCAGTACGCATCTATCCTGCTGAGATATTCTTCGGTGATAGTGCTGTCTTTTCCCTTTTTTGTTCCCATATCCTATCTCCTTATCTCAATCGAATCTTGACTCCTTCTCAATCGACAAAAGAAAATCCGAAATGACTCGCGGTCATCATTATCACGCCCGCCAAAACGACACCGCATGTGACGGAGAAAACGGTCTTTTTGAAACCGAAATCGAGAATGCTCGCCGCGAGCGTTCCCGTCCACGCGCCGGTCCCCGGAAGCGGTATGCCGACGAACAAAGTGATCGCCAGCGACGTTCCGTACTTTCCTGTTTTGCTCATTATCTTTGCGCCTGCCTTCTCGCCTTTTTCAAGGATGAATGTGAACAGCCTGCGCGTATATTTCTTATCTTTCCCCCAGTTCAGGAACCTGCGCGCGAAGAAATATATGAACGGCACCGGTACCATGTTGCCGAGCATGCACACGATGAACGATTTGATGACCGGCAGGTCCATCGCCTGCGAGACCGGTATCGCCAGCCTCAGTTCGACGATGGGCAGCATCGACATAAAAAACAGATAAATATAGCTCCTCATATTTCAACGGTTATTCAGTCCTCGACGGTTATATCGAGAGCATTCGGGCTCCTTTCCAGTTCTTTGCGCAGATCGAGATCTTCCGGTCTTTCTTTAAGCGCATAGGCTATGTTCACGGCGTGGTCGGCGCATCTCTCCAGATCGGTCACGATATCCGTGAAGACGACGCCGCTCAACGGATCGCAGTGAGCCTGCATCAGCCGCTCCACGTGGTCGTCGACAAGGCTCGTCTCCTGCTCGTCGACGCGCGCCTCTATTGCCTCAAGAGCATCCAGTTTGGAATAATCCTCAGTCTCGAAAATATCTATCGCAAGATCCACTTCGCTGAGCGAATCTTTCGCCATTTCCTTCAACTCAGCAGTCGCCTCAGGTGACATGCTCTGATGATTTGAAATAAGTTCTTCCGCATATTCCACGATATTCTCGGCGTGGTCGGAAAGTCTCTCAATATCGGTGACTGCTATCGTCATCATGGAAACGCGCCTGAGCTGCTCCCTGCTCAGGTCGAATGCCCTGAGTTCGGTCATCGCGTCCGCTATCGTGTGGTTCAATATATTTACCGTCACCTCGCGCGTCCTGACGGACTCAGCCAAGTCCGGAGTGTAGTCGAAGAAGCACAATATCGACTTTCGCAGGTTTTTGGCCGCTATGCGCCCCATGCGCGTGACTTCCTTATGCGCCTGAGCGATAGCAACGCCGGCCGGGAGGGTCTGCAGGTTGACCATATACTTGAGTTTGCGTTCTTCCAGCGTCTCGCTCTCTTCGGTTTTGATCGGAATTATCTTTTCCGTTAGTTTTACGATTTGTTCGGCGAACGGCATCTCCACCAAAACGGCTATCACCGCAAAAATGGTATGCATGTTCGCTATCTGCCTGCCGATGTCGTTCGGGGAAAGCCCCTGTATCCATGTGAGTATCTGCGGGAAAATATTGATGAGTGCTATAAGTATGAAAGCCCTGAAGACGTTGAACAAAAGGTTTATCAGTGCGGAGCGCTTGCCGTTCCTATTAGTGGTGAGCGACGCGAGGATATTCGGAGTGACTGAGCCGATGGCGGCGCCGATGACGAGGTACGCGGCCGTATTGAAACTGAGTATGCCGTCTACTGCAAACGTCTGAAAGATGACCGTCGACGATGAAGAACTCTGGAGCAGTGCGGTGAAGCCTATGCCGAACAAAACGGCGACCGCGGGGTTGTCCAGATTAGTCATGAACTTCACGAAAGTTTCGGATTCGGCGAGCGGCAGGATAGCCGACTTCATTATCGAAATGCCGACGAATAGCATGCCGAAGCCCATTATTATCTCGCCGACGTGTTTTACGAGTCTCTGCTTCACGAACAGATACAGGATGACGCCTACGAACAGTATCAGAGGCGCGTCGGAAGCCAGATCGAACGCCGTTATCTGAGCCGTGATGGTTGTACCGATGTTAGCGCCCATTATCACGCCGACAGCCTGATTCAGAGTCATCATACCGGAGTTTACGAATCCGATGACCATCACGTCCGTAGCCGACGAACTCTGGATAAGCATCGTCACGCCTATGCCGATGAGGATCGCTATATATTTGTTCTTTGTAGCCTTTTCAAGTATCTGCTGAAGGTTCTCGCCGCACGCGTTCTTCAGTCCTGACGACATCATGGTCATCCCGAACAGAAAAAGACCGACGCCTCCGAGCAGCGAAAAAGCATCTGTAAGTGACATCAACTACCTCCCGGGAAAAATGCGCTTATAGATATAATAATACATTTCGAGGCATAAAGCACTATGCAAACGGCCCAAAATAGTTTACAAATTTTTATACTTTCCGTGCCTGTAGATTTTTCCTTCGGCCTATATACTGAAGGTCGATAATAAACTTTTATTTCGATTCAGGTATTCAGTCTATGGGCCATCAAAAACTCGGAAAAAATCGCACTAACCCGCTGAACGACACGCGTTTCATCGTTTTGCTCATCGCTGCCGCTCTGTCGGCAATTCTCTTCATGATACCGGATGCTTCGCGGTACACGGTTCTTGAAACTTCAACGCGCAGATACGTCAGATGCAAGGTCATCAGCGTCGAAGAGACGGACACGCAGGAGACCAGCAAATACAGCGGAATGACGGTGGGCACTCAGACCGTCACCGTAGAGATAGACGGAAAGACCGTCGAAATCGTAAACAATTTATCAGACACACATCATATCGAGGTAAAGCCGGGCAGCCGCGTCGTCGTATGTGTCGACGAACCTGACAATACCGAGCCGTACTACACCATCGCCAACTACGACCGCACAGGTGTCGAGATCGGGATACTCGCATTTTTCGCGCTCATCCTGATACTCACGGGCGGCATGCGCGGTGTCTACGCCCTCGCGGCGCTCGCCTTTTCCGTGATTTTCCTATTCAAAGTGACGATTCCGGCAATTTACTCCGGGCAGCCCGTTCTGACAGTGACCGCCGCAGCTGTCATCATCATAACGCCTGTTTCCATTTGTCTCATCAGCGGCGTGAACAAAAAAAGCGCCGTGTCTGCAGCAGCGGTATTCGTCGGTGAAGCCGCCGCTGCCGTCATTTTTTCGATATTTTCGGCCGTCCTGCACATCAGCGGTTTCGTCGATGAGAACGTGGACGGACTGCTCCTCGTAACGTACGCAACGGGGATGGATCTTTCTCATCTGCTGTTTGCGGCGGCGATGATATCATCTCTCGGCGCAGTCATGGACGTCGCCGTTTCGCTGGTTGCCGCTTTGTTCGAGATACACGACAAGAATCCGCTGCTCGGAAGGCGCGAACTCTTTGCTTCAGGAATGAACGTCGGCAGAGACATGATGGGCACGATGTCGAACACGCTTATCTTCGCTTTCTTCGGTTCGGCGCTCTCGATGCTGCTGGTCCTCTACTCATACGGAGTACAGACGCTCGCTCTGCTGACTTCCGACTTCATCGCCGTGGAACTTGCTCACGGGATATGCGGGACCGCCGCAGTCATCCTGACGGTGCCGCTTTCGGCTCTGCTGTCGTCTCTGGCTTTGACGCGCGGGAAACAGCCGTCACTCTCGAAATCCGGCGGAAAGCAAGTGCCGCAGGCTGTATCGCCTGAAAAACAGACGCCGCATGGTGACGAAAAGCAGGTGCCGCATGGTGACGAAAAACAGGTGCCGGTGAGTATATCGCCTGAAAAACAATCGCTATAAAGCGTTCATATATATCAACACAAAAATTCCGGCCGGAATAAGATACGACGAGACATTTTGCCGCCTGAACGGCCGGGTGCTTACGATTTTCAAGGAGGAAAAAATGAAAAAGAGAATCAGATCTCTGCTGATGACTCTGCTCTGCGTAGTGACGGTTTTCTCGTGTTTCGGCTTCGCATGGGCAGACCCGCAGCCTGCCGCGGTCTCACAGAGCACCATTTCGCTCGCTCCGGGCAGCGATGAGACATCCGTCGGCGTCAACTGGTACGCAAACACGACAGACGCGGGAAAAGTGACATACGCCCCGACTTCCGAACTTACGAGCGACGGCCAGCTTCCGTCGACGGCAAAGACTGTCGACGCGGCGACCGGAGCCGCAAACAAAACCGGCTATAACTATTTTAAAGCCACGCTCACGGATTTGGCACCTGCTACTTCTTACAGCTACACGCTGACGAACGGCGATACGGTCTCCCCGGTCTACCATTTC
>JBMNVD010000039.1:0-15485 GCA_050946615.1 Eubacterium sp.
CCGTGCTTGAAGATTACAAATATCTGAGCAGGGAAGGGAAAGGAAAAGAGTCTAAGGCCGCTGCGCAGCAGGCAAAATGTGATAACATCGATAAGTCCATAGCCGAGGTAAAGGAAAAGATCGCGGAAAAGGCGAAAGTCGTCGAAGACATGCGCGCAAAGTATAAGGACGATCCTGAATTCCAGAAGTATGAAGCTATGCGCGATGACGGCATCGACCTCGCTCGCCTGAACAAAGAAGAAATGCGTTCGCTCAGAAGCGACCTTCAGATCATTTTCCAAGACCCGTATTCGTCGCTCAACCCGCGCAAGACCGTAGGTCAGATAATCGGCGAGGGCATGATTGCTCACAATTACTTCAAATCGAACAGCCCGAGACTTCAGGAGCATATCCAGGAAACGATGAATATGTGCGGCATCGCGGACTACTTTATCCACAGATATCCGCACCAGTTCTCTGGCGGACAGAGACAGAGGATAGGTATCGCTCGTGCGCTGTCGACGAACCCTAAGTTCGTCATCTGCGACGAGGCGGTCTCCGCTCTCGATGTTTCCATCCAGTCGCAGATAATCAACCTTCTGCAGGATCTGAAAGAGCAGAACGATCTCACGTATCTGTTCATCACGCACGACCTATCCGTAGTAAAATATATCTCAGACAGGATCGGCGTAATGTATCTGGGCACCATGGTTGAACTCTCCGATTCTCAGGAACTGTTCGACCATCCGCTTCATCCGTACACGGAAGCGCTCCTGTCTGCGATACCGACTACGAATGTCGATGCAAGCAGAGAACTCGTCGTACTGGAAGGAGACATCCCGAGTCCGGTCAATCCGCCGAAGGGATGCAAATTCAACACCCGCTGCAAGTATTGCACAGATATCTGCACCAAGATAACGCCTGAATTCAAGGAAGTAAGGCCTAACCACTTTGTCGCATGTCATCACATGCTCGGAAGTGCGCCTGAGTCACCTGAAGAGGAGAAGGCAGAGATAGCGGCAGCGGAGAAAAAACTTGAAGAAATTGACGAGATGTAATGAGCTTTTTCAGTAAAAGAATGGACCGGGCCTTCGAGATAATGAAGGCCCGCAATGAAGAATATCTGAAGGAAATGGCCGAAAAAGAGGGCAAAGACGAAGATGACGGGCGAATCGTCACCGACGTCGACTCATCCGAACTTCACGTTCCTGAAGACTTCGAGGACGATGTTCCCGAGATCGAGGATGAGCTTTCCGAAGCCGAAAAGAAGGCAAAAGCGTTTCATGAGGATGATTCTTCGTACGAGAAAGGTGATCTTCCCGCGATAATGATCGCGGCGATACTCACGTTCGGCCCGATATTTTTGATATTAGCCGCCATTATTATTCTCGCTGTCGTGTTCATCAAGTAGATACTATCCCGGTAAAAGGATAGAACAGAGTCAACAGACAATTTTAAAAAGCGACGGACGATTGTCCGCCGCTTTTCTGCGCTTATGCTTATATTATTATATTTTAATATATGTTTAGAGTATTAGAGTCAGCGGGTGAGAGTGCCGGTTCGCTGAGGATAAGAGTTCCATTTCACTGAGGGTAAGAGTGCCGGTTCGCTGATACTATAAAAATCAGCGGCCGGAGAATACATTTTTATTCGGATATGCTTCGATGGTTTTATTTTCTTCGTCGACATTCCCGAGAAATATCACAGCCGTGTAATTCTCGATTTTCTTGCGCTCAGGCAGGACAGAAGCGATAGCCACTCCGACACCTGCGACAGTTGCGTCGAACTCCGCCAGAATGTCAGTGATGCCCTTGATGCTGCCGCCTCCGCGCATGAAATCATCTATTATGAGCGCTTTTGCGCCTGGGGTAACAGCGCGCCTTGCGACCGACATCTTCTGGATGCGGTCGTATGACCCCGAAAAGTAGTTGATGCTGACGGTCGAGCCATCGGAAACTTTTGCTTCTCTGCGGATGACTATCAGCGGGAGAGCCAGTTTTTCCGAGACCGCCAGAGCAAGAGGGATGCCCTTCGTTTCGACAGTCGCAACGCAGTCGGCGCCGCAGTCCCTGAAGGCCCGTACGAAAACATCGGCTACGCGGCCGGCAAACACTGGATCGAACATCAGGTCAGACGTATAGAGAAAACCTCCTGTCAAAATCCTGCCGGGATCGCTTATCTTTCGGCAGAATTCTTCCTGCAGGTCAGATGCGGCTTTATCTGAAATGTCTGGAACAAAACGCGCTCCTCCGTGCGCTCCGGCAATCGTTTCGATTTTCCCCGTCCCCGTGGACTCGACTGCCCGCGAGGCAGCCTGCAGGTCTTCGCTGACGCTCGATTTTGCAGCGCCGAATAGATCGCAGAAATACTGAAGAGGGTAGACCCTGCTCGGTGTGTCCGTTAATATCTTTATCATTGCGCCGACGCGTTCCGTTCTTTTCATGACAGCCTCCGTTTTTGTCGCATTTGCATTGTTTTGTTCGGCTGTTTTTATCATATTTACTCACGATTACTTTGTCAATCACATGCACGTTATGGTATAATTACGTTTGGCAAGAAATCTCCCGGAGGTTTATCTAATGGTAAAATTAACAGATTGCAGGACGATCCATTGCATCGGGATAGGAGGCATTGGACTTTCGGCTATTGCCGAGATACTCCTGCAGCGTGGAATAAGCGTGACCGGATCCGACTTAAAAGAGTCTGAGATGACAGACAAACTGGCGGCTCTGGGAGCGAAGATATTTATCGGACACAGAGCACAGAATGTAGAGGGCGCCGACCTCGTTATCTATTCGGCGGCGATAGCAGACGACAACCCCGAAATCATCAGGGCAAAGGAGCTTAATATTCCGCTCGCTTCCCGCGCCGAGATACTCGGCCTTCTGATGGACGAATATCCAGTCGGCATCGCCATCAGCGGCACTCACGGAAAGACTACCACGACTTCGATGGTTTCTCTGATTCTGGAGCGTGCCGGCAAAGACCCGACCGTACTCATCGGCGGGAACCTCTCCGAATTCAACGGCAACTGCAAAGTAGGCAGCGGAAGGTATTTCGTCACAGAGGCGTGCGAGTACCGCGACAGTTTTCTGCAGCTTCGGCCAAACGTCGAAGTCATCTTGAACATCGATTCAGATCATCTCGATTATTTCAAGGATATCGATCACATAGTCAAGTCTTTTGACCGCTTCAGCAAAAACTTAAAGCAGGGCGGTACTATTGTCGCATACAGCGCAAATCCTTTTGTAAACAGCATCATCAAAGACATGGACGAGATCGTGACATACGGTTTCGGTTCCGACTGCACATACAGCATTTCGAATGTCGAGATCTCCGATAACGGCAGGCCGGCGTTCGATGTTTCGCGCCGTGGGAAGAAACTCGGGCATCTTTACCTGAACCTTCCGGGCGAGCATTACATCCTAAACGCGACCGCTGCTTTTGCATGCGCGAGCGAACTCGGCGTAGAGCCGGACGTCATCATCAAAGCGCTGGAAGAATATCACGGGACCGACCGGAGATTCGACAAGATAGGCTATACTCCGTCCGGAGCGATGATAATCGACGATTACGGCCATCATCCAACTGAGATACGCGCCACGCTGAAGGCCGCTTCTCAGATGAAGCACAACAGGATCTGGTGCATTTTCCAGCCGCACACATATACGCGCACTCTCGCGCTCCTCGATGATTTCTCGGATGCGTTCGATAATGCTGATGTGCTGATTTTGGCGGATATATATGCCGCTCGCGAAAGCGACATATACAATATCTCCTCCAAAAACCTGCTGGAGCGGATAAAGGAAAGACATCCGGGCAAAGAAGCGTATTACATGAGCAGTTTCGAGGAAATCGCCGACAAAGTGTCTAAAGAGGCGAAAGAAGGCGACGTTATAATCACTCAAGGTGCAGGGGATATTTATAAAGTCGGGAAGATGCTATTAGATGGCAGACGGTAACATCAATGAGCAGAGAAATATATGAAAAAAGACGCTCGGCACAGAGAGCGAAGGCTGAAGCCCTTCTCGACGCGGGCGTGGATTTCGCGGACATAGAGCGAGTATATATCGACGATGAAGTCGAGGTCGGCGAGGGGACTTTCATCGGTCCCGACGTGATTCTGGAAGGTGCGACGAAGATAGGGAAGGACTGCAGGATACTCCAGAACTGCAGATTCAAGGACGCTGTCATCGGCGACGGCGTGACTGTCGAAAGTTCGGTGATACTGGGAAGCACAGTCGGCGGCGGAACTTCGGTCGGACCTTTCGCATACATCCGTCCCGGCAGCAATATCGGCGAAGGATGCAAGGTCGGAGACTTTGTCGAGGTGAAGAACTCCAAAATCGGCGACGGGACTAAATCCGCACATCTGACTTACATAGGCGATGCCGATGTAGGCAGGAACGTAAATTTCGGATGCGGCGTAGTGCTCGTAAACTATGACGGGACGACGAAGCACAGGTCTGAGATAGGAGACGGAGCATTCATCGGATGCAATACGAATCTCGTCTCGCCTGTAAAAGTCGGCGACGGCGCATATATCGCGGCCGGAAGCACCATTACAGACGACATACCTGAGGATGCTCTGGCGATAGCTAGAAACCGCCAGACAAACATAGAAGGCTGGGCGAAAGAACGCGGGCTCTACCGCAAAAAATAGGCGTGAGTCTGCCGAGGCATGCCGGTCACTGCGTCCACCACAGGAGTGCACTGCTTGTGCTTAAGAGCTTACATACGTCTCAAACGGGATATTTCCCGCTTTAGATATTAAAGTATCATCTCAATCTAATCGATCAAAGAAAGAGGTATTTCATCGATGAATAACGGTTCGTTTCCTGACTACAAAATTTTCGCAGGCAATTCACATCCCGTGCTTGCCGAAGAGATCGCTTCCTTCATGGGCAAGCCGCTCGGCAAGGCTTCGGTCACGAAGTTCAGCGACGGGGAAGTTTCGGTAAACATCTGGGAGTCTGTGCGCGGCGTTGACGTATATATCATTCAGTCGACATGCTCGCCGGTAAACGACAATCTGATGGAACTCCTTATCATGATCGATGCCATGAAGAGGGCATCGGCCGGACGCATCAACGCGGTCATCCCGTATTACGGATACGCCAGACAGGATAGAAAAGCCAAGGCGCGCGACCCTATCACCGCTAAACTCGTGGCAAACCTCATAGTAGCTGCCGGAGCAGACAGAGTCCTCACGATGGACCTTCACGCCAATCAGATCCAGGGATACTTCGACATCCCGGTGGATCATCTGGTCGGAATGCCTATCCTTGCCAAATATTTCAAAGAAAAGAATCTGAAAGACGTCGTAGTTGTTTCACCGGACCACGGCAGTGTCGGCAGAGCCCGCAATCTCGCGGAATATCTGAACTGCCCGATAGCCATCGTGGACAAGAGACGCCCTGAGCCTAACAAGAGCGAGATAATGCACATAATAGGCGATATCGAAGGCAAAAACTGCATCATCACGGACGATATCATCGATACGGCGGGAACCATTACCAATGCCGCAAATGCCATCAAAGACCTCGGAGCAAAGAATGTATTTGCCGGAGCGACTCACGCGGTGCTCTCGGGACCTGCCATCGAAAGGATAGAAAAATCAGCTATCGAGGAACTCGTTCTCCTCAACACGATACCTGTTCCTCCGGAGAAACAGCTTTCAAAGATGAAGTTCCTTTCGGTCGCGCCTCTCTTTGCCGAAGCCATGACGAGAGTGTTCACGAACGGCTCGATAAGCAAATTGTTCGATAACGTGCAGTAAGAGCACATTGTGAGAACAGGTAATAGCACAAGTAAACGTGCAATATCAAAAGCATGTACAGCAGTGAAAACAGATCTAAAACGATAGTTGTCGCCGGCCTGGGAAATCCCGGCCGGCAATATTCATACACGCGCCATAATATCGGTTTCATCACCGTCGAGCGTTTCGCGGAAAGACACGGAATATCCTTCAGGCCGTCAAAGTTCGACGCGCTGATAGGAGACGGAATGATATCCGGGCGCAAGGTCCTTGTCGTAGAACCGCAGACATATATGAATCTGAGCGGGAACGCCATCGCGCCGATAGTGGATTACTATAAAATTGATATTGCAAATCTTCTTGTGATATACGACGATATCGATATTCCACTTGGAATGATAAGGATAAGGCCGTCGGGGAGCGCCGGTACACATAATGGCATGAGATCGGTCATTTCGATGCTCGGCACCGACGGTTTTCCTCGCATCAGGATAGGCATGGGCCAAGAGCACATGAGCGATCTGGTCGATTTTGTCATAGGAAAAATCACCGACAGCGAGGCGGAAGTCCTCAGAAAGTCCGTCGACACGGCGGCAGATGCTGTCGGCTGCTTTATCGAGAGCGGTATCGAGCGCACCATGAATCAATATAATCCTGTAAGGCACAAAGATGAGTAATACTGTTATATATACCGGTATATCCGACAGCAGGTCCGCAAAAGTCATCTCTGACCTCATCGAAAGCGGCAGACAGTGCCTTATAATCGTTTCGGGAAAGAACAGAGCGGAGACGCTCGAACGCGATCTTTCCTTTTTTTGTTCACGAAATTTAACCAGACTCAACGCGGTAGAAGACGTTTTCTTAAATTACGAAGCGAGAAACAACGACCAGAGGATATTGGGGCTGAAAGCGATGAATGCCTTCAAGACGGACCCGGAGGCGGTCGTCATCGCGCCTGTGACCGCGGCCGTAAAGCGTCTGGAACCTCCCGAATATTACGAAAGCAGCAGCTTTTCGCTTGCCACGGGCGAAACGGCAGATCAGGACGAAGTCCGCAGAGCGCTGGCCGACACTGGATATGAGCGCGCAGATACTGTCACCGCAAGAGGGCAGTTTTCGGCCCGCGGAGGCATTACGGATTTTTTCCCGCCGGACGCTGATTATCCCGTCAGAGTAGAGTTTTTCGGCGATGAGGTGGATTCCATCAGGAACTTCGACCCAGAGACGCAGAGAAGCGTCGCATCGTTAAAAAAGACAGACGTCTTTCCCGCACAGCAGATAGCGCGCGGAGGAGAACTTATAGAGCGCGGCGCGGCAAAGATACGTGAAGTATACGACGCGCAGGCAGAGCGCCTTTCGAAAAAGGGAAGCGAGTATTCGGAAGCAGTAGAGAAACTGGCTGAGCGGCGGGATGAACTCATCGATTACCTCGAAAACGTCAGCGAAACCGCGCTTTTTGAAAACTATATCCAGTATTTTTACGATAAGACCGCTTACATCTGGGACTACATGAAAGACGGGATAGTTATTATCGACGACCCGGCAAGAGTCTCGGAACACCTTGAACTGAGAAAAAAAGAACTCATAAACGATTTTGATATCCTGCTGGAGCGCGGCAAGGCCGTCCCCGAGGACGCCGCTCTGATAACGGATGAAAAAGACCTGCTCGACGTCTTTGATAAGAGAGACTCGTTCCTGCTGATGCCTTTTGATACAAAAGCGCCTGGCACGGACCGCGCCTCGCGGAAAGTAAATATCAGTTCTCATCAAATGATGCTTTTCGGCGGCCACATGGATGTGCTGAAAAAAGAGATTTCCTCATATCTCTCACGTGGGTTCGCCGTCACTATAGCGGCATCGTCAAAAGAACGCGCCGAAGCGCTTTCGGGGTTCGTCGATGATTCCGAATTAGGGCGCGACAGCGGAAAAATAAGCGTGCGCGAGGGTTATCTTTCGCACGGCATGGATTTCCCGGATGAAAAACTCTGCTATATAAGCGACAACGATATTTTCGATTCGTCAAAATTTGTCCGCCGCAGGAAAAAACACAGGTCGGGGAAGCCGCTCGACAGTTTTGCCGACTTGAACGAAGGTGACTACGTCGTCCACGAAAACCACGGCATAGGGAGATTTATCGGGATAGAGCCGATAAAGGTCGACGGACAGACGCGCGACTATCTGAAAATCAAATACGCCGGAACGGATATACTTTACGTCCCGGTAGAGCAGATGGATGTCGTGCAGAAATATATCGGAAGCGACGCTGTCGCTCCTAAACTGAATAAATTGTCGGGAGACGAGTGGAAAAACGCCAAATCGCGCGCCAGAGCGTCTATCGCCGACATGACGGAAGAACTAATGACGCTTTACGGGAAGCGCATGACTGAAAAGGGATACGCGTTTGCGCCCGATACCGAGTGGCAGAGAGAATTCGAGGCGTCGTTCCCTTATGAAGAGACAGACGACCAGCTCCGCTCGGTCGATGAGATAAAGAGAGACATGGAGAAGCCCGTCCCGATGGACAGGCTTCTGTGCGGCGACGTCGGCTACGGAAAGACGGAAGTAGCGGAAAGAGCGATATTCAAGTGCCTCATCGAAGGCAAGCAGGCCGCGGTGCTCGTACCGACAACGATACTTGCCGCACAGCATTACGAGACATTCAAAGAGCGCTTCGCAAAATATCCTTTTACCATAGAACTCATGTCGAGGTTCCGTTCGGACAGCGAGATGAAGAAAGTCGCCGACGGGCTCAGGATAGGCAGTGTGGATCTCGTGGTGGGGACTCACAGGCTTCTTTCGAATGACGTAAAATTCAAAGATCTCGGCCTTCTCGTCATCGACGAGGAACACAGATTCGGGGTCGCCCATAAAGAGAAGATCAAGGAGATGAAGACGAACGTCGATGTTTTGACGCTGTCGGCCACTCCTATACCGCGCACGCTGAACATGTCTCTGTCCGGCATCAAAGACATGAGCCTCATCACCGAGCCTCCGGCCGAAAGATACCCTGTCCAGACGTACGTCACCGAAGAAGACGATTCGCTTATCAGGCAGGTCATTTTGCGCGAAATGGACCGCGGAGGGCAGACTTTCGTCGTATATAACAGAGTCCGCGGCATCAAACGCGTGGCTGAACGCATATCATCTCTTGTTCCTGAAGCGAAGATAGCGGTCGGACACGGTCAGATGAACGAACGCGCCCTTGAAGAAGTGATGCGCGATTTCATCGAAGGGAAGACAGATGTACTCGTCGCGACGACGATAATAGAATCCGGTATCGACATTCCGAACGCCAACACCGTCATCATTCTCGACGCCGACAAATGCGGACTGGCACAGTTATATCAGCTTCGGGGCAGGGTAGGACGCTCAGACAGGATCGCGTACGCATATCTGATGTACAGGAAGCAGAAGGTTTTGACCGAAGTTGCGGAAAAGCGCCTCAAAGCGATAAAAGAATTTACGGAATTCGGTTCGGGTTTCAAGATCGCCATGCGCGACATGGAGATAAGAGGCGCGGGGAACATCCTCGGAGCCGAACAGAGCGGCCACATGAGCGAGATAGGTTACGAGATGTATCTGAAACTCGTAGACGACGCCGTAAGAAGGGCAAAAGGCGAGCCTGTACCAGAGATACCTGAGGACATCAAAGTCGAGATAAAGTCGAACGCCAATATCCCGGACAGCTACATTTCTTCGGAGACACTTAAACTCCAGATGTACAAAAAGATAGCTTCAATAGAGAATGCCGACGATGAACGCGACGTAACAGACGAACTCATCGACAGGTTCGGCGACATCCCGGATGAAACGCTGAATCTCATCAAGATATCCCGCATCCGCTCCGACTCCGAAAAACTCGGCTTGAAGAGCGTGACTGAATCGGCGGGGAAAGTCCTCGTCAGTTTCGGAAAAGAAAGCAGCCTTACCCCGTACGGCATCGCAAAGGTTTCCGAACGTTTCGGAAACAAGATATTGTTTTACGGAGGGACAGAACCCAATATCAGACTTTCCGCGGGTGAAAGCGAAAAACTGGGCGAATTAGAGGAACTTCTGGACATACTGGTCGAATACAAAGACAAACGTCACTGAGGATGGTATAATTATCGCGTTGGAGGCAGTATGGGAAATAACGTAAACGAAAATAAAATAAACGACAATAACGTAAACAACAATAACGTGAATACAAGCAAAAACGACAGCAGCAGGAAAGTACTGAAAGGCGCCGCGATAATAGGCGTGAGCGGCGTGATAGTAAAGATACTCGGGGCGTGCTTCCGCATCCCGCTGACAAACTGGATAGGCGCCGACGGAATGTCATATTACGGCTACGCTTATCAGATATACGGAACATTGGTGATACTCGCCACGGCGGGAATACCTGTCGCGATCTCAAGGCTGGTCGCCGAGAACATAAGCAGGAAGCAATATAGAAATGCCCATCGCGTGTTCCAGACATCTCTGATAATCATGACGGTGCTTGGAGCCGTTTTGTTCTCGATCTGCTTTTTCTTTGCCGGACCTATAACGAGAACCCTCGGAAATCCCGGCGCATTTTCCGCAGTCAGGGCAGTTGCTCCGGCTCTCTTCTTCGTATCCGTCCTATCGACTTTCAGGGGATATTTTCAGGGCCGCCAAAACATGAACCCGACGGCTATCTCCGAGATAGTCGAGCAGCTTGTCAGAGTAATAGTGGGACTGTCGCTTGCTTACAGCCTTCTCGACACAAGTCTTGAAAAGACAGCGGCGGGTGCGGCGTTCGGGGCGACAGCGGGCTCTATTGCCGCGCTTGTTATCATTGTCGTGATATTCTTTATGAATATCAAAGTGATACGGCTGAAAATTTCCAGAGGTCTGGACAATGTGGAATCTTACGGCGATATTGCAAAGAAGATAGCCGCTATTTCGATTCCTATCATTATAGGGTCCATGATAATGCCGATCATGAATCTGACCGACACCATAATAGTCATGAGAAGGCTGCAGAGCACGGGATTCTCGTATGAAGAGTCACGCCACCTTTACGGTCTCATCAGCGGATACTGCTCGACTCTTATCGGATTGCCGCAGATATTCACTCAGGCAGTCGCAATAAGCCTCGTGCCGGCAATCTCATCCGCACGTGCGGTCGACGATGCCGACAGGGTCAGAGTTAATACATCGCTCGGATATAGGCTGACTATGATAATGGCGTTTCCTTGCGCGCTGGGCATCTTTGCGCTGGCAAAGCCGATATTGCTCCTCCTTTACAGGAGCCGTCCGGGTGAAGCGGCGGAAGCTGCTCCGACACTCATGATAATGGCGATAGGGGTCATAGGTCTTGCGATAAGCCAGACGTCAACGGGCGTACTTCAGGCGATAGGCAAGCAGACTCTCCCGGTCTACCATCTGCTCTTCGGAATGGTCGCGAAAGTTGTGCTTACATACATTCTCGTGGGCATCAATTCCCTGAATATCAAAGGCGCCGCGATTTCGACACTTGTCGCTTATGCTATCTCCTTCATTTTGAATAATATTTCCGTCAGAAAATACACAGGAATCAAATTCGATTATGTAAAAATATATGCAAAACCGGGCATCGCCTCAGTAGTCATGTGCGTGCTCGTCATGCTGGCGTATAAACTTTTCTCCGGTTTCGCGGGAAATACGGTATCGACGCTCATATCTATCTTCGTCGGGATAGTGGTCTACTTCCTGATGATAATAATCCTTAAAGCAGTCACCCCGGAGGAACTCGACAGCTTCTCTATCGGAAGGAAGATAAACAAAATATTCCGCAGATTTTACAGGAATTGATGAAAAATGGAAACCACAGGACTCAAAAAAGAATACGAATATCTCTACAATGACGCAAAGACACCCGAAGAAGCCGGGAAGCGCTTCTATGAATTGATACATGTACTTCGCGGCAACTGCCCGTGGGACATGGAGCAGACTCACGAGAGCCTGAGGAACAACTTTTTAGAAGAAACGTACGAGGCATGCGACGCCATCGACCGCAACGACTCGGAAAACCTTTGTGAAGAACTCGGAGATGTGATGCTTCAGGTCTATCTGCACAGCGAAATTGCCTCGGAAAGTAAAGTTTTTGACATTGTGGACGTAATAAATCGTGAATGCGAGAAGATGATCCGCCGCCACCCGCATATTTTTGCGGACGAGAGCGAAAAAGGTGTTGACAAAATATTACGGAGATGGGAAAATATTAAACGAAAAGAGCACGGAATTTCAACGTATTCGGCCCGACTGTCCGACGTGCCGCGCGCATTTCCGGCGCTTATGCGCAGTCAGAAGGTGCAGAAACGCGCTGCCGACGCCGGTTTCGACTGGACCGACATCACAGGTCCGGAAGAGAAAGTCATCGAAGAATTACGTGAATTTCAGGAAGCCGACTCCTCGGGCGATAGAAACAATATGCAAGAGGAACTTGGGGATTTGCTCTTTTCGGTCGTCAATGTAGTGCGATTCGCAGGATTTGACGCTGAAGAGACATTGAACAAAGCGACAGACAAATTTATCGCTCGCTTCGCCGGCATGGAAGAAGAAGCCACATCTGAAAATAAAGATTTCGGCGAGCTGACACCGGAGGAGATGGACCAGCTTTGGAATGATATTAAATAGCAATATCTAATATCATTATTAAAATTTTAAGGAGGATTTTACTATGAACAAGGCTGAATTGGTTGCAAAGGTTGCAGAAAAGACCAACATGACCAAAAAGGATTCAGAAGCTGCCATCAACGCTCTTCTGAAGACAGTTGAAGAAACTCTCGTTAAAGGCGACAAAGTCCAGGTCATCGGCTTCGGAACATTTGAAACCAGAAAGAGAAAAGCCAGAGAAGGCAGAAACCCTAGAAAACCTGGCGAGACTATCAAGATCCCGGCATCGAAGGCTCCTGTTTTCAAAGCAGGCAAGGCGCTTAAGGACGCAGTTAATAAGAAGAACACGAAGAAGAAATAAATTCTGCAGCGTTCATTCGGCAGCCCGTTCGATGCGGGCTGTCTTTTTTCTTGCTCATATTCGGATAATACCTTCATCTTCAGGCATATAGAAATTTCTGCCGCAGCCAATGTGCGATCCGGCAGTATGGGAGATATGATTTGAGACTCGATAAATTCCTTAAAAACTCAAGGCTCATAAAAAGGCGCACCGTCGCAAAAGAAGCATGCGACGAGCAGCGTGTGTCTGTCAACGGCAAAACCGCAAAGGCGGGAACAGAACTGAAAGAGGGCGACATAGTGCGCATAGAATTCGGTACGGGGTCTATCACCGTCAAAGTCAATGCCATGCCTGAAACAGTAAGAAAAGAAGACGCCGTAACGATGTACAGCGTCCTCGAAGATAAATAGTTTTTTATTCGTGATAGATGCGCGGCGGGCGTGCGGTTAATCTGCACAGCACGTCGTTTTTGTTTGTCCCGAGTATGTCGCATGCCTCCTGGATAGTCATCGACCCGTCGGAGCCGTCGCCGTAAATGATGACCTCGTCGCCTTCCTTTACATCAGGGATGTCGGTGACATCGGCTACGCACTGGTCCATGCATATCACGCCTATCACAGGGACTCTTTTACCTCTGATAAGAACGCTTCCGCAGTCTCTGAACTGACGCGGATAGCCGTCGGCGTAGCCGAAAGGCATGGTCGCTATGACGCTGTCGCGCGCAGCGATGAAATGATAGTCGTAGCCGACGCCTTCACCTTTTTTGATGTGATGTATCTCTGAGATAGCGCTCCTGAAGGAGATTGCCTGTTCGACAGGGAGATATCCTTTGTGATATCCGCGCATGCCGTAGATGAGAGCGCCGGGACGTACCATGTTCATCCTGAACTCAGGGTAGTCGACGCAGGCTATGCTGTCTGCGATATGTTTATATTTGAATCTGCAGCCCATGCTCTCGCACATAGCGATGAAGTCGGTGAAACTCTTGTACTGCTTCCTGTTTTCTTCGTCGTTTGCGAGAGCGAGGTGAGTGAAGATGCCTTCTACCTCGATGCCTTTGACGTTGAAGATCTCAGCGACCTCGCGGGCGTATCCTTCGCTCGGGACTTTCCCGAGCCTGTGGAATCCCGTGTCGACTTTGATGTGGACTTTTGCTTTCACGCCGCGCTTTTCTGCTTCGCACCCCAATATCTCTGCTTGATCAAGGCTGAATATTGTCTGAGTGATGTTCATATCGGCTACGACGCCCAGATATCTGTCAGGCGTGTGTCCGAGGATGAATATCGGGTAGTCAGGGTAGGCGTTTCTCAGTTCGACCGCTTCGCTCAGAGTAGCCACGGCTAAATAAGAAGCTCCGTTTTCGATGACGTAAGGCGCTATCTTTACGGCTCCCAATCCGTATGCGTTGGCTTTTACGACTGCCATGACAGCAACGTCGGGACCGACCATGTCCTTTATCATAGCCGTGTTTTTTGCCACTCTGGAAAGATCAACTATGATCTGCGTGTCTCTCAAGACTTCATTTTCGTGCATTTACGATAACCTCCGATCTCATCTCAAATCAGTACTTTTTGTTATTTCATTCGGGGACCGCCTCGCACCTATAGAGTCAGCAGTCCGGGAACGAATTTCCTCAAGAAAGCATTCAATCCGGCGTAGTTAGTCGTGCTTCCTTCTTTTACGATAAGATATCCGCTCGCAAACTCGGGAAATTCAGAGGCAGCCTGTATCGCACATTCAGGTGCAAACGATGTATCGAAGAACATCGACCCGTCTCTCATCTCACACGGTATCGATATCTCAAAGGAATTGTCGCCTGCGGAACGCTTGAACAGGAATGGCTCTTCTGCCGAAGGGAATTTGATGTAATTCCCGGGCTTTCTCGTGATTCCGCGGACGATTATCTCGCCGCGCTTGACATCGACTTTTTTTACCGCGCCTCCGCGTACCGGAAATCCGGAACGAGCGAATGCTCTGTCGATATCAGCGTATCTGAGCACAGGTATCAGGCTGTAGAGCTGCCTGACGTCATCGGCGTTGTGCAGCAAAATCTTATTCTCGCATTCTTTGGAGCCGCATCGCACGTATTCGTCGTACATGCTGATGCTTTCTCCGCCCGAGATCTCATCGGTCCTGTCGTCGGATATCCCTGCAAATCGTTCGACATTCTTCTGGCTCATGCTGCCGATGGTATTCGGAAGATCGGAATAATATTTTAGAACAGTGAAGATGTCAAGGTCATAAAGTTTCGGGACGGAAACTCCGTATTTGCGCGAGCGCTTTTCCAGAAACGGCATATCGAAGAATCTTCCGTTATATGTTACGACAAAATCGCATTTGGCGAGCTGTTCCGCTGCCGCTTCGAGGACATCTCTTTCATCCCCGGGCGTCTCGGCAAAATACTGGACGAGCGTTCGTTCATCTCTGCCGCAGATCATCATTCCGACAAGTATCACTGGATCGTACGCGGGTGAAAGCCCGAGTGTCTCGATGTCTGTCACGGCGAAACTCATTCCGTCGGTGTATTCTCTGACGGCGCGCGGGAATGCGGCCTCGTTATCAAAAGGTTCGATGATTTTTCTCATGTTTTTTCTCCGGATAATATTATAATCCGCCGCAGATGAGATATCAAAGCAAACGCAGAAAGCAGATAATATATTTAAAGAAAAAACAAAATAAACCTCGGGGAAGAGGTTTATTTTGTAAAAGGGGTATTGAGATTAGAGATTGAGGAGGTTATCCTTCTGACAACCTCTGTTTGTATTTTACAATAACTTTTCCGAATAATCAATATTATTTTTTGTAATT
>JBMNVD010000040.1:0-15109 GCA_050946615.1 Eubacterium sp.
CAGCTTAAACATCGTTTTGAAAAGATATATCAAATATGGCATAATTTTAACCGAGAGAATCAGCAGTGACAAAGCCGGCGGAAAATGCGGGAGTGACGGATTTATGAATATGAGCAAAGGCAGACTTGAAGCGTTCAGCGACGGTGTACTCGCGATAATCATCACCATTATGGTTTTGGAGATGAGCGCTCCCGACGGGAATTCGTGGTCAGATCTGGCCGGTCTGGTCCCGACATTTTTAGGGTATCTTATCAGTTACGTATATATCGGCATATACTGGGTCAATCATCATCGCCTGATAGCTGCGGCAAAAGAAATCAGCGGGAGGACGTTATGGAGCAACCTGCTGTGGATGTTCTGCGTTTCTTTGATACCGTTCGCGACATCATGGACATCAAAAGCGGGTTTCGGAGAGGTACCGGGGCTTTTATACAGCATTATCCTCCTGGTTTCCGCGCTCGCCTATCACGTACTCGTCCTTTCGGTCTACCGCGCAAACGGCAGGAAAGCTACATTGATGAGCGTGCTGTGCGGCGAAAGAATAAGTCTGATAACTGTCATCGGCTATGCGGCGGCTATGCCTCTGTCGTATTATTTCCCGGTCGCTTCCTACATTCTGTATGTCGTCATCGCTGTTCTCTGGATCTTCCCCAATATCGGAAGTAAGGAGAAAACATCCGATTCAAGTAAAACATTCGATTCAAGTAAAACATTCGATTCAAGTAAAACATCTGATTCAAGTAAACCATTCGATTTAAATTAACTATCCGATTTGAGCGAACAAAAACTTTAACGGGCGGAGCGTGGGAGCGCCGCTCTTTTTTTTCGTGGAAGCGCTTGACGATGCTCTTTTTTGCCGTGGAAACGCTTGACAATGCTTTTTTGTGGAAGCCCTTGACAATACATCTAATTAGATATATTATATATCTAATTAGAGATAAAAGGAGATGAACAGCATGATCGAAGACAACTATCTTCTTATCAAAATGCATCGGATAATAAATCAGATAGACCGCAGGACAGCACATATCGCCGCCGGATATGAACTGACATTGAGCCAGTTCGGCGTCCTCGAGGCGCTCTACCACCTCGGTGATCTCACGGTCGGAGAAGTAAAGGAAAAGATACTTTCCTCCGACGGGACCATACCTGTCGTTGTCAATAATCTCGAAAAGAGGGGACTGCTCGTTCGAAAAAAGGATGAACGTGATAAGAGGAAAAGCATTTTGTCCCTGACTGAAAAAGGGGAAAAGCTGATTTCGGAAGCGTACCCCGCAAATGAAGAAATGATACATGACGAGCTGTCCGTATGGACAAAGGAGGAAAAATCACGGCTTGCCGATATTCTGAATAAATTCAGATAGGACGCGGAAAGTTTCGCTGAACTTTTGCATTGGGAAAGCGGCGCCCGCGGAGGATGGTATGGGTGAAAGCGGCGCTCGCGGCGGATGGTATGGGAGAAAGCGGCGCCCGCGGCGGATGGTATGGGGAAAAACGGCGCTCGCGGAAGATGGTGATGAAAAATGAATGATACTCTGAATTTTGCCGAGGCGTTCCGACGTGGTGATGATTATCCTCGGAAATTACTTGATATCGGCTGCGGGCTTTGCCTTGAAGGTGAAGATATCATCGCCTGTGGAACCTCCCTTGTAGGCGTCGACCAGGACGGCGAAACGATACGGAAAGCGCAGAATAGACTGCCGGAAGCGGACTTTTTCACGGCGGACGCCGCGCTTTGGCTGGCCGGAACGGCTACTCGCTTCGATGCGGTTTTGATGAGGAGGCCTGATCTGATTTTCCGCTCCGAAAACTGGCATGCCGTTTTTCGACGTATACCATACGTGTTGAAAGAGGGCGGGCGCGTGATAGTGACGACGCCGGGGCGGAGCGAAGCAGAGCTTGCCGCGAAATGGCTGCGGGAAAGCGCGGGCAACGTCCGTCTGACTGAGATAAATGAAGCAGAGGAGGCGTTTTTGGTGAGCGCTGAGGATTTTATGACTATGGAAAAAAAGGAAAATGACAGAACCCGCTTGATACAGGATCTGGCATGGGAGGACGATGAGCCTCATCCGGTATGCGATCTTCGTACCGGGCAATGCACAATGATAACGGATAAGGAGGAAAATGAAAATGAGAACATATACACAGAAAGAGAATCCGACAAAACTTGAAGTGATGGTATTTACCGACCCGTACTGTTCCTGGTGCTGGGCGACGGAGCCGATGATCTTGACGATGATGGAGAAGTACAGGGACCAGCTGCACTTCCACTATGTTTTCGGCGGCCTGATAAAGGATTTCGATGATTTCTACGATGAACAGAATGACATTCGCGATGCGGCGGCGACAAAGCCGCACTGGAAGATGGTCTCGGAGAGGACTGGTCAGCCGATAGATGAAAATCTCTGGGAGGATATCGCCCCTATCCGCCATTTTTCGACGTGGCCGGCAAATATCGCCGCAAAGGCGGCGTTCCTGCAGTCGGAAAATGTGGGATTCCGCTATTTGAGGCGTCTGCGTCGTGCTGCGCTTACGGAACGTAAAATCATTTCGGATCCCGCTGTATATGAGGCTTTGGCAAAAGAGACGGAAGGGCTCGATTATGACCGCTTCCGCGGGGACATCGAAAGCGGCGCGGCGCGGGAGGCTTTTGACGAAGACCAGGAGACGTGCTTCAAATGGCAGACTTTCGGTTTTCCGACGATGCTGTTTTATAAAACCGGTGCCGATGTCGATGATCTGACGCGTGAAAATGCCGCCTATGTTGGCGGTCACAGGCCGATGGAAACTTATGAAAAGGTGATACACGCATTATGCCCTTCTATTCAAGTCTATCCTGTGCGCGGGGAAGAAGAACTGCTGAATGTGTATGGCCCGATGACCGAGCGGGAGCTGGGTCAGGTGCATGACCGATCCAAAGAGGAAGAACTGGAGGTCCTTACCGCTCTTGAAAAGGACGGTTCAGTGCATCGCTCCGCGCGGAACAGAGGAAACATCTGGACGGCGTAAGGTCGGGCTGGCGGCAGCGCACAGAGCGGGCGGCGCGGCAGCGCCGATGATGCAGTGCGTGCAGAACGGATAAGCCGGCAAAAAAGTGTTGACATACGGCAGAAGAAAATATATCATAGCAAATGTATGAATTTGGACGGTAAAAATTCAGACTATCGCAGAGGCGGCAAAGTGGAAAAAACAAAGAGTGAAATCAAATATTCCGATTATCTGCATGAGCAGGATATAATGGATGATCTTTATTCCACGTATCAGAAGCTGATAGGATTGTCCGACGCGGAGTTCTGCTGTCTTTTCTCTGTATATAAGCTGGGATGCCGGTATCAGCACGAGATCAGCCATCAGAGATTTATGAACAAGCAGACGGTGAGTTCCGCTCTCAAACAGTTGAAAAAGAAAGGACTCATTCGACTGGAGATACCGCCCGAAAATCAGAGAGTTCGTAGAGTAATCCTGACGGATGAAGGCATAAAGTTCGCGAAGGAAAATCTCGATTCCCTCAGCGAATTAGAGGAAAAAGCGTGGTGCGGCCTGACGCAGGAAGAACAGGCTGCGATTCTGGAAGGTATGCGCAGGATAAACAGCGTTCTGTCTTCTGCGCTGAAAACCAAATAGTGTCATCGGAGGACTGTTGTGCCGTAGCACACGGGATCTGAAACTTCATTCCGGTCCCAGTCGAAGAAGATGTCAGGTGAGCCTGGTTATTGTTTTGCAATAATCAGGCTTATTTTTTCGGTGCCGTGTGTGCAGTAAATATTGGAGGTCATGTGATGTCTGATTCAAGAACACGAACACTTTTGAAATATGTGACGCCGTCCGTTCTGACAAATGCCTGTTTCTTTCTTTTCACGGTTGTCGACGGTATTTTCGTCGGGCGCGGAGTAGGGTCTGACGCACTCGGAGCGGTCAATATCGCGGCGCCGCTGATCATGATAGCTATGGCGATAAATATGTTGACTTCGATAGGCGGAGTAACAATAGCGGCGGTGCGCTTTGGCGAAGGAGACAAAGAAGGGGCAAATCAAGCGTTCATGCATTCGTTGACCGCAACTGCTGCCTTCTCGGCGGTGATGACGATACTTTGTGTGTTCTTAACGGAGCCGCTCGCCGTCCTCCTCGGAGCAAAAGACCAATATGTATCCATGACAAAGGACTACATTTTCTGGTGGGGGCTTTTTGCCATACCTAACTCACTTTCCGTTAATTTTCAAAGTTTCTGCCGAAATGACGGAGAGCCGCAGCTGGTCAGCACCGCGACAGTAATCAGCACGCTGCTGAATATTTTTCTGGATTGGCTGTTTGTATTTCCTTTTAAATGGGGAGTTATGGGAGCGGCGCTGGCGACAGGCATTTCGCAGACTGTTTCATGGTTCATCGTTATCCCGCATTTTGCTCTGAAAAAGGGTGAACTGCGTGTCTGCCGCTTCAAGCCGAACGCCGGGATTTTTCGAAAAGTGCTGTTCCGCGGCGTGCCTGAGATGATAGCGCAATTTGCGACGCCTGTGGTAACGATCTGCATGAATCGCGTATTGATAGAGCAGTACGGTTCTAGCGGCGTCAATGCGTTTTCAATCATTTCATATATCGCATCCCTGACGATGTCAATTCTGGCGGGTGCATCTGAAGGCATGCAGCCGCTGTTCGGACGGAGTTACGGGGCGAAGAAGAAAGATGATCTGAAGTGGTATTTCCGCGCCGGCATCATCATCAGCGTTGTCGGGAGTGCCGTGATAGTTCTGCTTGTCATGATCTTTGACAGACCGCTCTGCGCTTTGTTCGGCGCCAAAGGCGAAACGATGGAATATACGGTCAGATATCTGCCGCAGTATGCGTGGGCATTTGTCGTAGCCGGTGCGAATACGATGATTTCAACATACCTGTACTCGACCATGCGGTCGGTTTATGCTATCACGTTGAATATTTTTCGCAGTTTTGTTATAGATACGGCGGTTATCGTGGGATTTTCCGCGATTTTCGGAGCGAAGGTGGTGTGGTTTACTTTCGGTATTTCCGAGTGCTTTGTTCTGGTTTTGGCGATATGCCTGCTCAAAATATCGGAGCGCAAAGATGTGGCGTTCGTCTGAGGCGGCGGGAATAAGACGGGAGTTCTGTGGCATTTGGCTGAGACAGCGGTGCTGAGGCGGCGGGGCTGTCATTTTCTCCCTGTCAGATAATATATCGCGAGCTGTGTCCTGTCCCTGAGCCCGAGTTTTGCCAGAGCAGAGGACAGATAGTTGCGCACCGTCCCTTCAGAAAGATACATTTTCTCGCCGATTTCTTTGTTGGAGAGCCCGTCTGCGACGTATGCGCACAGGGCGGCTTCCTTTTCGGTGAGTTCGGTGGCATCAAATCCCGAGCCGGGCTGGCTTGAGATCAGGTTTGGCATTTTAGCGGTGACTTCCTCGCCGAAGACAGTCTGTCCGGAGAAGACTGCTTTGATAGCCGCAGGCAGCGCTGTGTAGTCCTGTTTCAGCAGATAACCTCTGGCTCCGTGGCGGATAGCGCGGATGATGTACTCGTCATCCAGGAACGTCGTCAGGAGCAGGACTTTCGCCTCGGGGTCTGTTTTCAATATTTCCTCCAGGGCGGTGAGTCCGTCCATCTCTTTCATCCGGATGTCCATGACGAGGACATCCGGTTTCTTTTCCTCGTAAAGTTTGATTGCCTCCGCGCCGCTGCTGCCCATCCCGCAGATCTCCAGTTCGGGATCGGCGGAGAGGATGGTGCGGAGCGCCATCGTTATCAGATTGTCGTCATCGACGATCAAAACTTTCATTTTCCTGCTCTCTCCTGTCGCGTCATTTACTTATAGATTTCTTCTGCTGTATCATTTGCGCGTCTTGCTTTTATGCATTATGCTGTCGTCTCGCTTGTGATAATTTCGTTTTTTAATTTTTCCTGCAGTTTACCAGCGGGATCTTCCGTCATTCCTGCGCTGTCTTCGGAATCGAAATAAAGATGCGGAATCCGTCGTCAGCCGTTATCGAAATGCTGCCCTGCAGCGCCTTAACACGTTCCCGCATGTTTTCAAGCCCGATGCCGCCGCTAGAGCGGTTCCCGTAGAATTGTCCGTCGGAGGCAAATCGTCCGGCAGTGCCAAATTGACCACCCTCGGCGCCGCGGTCCCTGCCGCCGTCCGAAGAGAATGAGTCTTGTCTCATCTCAGAACGCAGGTTAGTGCCGTTGTCGTGGATAGTCAGCTGATATATTGCCGGATGTTCGATGATACGCACATGCACCTGAGTCGCGTTGGAATGGCGTGCCACGTTGGTGAGCGCTTCACGCAGTACGGAAAGGAAACAGTATTTAACTTCCTTTGGTACGGAACGAGAGACAGTACATTCGAGATCGGCGTCACACGCTTTGAAATCGCGTATCAGAAGTTCCGCGCCTTCCTTCAGGTCAACTGAATCGTCGTGGAGGTCGTGTACGCTGTCGCGGATCTTTGTCATCGCCTGATTGAGCTGGCCTTCAAGTTGAGCGATAGGCTCCTTCAGACTCTCGTCGGTATTTACGGTCGCTATCGCGCCGGTCATCAAAATACAGCGGGACAGCGTGTGCCCGACGTTGTCGTGTATCTCTCTTGCGATGCGGTTCCTCTCCCGAAGCGTCGCGTTGTATATCTCCGCGTCCTGCTGTTCCCGCAGGATCTTGTTGCGCCGCTCCAGATCGATGCGATGCTCCGTTGCGGTGTCGCTTATCTCGATTATCGAACGCGTCCGCGTAACGAGTTCTGATGTGCCGATACCGAGAAGCATCGCAAAGAAACATCCGATGATCAGATAGACGAGCATAGAAGCCGTGGTGAATCGCAGGGCGATCACGACTGCAGCCGCGCCTGCGGCGGGGTATGCCCTGCGCCTGTAAGGCTCGTAGAGAGAGAGCGGCAGAAACGGGAGCGTCAAAGGCATAAATCCGATGAAAGCGATAAAGATGAGAGAAATCACCACGCTCATGGAACGCTTCTGCGGCACGGAAGAGCCTATCGCAAATGTCACTGCCAGCAGAAAGCAGAAAATGAACGCGCCGCTGAGTTCCTGCCCGAAGACATGCATCAGGCCGTAAGCGGTCAGAAGAATATCGCAGCATATCTGAAAGTAAGTATTTTTCATGACATTTGTCACCCATTCCGGTTACATTTGACACTACTGGAATTCTCGGGAAAATTATATCATATTCTCAGAAAAAGAACTCGATCATCATCATCCGTTCAGGACGAAAAAGGGGGACAGAAAAAGATGCAGGATATGATAAAAATCGACAATCTGGTGAAAAGATACGGCGACGTGCTCGCTCTGGATCACTTGAACCTCGAAGTCCATGAGGGAGAGATATTTGGTCTTCTCGGGCCGAACGGCTCAGGCAAGACGACAGCCATCAATTGTATCCTTTCTCTCCTGAAATATGATCGAGGAGACATCGAAGTTTTCGGAAAGCCGATGACCCCGTTCTCATACGACGCAAAACGCCAGATAGGCGTCGTCTTCCAGAATGTGGCCGTCTTCGACCAGATGACGGTATATGAGAATATAGACTATTTCTGCAGTCTGTACGTGACAGATAAAAAGAAGCGCAGAGAATACGTCGCGGAGGCCGTCGAAGTCACCGGTCTGAACGATTATCTGAAAAAGCGGCCGAAGCAGCTTTCAGGCGGCCTTCTCCGCAGGCTCAACATCGCGTGCGGGATCGCGCATAAGCCGAGGCTGATTTTCTTTGACGAGCCTACGGTGGCGGTCGACCCGCAGAGCCGCAATCACATCCTCGAAGGGATCGAGCGGATGAACCGAAACGGCTCGACTATCGTCTACACATCTCACTATATGGAGGAAGTCGAGCAGATATGCACGCGTATCGCGATCTTGGACCACGGCAAATGCATAGCAAGCGGGACTTCAGACGAACTCAAGAGCATGATACGAACCGGCGAAACCATCAAGATAGAAGGAATAGCGATCGATGACGAGACGCTCGGATCCATCCGCAGCCTTAAAAACGTTTTCTCGGCAGTGTATACGGGAGATACGTTGAAGCTCAAATACAGCAGCAGCGGGAACCTGCTCGCTCTGCTGCACTACTTAGAGGATCATCATCTGATGTTCGGAAAAATCTTTTCCGAGAAACCGACCCTGAACGACGTATTCCTCGAGATAACCGGCAAAGAATTGCGCGACTGACTGGGGGCGGAAAGTATGACACAACTGAAATACCGTTTTCTGCAGGCCATTCGCCTGCGCGACAACATATTCTGGGGATTCTTTTTTCCGCTGGCGCTCGCAATGCTGTTCTACTTCGCATTTGGCGGTATCGGGACATCGGAAAACTTCGAGCCGGTCAAGACCGCGGTCGTGGTACAGGAGGAAAACACTGCTTTCAAACAGCTTCTCGATGAGATCGACGGCGACATCATAATCGCCTCATATATGCAGGAGAGCGAAGCGGAATCTGCTCTCAGAGACGGCGAGGTAAGCGGCATTTTTTACTGCAAGGCAGAGCCTTCCCTCACAGTGCCGGGCAACGGATTTGAAGCGACAGTCCTCTCGAGCATACTGGAGGAATACGGCGAATACGAGAATATCCTGGACACAATGATACAGGAACATCCGGAGCGGATCGAGGCGTTTTTTACAAATATCGGAGATGACACGAAAGAATATATCCGTACTGTGTCTCTCGGAGGAAATACGTATGATGTGATGCTTGAATACTACTTTGCTCTGGTAGCGATGGCTTGCTTTTACGGTTGTTTCACCGGACAGACGCTCGGCGAGCAGAACGCGGCGAATGTCTCGCAGCTTGCTGCGAGGCGCGCGATCTCTCCGAGAAGCAAGATGGCGAGCATATTTACCGACATGTTCGTCGGTTTCGCCATCCAATTCTTGAGCGTTGTCATTCTGCTGTTATTCATGCAGTATGTTCTCAATATAGATATTCTGAACCACTTCGGCGAGATGATTTTGATAGCCGCTCTCGGCAGCCTGCTCGGTGTATCTTTCGGCATTTTTGTCGGGTCGCTCCCTGTAAAGACAGCGGTCAAATCGATTTTGACGATCGCTATACCGCTCTTCCTCTGCTTCCTGTCCGGTCTGATGTACGGCGGGATGAAACAGACGCTCGAGGAAACGGCTCCGATAATAAATCGCATCAATCCCGCGGCTTTGATCAGCGACGCGCTTTATTACCTCAACGTTTATGAAGATATGACAGGCTACACCATGCGCCTGATTGGTCTGGCAGCTTATTCCTTCGGCATGGCGATACTCGCCGTATTACATTTGAGGAGGCAGCGTTATGTCAGTATTTAAGGGCTATCTCAAGATAATCAGGAAAAATATGTGGTACACCGTCACATATTTTGCTGTTTTTCTCATAATATGCGTCATGATAGTCATGATGATACCGGAAAAACAGACAGAGAGTTTCTCCGCGCAGCGGCAGACGATAACCGTTATCGACGAGGACAAAAGTGCGATATCAAAAGCGCTGATACAGTATCTGTCGATAAACAATAATGTAAACGAAAGCGAGATGGATAAAAGCGAGCTGACAAGGCAGCTGTACGCGCGCAGCACCGACTATGTGCTTGATATTCCGAAAGGATTCGGGGCGGATCTGTCAAGCGGTGATGCGGTACTCAACACGACAAAAGTCCCGGGCAGCGCGGCGGGATACTATCTTGACAACATGATAGAGAATTTTGTCAGAAAGGCATCGGCGTTCGTCAATGCCGGATACACCGAGGAAGAAGCCGCAGACAGAACGATGGAAGCCGTGACGACAAAGGTGGACGTATCGATCGTCGACACCGGCAAGAGAGATGACAACAGTAAACCGTTTTATTCATACTCGTTCACATACTACCCATATCTTTATCTCATGCTCATGATAACCGTCGTCAGCGCTGTGATGATGTCGTTCAACAACAAAGAGATACGAAGCCGGATGCTCGCGTCTCCGATCTCGACTGTCAGTCAGACGCTTCAGGCGGCCGCGGCATTCTGCGTTCAGTTCATCGTCCTGTGGATGATGACGCTGATCATGCCGCTTGTGACAAAGGGAGCGGATTTTTACACCGCGCCTCTTGCACGTTATTACATTATCAATTCTTTATGCCTGCTGGTCGTATCGAGTGCCATCGGGTTTTTGAGCGGGAGTCTGGTGACATCGCCGGTTGCGGTATCAGCCATCGCAAACATCGTAGCTCTTGGCATGTGTTTCCTCTGCGGTGCTTTTGTTCCGATGGAATATCTTGGAAAGGGCGTGAAGAACGCGGCGAAATTCCTTCCGGTCTACTGGTATGAAACGGCAAACAACACTCTTGCCGAAAATACGACGCTTTCGGCGGCAAATTTGGATTTGATAAAGCAGTGCTACGCCATACAACTCGCTTTCGCGCTTGCCATCTTTGTCGTGACGCTCTTTATCGTGAAGAAGAAAAACCAGGAAGCGTGAGATCCGGGACGGCAAAAGATATCGAAATCAGCCTTTCGAATAGATACGGGCATCGGCTATACGGCCGCATGTCCGTTTTTCATTTTTTGATGGTACTGCAGTGAAGCGGAAAAATATTTTTTAAAAATGTAATAAAACTGTTGACAACATAGATGTAACGTGATATATTTCAACTATAAGATGTAATATAAAATGTTACATCAAAGGTCACAGCAAGTAATTTGCAATATGAATTGGAGGCAGCAAAATGAAAAAAATAGCAGTAGCAGCGGCGGACGGAAGAGTAGCGCGCAAAGTCATCACAGAGGCGGTAAATCGCAAAATGGACGTAACTGCTTTTGGCCGCAAGGACGAAAACATTACGGATGCACAGCACTATGTGAAAAAAGACATTTTCGATCTTACAAAAGACGATCTGAAAGGATTTGACGCGGTAGTCGACGCATTCGGGGCATGGACAGAAGAAACTCTCCCGCAGCATTCCACGACACTTGCGCATCTCTGCGATATCCTTTCCGGGAGTGACACACGTCTTCTTGTCGTCGGCGGCGCAGGCTCGCTGTTCGTCGATCCGGAGCACACGGTCACGCTATCCGAGACGCCTGATTTTCCTGATGCTTTTAAGCCGCTGGCATCAGCCATGGCTTCAGCTCTGAAGGATCTGAGAACCAGAAATGATGTGAAGTGGACATATATCAGTCCCGCAGGGGATTTCCAAGCGGACGGCGAACGTTCCGGCAAATATCTTCTCGGCGGTGAGGAACTGAAACTCAATGACAGAGGGGAATCGATCATCTCATATTCTGATTATGCGATAGCCATGGTCGATGAGATAGAAAGCGGCAGCCACGTTCGTGAAAGGATCTCTGTCGTGAGGGCGTGATATAGCAGGGAACAGAGCCCGAGAATCAGGCCTCTGAGCCAAGCTCGGAAATCAAGTCGGGAAATTGAAAATCAAGAATGTCGATCGTCTCTCGCGCGTCGGGAGGCGATTTTTTGGCGGGAATGCCTGAAAAAGCAAATAATTTGATTGATATCGCCGAGGGCGTATGATACATTACAGCTATAAGATGAAACAATATATATTACATATAGAATGTCGTTTTGTCAGAAGGCGGTGGAAGGATATATGCAGATCTCAACAAAATTTACTATTGCCGTTCATATAATTGCGGCTACGGAATATTTCAAGGGAAGCCGGAAAATCACGAGTCAATTTTTGGCGGGCAGCATCGGGAGCAATCCGGTCATCATCCGAAATATCATGACTCAGCTTCGGGATTGTGGAATAATCGATGTAAAGCGCGGAACAGGCGGGATCACGATCAGCAGGCCGCTTTCGGAGATAAGTTTCCTCGATATCTATAAAGCTGTCGAGACAAACAGCGGAGAAGATCTGTTCCGCTTTCATGATAACCCGAATCCGAAGTGCCCTGTGGGGAAAAATATTCATAAAGCGCTGGATCGGTCTTTGGACGATATCCAAAGCGAGTTTGAGAAAATGCTTGCTTCTCACAATATGCAGGAAGTCTGTGAAAAGATAATGGCTGCACAATAAATCGGGATTAAACGGAATCGGAATATCGTACAGCCGGATCTATGAAAAACTCTGAAAAAGCACTTTGACGAAGCAGGTAGACGAAGATAGGGGCCGGTTTATTGAAAAGGATGAAAAAAGCGTTGAAAATCATTGGAATAGTTATAGCAGTCTTTGTTTTGCTCGCGCTGCTGCTTTTGGTGTATCTGTCAAAAAAGCAGGCGGTGCCGGATGAATACTGGACAAAGATAGACAGCGAATCATACGTTGAGAATAAATATAACGCCATAGGGCCGTATAGTGTAACAACAAAGAAATATGATGCGCCTCAGGATGAGAATGACAGCGCCGACAATTTTTATGAAATATGGTACCCTGAGGAAACCGGCGTTTACCCGCTCGTTGTCATGGTAAACGGGACAGGCGTCCCATGCGATAAATACAAAGCGGTTTTCGAGCATATCGCAAGTTACGGATATGCCGTGATAGGCAATAACTACGGGACGAACTGGAATGGACTGCACGCGTCTGAAACGCTGCAATTTGCGCTCGATACCGAGGAAATTGCCTCTATGATAGATGAAACAAAGATAGCGATCGGAGGACATTCGCAGGGCGGAATGGGTACTTTCAATGCCATAACGGAATATGAAAATGGCACGGAGTATAAGGCGGCGTTTGCTCTGTCACCGACAAATGACGATTTGGCGCTCAGCTTGCAGTGGGGGTTTGATCTGGGAACGGATAAGGAGTATGCGTTCAGATTGGACCAAATCGATATCCCTGTGATGATAGCCGCCGGCACGGGTAAATTTGACAGCGAAACGGTCAGCCCGCTTGATAAGATGCAGGAAGAATATGATAGTCTGACCGCCGATAAAGTCGTTTTCCGGAGAGGCGATGATGTAGATCACGCCGATATGCTGTATGAGGCAAACGGTTATTTGATCGCGTGGCTCGATTACTATCTGAAAGACGTTCAGGAAAACGAGAGCGTTTTCTATGGGGAGCGGCCTGAAATAATGGGAAATTCCCGTTATCAGGACTTCCGATCGTATAAAGCGGAATGAGCAAATGTGGCAAAAATAAAGAGGGTGTTCAAATGACGCGGAATAAAACTTCGCCTTTAAGGATCCGGGTAATAAAGGGATGGCTTTCTTGCTGGCTGTATGTCATCACAGGAATCGCCGGCGTCATCCTCGGTTTAACTATCGCACATTGGAGCGTATGGACAATGCAGACGAAGATATATGCTTTATCCGCTGTCCTGCTGCCGCTGCATGTGCTCGAGGAATGGCATTTCCCGGGCGGGTTCCACACGATGTACAATCTCATGCATGGAACAGATCCGGCCAAAGCCGACCGGTATCCCATGAACCAGCTTTCGGACATGTGGACGAACTTCATCGGTGTCGTTTTTTCCTGCATTGTTCTGCTCATAGGCGTGCGGCCGCTGTTTTTGCTGATGGAACTGTTCATATGCGCTGCGGAGATCTTTGGTCATACGTCAGGCGGTATCTTTCTTTACCGCAGGTATCGCGACAAGGGAAAGAAAACGATCTACAGCCCAGGCTCCGCCACGATGCTCTTTGGTTATCTGCCGGTCGCTGTTTTGATAATCGTTTCGTTTTTCATTGAACAGGCACCGCACTGGTGGGAGATCCTGCTTGCAGTTCCTTGCAGTATGGGACTCGGTTATCTTTCTCTGCCGTTCGCGGAGAAGATGTGCAGGGATGAAGAAAGCCCATATCGCTACTCGTGGGGCGACGGATACCTTTCAAGATTTTTATCCGTTCAGGACAGTGACTCAAAGTAATCCATAAATAAATCGTAATCATAAGAGACATTGATAAAACGGAATCATCTGAGGCGCTGATAAGTCGTAATCATCGTAGGCGTTCGCATGCATATCGGGAATGATCCTGAACATTAAAACGATTTGATATCTCCCGTTTGCAGAGGTGTGACGAAATGAACCACTTTGCGGAGGTGTGACGAAATGAACCCGTTTGCGAAGGTGCGACAAAATGAACCCGTTTGCGGAGGTGTGACTAAATGAATACGCCCGCATTGGAAACTGAGCGTTTGATATTAAGAAAGTTTACCGAAAAGGATATTGAGGCGCTGTTTCTTATCCTTCGGGATGAGGAAGCCAATACATATCTGCCTTGGTATCCCGTAAAAAACATCGAGGAAACGAAAAAATTTTACGAGGAAAGATACGCTTCGGTATACTTGCAGCCGAAAGGCTGGGCCTATGCTATCTGTCTGAAGGAAAATGATTTCCCGATAGGGTACGTCAAAGTCGAGACGGAAGAACCGCACGACTTGGGTTACGGCCTGCGGACGGAGTTCTGGCACAGAGGTATCGTTTCGGAAGCGGTGAAAGCGGTCGTTGAGCAAGTGAAAAGAGACGGACTGCCGTATATTACAGCGACTCATGACAGGAACAATCCGAGGAGCGGAAATGTCATGAAAAAGGCGGGGATGAAATACTGCTATTCCTATGAAGAACAGTGGCAGCCAAAAGATTACTCGGTCATATTCAGGATGTATCAGCTCAATCTTAATGGCGACGCGGATTTCGTATATAAAAAATACTGGGATGAGTCGGATAATCATTTTGTCGAAGAACTGTGACATGAGGAGCATTATTCGGTTTGAGGCGTGCGCGCCGGAAAAGAAAAAGCCGATGATGTACCATGTTAATAAAAAAAGGGGCTCCCGATACTGTGCGGGAGCCCTTACGTATTATTTTGGCTGTAATAAGCAGATTCACTTGATATCAAATTCCGGTTCTTCGTCGAGGTTGCGCGAGACATAGCGGCCGTCTTTCTTCCGTTGTTTGACGCATTCGGTCAGAAGGTATTCGATCTGTCCGTTCACGGAACGAAAATCATCCTCAGCCCATGCCGCTATCTGGTTATACAACTTTTCGCTCAGCCGCAGCGGAATTTGTTTCTTTTCCATGAACGTCACTCCTTTCTATATTTTTTTGACGATAGTTTTTTAGACATGAATAAGTATTTTAAGATAAGAATAAACGGTTATCAGTATAGGCTGCCGGAATTGACCACAGGCTGGGCGTCGTGTGAACCGCACAGTACAACGAGC
>JBMNVD010000041.1:0-14980 GCA_050946615.1 Eubacterium sp.
GCGAGAATAACTATCGATATGATCGCTGCCGTGGCAGTTTTTTTACTTCGTATTTTCATATTTTCCTCATATTTTCAAGCGTTAGCGGATATTTCTTAAGAAAAGTTAAGAATTTTTAGTATGGTAACACAGGTTTTTCAAAAAGTCAAAAAAAATATCCGAGTCGAGGGAAAAACGGCTCGAACCTTGCAAATATAGTGCTTTTCGGGTAAAATATTTTAGCGAAAATACAGGGCTGCCGAGGGGCTTCCCAAGCAAAATATACGGGGCTTTCCCGGCAAAATAAGGAGACTTTTCCGTGAAGAGAAAATCAAAGGCAGCGATAATATCGACAGCGATGTGTTTTGTTTTGGCGGTCACGGCCTGCCTGACCCTTTCGTCGTGCGGCTCCGACAATGACGGAACGAGCGGCTCAAATGAGGACGGACCTTCCGATAAGACCATCGAGGAGATCGTGAGCGAAGTGCCGGATGCAAAGGACGAGATCGAGAAACAGGCTGAAGCATCGGATATGACGGTATCTTTTGACGGGGATACAGTCATATATACATATAAATACGAAGAAACGTTCTCGGCGGAGTCTGTCGCCATAATGGCACCTGCTCTGAAAAAAGCCATGGATGAGAAAAAAAACGAATTTGTCTCATTGGCGAACACGATATCGAGGCGCACTACGCGGGAGGACGTTGTCGTCAGGATAAGATTCACAGACGCCGCGGATACGGAGATCTATTCAGTCGATTTTGCAGAAGACCCTTCTGCAGAAAACGCAGACAGCAGTTCGACCGGCGGAACAACCGACAGCGGTTCGACAGATGGAACGGCAGACACTTCGAATTCCGGGACTCAAGGCTGAAGTATGGCAGATTACACGCAGGACAACTACGAAAAATACATAAGGAATTTCAGCATCATCGCGCATATCGACCACGGCAAGTCTACTCTTGCCGACAGGCTGATAGAAAAGACCGGACTCGTCGCAGAGCGAGACATGAAAGAACAGTTCCTCGATAACATGGATATCGAGCGCGAGCGCGGCATCACGATAAAACTGCAGACGACCAGACTCGTGTATCGCGGTAAAGACGGCAAAGAATATATTTTCAATCTCATCGACACCCCGGGACACGTCGACTTCAACTATGAAGTCTCGCGCAGCCTTGCCGCCTGCGAAGGAGCGATACTCGTCGTGGACAGTACTCAAGGAGTCGAGGCTCAGACCATGGCAAACGTGTACCTTGCGGCGGACGAAGACCTTGAGATACTCCCCGTCTTGAATAAGATAGATCTTCCGAGCGCGCGCCCTGAGGAGACTCGGCGCGAGATAGAAGACATGATAGGCATCGACGCGTCCGAAGCGCCGCTTATCTCGGCCAAAGAAGGCATAGGTATAGACGAACTGCTCGAGGACATCGTAAAGAAGATACCGGCGCCGACCGGAGACCCGGAAGGGAAACTGAAGGCCCTGATATTTGATTCCAAATATGACAACTATAAAGGTGTCGTCATCTATGCGCGCGTCTTTGACGGACAGGTAAAAGTCGGCGACGTCATCCGCCTGATGAACACGGGAAAAGAATTTGAAGTGACCGAAGTCGGAGTCATGGCTCCGGGCCACGTACCGTGCATGCGCCTGCGCGCCGGCGAAGTAGGCTATATCTGCGCCAGCATCAAGACAGTGCGCGACGCTCACGTCGGCGACACCGTGACGCTCGCATCCGATCCGGCGGAAAAGGCTCTGCCGGGATATAAAAAAGCACATCCAATGGTCTATTGCGGTATCTACCCGGCGGAAGGCGAGAAATTCGAACCTGTCAAGGACGCTCTGGAGAAACTGCAGGTAAACGACGCTTCGCTGGTTTTTGAGCCTGAAACGTCTCAGGCGCTTGGATTCGGTTTCCGCGCCGGATTCCTCGGGCTGCTCCACATGGAAGTCGTCATAGAAAGGCTCGAACGCGAGTTCAATTTGGCGGTCATCACCACGTCGCCGAGCGTCCTATACAAGGTATTTTTGACCGACGGCACCGAGCGCATGATACAAAACCCTACAAACCTTCCGAAACCGCAGGAAATCGACCATATCGAGGAGCCGATAGTCAAAGCCGAGATAATCGTCCCTAAAGAATACGTCGGTTCCATCATGGATCTCTGCCAAAAACGCCGCGGCGTCATGCAGCACATGGACTATATCACTTCGCAGCGAGTCTCGCTCGAGTACGAACTCCCGCTGAACGAAGTCATTTACGATTTTTTCGACGCGCTCAAATCGCGCACGCGCGGGTACGGCTCTCTTGATTATGAATTCGTACGATATCAGAAATCGCAGCTCGTGAAACTCGATATCTGGCTTAATCACGATTTAGTTGACGCTTTTTCGATGATAGTGCACGAGTCGGAAGCATACGACAGGGCGCGCTTTGTCTGCAAGAAATTAAAGGAAGTCATCCCGATGCACCAGTTCGAGGTGCCTATCCAAGCGGCTATCGGTCAGAAGATAATCGCGCGCGAAACCGTCAGGGCGTACCGCAAGGACGTCATAGCAAAATGTTACGGCGGAGACATCTCGCGCAAGAAGAAACTGCTCGAGAAGCAAAAGGAAGGCAAGAAGCGCATGAGGCAGTTCGGTACGGTGACCGTGCCTCAGGAAGCGTTCACAGCCGTGCTGAAATACGATGACGACGATAACAAATAAAACGCATGAAGGCGCTGCCGCGGCAAAATCTTCCGCTGCACGCGGCCGGGCCGATGCGGTAAAGTCTTCTGAGTCACGCGGTCGCGCTGCCGCCGGACTATATATCCATATACCGTTCTGCGTCAAGAGGTGCGCCTATTGCGGATTTTACTCGCACGGCGGAGGAGTGAGCCCCGAAAGGGAAAAGGCGTACACCGAACAAATATGCCGTCAGATGAAGGCGATGAGCGGCGAGCGGGAAATCGGCGGACGAAGGAAAATCGACACAGTGTATTTCGGCGGGGGCACTCCCACGATATTTTCAGTCGATTCTATCGCTCAGATGCTCGATACGGCGCGCGAATGTTTTGACGTCGCGGAAAACGCGGAAGTCTCGATAGAGTCGAACCCCGGGACGCTTACCGATGAAAAACTCCGCGGCCTTAAGAGCGCCGGGATAAACAGGCTGTCTATAGGATGTCAGTCGCTCGACGACGGGATATTAAAAAGGATAGGCCGCATCCACACCTCGGAAGAATTTCTGAAGAACTATAATAACGCGCGCAAAGCGGGTTTTGACAATATCAACATAGACCTCATATTTTCGATACCGGGCATGACGATGCGCACGTGGGAGGACACGCTGCGCGCGGTCGTCGATTTGGCGCCGGAACACATCTCGACATACAGCCTTCAGATCGAGGAGGGCACGCCGCTTTACGAATCCTGGGAGCGCGGCGATTTCGAGGAGACACCGGATGAGGTCGACCGCGAGATGTATCATTTTGCCCACGAGTTTTTGGAAAGCGCAGGATACGGGCATTACGAGATATCCAATTTTGCCGTGCCCGGCCGTGAGTGCCGCCATAACCTGAAATACTGGTCGATGGAAGAGTATATCGGACTGGGCGACGGAGCGTCCTCGTTTACCGGCGGAGTAAGGAGCACGAACTCGCCGCTTGCGGAGAAGCACGTGAACACGCCTTTTGACGACGCATCCGAGTACGTATTCACCGGGCTGAGAAAGCGCGAAGGCATAACATACCACGGGTTCAAGGAGTTCACCGGCCGCGAGTTCGGCGACGTTTTCGGAGACCGCATGGATGAACTCGAACAGTACTTCGAGAGCGGCGCTTTGATAGACACCGGAGAAGGCCTGAAACTGAGCCTTTACGGCTGGGACATTTCGAACGGCATAATGTCTGTTTTTGTATAACGTGAGACTTGCCAAACGGCATAATGCCGGTTCCGTATGACATGCGGCTTATCAAAGGCGTAGTGTATTGTTTTGTTTTGTTCAACAGATGTTAGTAATTGAGCCCGGCGGCGCGGTTTCGGATGCCGATTCCCGAAACTGAGTACCGGACGCGGAGGGCAGCAATGAGCAAATACATTTTAGCGCTCGATCAGGGGACGACGAGTTCGCGCTGCATCATCTATGACCACAGCGGGAGAGCCGTCAGCACGGCGCAGCAGGAATTCACACAGTATTTTCCGAAGGAAGGATGGGTGGAGCACGACGCGACTGAGATCTGGTCGACTCAGATGACGGTAGCCTATGAGGCTATGATAAAAGCGGCGGCGACTTTCCGCGACATCGCCGCAATAGGGATAACTAACCAGCGCGAGACGACAGTCGTCTGGGATAAGAACACCGGCGAACCGGTTTACAACGCGATAGTCTGGCAGTGCCGAAGGACAGCCGACTACTGCGACGAACTCCACGCGCGCGGACTTGATGATATGGTCAGGCAGAAAACGGGGCTTTTGATAGACCCATATTTCAGCGCGACGAAACTCAGATGGATACTCGAAAATGTCGAAGGAGCCAGAGAGCGCGCCGAGGCGGGCGACCTGCTGTTCGGAACGATAGAGACTT
The DNA here is from genome assembly GCA_050946615.1 of Eubacterium sp. Lineage (GTDB taxonomy): Bacteria > Bacillota > Clostridia > Peptostreptococcales > Anaerovoracaceae > Eubacterium_B. The sequence continues at coordinate 4,551 of JBMNVD010000041.1, forward strand.
GGCTTATCTGGAAGATGACGGGAGGAAAAGTCCACATCACCGATTATTCCAACGCCTCGCGCACCATGATGTTCAACATCCACACTCTAAAATGGGACGAAGATATACTTTCGATACTGGGCATCCCGAAATGTATGATGCCGGAGCCTCGCCCATGCTCCGAAATTTACGGCGAGACGGTGCCTGAACTATTCGGGGGCCCGATCAAGATAGCCGGCGCCGCGGGTGACCAGCAGGCCGCGCTTTTCGGCCAGACATGCTTCAACAAAGGCGACGCGAAGAGCACGTACGGCACGGGCAACTTCCTTTTGCTGAACACGGGCGAAGAGCCTGTCCTCTCTAAAAACGGGCTGCTCACTACGATTGCGTGGGGACTGAACGGAAAAGTGAATTACGCTCTGGAAGGTTCGGTTTTCATCTGCGGAGCCGTCATACAATGGCTGCGCGACGAACTCGGGCTTTTGAAGAATGCCGCCGACTCTGAGGCAATGGCCACTTCCGTCGACTCTACAGGAGGCGTCTACGTCGTTCCGGCGTTCGTAGGTCTCGGGGCTCCTTACTGGGATCCGCGGGCAAGCGGAGCGATCTACGGGCTGACACGCGGTGCGAATAAAAATCATATCGTGCGCGCGGCGCTTGAGTCTATCGCTTATCAGTGCAACGATCTTCTAGATGCAATGACGCGCGATATCGGCTCGGAACTCAAATCTCTTAACGTCGACGGCGGTGCGTGCGCCAATAACTTTTTGATGCAGTTCCAGGCGGACATTCTGGGAACAGAAGTGGTCAGGCCCGTCGTTATCGAGACGACTTCGCTGGGAGCGGCATATTTAGCGGGACTCGCCGTCGGATACTGGAAAGACACTGATGAAATCAAAGCCAACAGGGCGATAGACAGGCGTTTTGCTCCGGAAAAGGACGAAGCGTGGCGCAGGAAGCGTCTGGACGGATGGCACGAGGCCGTGCAGAGGACGATGACAAAATAGGGCGGTCAGGCTGAACAAGCAGCCTGACTGATAACAAGACTGAACAGAAGGAGCGATCGAAAAATCGGAGGACAAGAATGAAAAAAATAGTTACAGTAGTCGGCGCCAGGCCGCAGTTCATCAAAGCGGCAGCCGTTTCGAGGAAACTTCGCGAACACGCGACAGAAATACTGGTCCACACCGGTCAGCATTATGACCAGAACATGTCGGAACTGTTCTTTGAGGAACTGAACATACCGCATCCTGATTATAACTTGGGCGTCGGATCGGGTACGCACGCTCGTCAGACGGCAAAGATGCTTGTCGGCGTAGAAGATATTCTCCTTAAGGAAAAGCCTGATTATCTCATGGTCTACGGCGATACGAACTCGACGATAGCCGCAGCCCTTGCAGCCTCAAAACTCCTCATCCCGGTCATCCACGTCGAGGCCGGGCTCCGCTCATTCAACATGGCCATGCCTGAAGAACAAAACCGCATACTCACAGATCACATCTCAAAGTTCTTGTTTTGTTCGACCGACGAATCTGTCAAGAACCTGAAGCACGAGGGCATCGAAGCAGGCGTGTATAAAGTGGGTGACGTCATGTGCGATGCCGTACTGTACTATTCAAAGAAAGCCGCAGAGAAACCGAAGAAGGAATACTTTGACGGTTTGGAGGTCATTTTCGGCGGCCGTGACATTCCGGACGAGTGGTATCTTGCGACCGTTCACAGAGCGGAGAACACTGATTCTATCGATAAAGTGCGCACTATAATGAAGGCTTTTGAGCGTCTGGACGCACCTGTGATACTGCCGGCGCATCCGCGCACTCGCCGCATGATCGAACAGGTCAACGATGAAATCGGACTTAAGAATGTGATGTGCGTGGCACCTGTCGGATATATCGAGATGCTGTACTTCACCGGCCACGCAAAGAAAGCGATCACCGATTCGGGCGGACTCCAGAAGGAAGCGTATATCATGGGAACACCGTGCGTCACGCTGCGCGAACAGACGGAATGGGTCGAGACGCTTAAAGGGAACCACAATATTTTGGCGCACATCGACGAGGACGATATCGTGAATAAGGTCATGAACGTCACACCTGTCGGGGAGCCGGAAAACTTCTATGGCAATGGAGACGCCGCGGATAAGATCTGCGAGATCTTGTTCAAGTAGCGAAAGCACTGCTGCCGTCAGGACCTTATTCTGAGAGGCTCACTGTTTCCGTCAGGACCTTATTTTTCGACAGGTTCACTTCTGCCGCCAGGACCTTATTCTCCGGAAGGTGCACTGCAGACTTCATGATATGACCCGCAATAATGCGGGTTTTTGTATTTTTTTGTATTTTTCATGTTGACATTTCCGCCTATACGGGGTACATTATAAATAGTCGTTAGCACTCTTTGAAGTAGAGTGCTAATAAATGAAACGGAGTGGTTATCGTGAGCAGCACGACAGAACTGACAGAGCGAAAACTTAAGATACTCCAGGCGATCATCAGCGAGTACGTAAAGACGGCGGAACCTGTGGGCTCCAGGACACTGTCCCGCAGACCGGAATTGAACTACAGCTCGGCGACGATCAGGAACGAGATGAGCGACCTTGAGGAAATGGGCTATCTCACGCACCCGCATACATCAGCGGGCAGAGTGCCCTCGGATAAAGCGTACAGGCTGTACGTCAATGAACTGATGCGCAAGCCTAAACTTTCGACGGCCGAAAAACGCAAGATAGCAGCGGAACTTCAGGCTGACGTCAACGAATTCGACCGCACTATCAAGCACGCGACGCAGATCCTCTCCAGGATAACGAACCTGACGTCCTTTGCCGTGACTCCTCTCAGAAGCGAGGAAAGGCTCGACTATGTGAAGTTCCTTCCGGTCGACAGCAAGACCGTCGTGATGATGATAGTCTCCGAATCGGGGAACGTGAGCAACACAGCGCTTAAGCTCAGCAACCCTTGCAAGCCGGAAACCCTCGATCTTCTCGGGAAGACGATGACATATAACTATCGTGGCATGAAGCTGACGGATGTCATGAAAGACGACATGATCGAGAAGTTCCACACGAACATATCGGCTCTGTATAACGTAGAGCAGGACGTCATGTCCGACTTCATGAAGACTTTGGGTGAAATGCTCGACGTGCAGCTTTACATGGACGGTCTGACGAATATTTTCGACATTCCGGAGTACAGCAACATAGAGAGCGCAAAGAGTTTCATAGAACTCCTCGACCACAAGGATGATTTCCTGAAGGCGGTCATAAACCGAGAAGACGGAACGACGGTCACTATCGGCGACGAGAACGAGGATGAAGCCCTCAGCGACTATTCCATGATAACCGCAACATATAAGGTGAACGGAAAGACAGTCGGCAAACTCGGCGTCATAGGTCCTAAGCGGATGAGTTACGGGAAGATATCCTCGCTCATCGAATACCTGACGGATAACCTGAACAAGAGCTTCAAGCCTCAGGCGAGCGACCCGTCTAAGTCGATAGTGGCGATAAACACGGAAGTTATAACCAAAAGTGATAAATAGCAATAACCAATAGGAGAAAGCCTGATGGACGAGAAAAAGAAGAAAAAAAGCGAAGCGGTAGACATCGAGATCGAAGACGGCACGCAGGAAACCTCCGAGAGCACAGAGAAGAAGCCTGAGGACGCGGCAAAAACGGAAAAGGAAGCGGCAGATAACAGCGCAAGGCCTGAACCTGAAACGGAACCGGCAGAGGATGCCGACAAAACCGAACAGGCCGGCAATTCCGAAGAAGCCGAAAAATCCGAGGAAGGACCTGAAGAGGTGACCGAAGAGACAGTTGCCGCGGATAGCGATGCCGAAAAGGCTTTGGCGGAGGCAGAGGCGAAAGCCGACGAGATGAGCGAGAAATACCTGAGACTCTTAGCTGAGTTTCAGAACTATAAAAAGCGCACCGCTAAGGAAAAAGAGGAAGTATATGCGTTCGGCAATGAAAAACTGATGCTCGAACTGCTGAAAGTCCTCGACAACTTCGAGAGGGCGCTTGAGACGAAGTGCTCGGATGAGAAATACTCCAAGGGCATGGAACTCATATTCAAACAGCTGCAGGACACGCTGCAAAAGGCGGGTCTTGAGGAAATAGAGGCGCTGGGAAAGGAGTTCGATCCCAATTTCCACAACGCTGTTACAACAGAAGAAAATCCGGACTATGAAAGCGGCCGGGTATCCGGAGTCTTGCAGAAGGGCTACACCCTGAACAAGAAAGTTATCAGGCCGAGTATGGTAAAAGTGAATAAGTAAAAACTGAATAATCAAGGGAGGAATACACTATGTCTAAAGTAATCGGAATAGACCTCGGTACAACGAACAGCTGCGTTGCAGTGCTCGAAGGCGGCGAGCCGGTAGTCATCACAAACGCAGAAGGAAGCAGAACAACACCGTCGGTAGTCGGATTCGCGAAGAACGGCGAGAGACTCGTCGGCGAGACGGCAAAGAGACAGGCAGTCACGAACCCGGAAAGAACTATCTCTTCCATAAAGAGACACATGGGTGAGGACTACACCATCACGATCGACGATAAAAAATACACACCACAGGATATCAGCGCCATCATCCTCAGCAAACTGAAGAGCGACGCTGAAAGCTACCTCGGAGAGAAGATAACCGAAGCAGTCATCACCGTACCGGCTTACTTCTCAGATGCCCAGAAACAGGCGACTAAGGACGCAGGCAGGATCGCCGGCCTCGACGTAAAGAGGATAATCAACGAGCCTACGGCGGCTTCGCTTGCATACGGCCTCGATAAAGAGGGCGGCTCAAGCAAGATCATGGTCTACGACCTCGGCGGCGGCACATTCGATGTCTCCATCCTCGAGATCGGCGACGGCGTCTTCGAAGTACTCGCTACCAACGGCGACACACACCTCGGCGGCGACGATTTCGATAAGAGGATCATGGACTGGCTCGCCGACAACTTCGCAAAGGAGCACGGCGTAGACCTCAGGAACGATAAGATGGCGCTCCAGCGTCTGAAGGAAGCCGCGGAAAAGGCTAAGATAGAGCTTTCCAGCGCTCAGACTGCCAATATCAACCTTCCGTTCATCACGGTGACACAGGAAGGGCCGCTCCATCTCAGCGTCGACCTCACAAGAGCTAAATTCGAACAGCTCGTCGGAGATCTTATCCAGAGAACAGTTGAGCCGATGAACAAAGCAATGGCGGATGCCGGCGTAACCGCAAACGATCTTTCAAAGATCATCCTCGTCGGCGGTTCCACGAGAATACCGGCCGTTCAGGAAACAGTCAAGAAAGTTACGGGCAAAGAGCCGTTCAAGGGAATCAACCCTGATGAGTGCGTAGCTGTCGGCGCTGCCATCCAGGCAGGCGTCCTTACCGGCGAAGTACACGACGTACTTCTCCTCGACGTAACGCCGCTGTCTCTGTCCATCGAAACACTCGGCGGAGTAGCGACAAAACTCATCGAGAGGAACACGACCATCCCTACGAAAAAGAGCCAGATCTTCTCGACCGCGGCAGACAACCAGACTGCCGTCGACATCCACGTAATGCAGGGAGAGAGACCTATGGCGGCTGATAACATCACGCTCGGACGCTTCCAGCTCTCAGGCATCGCACCGGCTCCTCGCGGAGTGCCTCAGATCGAAGTCACGTTCGACATCGACGCAAACGGCATCGTGAACGTCAGTGCAAAAGACCTCGGAACAGGCAAGGAACAGAAGATAACCATCACGTCTTCGACGAACCTCACAGAAGACGAGATCAAACAGAAGGTAAAAGAAGCCGAACAGTACGCGACAGAGGATAAGGCAAGAAAAGAAGCGATCGAGACGAAGAACAACGCCGAGGCCATGACATATCAGGTCGACAAGACCCTGAAAGACCTCGAAGGAAAGATCGCCCCTGAAGATAAATCAACTCTCGAGTCGATGAACAACGACCTGAAGAGCGCTCTGAACGCCAACAACACGTCCGACATCAAAACAAAGCTCGATGCTCTGACATCAAAACTCAACGAAGTCACGACCAAACTCTATCAGCAGGCGGGCGCTAACTACCAGCAGGCGGGAGCCGACCAGAACGCAGGCGGATATCAGCAGGGTCCGGGAGCCGGAGCTGGAGCAGGAACAGGCGCGGGCGCGGGTGCCGGATTCGGCGGACAGCAGAGCACGTCCGAACCTAAGGACGATAACGTAGTAGACGCCGATTACAAAGTAGTCGACGACGACAACAAATAATATCCGATCCGCATGAGATTATTGATTTGCCGCGGCTAAACGGGCTGCGGCAAATCGTTTTGCCACGAGTGCGGAAGCGGAAGGTGACTATACATGGCAGAAAAACGTGATTATTACGAAGTACTCGGCCTCAGCAAAGGAGCCAGCGAACAGGAGATAAAGAGCGCGTTCAGGAAACTTGCGCTCAAGTATCACCCTGACCGCAATCCCGGCGACAAAGAAGCCGAGGAAAAGTTCAAAGAAATAAATGAAGCGTACGGCGTACTCAGCGATCCCGATAAGCGTGCTAAATACGACAGGTTCGGCATGGCCGGAGTAGATCCGAACGCCGGATTCTCATCCGGAAGCGGATTCGGAGGCTTTGGCACCGGAACGGGCGGATTCGGTTTCGAGGACATATTCGACATGTTCAGCAACGGATTCGGCGGTTTTGGCGGCAGCGGATTTTCGAGCGGTGGATTCGGCGGTTCGAGCAGGAACGCACAGAGCGCCCGCGGCAGAGACATACAAAAGTACATTACGCTTGAATTCGAAGAAGCAGCTTTTGGCGTGACAAAAAATATCACGGTCAACAAGCGTGTACGCTGCCCGAAGTGCAACGGCGAAGGCAACGCGCCGGGGACAGTAAAGAGAGCGTGCCCGAAGTGCGGCGGAACCGGTTTCATCACATCGGTGCAGCGCACCGCATTCGGCAACTTCCAGTCCACGAGACCGTGTCCTGACTGTAACGGAACAGGCAGGATAATAGACACTCCATGCCCGGATTGTCACGGCAGCGGAACTATACAGAAGAACGTGAAGATAGCGGTCAAGATTCCTGCCGGTGTCGATACGGGAAGCGTCATCCCTCTCAGAGGACAAGGCGAGCCGGGACCTAACAACGGACCTGCGGGCGATCTGTTCGTAGTTATACAGGTAAAAGACCACAAACTCTTCAAACGTGACGGGAACGACTTGTATCTCGATTTTCCTATCTCATTCGAGCAGGCGGCCCTGGGCGACGAGATCGTTGTCCCTACGCTGAAAGAAAAGGTAGCATATAAAATACCGGCCGGCACGCAGCCGGGGACCGTGTTCAGGCTCAGAGGCAAAGGCATTAAAGATGTCCACTCCAGCCGTTACGGCGACCTGTACGTAAAGGTAAACGTCGAAGTGCCGACCAAACTCAACGCCGAACAAAAGCGAGCCATCAAGGACATGAGCGGCAAACTCGATCAGAGCTGCTACGCGAAGAAATCAAAATTCGCCGATGCAGTCCGCAATTTGTTCGGAATATAGCATAACATCCGGCAATTCGTTCTGGATATAGTAACAACAAATCGCAATTTGTTCGGAAGAATATTGTATAATTAAAGCGTCAATTGCGCAGCACCTGCAAAAGGGCTCGTGAATGGCGCTTTTTTAGTTTTCATAGGCTTAAAAGGGGGCAGTATGGGCAAAATGGCGGAAGGTTCTGAGACTCTGATTCTCTATAACGGCAAGATATACGTAGAACGCGGAAACTTTGCGGAAGCGGTTTTTGTTCGCGGCGATACGATAGAAGCGGTCGGCGGCAATGACGAAATAAAGAATATGGCCGGCGCTGATACGCGCATGATAGACTGCGGCGGAAGGACCGTCGTTCCCGGATTTAACGACAGCCACATGCACCTGAGCCTCAGGGCTGTTTCTGAGCTCGAATGCAAGATAACAGACGTTTCAAGCATCGAAGATATGATAGGCCGCTGCCGCGCGTTCCTTGACGGACATCCTGAGAGAGCGAAAAAAGGCATCCATGCTATCGGGTGGAACCAGGACCTTTTCACATCAGGTGAGAAGCGTATGCCTGACAGGCGCGATCTTGACAGGATATCGACCGATGTCCCGGTCGTCTTAGAGAGGATATGCGGCCACATCGTCAGCGCCAATACCAAAGCAATGGAAGTCCTCGGAGTCACTAAAGACACCGTTATCGACGGCGGAGACATATATAAAGACGCCGACGGTGAACCGTCGGGACTTTTCACAGAGAACGCAACCGGATTTATCAGACGCGCCGTGCCTGAGTTCACCGCAGAAGAACTCGCCGCTTCGGTTAAATCTTCTATAGATTTCTGCCTTGCCCATGGCTTGACCAGCGTACAGTCAAACGACGCAACAGAGGCGCCGGAGCAGAACGCCGAGATCTTCAAGATGTACCGCGGCATCTATTCGAGCGGAGAGGCAAAACTTAGGCTCCACCATCAGGTCTGCTTTAAATCCGCGGATGATCTTGCGCGCTCGTTTGAAGACGGCGAATATGCGAACAGAGCCAAACTATATCCGGGAAAGTATCTTACGCTCGGACCGCTCAAGGTATTTCGCGACGGCAGTCTGGGCGCGCGAACCGCGCTGATGAAACACGGCTACGCCGACGATCCGAACGCCGAAGGCTGTGAATGGTCTGCTAAGGAGGAATTTGAAGCGCTCTGCAGATGTGCGAACGAACACGGTCTTCAAGTTGTGACTCACTGCATCGGAGACAAGGGCATCCAGGATGTGATAGATGTTTATGAAAAGTTAGAGCCCGTACCGGGCGAAAATCCGCTTCGCAACTGCCTGATACACTGCCAGATAACCGACAGCGGCATGCTTGAGCAGATAAAAGATCTGGGCATCCTCGTTTCCGCGCAGCCTGTTTTTCTCGACTACGATATGCATATCGTCGAAGACAGGGCAGGAAAGGAACTGGCGCGTACTTCGTACGCCTTCGGAACACTGAAGCGCAGCGGTGTCCACATTTCGTTCGGAACGGACTGCCCGGTAGAAGAATGCGCGCCGCTTCCTAATATTTACTATGCCGTCACCCGCTGCGACAAAAACGGTTATCCCGCGGGAGGTTTCGTAGCGTCCGAGAAAATGGACATTTACGACGCCGTCGACTGCGCGACGATAGAGAGCGCATATATGCAGTTCATGGAAGACCGCAAAGGCAGGATAAAGAAAGGATATCTCGCTGACATGGTCGTCCTCGACAAAGACATATTCACCTGCGATCCGATGGAGATAAAAGACATCGGCGTAGATATGACCATAGTCGGCGGAGAAGTTGCGTATGAGAGATAGTTTTCGGCCAATATCAAAAATAATGATAAAAGACTAAGAGGCGGAAAAAATTCCGCCTCTTTTGTATTTGCTCCGGTTTGAACAATTGCTAACTAAGCTTTTGTCAGATATTCGTCTACGACATAGTATGTTTCACCGTTGTATTTGATCGCAGCCCAGACGTAGCCGTCACCTGTGCGCGAATAGTTGTCTATCCTCTGCACTTTTGTTCCTTTCGGGAGAGTCAGGATGACGTTACCGGTGCTCGTACTAGGGAAATCTCTCGCATTTAGTGCGTCTGTCGTGTAGTAATCGGTCGTCGTCTGGTAAATGGTGAACGTTACCTTGCGAGAACCTGTGTATTTACCAATGCCGGTGATAGTCACTGTGGCGTTGCTGCCGCTCCAGATGTTATTCGAATATGAGAGCGTGTAGTCTGTCCCTTCAGTGAGCAACGTAGAGCCATCCTTGACGGTAACGGAAGGGGTTATCGCCTTCATGGTGAATACCTGATCCGGGATATCGCTGACAGTTATCGCAGAAGCGGCAATATTCGTGGATGAACTGATATAAGTCTTTGACAGATAACTGTCTACGACATAGTATGTTTCCCCGTTGTATTTGATAGCAGCCCAGACATAGCCGTCGCCGGTGCGTGAGTAGTTGTCTATCCTCTGGACTTTTGTTCCTTTCGGGAGAGTCAGAATGACGTTACCGGTGCTCGTACTAGGGAAATCCCTTGCATTTAGTGCGTCTGTCGTGTAGTAATCAGTCGTCGTCTGGTAAATGGTGAACGTTACCTTGCGAGAACCTGTGTAATTACCGATTCCTGTGATTGTCACTGTGGCGTTGCTGCCGCTCCAGATGTTATTCGAATATGAGAGCGTGTAGTCTGTTCCCTCGGTGAGGGTGGTGAAGCCATCCTTGACGGTGACGGAAGGGGTTATCGCTTTCATGGTGAAAACCTGATCCGGGATATCGCTGACAGTTATCGCAGAAGCGGCAATGTTCGTGGATGAACTGATATATGTCTCGGACAGATAACTGTCTACTACATAGTAAGTTTCATCGTTGTATTTGATTGCAGCCCAGACATAGCCGTCGCCGGTGCGTGAGTAGTTGTCTATCCTCTGGACTTTCGTTCCCTTCGGGAGAGTCAGG
>JBMNVD010000042.1:0-12765 GCA_050946615.1 Eubacterium sp.
CTGTTCCTGAACAGTCCTGACTTTCTTGAGATGTGCGGCAAAGTATTCGACGAAGCGGGGACAAAGCCTGAGATCGAGTGCTTCGACCCGGGCATGATCGCCAACGCAGCATATTACGTAAAGAAAGGCGTCCTCCATCCACCTCTCCACTTCCAGCTCTGCATGGGGTGCGCTAACGGTATCCCGGGCTCTGTGAAGAACCTCCTGTTCATGAAAGAGACGATGGATGAACTCTGTCCTGGATCGACATGGTCGACATTCGGCGTAGGCCACAGTGCGATGGAGATCATGTACGCTGCAGTAGCGCTGGGCGGCAACATCCGAGTCGGCATGGAAGACAACGTTATGTACGCCAAAGGACAGCTCGCCGAGAGCAACGCCCAGTTCGTAGAGAGAGCAAAGAGGGTCATCGAGGAGTACGGATGCGAAGTCGCTACTCCTGATGAAGCAAGGCAGATACTCGGCCTGAAGAAATAGGATCCCATAATAGTTGTAAAACTTAATAAGTAAACGAATCAGCAGACTATCCTCCAAGTCTGCTGATTCGCTAATAACGTTAAGTTTTTCTCTGATGACAGAAAGGGAGAAAGGAAAAATAAAATGGATACTAACGAACTGACAAATAAGCGGATCATAACCGTAGCGACGACGGGAGCATGGCCGAAAAAGAAAAACAATCCTAATATACCTCTTGTCCCAGATGAGATAGCGGAAGAGATATTCAATTGTTGGAAATGCGGTGCTGCCGTCGCCCATGTGCATGTCCGGGACGAAGAAGGCAACGATTCTATGAAGGTCGATACATTTCGGGAAGTAATAGATACACTTCATTCGAGGCATCCTGAATGTGACATCGTGCTCAACCTCACTTCTGCAGGCGGGATCGCGAATTCAGAAGAGGCCAGGATGGCTCCTTTTATCGAATTGAAGCCGGAGATGGCAAGTTTCGACTGTGGGACCATGAACTGGATGCACTTTGGGATCTTCAACAACAACACTCCTTTTTTGATGAAGATGGGAGAAGAGATGCAGAAAGCCGGAGTCAAGCCGGAAGTAGAGGTCTTTGATATCGCGATGCTCTATGATGCAGAGTGGCTCCTGAAAAAAGGATATTTGAAGACACCTCTTCATTTTCAGTTCTGCCTGGGATGTGCCGGGGGACTTCCTGCCACGGCTGACAGCGTCATTGAAATGAAAAATGTAGTAGAGAAATTGTTCCCGGGAAGTACCTGGAGCGCATTCGGTGTAGGACGTGGCGCGATGCCCGTCATGTATGCTGCTATTGCAGCCGGAGGAAACATTCGTGTAGGGATGGAGGATAATGTGGTCTATTCTGATGGCATACTCGCTGAGAACAATATGCAATTCGTAGAAAGAGCAGTGCGTGTCATAAAGGAATTTGGCTGTGAACCAGCAACTCCGACCGAAGCCCGGATGATCCTTAGTCTGAACAAAAGCAAATAGTTATAAACTTTTTCGTTCTCTTGTGTTATGATTATTAATTAGCGGGCAGTTGCCTTCGCGCATCTGTCCGCAAAATTATTTATACGGAGAGAAACATGACTGAAAACAGATCGTCCGGTGATAACGCCGGAATAAATAAAGCAGCCGCGGCAGAGGCAAAAGCAGCCGAGGCGGAAGCAAATGCAGCCGTACAGGAAGCAAAATCATCAGCGCAGAACGCAAACGCGGCAAATGCTCAGGCGGAATCATCCCCGGCTGCGCCGGTTTCACCTGCAGCACCGATTATTCCGGCAGCGTCCGACCTCCTTCCTGTTGCGGAAGAAGCGTACAGACTCCTTCGGAGCGGAAGCGACTACTGCAGCTCTCAGGCCGCTGAGGCTCGCCGCCTCATCGATAAGATGAAGGCAGGAGAGATAACGGTCGCGGTCATCGGCCAGTTCAAGCGCGGCAAGAGTTCACTGAGCAACAGGATACTCGGCGCCGACGTGATGCCTGTGGGAATCATCCCGATAACATCGGCTGTTACGACAGTGCGTTACGGAGAACCTTCGGCGACGGTGCATTTTAAAAACGGCTCGTCCGAAACGATAGGCTTTGGCGATTTGCCGGAATATATCAGCGAGCAGAAAAACTCCGGGAACAAGCTCGGGGTGAGGGAAGTCGCGTTGACGACAAAATCCGATTTTCTGAAAAACGGACTCACATACGTCGACACACCGGGTGTCGGTTCTTTCAACAAATTGAACACCGAGACTGCATACGACCAGATGAAGGAGAGCGACGCTGTCATTTTCCTTCTTTCGGTAGACAGCCCGATAAACCAGATAGAAGTCAGTTTCCTGTACAATACGCGCGAATTCGCCGGCAAGTTCTATTTTGCCGTGAACAAAATAGACACCGTCAGCAAAGAAGACTTAGACGAGTACATAACTTACTGCCGAGACCTGTTAAGCGACCTGATGGGCACGGATGATATCCATATTTTCCCGGTCAGCGCGGCTACGGGCGAAGGCGTGGAAGACTTGAAGAACGCTATCCTCGAGGACTGCAAGACTCAGATAAGAGAGATAATGCGCGAATCGACGCGCAAGAAGTTAGACGACGCGGTCATCAGAGCGCTCAAACAGCTCAGGTTCTACTGGAACGCCATGAAGATGTCGTACGAAGACCTCGACGAAAAGTTCGACGAGATAAATAAATTCACCGCGGAGAAGAAGGTCGAGGCGCGCGGGTATAACTCGATGTTCGAGATACATCTGAACGAGCTGAAGATCGACCTCGCCGCAAAGATAGACGATTTGTTCGGAATGCAGTATGGCTTTGAGATCGATGAACTTCCTCCGGGAATGGTCCAGATGAAAAAAGAGGATTACCTCGCCGAGGTGGACGAACTCTGCGATTCGTTCACGAAGAACCTCAAGACCATCCTCATGTACCGCGAGGAGAACGCTTTTGTCGTCGTCCGCCGCATCGAGGATCTGAACAAACTCACTCGCAGACTGCGCGGAGTGGAGACGAGACTCGCGAGGATGTAGAGTGATTTGGCCGCGTCATCGGGGACGACATTTACCGCGGCAGCAAAACGGCATTGACCGTGGTGTCGAAAGCGGCACTTACCGCGGCAGCAAAACGGCATTGACCGTGGTGTCGAAAGCGGCACTGGCCGTGGCCACAACAGTGACACTGGCTGACGAATCAAATAGGGGTTCAGGGGTTAGTTAAAAATGGACGTGATACTGGGTTTTGTCCTGTTCACTGTATTTATCATCGGTGCGCTTGCAGCGGGAGTGTCCACATGGATCGCTCTCGCGGCGGGCTGCGCCGTTTTTTTCGTTATTGCGCTGCGGCGAAAATTTCCGGCAAAAGAACTGCTGCAGATGGCGGCAAAAGGCGCCGGGAGTACTTTGATCGTCGTGGAAGTGCTGATCGTTTTAGGTGCGCTGACTGCGTCTTGGCGCAGTTCCGGAACGATCGCGTTCTTTGTCTACCACGGCGTACAGATGATCGCTCCGCCGCTGTTTTTGATACTTACGTTCCTGCTCAGCGCATTTTTGAGTTACGCGCTGGGGACTTCCTTTGGCGTGGCCGGGACGCTCGGGGTTATTTTTATGACGCTCGCGCGCGGAGGAGGGGTGAGCCCTGTGATAACGGGAGGCGTGCTCCTGAGCGGCATCATGGTCGGAGACAGGACGTCGCCGCTTTCCTCGACGCTGATACTTATCGCGAATCAGACAAAGACCGACTCGTCGAAGAATTCACGCATGCTGCTGAAAAGCGGACTTGCGCCTTTTTTAGTGTGCACCGCAGCCTACACGGTACTTTCGTTCCTCAATCCTATCGAGACGGTCGACAAAACCCTGATTGCGGAGTACGACGGTTTGTTTGATCTTTCGCCGCTCCTGCTGATACCCGTCATCATCGTCATCGTTCTGCCGCTCCTGAAGGTGAATGTTTTTGTCACGCTGTCGCTGAGCACCGCATCGGCGTATCTTTTGTCGATATTCCTGCAGCACGAGAGCCCTGTTAAGGCGCTCTGCGAATTTGTGACGGGGTACACGTCGCCTGCCGCCGGTATCACGGAAACGCTGAACGGCGGCGGGATAATTTCGATGCTTGACGTATCACTTCTTCTCGTGATCTCAGGGGCGCTCACGGGGATTTTGAACGGTACTGATATGTTGAGCGGCATCAGAGGAAAGTCGGTGGCGCTGGCAGAAAAAATCGGCACATTTCCGGCGATGCTGCTCGTCGGTCTGTGTGCCGGTGCTGTCATGTGCAATCAGGTGCTTTCGGTCATTTTGACCATTGAATTTTTCGGCGGCGTGAACGGCGATGACGCAGAGGGACGCGAGAAGACCGCTCTTTACACGGCGGATTCGGCTCAACTCGTTCCGGCGTTCATCCCTTGGAACGTTTTGGGAAAAGTGCCGCGCGATTTCTTTGGCGTGGGCTACGGCTCCACCGTTTACGCTTTTTATCTGTTCCTCATACCGCTGTTCACGCTCGTAAGGTCGCTTATTTCTTCGCGACGCTCACGGTGCCGCTAGTCGGATCCATCTTGATGTAGCATCCCGAATGCAGTATTTCCGTTGCGTGCGGCGCGCTGTAGATGACCGGGATGTCCAGACTCATGCCGGAGATGACGCCGTGAGAGTTCGCGGATGTCGATTCGAGGATGAGTCCCGATGCCTGTCTGACCTGCGGGAGCATGTCATTGTTTGTGTCCGAGGCGACGATGATATCGCCCGGTTTGAATGTGCGCACGAGGGTGTCGAGACTGTCTGCGACGCAGATGTTGGCCGATACGCTGCGTCCGTTCGCCCCGCGACCTCTGATGAGGATGTTGCCGGCGACCATTACTCTTATCTGGTTGGTAGTGCCGGTTACGCCGAGCGGCACGCCCGCGGTGACGACTACGAGTTTTCCCTGATCGACGAGTCCCTTTTTCAGTACGCGCTCCATCGCGTGCTCAAAGAGTTCGTCGGAGTTCTCCTTTCTGTCCATCAAAAGCGGCACGACGCCCCACATGAGGCTCATCCTGCGCCATACGTGTTCGTACATCGTGCATCCGACTATCATGCACCCCGGGCGGTATTTGGCGACCATGGCTGCGGTCCTTCCTGAACTTGATACCGACACTATAGCGGCGGCGTTCAGGTCGATAGCGGTCGTGCAAGTGGCGTGGGCGATGGCGTTCGTGATGTCAGGCGCTTTCGTATCGCTTCTCTCTCTGAGGCGCTTTGCATAATCGATGTCTTTTTCCGTGCGCACCGCCACTCGGACCATGGTCTTCAAAGCCTCGACCGGGTATGAGCCGGCGGCTGTCTCTCCGGAGAGCATGATGGCTCCGGTTCCGTCGTAGACGGCGTTGGCGACGTCAGCGGTCTCCGCTCTGGTAGGGCGCGGATTCTTTATCATCGAATCCAGCATCTGAGTCGCGGTAATAACCTGTTTGCCCGCCATGTACGTCGCTTTGATTATCTTTTTCTGGATGGACGGTACGTCCTCGAAAGGAATTTCGACTCCCATGTCGCCGCGGGCGACCATGATGCCGTCGCTGACGCGGATTATGTCGTTGATGTTGCTGACGCCTTCTTTGTTCTCGATTTTCGCAATGACGCGGATCTCGGAGCCTCCGTTGTCTTCGAGGATCTTTCGTATTTCAAGGACGTCGTCCGGAGTGCGTGTAAACGAGGCCGCTACGTAGTCAAATCCCTTTTCTATGCCGAATAGCAGGTCGCTCTTGTCTTCTTTGCTGATAAAAGGAAGGGAAAGGTGGACGTCAGGCACGTTTACGCCTTTGGAATCCGATACGACACCGCCGTTGTCGACGACGCATACTATGTCTTCTCCGTCGACTCGCTTTACGTGCATCTCGATGATGCCGTCGTCGATGAGGATGCGCGAGCCTGTATGTACATCTTTATACAGTTCGTCAAAAGTGATTGCGGCGTGGGTCTCGTCGCCTTCAAAATCTCCCGGAGAAAGCGTGAATTCCTGGCCTTCTTTGAGTTCTGCGCTTCCGCCCGCGAATTTCTTTACGCGGATCTCAGGCCCTTTAGTGTCGAGCATTGCGGCGATAGGAAGGTTTTCGTCTGCGCATATCCTGCGCAGGGCTTCGAGGCGCTTTGCGTGTTCTTCGTGCGTGCCGTGTGAAAAATTGAAGCGCGCTACGTCCATGCCGTTTAGTGCGAGTTCCCTGAGGACGCCTTCGCGGTCTGTGGCAGGTCCCAGCGTGCATATTATCTTTGTTTTCCTGACTGTCTTCATAGCAATATCTCCTTCAATTGCTTCGTTCTTAATTACTCATAATACCTCAACGTAATTATGTTCTGAAACGCCTGAAGTGTCAATCGCTCCGATGAAAAGTCGGTGTAAGAGAATCTTGAATAAATTTGAATAAATATGTCCGCTACTATATAATTGACTGCGGGGGAAGTTAGATATGACTAAGAAAAAGATGGCAAAGGTTTCGTTGGTCGTGGCCGGGCTGGCGTTCTGCATGAAGTTCATCTATGACGCGGGAGCGTTCACGGAGAAAAAGAGAGTGATAAATTCCCGCGCGAGGAGGTTCGTCCGGATGCTCTCGAACGGGAAATACCACGAGTGCTATGAGTTATTCGGACCCACGCTTAAGAGGTCAATGAGCGAGGAGCGCTTCCAAAGCATGTACTCGCCTATACGAGAGACGCTCGGAAAACCGCAGGCATTCATTCCGGGTGCGGCGCGCACCAGACTGAACGGCAGGTACATAAAATGCTATGTTCCTTGCGCCTGCGAGGGAGGCAATGTGATGTTCATCGTTTTGTTTGACCGCAGGATGAGGGTAGAGGGCGTGCAGGTACTGTAAGAGTGCAGCCGGCGTGCGGGTACTATAAGAGGGCAGCCGGCGTGCAGGTACTGTAAAATGTTCTTGAATTTGCCTTCGCCTTGTTTTATAATTGGAAACGTCGCGGGGATATAGCTCAGCTGGGAGAGCGCCTGGTTCGCAATCAGGAGGTCAGGGGTTCGATCCCCCTTATCTCCACCACGTGAAAACCCTCAGGTTCAATTGCCTGAGGGTTTTGCTTTTTTCGTTACTTACTTTATTTTTCTTGTTTTTCGACGATTTTAGGAGCGACTTCATCCGTATCGACAATGATTCCTGAGATAAAGTTTACAGTGTGTTAATTCCGTCACAATCCCAATTTTGATTTCAGCGCATCCTGTAATGTCTGTGAGAAGTTGACGCCGCACTCCTGGGCTTTGGCATTCAGCCATGCGGGCAGAGTTATTGTGCGGGTCACCGATTTGTTGATATTTGCCGCACGGATAGAGGGCATGAAAACGTCTACTAGTGTGGAACGTTGATTTCTGCCGAGTTTCACATCATTAAGCGGAGTCGGGGAAGGAATTTTTTCTTCGTCCTCTTCCAGCCCGTAGAGAGTGAGCCCGAGCAGTTCTTTAGCGGAATCCAAAGCATCGTGGTCATCGATCCCGGAGGTCGCGACTCCCAGGTCGGGAAACTCGACGGCGATTTCCTGACCTTTCTCGTATGTGAAAACCGCCGGATAATAATATCTGTCATTTTTTTTCATTTCATGTACTCCTATCGGAATTTCAGCCCGGGCTGACGCTCGATGGAATCAAGGGTTTTCCTTGGGATGTCTTTATCCGGATGTTTTACTGTTACTGTTCCTGCTTTTTTGGGATGCTTGAACTGGCGGTGGCTGTCAAGTGCTCTGACCTCATACCATCCGTCGGCTTTCAGCGCTCTAATGACTTTTCTTGAACCGTAACTTTTCATTTTCCTTTTCGTACTTTAAATGATAACACATATTATTATATTTGTCGAATACTTCCTTGCGAGATAATGATATTATCTTCTGAATGGGGAAACAAGAGTGCGATAAATGGGGAAAACCGTTTATTTTTCCCCATTCATAGGGGATAATGCCGAGGCACGGACGCAGCTCGCAGACGCAGCTCACAGACGCAGTTCTCGAACGAGCGAACAAAAAGACCTGCCGAGCGGCAGGTCTCAGAGATCCACAAGTCAAAGCGCGTCATGTCCAAAGGCACATAGACCAACAGGGCCGAATGCCCCTATTTCTCTCTTTCGATTATTTTCTGCAGCGCTTCTCTGCAGACAGGGAACTTCGCCTTTTCTTCAGGCGGCACGGCAGGGTACTTCGGCTTGCATTCCTTCAGCGTTTCGGCGATTATCTCGGTCAGAAGATAGCGCGTGTACCAGCGCTGATTGCCCGGCAGAACGTACCACGGCGAATGTTTTGTCGCGGTTTCGTTGATGACTTTGTTAAAGCACTTCATGTAGTCGTCATACTTGTCTAAGACTTTGATATCGTCCGAGCGGAATTTCCAGCTCTTGTCCGGAACGTCCAGACGCTCCAGCATCTGTGTGGCTTCCTCTTTTTTCGTCACGTGCAGGAAGATCTTCACCATGCGGAAACTGTTTTCGTAGAGATACTCCTCGAAGTTGCGGACCTGCTCATAGCGCTTGTTAAAGAATGTGTCGTCGCTGTCGTTTGCGATTCGCTCGGCCATTTTGTAAATCTTGCGGATGCCTTCGACATCGACGGTCACGAGGTCTTCGTAGTGACTGCGGTTCAGGACGGCTATCTCGCCTTTGCGCGGCAGGTCTTTATGGATGCGCCAAAGGTAATCGTGCGCGAGCTCGTCATCGGTCGGGGCTTTGTAATAGTGGACTTTTACGCCCTGCGGGTTGAGCCCGGAGAATACGTGCTCGATGGTCGAGTCTTTGCCGGAAGCGTCCAGGGCTTGGATAACAAAGATGAGCCCTTCGCGGGCGTCGGCGCGGAATGCGTCGTCGAGTTTTACTATTTCTTCTTTGGCCGCGGCGTATTTTGTTTCGATGTCTTCGCGTGTGACACCGTCGGCATTGGAATTCACGGGAAGTTTGCGGATATCGATTTTTTCGGAACCGTCCACCTTATATTTATCTGCTTTCATACGCGTTCCTCCTCTTATTTTGATATTTTATTCCGGCTTGGTGCCGCTTTCAACTTTTGTTCGATTCTTGCCTGCCAAAATACATCGAAACTGATTTTTCCGCCACTTTGTTTGCCAAAAAATACATCAAAAGTGAAATTTTTCTCTTGCTTTATCGCTTTAGCGTGCTATCATAGTAAAGTAACGTGAAGGGCGGGAGGTGCCAAGCGGCAAAACGCTTCCGCTGCCCGGCTTTTACGCATCACAAGGGGTAATCAAATATATCTAAAAGGGGAATCTTAAAAGAGATAGGAGAAAGAAAATGAAAGTCATTAGGAAATTTGCTGTTTTGCTGCTCTCGGCGGCTTTGGTGCTTGCGCTCTGTGCATGCGGAAGTTCAAGCAGCGGGTCGACGGATAGTTCAGGGTCTGACGGGGACAGTTCGTCAACGGACGGTTCAGGCTCTGAAACTACTGCAAAATACCGCATCCTCGACGAGAATATCTCGACTGAGCAGTACGCGATCGGTTTCAAGAAGGGCAACACGGAGCTGCGCGACGCCGTTCAGGCGGCCGTATATCAGCTGCTGGAAGACGGGACTATCGATGAAGTCGCCGCAAAGTATTCGGACTATAATCTTGACGCCATGCTTTGCTTAGATTCTGCCAATGCGACAGAGTTCGACGTGGACAGCGCGAGCGATGATTTCAAGAACCGCACACAGTTCGTCGTCGGATTTGACGCCGAATATCCGCCTTACGGATATAAAGATGAGAATGGCGAATACACCGGATTTGACCTTGAACTCGCTCAGGCCGTGTGCGACATCTACGGATGGGAACTCGTCAAGCAGCCTATCGACTGGGACGCTAAGGATATGGAACTTAACTCCGGAGCCATCGACTGCATCTGGAACGGATTTACCATAACGGGACGTGAGGACGACTACACTTGGACTGATCCTTATGTCGATAACAGCATCGTCGTTCTGGTACCTTACGACTCTGACATCCAGACGCTCGATGACCTTGCCGGTAAGAACGTAGTCACTCAGGCAGATTCTTCGGCTCTCACGGCTCTGCAGGAAGACCGCAAAGACTTGGCGGACACGTTCGCCAGTTTAGAGCAGACCGCGGACTATAACACAGCAGTGCTCAACATGGATTCCGGAATGGCAGACGCTGTCGCCATCGACATCGGCGTAGCGATGTACTACATCTCAAACGCGGAGTAACGCCGCATACAGAACTGCGCAGTATGCGGAGCAGCGCGGAAGCAAGGTTATTGCAACGCCGGGACTGTAACACTGCATGCGGAGCAGCGCGGCATCACCGCGGCGCTGCTTCGCTGCAGCGCCGCAGCGCTGTAACGCTGTAGATAAAGTCACTTCTTCAGATTCGGAGTAATAATGTCATTTGCCACCATTTGTCTCGAGCTCCTAAAGGGGCTCGGGTCGTCAACTCTAATATTTGCATTGACGCTCATCTTTTCGCTGCCGCTCGGCCTTCTCGTGTGCTTCGGAAGGATGAGCCGTTTTGCGCCGCTGAAAGGCATCATGGTCGCGTTCATAGCCGTTTTGCGCGGGACGCCGCTGATGCTACAGCTTTTGGTAGTCTGCTACGGGCCGTTCTATCTTTTCGGACTGCGTATCTCTTCCCAATGGCGATTTTTGGCGATAATCATCGGGTTCGTCATCAACTACGCGGCGTACTTTGCCGAGATCTATCGTGCCGGCATCACGTCGATACCGGTCGGGCAGCGCGAGGCGGCGGAAGTGCTCGGATATAACCGCAGGCAGACTTTTTTCAGGATAATCCTGCCGCAGATGGTCAAGCGCGTTTTGCCGCCTGTCACAAACGAGGTAATCACTCTCATCAAGGACACTTCGCTCGCTTTTGTTTTGGCGTATGCGGAGATGTTCACTGTGGCGAAGCAGATCGCCGCTGCAGAGACGAGTTTCGTGCCGCTTTTCGTGGCCGGACTTTTCTATTTTATATTCAACGCGGTCGTCGCATGGGCGATGGCTCGCATCGAGAAGAAGTTTTCGTATTTCGAGTAGCGCCGCAGGATGTTCGGCGCACAGGGTACTCAGCGCCGCAGGGAGTTCGGCGCACAGGGTGCTCAGTGTCGCAGTGAGTTCGGCGCACAGGGTGCCCAGTGCCGCAGGGAGTTTGGCATCAAAATCGGGCAGCGCCGAAGAGTGTCATCCGCCAAACCGCGCAGCGCAGCGGAGCGGCGGAAGTAAGGATAATTAAATGGTCTTAGAACTGAACGACATATATAAATCTTTTGACGGGCTCGATGTGCTCAAAGGCATTTCGATGAACGTGGACGAGGGCGATGCGGTCTCGATAATCGGGCCTTCCGGCTCGGGCAAATCGACGCTGCTCAGGTGCGCGGTCTTTCTGGAGAGGATAGATTCAGGGGAGATAGTGTACCTCGGCAGAAAAGCGGCCTTTAACGGGCCGGACGGCAAAGCCGAATATCTGCAGCCGAATGAACTCAGAAGCGTGAAGAGCGCGTGCGGGCTCGTTTTCCAGCAGTTCAACCTCTTTCCTCACTACACAGTGATGCGCAACCTCGTCGACCCGCAGGTCATCGTTCAAAAGAAGGACCGCGCGGAGGCGGAGTCCGTCGCCGAGGGGCTTTTGGAGAAAATGGGCCTGAGCGATAAGGCATCGTCTTATCCGTATCAGCTTTCGGGAGGACAGCAGCAGCGCGTGGCTATAGCGAGGGCGCTTGCTCTTTCGCCGAAGATACTGTTTTTTGACGAGCCGACGAGCGCGCTCGACCCTGAACTGACAGGCGAGGTGCTCAAAGTCATACGCGAACTGGCCGAACAAAACATGACCATGGTGATCGTCACGCACGAGATGGCCTTTGCCAAGGCTGTATCTGACCGCGTCATCTTTATGGACGGCGGCGTCATCGTGGAACAGGGGACGCCGGAGGATGTCTTTGATAACTCTTCGTGCGAGAGGACGCGGCGGTTCCTGAAAAACTACAACAGCTAGCAGCAGTTAGGTAATAGTTCGAATAATAATGAAGATAAATTATGTTATCGCCGACCCGACAGGAAATATCACGATTTTAGTGACGAGCCCCGTGCCGGAGAAACTTCAGGCGCGGTGCGCATCGTGGCTCATGGCTCTATTCCCCGAGAGCCAGCACGTCGAGACGGTAGTATTGATGTCAAGGGCAAAATAGAAAAGTGCTCGGAAAGCCTGATTTTAAGCCATTTCTGAGGAGCGAGGCATTTACTCTCATCGAGAAGCACAAACGCTATGAGGTAACTTATCCAGAAGAACCAAAAAACGAAATGTGAACATTTTGTGACAGGGTCGGGACTTGAAGATGGATGTCATAGGTTGTGACTTGAAGTTGGATGTCGGGGTGCTGAGTGTAGGAGATGGATGTCAGATTGAAAACGGATTTGTATAGTTATTTAGTTTTTCCGGTAGGCATCAGGGCCAACTGCTCCTTTACTATACAAGTGATTTCATCCAGTGATTCTTTGCTGCCGCCTTGCAGCCAGGCAGTCAGAATGCTGATCGTGAAACCGGTCCGGATGGCCAGAAAATAGTTGCTGTGTGCACCTTGCATATCCGGGTGGGATCCGAATTTTTCCTGTATTGCTAATGCTGCATTCATGTGGCAGGCATAGATAATGTCATATCGATTGATTTTCATCAGCAATTCAAGAATATCTTTATGGTCCATCCAATAGGAAAAATACTGGCGGACCAGTTCCATTTCATTGGCGAACTGTTCTTCCGTAAAGCTTCCAAGCACTTCCTGAAAACAGAGGTCACATTTCCAGTACAGAATATCGGATATATTGTCAAAAGCACG
>JBMNVD010000043.1:0-12368 GCA_050946615.1 Eubacterium sp.
CCAAGCAAAATAAGCTTGGAAAAACGGTAAAAAAGTTGAGTGATTAGCCTTGAATGACCGGGCAAAAATGGAGGGTCAAACAACCAAAAAAATCAGTTAAAAAAACTTAAGTTATTCCCTTTTTTTATGAGAAACAAGGATATAAAATTGTAATATCAGAAGGCATGACGAAAGGATGCTAAAATGAAGAAGAAAAGAATATTGATCGCGGTACTCGCGATCGCGATCGCGTCAGGCGGAGGATTCGCCGCTTGGCACTTCTCTGGCAGCGCAGAAGAGTCTTCGGATACTAAAAAGGTCGTTTCAGAGACGAAAGACACGGAAAAGGCCGTATCATCCGAAACTGAAAAAACGAACACAAGCGAAAAAACCGATACAAAGCAGGAAACCGAGACGAAAGACACCAAAGCGGAGACCGAGGCAAAGAGCGAGACGGCCGATACTTCGACTTCCGAAGGCGCCACGTCTTCATCGTCGAGCAGTTCTGCATCGAGCGGATCGACGTCTTCATCCGGAAGCACATCATCCGGAAGCACCTCTTCGAGCAGCTCATCGAGCGGCACATCGAGTCCGTCGACGGGAAGCGGCGCATCAAGCGGCGGTTCTTCTTCGTCATCCTCATCCGGATCATCGAGCAGCACCCCGACTGCTCCGACATATAAGAATCCGAGGAACTTACCTGCTCCGGACGCAACGCTCGTCGATGGCGTCACTCCGGCCGGAGATCCCGGCGAGGCGTATACTTGGGTGGTAGACTATGATGCTTATGATATACCTCAATATGAAACGGAGCATTATTACTGGGTCGCGAAAGACGGAGTCAGAGTCAAAGAATTTTCTTCATATGAAGAAATGTGCGCTTGGGAGGACGAAAATAAATTCGTCGGCACAGCCGGCGATGATTACCGAGACGTGCTCGTAGGATATACACACATCCCAGAAGGCGGTCACTGGGAACCGCGAACATAGATGATCACAATAAAGCACATCGTCGTTGAAGCAAGGCGGCTGCCTTGCTTTTTTATTGGAAAAAGGAGAGAACGAATGGGAAAAGATAACTATGAAAAAATAGAAGAGTACTCAGGAATGGGCTTTGATCACTGGCAAATGCATGAGATTCGGCTCGGGCTTGAAAGAAAAATCGACGTAAGCGTCTACGCAGATCCGAAATTCGAGAATGGGCAAATGATGGAGATTCGACTTGGCTTGGCTTGAATGACCGGGCAAAAATGGAGGGTCATACAACTAAACCAAGATAAAGAGTTTGTTACGGTTATGAAAGGAGGTGCAAACAATGCAAGTGTTAAGAACGCAAGAAGGAAATAAATTTGAAAAATTTTTTGAAGCTGTAAATACCCAAGCAAAATTGCAAAATAAAGTTTTTTTCTTGGATTGCGGAGAGGGCAACGAATTTAGTAACGATATTATGGAAGGTGAGGATTTATCAGGATGGCTCATTCCGTTAGCAGAAGCTGATAAGTTTGAAAAGGAATTTTTGGCAAGCCGTGATATTTCCGAAAAAATGGAATGATTTCGTAACGTTTGTACGGTGGAATTTTTCAGGTAATGAACTAAATATTACATTTGAACAATGTTAACTAAGCACTTAAGCACCTATTTCGATGGTGCTTTTTCGTGGAGGGAAATAAATGGCTAAACTTGAATGGCCGGGCAAAATGGAGGACGAATGGAATTTGTGAAAAAACTACTTGGCAAATGCGGCTTTTACTGCGGGGCTTGCCATACGTACATTAAAGGCGGTTGTCGTGGTTGTGAGGAAGGAAACACTTCCGGAGATTGCTTCACCCGTGATTGCGTGAAAGAAAAGAACCTGAATTTCTGCGGAGAGTGTAAAAGTTTTCCGTGTGATACGATTATGACCAAGCCACACTCTACCGTGCTTGATAAGGATTGGCTTGTGTGGAAAAAGAAAAGCGAAGGCAACAGATAATGAAAATACAACGCGAGAACTTAACTATCCGTCAGGCAGAGGCTGCTGATGCAAAGTAGCTTGGCCGGCTCCAATCATCGATCGATTATGAGTTGGTCGAATCAGATTTTAACAGCTATATATAGCTCGAATGACTGAGCAAACGCGAGTGGTCTTTCAACTACACACGGAATGCCCAGCAAAAATGGAAGGCCGTACAACAAAATCATATAATGAGATGCAATAATATGAAATATCAAATAATACTAATAAAAAGATGAGAGGTAAAAAAATTGGGAATATTTGATTTGTTTGGCGGCAAAAACGCAGTAGAGCTGGATAAAGCCAGAAGCGATGAGAATAAAAATCGCATGAGAGAAATCTTTGACAGCAAAGTGGAAAATGGCGCGGAATATCAAATAGTGTACGCTTATTCAGAAGATATAGGCGGAGCAAATTTCGCGGTACTGCGCACAGTTACCTATAAATACAGAAGTTTTATACTCGGATATAGGGAAAATGATCTGAGTTTGGTTTTCCTCGAAGTAAGTCCTGATTTGAGCCAGGTCGGCGAAGCACTCGTGTATAGACCGCAGGATGTAAAGAGAACGAATTATGTAAAGATGGCAGGCTCATATTATCTGCAGTATGGTAATTCGTTTAAAAGAGAATTCTTCAACTTTTTTGTCCCTGAGACTATCGATGAAATAGTTAATCACGATTGGTATGATGAAGATACTTTTACCTACGTCGACCAAAGAGAAGAGCATGATGGCTGGGTGGAATTTTGGAATAAATTTTGCGCATAACATTAAAGGTATTTAATTGACCGGGCGGAAATGACGTAACCTATACTTTATATTTCGTATATCTCCTCGTAACGATACTAATGTTTATTCTGTCTATTAAGAGTAATAGACGATAAACCAACCAAAGAAAAATGCCATTCGATCTCGCATCTGTGAGCGGGAAACGGATGGCTTTTTTCGCAGAAAAAATGAGGGTTCATCAAAGCATGGTGATAACTTTTCTTATCAACTGGTTTTTATCACATCCCTTCCGGGTTGACTATCGGGATGCCTGAAATTACAATAAAATTGCTGAATTTTATTAAATATAAAATAACTATTGAAATGTCAGTCAGCGCGATCACGCGTTTTGTTGAAGGAGGAAGAAATGGAAAATGACAACAGACCCCGGAACGGCAATGAAAATGTAACTTTGTTGAACGGCAAACCGTACACAGAGGGCCAGCAGCAAAATGGCTCAAATGCCCAGTGGTTCGACGGAAGCGGCGCTCAGCCTTACCAGAACGGCGGCCAGCCGAACTACAACGGGCAGCCTTACCAGAACGGCGGCCAGCCGAACTACAACGGGCAGCCTTACCAGAACGGCGGCCAGTCGAACTACAACGGCCCGTATGATTACAACGGTCAACAAAATTATAATAATCAGCCGTATAACAATTCCTTTGGACAGCAGCCGAAAAAGAAGAAGAAAAAGGGCTGGATCGTGGCGTTAGTCATCGTCGCTGTTATTGTTTTGGCGGCAGCAGTCGGCTCTTTGGGCGGGTCCGATACCTCTGATACGCCGGATACGTCCGCGTCTTCTGATTCGCAGACGGAAACGACGGCAAATGAAGAAGCGGATACATCCGCGGAAACGGCGGAAGAAACAGACGACGAAAGTTTCTTGAAAGATGCTACATCGGAGCAGAAAAATGCCTATAAGAGCGCAAAAAGTTATCTGGAACTGATGTCTTTTTCGAAACAGGGCCTGATCAATCAGCTCTCGTCTGAATACGGCGATCAGTTTGCTTTGGAAGATGCACAGTGGGCGGTCGATCATCTTGATGTCGACTGGAATGCCGAAGCACTGGAATCCGCGCAGCTGTATATCGATTCTCAATCATTTTCGGAGGCGGGACTTTATGACCAGCTTACATCCGAATATGGCGACCAGTTCACGGCCGAAGAAGCGCAATACGCGGTCGACAATGTAAAGGTCGATTGGAATGCCGAAGCATTAGAAGCGGCAAAAACGTATTACGAAGAAATGAGCATGAGCAAGGATGCGGTTTACGATCAGTTGGTCTCCGAATATGGAGAAGGCTTTACCGCCGAGCAGGCGCAGTACGCTGTGGACCATCTGGAATAATAACCGATAGGATAAGCGGAAGGACCGAAATCTTACAAGCATAGTGGCAAGTCTGGTAGAATACATGGAAACATGAGATCCGGGTTCAAATCCCGGTGCGAGGGAAAAAGGACCGCGTCAGCGGCCCTTTTTCGTTGGCGCGGATGCCGATGCCGAATGATCCCGCCACAGGCAAACCAATACATTGGCGGCTCCATCCCTCGATGAGAGCAGTCACGAGCATGCGCCGCCGAATTTTTCGAATGAAAAACGATCGATTATCGATTATTATTGATCGTTAATGCAGCCCATCCCCTTTTTTTGACAGCATAAAATTGAATAAAGGCGTATCATTTGACCGCGTTAACTGTATTTGTTAATAGCAGGATCGAGGAAGGTTGATTTTGTCTATAGGTGATGCCAAAGCCGCAGACGGCGCGGCGCAGCAAAACAAGGCAGGCTGAAATACGCTTTTCCCATTTTTCAGGGAGTATCCAAAGAGTTTTGCCACGCCGTGGCAACTATTTCTTATACCCTAATGGAGTCATTATCGTATTTTGAAGAAGGCGGACGATTCTTACACCTGCGAGCAGTATAAAAATATTATCAACTCAAATCAGACAGTGCAAATGTGGACTTCGCTGCTATGGCGCATAGGGTAAAATGAGAGTGATATATTATAGAGTCGAAGATGCGGTGGTGGCGAAAAATGGAAGATAAGAAACCTACTTTAGAAGAATTCAAGAAGATGGTATACGATTATTTCACAGAAAATTATCTTAACGATGATGATGGGGATGCGACGAAATATTTATCCGAAACTGAATCGCAGAAAATCATTGAGAACAGATATAAACATCCAACGTCGTGTTACGATGAAAATGGTAATACGTATGTATCGTATAAGTATACCGCCGCATCTATCGCCGGTTGTTTAGCGGATATGTATTAGGATAAATATATCAAGTGATAAATTAATATCGAAAAAACGTGGTGGCGAAAAATGGAAGATAAGAAACCTACCTTAGAAGAATTCAAGAAGATGGTATACGATTACTACGTCGAAAACTTCTCGCGGAACCATCCTGCGAGAGCGAAGCAATATTTGTCTGAGAAAGAATCACAGGAAGCTATCGAAGAAATGTATAACAGCCCGATATCATGCTATGATGCAGACGGCAATTTGTACGTATCATATGAATACACCGCATCGGCGATTGCCGGCTGTTTAGTAGAATTGTATTAGGATAAATATATCAAGCGATAAAATAAAATCGCTTAAAACCAGGTGGCTAAAAATGGAAGATAAGAAACCTACCTTAGAAGAATTCAAGAAGATGGTATATGATTATTTCACAGAAAATTTTCTTAACGATGATGAAGGGGATGCGACGGAATATTTGTCTGAGAAAGAATCGCAGGAAATCATTGAAAATAGATATAACCATCCAACGTCATGCTATGATGCGAACGGAAATTTGTACGTATCGTATGAATACACAGTGAGCGCTTGTGCCTATTCATTGATGATGTGCTATTAGGATAAATATATCAAGCGATAAAATAATATCGCTTAAAACGAGGTGGCGAAAAATGGAAGATAAGAAACCTACCTTAGAAGAATTCAAGAAGATGGTATATGATTACTACGTCGAAAACTTCTCGCGGAACCATCCTGCGAGAGCGAAGCAATATTTATCTGAGAAAGAATCGCAGGAAATCATTGAAAATAGATATAACCATCCAACGTCGTGCTATGATGCAGACGGCAATTTGTACGTATCGTATGAATACACAGTGAGCGCTTGTGCCTATTCATTGATGATGTGCTATTAGGATAAATATATCAAGCGATAAATTAATATCGAAAAAACGTGGTGGCTAAAAATGGAAGATAAGAAACCTACCTTAGAAGAATTCAAGAAGATGGTATATGATTACTACGTCGAAAACTTTTCGCGGAACCATCCTGCGAGATCGAAGCAATATTTATCTGAGACCGAATCGCAGGAAATCATTGAAAATAGATATAACCATCCAACGTCGTGTTACGATGAAAATGGTAATACGTATGTATCGTATAAGTATACCGCCGCATCTATCGCCGGCTGTTTAGCGGATATGTATTAGGATAAATATTTCGAGCGCGGGCTGATTTTGATCGTCCTGACAAAACCGAACCTTGCGAGAGAGAAAAAGAACCGCTGACGCGGTTCTTTTTTGTATGTAATGTGCTATTCGAGTCATGACAGCCGATAGACGGCCGATAGGATGTTTTGGCGGCTCCGGCAAAAGGGGAGGCAAGCCCTGACGGTCAAGCGGCTGTTTCAGTCGGTAACTATTTCTGCCCTGCTGCCGCCTGTTTTATCCTTTGTGACTCTGATCTGCTTGGCGATTTTGTTTTCCAGTTCTTCGACGTGCGAGATGATACCGACAAGCCTGTCGCCTTCGGTCAATCCCGCCAAGGCCTCGTATGCGAGTTCCAGCGTATCGGGGTCGAGCGTGCCGAACCCTTCATCGACGAATATGGTATCGACTTGGATGCCGCCGGCCGATGCCTGTATCTCGTCTGAAAGGCCGAGCGCAAGGGACAAGGAGGCTAAGAACATTTCGCCGCCTGAGAGAGTTTTTACATCGCGGGTCGAGCCGTTGTAGTGATCTGTCAGTTCTATCTCAAGGCCGGTTTTCTTGTTGTGCGCGCCGGGGTCTTTTTGGCGCTGCAGTTCGTACTGATTGTCCGACATCTTGAGGAGCCTTCTGTTTGCTCTGGTGAGGACCCTGTCAAAATATGTCGACTGGATATACGTTTCGAGGGCTATCCTCTCTTTGCCGGCGACATTGCCGGAGGCCGTGTCGGACAAGGCTCTGACCCACTTATAGCGTTCTTCTGTCTCGATCAGTTCCTTTGATTTAGTGGCGATGTTCTCCTTTGAGTTTTTGTTGACCTTCAGGCGCGCGGCTAAGGCTTTCTGCTTTTTGCTGTTCGCGGCCTGCGATTCTTTGAGTTCGGCGAGTGTTTCCGACAGGCGCTCGGTGTCGTATTCCGGCGAGTCTTTTATCTGCTTTTCGAGCGAGGCGATATTGCCTTTGAGTTCATCCGCCTTGCGCGCGAGAGCGTTGTGAGCTTTTTCCTTTTTGCTGAAGGACGCTGCCAGTTTGTCCGCCTCGGCGTAGAGCCGCTTTATCTCCTTTTCCGCGTCTTTGCGGCTGTCGAAGGTCAGGCCTTTCTTCAGGCTGTTCTCCTGTCTGATGTCGTTTTCTATCTGTGTTTTGATGCCGGCGAGGGCAGAGGCGTTCTGCTGCTTTGTTTCCTTTGACTTTTCGAGTTCTTCCTCTTTTTTCGGGATTAGCGAGTCGAGGCTTTTGAGGCGCAGGCTGTTCTGCTCCTCTTTCTGCTTTTGCGCCTTTGATTTCGCTAACTGTGCGGCCGCGTCGTCGGACTTTTCGCGGATCAGTTCTTCTGCCTGCGTGATATCGCCGCTGTTTAAGAGTTTTTTCTCATCGGTTATGAAACCGTTTTTCTTTTCTTCGAGGGAGGCTTCGGCCCTGTCGCACAGTCCTTTGGCGTCCTGCTCGTCTTTTTCCTTTTTGTCCCTGTCTTCTTTTGCTTTTTGCAGCTCATTATATGACGGGACATCTTCTTTTTTTGCGGCGGGATGGTCGTGATGCGTCGAACCGCACACAGGGCACGGCTTGCCGTCTTCCAGAGTCTCCGCTAAAATGCCGGCCTGCCCGTCGATATAGGCGCGGTGCATCGCCGTATATTTTTCTTCGGCTTTCTGGGCTTTCCGCTGCTTGTCGGCATGGTGGCTTTGAAAAGCAGCCAGCTCTTTTTCGGCCGCGGTGATATCGCTGTATTTTTGCGCTAACTCTTTAAGATTTTTCTGCAATTCGGTGAACTTTTCGATGTCGGCCCTGAGTTTCTCGATGTTAAGTTCGGAGCCCTTTAACTCCTGCTGCTCTGATTTGAGGTTTTCTATCTCTTTCTTCAGGGCAGAGGAGCTCTCCTCCTCGTTTTTTATCTGTTCTTCCAGCTCGGCTTTCTTTGCTTCGTGCTGTCTGCGGTCGGAAACTGCTTTGTCATAGGCATCGTAGTTTTCGAGCGTTTCCTCTAATTTTGCGGCGGCGGCCAGATCTTTGTCTTTGAGGTCATCCATGGCTCTTTTGGCCGCGTCCATGTCTTCTTTCGCTTTATTTACCGCCCGGCCGTTCTCCTCTTGTTCTTTTTGATATTCCGCTATCTGATGGCGGCTCTCCTCGAGTTTTTTCGCTTCGCCGAGTTTCCCGTTTATTTTCTCGATGCCGCTGCTGAGCTGCTTGTTTTCGGCGTTGAGTTTTTGGTCCTCGGCGTCGTCGCGGGCGATGAGTTTGTCCAGCAGTTCAAGTACGTCAGAAATGTTCGCGCCGTCCTCTTTGGCTTTTTCGACATCGATGATGAGCACATCGGTATCGCTGCAAGTTATCTCCTGTATGTACTGGCTGATGCTCTTCCGAGCATCGTCCATCTGCGCGGCTACCGCTTTTTTCTCGTCTTCGAGGCGTTTCTGGAGCAAAAGATAATTGTTGGTCCTGAAAAGGTCGCGGAATATCTCCTGTCTGGTTTTGGTGTCCGCCAAAAGAACTTTCTGGAAGTCGCCCTGCGCAAGCATCTCGATGCCCGAAAACTGTTCGCGGCTCAAGCCGAGTATCTCCTCGATCATGCGGTCTGCTTCCCTGACGGATGTTATCGTTCTCTTATCCGGGAGCCTCAGTTCTACGCCGGCGGCCTGTCTGGTGAATCCTTCGCCGCGCGTTTTCGGACGCTGATATTCGGGGTTCCTTTTGATGAAGTATTCTTTCCCGTTGTGTGAAAATGTGAGTTCTACGAATGTCTCTGTCTTCGGGTCGGCATAGTTGGACCTGAGCATCGACGGTGCCCTGTTGTCGCCGCTGGCTTCTCCGTAGAGCGCAAAGGTGATTGCGTCAAAGATGGTGGTCTTTCCGGCGCCTGTTTTTCCGGTGATGAGGTAGAGGCCGCTCGGCCCGAGGCTTGCCATATCGAGCGTCTGCCTGTCCGCGTACGATCCGAATGCCGATAAAGTGAGTTTAAGAGGTTTCATGCTATTCACTCCAGATCTTTTCTATGAGCGATGACGAGAGCGCTTTTTGTTCGCCGGTCATCGGCCGGTTGTTTATCTGCTCATATAGTTCTTCAAAAAGTTCGAGCGGCGTTTTGTTATCGACGTCGATCTCATCGCTTAACTGCTGGTTTGTTCTGGTTCTGGTGTTGTCGTATGTCAGGCGCATGAGATTGGGGTAGACCCGTCTCAATTTTCCGACGGCGTCAGGGACGTCTTCTTCGTCGGTCAGCACAGCCTGGATATAGTCGTCGGTTTCGGTCCACTGATAATTTTCTTTGTTCATCAAATCGTTATATGTGCCTCTGATGGTCCTGAGATCGTGTTCCGGGACCAATTCGGCGGTCCTGATCTTGATGTCTTTTTTACTTTTTATCTCTGCGATCGTCACCGATTTATGCTGATGTTCTTCGGAAAACGAATATTTGAGCGGCGAGCCGGAATATCTTATCGTGTCTCTGCCGACTTTCTGCGGCCCGTGAAGATGGCCGAGCGCCACATAATCAAATGGTTCAAATACGGATGGATCGACGTTGTCCAGGCCTCCGATGGAGATGTCTTCGGAGTCTGATCTTTCGCCTCCCGTAACGTACTGATGCGAAACGAGGATATTGATGCGAGAAGGATCAGGGGCCATCTCTTTGATGGTCTCTCGCATCATGTCCGTATAGCCGCTTATCGCGATATCTTTCTCTGAAAACGCTTCTCTGACGTTTGCCGGCCTGATGAACGGGAGCATGTAGATGTCCGCCTCGACACCGTCCGCTTTTAACGTCATCGGCCTGACCGGCGCGCTGCCGTCGTATGCTCTGGCGATGTGTATCCCGCTCTTGTCCATGAATTTGGAGCCGAAAGAAAGGCGTTCCGCGGAGTCGTGGTTCCCGCTGATGATAAAGGTTTCGATTTTTCTGCCGGCAATCTGCAGCAGGAAATCTTCAAAGAGTTTGATTGCTTCGGTCGACGCTACGGATTTGTCGTAGACATCGCCTGCGATGAGGATGCCGTCCGGCTTCTCGTCGTCGATGATATTTAAGATTTTTATTAGGATATATCTCTGATCTTCTATCATCGAGAATTCGTTGACTCTCTTGCCGAGATGGAGATCTGACAAATGTATCAATTTCATAATTTTCCTCGCGATATGTTCAAAAGGAATTAAATATCAGGTGTCGAGTGCTTTAGAGGAAAGACTCTAAGTTACTCATCCATAATGGGTTAGAGGGAAACTCTAAATTACTCATCCATAATATCACGATGAATTATCTAAATTAAGAATAAATAAGAAACAAAACGGGATATGTATAATATTTTGCGCAACTGATACAGATAAAGTGTTGTCCTGCGCCTGCCGCTCCTGCGCGATGCACTCGGCGTACAGTCTTATGATGGCAGATTGTCGGCACACGCTTTCACGCTGTCGGGCGGCGCGCGTTTTCGGCAAAACAAAAAAGGCACATTGCTTTGATGCAATATGCCATAATTGAATTAGGAAAAGCAGCACTAGCCTCCGTGACGTTTTGGCGGTTATGCCACGGTGTAGATCCTGACTTCCGGATCGGCCGACCATGTTGGCTTCAGGCCGACAAATACGTGATTCTTGAACATATCGCTCGAAAGATATGCCTCGGCGTTCTCGACGCTGTCGAATCCGTGAAGGACCTGCACGTCGTCATCGCGGATAAGAAGTTCTTTGGTGAGCGCACCCTTGATTGTCTCAAGGAACGGCCCTCTGTAGTCGTTATAGACTTTTGCCGCTGCAGGGCGATTTGCTTCGTCGATTTTCATCGTGATCTCAAGATATGCTTTGACTTTCATTTTAGTACCTCCCGTGATTTTAATCATTTATCCGCTCTATCTCCTTGAGCTGATTCAATATTACAGAAGTCCCTCCGGAAAAGGAAGATATAAGCCAATTTATTAGTTACTCATAAATTTGATAGCTGCTTGTCGATTTTAGAGCTGCACAGTATAATGATTACTGTGAACGATTGCTGCGATCGATTGCTGCGATTGATTGCCGCAGGGTCGTGATATTTTGACGCAATGGAGGTGACAGGAATGTATCAGCGCAAAATGGAAACGGATATCCGCTGCCCGTTGGAGTATGGGCTGCAGATTTTCGGCGGCAAATGGAAGTCGAGGATCATCTGCGTGCTTGCGGAGATGGGGACCATTCGGTACAGCACACTAAGGGATGAGATGAGCAATATCACGGATGCGGTTTTGGCGTCGACCTTAAAGGAACTCCTGAAAGATGACATCGTAGAGAGGATCCAGTACAACGAGATCCCGCCGCACGTGGAATATAAGCTGACCGAAAAGGGAAAATCGGTCGTGCCGATACTGCAGAGTATCTGCCGGTGGTCGGGTGTGTTCTACAACGAGGATAATGAGCATACCCTCAAGCAGTGCCAAAAATGCAATTACAGGTAGGCGGAGGACGAATGCAATTACAGGTAGGCGGAGGACGGTGGTATCTTCAATCAACAAATATCTTCAGCAAATCAAAAGGACCGCGATGGCGGTTCTTTTGCGTTATGCGTAAGAGCGCTGTCGAGCACCGGCAAAGTGCGGAATTTATGCCGCCGGGCAGCGTTTTCGCATATTCTGCCGTTTCCGTGACCGTCCGCCGAGCAGTATAAAAATGTTATCACCTCAAATAAATCGCCGCTAATGTGGTAACGTCCGTGACTGCACATAGGTTAGAATGATGGTGAGAAAAGATAGGCGAATAACAAAACGACTCAAATGGCCGGGCAAAAATGGAGGGTCGTACAACCCTATAACGGTCCATTATTTGCAGCATCACCTACAAGACGATATCATCGTTTCTCTTTTTGCTTCCGCGTAGTTCAATTTTCTGCCGATCCATCTTGACAATCAGAAGAATCAGGCATAAAATTACAGTTACTTCGCGGGAGCTGCTCACCCTTTGAAGTCCCCATTGCGGGGCTTGTGAGCGGTTTCCCGCATTTTGTATGCTCGATTTCAGTTTTAGCTCTTTTAGCCTTATTTTAGTTGAATGACCGGGTAAAAAAGGAGGGTCATACAACGAAATATCTTGAATCGGAATTGGAAAAACTGAAGAAGGTATAAAATTATGGATTATGATAATATAGTTAAAACAGCTCAAATGGAGATACCCGAATTTGCTAAAGCGTATGATTTAGAATTTGAAAAAGATA
>JBMNVD010000044.1:0-11758 GCA_050946615.1 Eubacterium sp.
CGTTTGAAAGAAGAGGGGGATCTCGTCAGGGTAGGAACTGCTCCGGTGACCGTCGAGAGCGGCGCGGCGCTTGAACCGTCCGAAC
This sequence comes from Eubacterium sp., assembly GCA_050946615.1. Classification (GTDB taxonomy): domain Bacteria; phylum Bacillota; class Clostridia; order Peptostreptococcales; family Anaerovoracaceae; genus Eubacterium_B. Next base: position 86 of record JBMNVD010000044.1, read on the forward strand.
AGCTCACCGCGATAAAAGACAAACTCGGCAGCAATGTCCTTGCGGTTTCGGGATATTACCTGCAGACGGGAGGTATTGTCTCGTACTACACGGACGGATACGAAGCCGAACTGACTCCTGATACGATACAGAACTACGATTATTCGTACTTTTCCGCTATCACACAGGACAGTGTCGTGAGCCTCGACTCCGGAAGCTGCCTGACCGACTATCCGATATTCAAAATAATCGCGGACGGCGAGTGGCGCTTAGTCGCTTTTGTTCCTAATGAACATGCCGACAGATACGTCGTGGGCAATACGGTCCGCGTGATATTTGACCCGAGCGATGACACGAACATGGCGATGTCAGAAGCCGGAGCGATAGAGATGGACGTCATAAGCGTCGAAACCGGTTCCGAAAACACCAAACTCGTGCTCGGCAGCGACATGTACTTTGACAACCTGGGAAAATACAGAGTCGCGGATGTGCGTATCATTTCGGACAGCGTACACGGACTGCTTCTGAGTTCAGACAGCATAACCGAAAAAGACGGAAAAAGAGGCGTATACCTTAAAGATAAAAAGGGTAAATATTATTTCATCCAGGTACAGGAGATCGGAACGGACGGAAATATCACCGCCGTTACGCCGAGCCAGTTTTACGACGAAGACGGCAACCTCGTGAGGACGCTGGACCCTTACGACGATGTATTGAAAGATCCTTCCGACGCGTAGACGCATAGAAAAGAAGCGGGATCATGACAATAGCCGAAAACATAGAAAGCATACGCGAGAGAATCGCAAAAGCCGCGGCCACAGTCGGCAGAGACCCGAGAGAAATAAAACTCGTCGCGGTAACAAAACTGCACACTCCGCAGGAGATAAACGAGGCGATAGACGCCGGAATCACAGACGCGGGCGAGAACAAAGTCCAGGAACTCGTGGATAAGTACGACAAAGTCAAACACGTGAACTGGCACCTCATCGGTCATCTTCAGACGAATAAGGTAAAGTACATCATCGATAAGGTATGCCTGATACATTCCGTCGATTCGCTCCACATCGCGAAGGAGATAGACAAACGCGCCGCTCAGCACGGCATCTCGGCGGACGTTTTGGTGCAGATAAATCCTGCTGGTGAAGAGACTAAATTCGGCGTTTCGACTGCGGAAGCCGACCCTCTGATAGAGCAGATACGCGAGGAATGCCCGAACGTGAATGTAAAAGGCATCATGTGCATCGCTCCTTACGCGGAGGATACGGAAAGCGTCAGAAAATATTTCGCGGCGGCGAAATATATATACGACAGGCACGGGGATTTCACCGTGCTTTCAATGGGAATGAGCCACGACTTTGAGGCCGCCGTCAAAGAAGGCTCAAACCTCGTCCGGATAGGCACTTCGATATTCGGGCAGAGAGATTACAGAAGCGAAGAAAAGTAGCATGAAAATCAACCGTAATTTTTAGGAGGGACTATGGGATTCACTGATTCACTGAAAAAAGTTATCGGCATCGAAGACGTAGATGACGACGAAATCGTAACGGAAGAGGAACTCGCCGAAGCGAAAAAGAAGATAGCAAAAGACGCGGAGCGCACTTCTAAGGCGACCTCCGACGATATTCTTAAATCGAATGAAACAAAGGACGCCGCTCCGCTGCAGACGCCTTCTTTCGTAGGAGCCAGCACCAGCCCGTTCACCGGAACTACAGTTAAGACGCCATCCACTTCAACAGAAAAGAGGTTTTCCGTGACTAGTACGAATTCATTGAAACTTATCCTTATCGAACCTAAGGGTTTCCAGGAATGCCCTAAACTGGTAGACAGCCTCAAGGCACGCAAGCCGGTCATCATCAATCTCGAAAAACTCGAGACAGAGACCGCACGCAAGATCTTCGATTTTCTGAGCGGCGCAACATACGCGCTCAACGGCAACGTACAAAAGATCGCCAATAACATCTTCATTTTCACACCTGAGAACGTATCGGTTTTCTCACAGCAGGCAACGCGCGACACCGCCGCAGAACCTGAAGAAAAGAACCCTTGGAGATAACCGTAACCGGAGAAATTCGGTTTGGAGATAACCGGAACGGAGATATTCGGCGACAGCCGAAAATAACCGCAGGGAGGACATCACGTGATAACACCGCAGGAAATAGAAGACAAGGAATTCAATAAGGCTCTCAGAGGTTACAACGCCGAGGAAGTCGACGAATTCCTCGATCAGATCATTTTGGATCTGCAGGAAATCATCACCGAGAATGACAGACTGAAAGCCGAGAACGCCGATCTGCTCCGCAAATTAGAGGAGTATAAAGAGTCTCAGAAGTCGGTCATGAACACGCTCGATTCGGCTAAGAAATTGATGAAAGACATTTCCGAGAGCGCCGAAAAGAGAGCCGATGTCATCATCAAAAACGCCAAACTTGACGCGGCGATGATAGTAAAAGACGCGAACGACTCGATTTCGCGCTATTCGGGCATGGGCGAAGAACTGAAGAACCGCGTGATGTATTTCCGCTCGAGATATAAGCAGATGCTTCTCGATGAACTGGCCGATATAGACGATAAGGGCGGAGACCTTCTTTCCGATCTGGAAAAGGAATTTTCTTCGGAAGATTACGTGACTTCGGAACTCCCCGAGACCGATGATTCCGAGGCGATACTGGAAGAGATCAGCGCGTCGGAAACAACGCCTGCTTCGACTGAGGCCGCGGACACGGACGATTCTGAAGAAGCGGGAGCGGTGGCAGATGGCCGTGAGACGGCCGATGACCCTTCCGAAAAGATCGCCGATTGGTTCGCGGACCGCGCGACTATGGCGATAGACGGAAACGAGCTCAATAAGATCCTCGGCTCCGAAGAGGATGATACGTCTGAATCCGCCGGCGGATCCGAACAGTAAGGGATCCGCGAACCAGAAAACCGGGAGGCCCGGGTGTACGGCTCGGGATCGATATGTTAACAGTATTTCTAATCACTTTATTTATTTTTGTCGACCAGTTTTTCAAACTGGCTGCGCGCGTCTTCATAGGAGAAGGCAAGACCGTCAATATTCTCGGCAGCTTTCTGCAGATGACGTATTATAAGAACACCGGGGCCGCGTTCGGTTCTTTTGCCGATAAAACGACGGTCCTAACGGTGATATCCGCAATAATTATCATCATTTTGTTCGTCCTGCTCGTCACAGTCAGGAAGAACACCCTCATGCGCTGGGCTCTGACTTTGATCATAGCGGGCGGCATCGGCAACCTCATAGACAGGTTCGTGTTCGGTTCCGTCACAGATATGTTCAAACTCATATTTTTCCGTCCGATCTTTAACTTCGCGGATGTCTGCGTTACTGTCGGATGTGTCCTGCTCATCGTGGGGATCCTCACCAACGTCTATAAACTCAAAACAAAATCAAATAAAGGCGTAAAAGCCGCAAGCAGCGAGAATTCCTCCGAGGTTTCCGCGGCAGCGGCCGACGACGGCAAAAATGTCACCGCAGAGCAGTAAGCTGAGTTTCATAGTTTCGGCAGCCGACGAAGGCAGAAGGCTGGACACCGTCTGCGCGTCTGAATGCGACGGCATCTCCCGCAGTTATTTTCAGAAACTGGTCGCGGAGGGCTTTGTCGCGGTCGACGGCGTAACTGTCACAGACAAAAACTTCAGACTCACCGCCGGGATGCTCGTAGAGGCTGAAATGCCGCCGGCGAAGACAGGTGAGCCTGAAGCGGAGGATATCCCGCTCGATATCGTATATGAAGATGACAGTCTGGTCATAGTGAACAAGCCGAGAGGACTCGTTGTGCATCCCGCTCCGGGCAATGAGACCGGGACACTTGTGAACGCGCTGCTCGGCAGATACGGTGACCGGCTTCGTAACGTCGGTGATCCGCAGAGGCCCGGCATAGTCCACAGAATGGACAAGGAAACGAGCGGCCTGCTCGTCTGCGCGCTTACGCCAGAAGCGTACGCATCTCTCAGAGCGCAGTTCGACACTCACGATATAGAGCGCAGATACATGGCTCTCTGCTATAACAATCTTCCCGCCGAGACCGGCAGAATAGATGTCCCGATAGGCCGCGACCGCGTCAACAGGCTGAAGAGAGCGGCAAACGGCGACGACGCCAGACCAGCCGTCACGGAATACAAGATAATCAGCCGGTTCGGATCATACACATTAGTCGAGTGTACGCTCTACACGGGAAGAACTCATCAGATAAGAGTCCACATGGCATATATTGGCAACCCGCTCGTAGGCGATACACTGTATGGCCCGAAACGCGATAAATTCGGGCTGGGAGGGCAAGCTCTCTATGCAAAGGTACTGGGATTTACACATCCTGATACACACGAATTCGTGCGGTTCACATGCGAAGAGCCGCCTTGGTTCACGAAAGCGGTCAACAAAGTCAAGACGAGGCAGCAGATAACGACCTAGAGCCGCTAACGACTTAAAGCCGTGCGCCGCCCCGATACCTCAGGAAGCGGACATTATTTCGGAGCGTGCGGCATCTGAAACGATTGCGCTGCGACCGCCTTTATCAGTTATTGTGTCAGCTAAAAGTTCTCCGACGGCTGTTTCCGCGACGTCTGCGTTCTGCCTGATGTAAGTGAGACATCTCTCGCAGACCATACCGTTCTTAAAAGGTGTGACATGGCGGACATTGCCGCAAATAGAACAACTTTTTCTCATTTCATTTTCCTCCGATATAGTGTCTTGCGACCTGCATGTGCATGTTAACGGACAAGAAAGGGGAATGCAACAGATAATCTGCCGGTTCGTCAAAGTTCGGTATTTTTATGTAAGTTATCAGTTAAAATGACGACACCGGGTGCCTCGGGCAGGCACGAAATTTTGAAAGAGAAGGCGAAGCGTATGTATGACAATTTTGTTCTCAACAAATCACCGAAACTGGTCGGATACGTCTGGAACGTCGATAAGCCGAATCATGTGATGTGCATCATCCACGGGGTCGGCGAATACGCCGGCAGATACGACAGGATGGCCAAAGTGCTCAATGCGGCCGGTATCGCGGTGCTTTCAATGGATCTGCGCGGACACGGGCTTTCCGAAGGCAGACGCGGGGACACAGCTCCGAGGGAAGAGATATTCAGCGATATAGACCTGATGATAACCGAGGCCGGCCGCAGGTGGCCGGGCGTTCCGGTAGTCCTTTACGGTCACAGCATGGGCGGAAACATCGGCTTGGATTTCAGGGACAGAGGAGGCATGAACGACGTGCCGGAAAAATACATCATTTCAGCACCTTGGATAAGGCTTGTCAACGGCCCGTCCACCAAACTGCTGCCTTTGTTCCACGCGGCGGCAAAAGTCGCTCCGATGACATCTATGAGATCCGGATGCGACGAAAAGGATCTTGGAGATCTCGAGATGGTGCAGCCTTATGCCACTAATCCGCTCGTTCATCCTTTCATCACGCTGCGCACGGCTTATGACTGCATGAGCATAGGCGATAAGATCTACAAAGGCAAAAACGAGACTAACCATCGCGCCGACGGCAAACCGTTCCTTTTGATGCACGGCAGCGCTGATAAGATCTGCGACGTGAACGGCTCCCGCACGGTTGCCAAGAGGCTCAAAGGAACCGAGAATTTCAAGTTCATCGAGTGGGAAGGATATTATCACGAGATCCACAACGGCGGCGGCGGACATAAAGGCGACGAAGTCATCGAGACGATACGCGACTTTATTTTGGAGTAAGCAATAGGTCGGCGCTTTGGCGGCTTGAAACGCTATGGTCGGCGCTTTGGCGGCTTGAAACGCTATGGTCGACGCTTTGGCGGCTTGAAACGCTATGGTCGACGCTTTGGCGGCTTGAAACGCTATGGTCGGCGCTTTGGCGGCTTGAACCCAATGTGGCTGCTTTGGCAGACTTAGGAGGCGAAAATGGATAAAAGGGACGAAGTCCTTCAAAATATGCTGAACGAGTTTTTGCCCAGCGACCCGGACGAAGGTCTGGAAACTCTGGAGAAACTCGACATACTTTTGATGCGATATGAATCGGCGATACGCGAGGTAAGGACGAAACTGGAGATCTTGAACGACGAACTTTCCCTGCAGGGGAACGCGAACCCGATAACGAGCATTCAGTCCAGGCGCAAGACGACAGTCAGCATTTTCAACAAACTGAAGCGGCAGGGGAACGAGCTTTCTCTTGAATCGATACAGAAGAACCTCCACGACGTTGCCGGGGTCAGAGTCATCTGCGCTTACGTTGACGATATCTATAAGGTCGCGAGGATGCTCGCGCGCCAGGATGACATCACGGTCGTACAGGTGAAGGATTACATCGAGAACCCGAAACCGAACGGATACCGCAGTTATCACATGATAATCGACGTGCCGGTATATTTTGCAAACGAGAAAGTCCCTATCCGCGTAGAAGTCCAGATAAGGACATCGGCGATGGACTACTGGGCTAACCTCGAACACCGCATGAAATACAAGCAGGATATTCCGAACGCGGACGAGATAATGAAGGAACTCAAAGAGTGCGCCGACACTATCGCCGCGACCGACGTGAAGATGATGGAAATACGCGAAAAAATCCCTCACCCGACAGGATACGACCCGGGACTCGTCCGGTCGACCTCAGGCAAGGGACCTTCCATCAAAGAAAACAATTAGTGTGAGCGAGCGGGTCATGTTTCAGACTCATGCTCGTCTGGCAGTTTCGGGTCCACATAGACCGTTCTGTTGCCAGTGAATATAACCATGCCCGGCTTGGCACCGCCGGGCTTTTTTACGTGCCTGACGGGGACATAATCGACAGGGACATTGGAAGAAGCGGACGCTTTGCTGTAGTATGCCGCAACGGCTGCGGCGCAGTAGATGTCTTCCGGCTCCGGCTGCCTGCCGTGAGTCCTCAAAATCACGTGCGAACCGGGTATGTCTTTTGTGTGCAGCCAGATGTCTGTCTTGTCGGCCGTATGCAGCGTGAGCGCGTCGTTTTCGCGGTTATTGCGTCCTGCGAGTATCTCAAATCCCGAAGGGGACACATATCTGTGCGGCGAAAACTTGACGCGGCGCGATTTCGTGTCGTTCCTGCGCTTCCTGAGGTATCCTGCCTCTATGAGTTCGGCGCGTATCGCCTCGACATCTTCAGGCCTGTTCGTCTGGTCGAGGAACGTCAGGACGGATTCGAGGTAGTCGATGTCCTGCTGGTTTTCCTCTAACTGTGCGGTCTTTTCCTTGATAGCGGTTTTCGCTTTGCCGTACTTCTTGAAGTACATCTGCGTGTTCTTTGACGGTGAAAAGCGCGGGTCGAGAGGGATCTCGACTTCGGAGCCGTCGTAGTAGTTCGTGACCTTAACGCTAGACGCGCCCTGCGGTATTTTATTGATGTTTGCGGTGAGGAGCTCGCCGTAGAGTCTCAGATAGTCGGAATCCTCGGCACTCAGCTTTTCCTCGGAGAGCCGCTGCTTTTTGAGGCAGGCTTTATCCAACAAAGCCCGGACAGTGCGTGAAAGCTGTCCCGCGTTTTGACGCACGAGATTTGTGACGGCTTTTCCGGAGAAAAACGCGTCGATGCATGAACTCAGGTCTTTATAGTCGATGCGCGTGCAGGAAGATTCAAGTTCCGGCAGATCCGCTATGTGGTAATCGATATTTCTGCCTCCTGCGCCGCGGTAAACGCGGGCCGTGAAGTCGCCCGACTCGGCCGAGCGGATGACGCTGCGGAGAAATTTCACTCTGTCGCCTGATTCGGCGAGAGCGGCGGCGAATGCGGGTGATATCCCGCCGACGGTCTGAAGCATCGCCTTAGGGTCGCTGTCTATTTTAAGCAGCTGCTCGTCTGTTATCTCGCGGAACGGTATCTTATCCTGAAGCGGGGGGTATTCGTATTTCAGCCCCGGGAGGATCTGACGCACCCGGCTCGTGTCTATCGAAACGCGCTTGATGCTGTCGATTATTTTGCCGGAACCGGCGTCGACGAGAATGATATTGCTGTGTTTGCCCATGATCTCGAAGATCAGTTTTTTCGTGAGCGTGAATCCCAGTTCGCTTACCGTTTCAAGTGAAAATTCTATGATGCGCTCGGAGCCTTTTTGTTCGATGCCGATGATTCTCGCGCCTGTCAGGTGCTTGCGCAGGAGCATGCAGAAACTCGACGGAGCGGGCGGATTTGACGGCGTGCCTTCAATGATGTGGACTCTGGTGTCGCTCGACCTGACGGACGCAAATAAGCGCACGTTCCCGGAGGTCGTGTGGACTGTTATCACGAGTTCTTCCTTCACAGGCTGATGAATTTTATCGATTTTTCCGGACATGAGCCTGCGTCTCAGTTCGGAAGCCATAGCCATCGTAACGATGCCGTCAAATGCCATATGGAGCGGCCTCCCATTAGATTTTTGCCTTGCGGCGCGCATTTTTGCCACGCGGCGTACTTTTCGCGATGCTGCGTTTTTGCCACGCGGCGTACTTTTCACCATGCGGCTTTTGCCACGCGGCGTACGTTTTCGCCCTGCAGCGTACGTTTTACCCCGCGGCTTTTGCCATGCGGCGTACATTTTTGCCACGCGGCGTACTTTTCGTTTTCGCCTTACAACGCACTTTTCGTTATCGCCGTGCGGCGTACGTTTCACCATGCGGCTTTTGCCACGCGGCGTACGTTTTCGCCATGCGGCTTTTGCCACGCGGCGTACGTTTTCGCCCTGCGGCGTACGTCACAATTTTATCGACGCGTCTCCTGTTTGTCAACGCGCGGGCCGTCGACGCATGCGGGCTGTAAGTGCGCGGTTTGTCAATGCGTGCGTGCTGCCGATGCGCTTTTGTCACAGTGCGCGGTTTGTCAATGTGCGCGGTTTGTCAATGCGTGCGGGCTGTGATAGAATATTTTCGGATTACAGATCCGGAGGAAAAAAGAGGATTGAAATGATAAAAAGTATGACGGGATTCGGGCACGCCGAGTGCTCCGACGAAAAGAGAAACGTCACGGTCGATATCAGGACTGTCAACCACCGCTACTGCGATTTCTTCGTGCACATGCCCCGCGCGTATTCATTTGCGGAGGAAGCGGTGAAATCAGCGGTCCGTGAGACAGTCAAACGCGGGAAAGTCGACATCACGATAACGGTCGACACGGTCTGCGACGAAGACATAAAACTCGAACTGAACAAAGCCCTCGCCACGCAATATTATGAAAAATTGACTGAACTGTCGCACGCTTTCGACGTGATGGGAAACATCTCACTCGAATATCTGGCATCGCAGCCGGATGTCATCAAAACCGCGCAGGCGAGGCCGGATGAGGAGGAGCTCACGGAGGCGATCCTCGCGCCGGTCAGGGAGGCCGCGGCAAAACTCGACGAGATGCGAATCACAGAAGGCCGGAAACTCGAAAAGGATCTGCTGGAAAAGCGCGAGACGATACTCGGATATCTTGCCGAGATCGAAAAGCGCGCTCCGGAAGTGCCTGCCGTATATGCCGAGAAACTGAAGAACAGGATAAACGATCTGCTCGGTTCTTCTTCCGAAGTCTCGGACGAGCGCATCGCCCAGGAAGCCGCGATATTCGCGGACAGATGCTGCGTAGACGAGGAGATAACGCGCCTGCACAGCCATCTCGACCAGTTCAAGAGCATCATCGCGGAGCGAGGCCCGAACGGCAAGCGCCTGGATTTTTTGGTTCAGGAGATGAACCGCGAAGCGAATACCATCGGCTCTAAGGCGAATGACTTGGCGATAACCGAGCAAGTGCTGAAGATAAAGGCCGAGGTCGAAAAGATCCGCGAGCAGGTGCAGAATATCGAATAGTATTGAATTTGAGAGTGCTTTGATGTAAAATATATGTCCGTATCGGGATGCGGTCCCGGTGCCATATGATTTTGGAGCGGTCTTTTATATGAACAGACTAGTAAAACATAAAGGTGAACTTTTCGTTATCTCCGGGCCTTCCGGGACCGGCAAAGGCACTATCTGCAAAAAACTCATCGAGGACGAGGAGATCTTCCTTTCGGTATCCGCGACGACGCGCGAGCCAAGGCCGGGAGAAGTGGACGGAGAGAGTTACTACTTCATGGACAAAGACACGTTCGTAGATATGATAAACTCGGGCGGGTTCCTCGAGCATGCTGTCGTATACGACCACTATTACGGGACGCCGAAACAGCGAGTCTTGGAAAAACTCGAGGCAGGGATCGATGTCATATTGGAGATAGATATCCAAGGGGCGATGAATGTAAAAAAGTCGTTTCCGGAGGGGATATTCATCTTCATACTTCCTCCTTCGCTGAAAGTGCTGCGCGAGCGGCTGACCGCGAGGGGGACTGACGCTCCTGATGTCATTGAAAAGAGACTTTCCAAGACCGTCAGCGAGATAAAACAGATAGGAAATTACGATTATTACGTTGTAAATGACGACCTCGATACAGCTGTCGAGCGCACGCGCGCCATCATCGACGCAGAGCGTTCGCGGGTTTCGAATTACGCTGAAGAGATAATCGGCGTCTATGAAAGGGAGGAATAGACATGCTTTATCCATCCATCGATGAAATCAGAAAGAAAACAGAAAGCAAATACGAACTCGTGATTCTGGCGGCAAAGCGTGCCCGCGATATCGTAGACGGCAAGCCTATCCTCACGAACGACGCGGAGAACGATAAGCCCGTAACGGTCGCCGCATACGAAATAAACGAGGGAATCATCACATACCGCAAGCCTTCGGAAACGGAAGAAGAGGAAACGCCAAAAGACGAAAAAGCGCAAGCGGCAAATGAAGCAAAAGCGGAAGCAGAAGCAAATGCCGATGAGACCGCGCAGCCCGCAGATGATGCGGAAACCGCAGACGCAGCAAAAGCGGAAACCGTAGAAGCGGCCGAAGCGGCGGACGCGGAAACGGCAAAGGCAGAGGCAGAGGACGCCTCGGCAGCAGTAAATGATGAATCGCCTGCAGAAGCCGAAGTCAAAACAGAACCTGAAGAAGAAAAAGCCGAAGTAAAAGAACCGGCCGGTTCCGAGGAAGTTCCTGCGGAAGCTGAAGCGGCCGAGCCTGACGCCGCCGAAGAGAAACCGAAAAAGAAGACGGCATCTCGCAAAAAGAAGGCTGCGGAACCTAAAGAGGATTAACTGCATATAGTCCTCTTGTCGGCATACCGCACTTGCCGGATAATGATCAACCAAGCAGGGGCATATATTTCAAGTCCCTGCTTTTTCATATCAAAAAAATGTTGAAAAACAGCCAAAAATCCGTTGACACTGCGCCGTGAAAAGTGCTATATTAGAAACACTCTCACCTCGAACGAGAGTGCCTTAAAATTCTTTTTTTCTAACCGGAAAAAAGCCCTTGACACGTTAAAGACGAGGTGATAGTATAAATAGGCTGTCCCACGGACAGCAGGCTCCGTAAGGAGCCGAGAACCTAGAAAATCTCATAGCATGGAAAAAGTCAAAATAAAACCATGAAACATGGTAAGAACCAAAGAGGTTCCGCAGGTCAGAGATGATCTGTGTAAGCGGATGATCCGCTTAACGACAATTTCTCAAACAATAATTTCAGAAATGATCTGAACGCGAAAGCGACGTTTTGAGGAAGGATCGATATTAAGAGTTCCGGAAGGGACTTTTGATATACAACTTTAATCAAGAGTTTGATCCTGGCTCAGGATGAACGCTGGCGGCGTGCCTAACACATGCAAGTCGAGCGAGAGTTCAGCAGATGAAGCTTCGGTAGATTCAGCTGG
>JBMNVD010000045.1:0-11447 GCA_050946615.1 Eubacterium sp.
ACCCAGCAAAAGATCAGTGATTCGATACCCACTTGGGGTGATGCTGTCGTCTGGGGAGAGTTGCATAGGTCGTCGAATTATCCTGTCTATTGGGATTAGTAGACCAACACTTTTTGTCCGCTAACCCCGATTTTGCGCCTCTTTTTTGTTGTAATATGAAAACCCCGCGTTAAACGCGGGGTCCCGTGAACGCTATGCGTTTGACCAGAAATCCTCCATCCGCAGGATAAAAATTGCGGCTTGTCAACTGCAATGATCCACGGAGGAGGATTTCATGGGTCTTAATGACATAAATAGTCTATCGCATTCGAAATGGAATTGCAAATCTCGCATGTTGTTTTGCGGTCGACAAATGATAATGTCATATTATGTTTGCGTCAAAACAAAATAACATGATGTCAAAGCGGATCGCTGCCGGTCATCAGACAAACATGATTTTTCTAAAAATAGTATACGAACATCATCGGAATACCCCTGGAATATCATCGTAACATCGGCCAAAAGCCTTTCCGAGACACACATTCGTTTTATTTATCGGCCGAAAGAAATCATCACCTCATCGCTCGTCCTCCCGTCCGCCGCATTTCTCGTCCTCCCGTCCGCCGCATTTCCCGTCCTCCCGTCCGCCGCATCTTTTTTGTTCGAAAAAATATCCATTAATTTTCTCGAAAAATTCCTCTCTGACTGTTGAATTGTATACAATCCCATGTTAAAATATTGACAATTTATTGCCACAACATTTATCAAGCGCGTCCAATCATTGAATTCAAACGTTTGATAATCATACGGAAAGGACACATTAAATGGCAGATTTTCACAAAATTGTTGTCGCGGGCGGAGGAGTCCTCGGCAGCCAGATCGCTTTTCAGTCGGCGTATTGCGGTTTTGACACTACCATGTGGCTGCGCAGCGAAGGCAGCATAGGACGCGCGAAACCGAAAAAGGATGATTTGAAACGCAAGTACTCGGCCGCAATAGAACTTATGGCGACAGATGAAGGCAAAACTCCGGCCAACTGGTGCCGCGGCCTCTCCGAGTACGAGACATTCGATAAAGAAAACTGCCTCGCAAAAGTAGACAAAGCCCACGACAGCATCAAATACGAACTCGACCTCGCAAAGGCGGTGGAAGGAGCCGACCTTATCATAGAGTCGATTGCAGAAGATCCGAAAGAAAAGAAAGATTTCTACAAGAAACTTTCCCCACTCATGGACGAAAAGACTATCCTCGTGACAAACTCGTCGACTTTCCTCCCTTCGAAATTCGCGGACTCCACCGGGCGTCCGGACAGATATCTCGCCCTGCATTTTGCCAACGAGATCTGGAAAAACAACACCGCAGAGGTCATGTCACACGACAAGACCGAGCCGAAGTGTTTCGATGAAGTAATGGAATTCGCCAAAGACCTCAGGATGGTACCGCTGCCGCTCCACAAGGAAAAATCGGGATACCTGCTGAATTCCATGCTCGTTCCGTTCCTCTTTTCAGGGCTCGACCTGATGGTCAACGGCGTATCCGACCCGGAAAGCATCGACAAAGCATGGACGCTCGGCACGGGCGCACCTAAAGGGCCTTTCCACATCTTAGATGTCGTGGGGCTGACGACGGCGTACAACATCGTTCAGATGTACGTCAAAGTACCGTCTTTCTTAGCGCCATATAACTTTAAAGGCATGTCAGCGCTTCTCAAGAGATACATCGACGAAGGCAAACTCGGTGTAAGCACGGGCGAAGGCTTCTTTAAGTACAATTGATAAGCAACGCATAGGCCGGCTCCACTTCCGCCGGCCGTAATTATTGCCATCTCTCCATCTTTTGCGGCGCCGCAGACGTGTTTCCCCTATATTCCCGCGGCGCCGCACCTTTTAGTCCCAAAGCGCCGCACCTTTTAGTCCCAAAGCGCCGCACCTTTTACTATCCCTTCAGCATAATATTCGACTTGTTTTTCCATTTTGTGGCATAATTATACTAATAACGAAGATAAGCAGCAGTGTGCGCCAGTATGCGCTTGCGCTCGAATCGATCAAGGGGCGGGAAAATGACACATAAACAGCAAATCAGAGCGTTTTCACAGAAGATAATGGAGAGCCTCGAGGACAGGGCTTTTCTCAAACAGGCAGGCCTGCCGAAAAGCGCGATAGAATCTGCTTTTACAAAAAGCGACCTTGAAGAGGCCGCAGGAGCGCTTTTGCCTGTAAAATCGAGGATCTCGTGCGCCGAAGTTCTGAAAGCGTTCGAGACTATCCTCGGACGACTTTCTGATCTTCCCGACGAAGGTCTCGAACAGGCGGCGTACGACTTTGCCCGCGGCTCCATGTTCAGTCAGGAAGAACTGCTTGACCCGCTCGAGCCATATCGTCCTGCGATATACGCATATTTGAAACTTCTTCAGATATTCCTCGACGAAGAACGCACAGTCGTACCTTTTGACCCTATGACTGATTTCCGCTTCCTCACGAACGATGAGGCGGAGAAATACGCTAACGGCGAATCATACGTGAGATTCATGGAGCTTTGGCGCAGCAGCTATATATATGAAATGCTCAGACTCGGCGAAGACGTAACGACGTTCCACACGCTCGGGCACATCGCCGGCGTTCATTTTGTCGCGACCACGGCGGCAAAAGGGCTGGCAGACGCCGGAATCCCTATAGACCTTGCGCTCGCAGGCGCGGCTGCAGCGGCGCACGACCTCGGCAAATTCGGCTGCAGGCCGGGCGAACGCGTGCCTTACCTCCACTATTACTACACCGATAAATGGTGCCGAGAAAACGGACTCGACGATATCGGCCACATCGGTGCAAACCACTCCACATGGGATCTGGAACTCGACCATCTCTCCGCGGAATCGCTCTGCCTGATCTACGCGGATTTCCGCGTAAAAGAGAAACAGAACGAAAAAGGCGAGAACGAGGCACACATATTCAACCTGAAAGAATCTTTTGACGTCATTTTATCCAAACTCGACAACGTCGACGACGAAAAACTGCACAGATATAAATTCGTCTATTCCAAACTCGCGGATTTCGAGGACTACATGCGCTGTCTGGGCGTAGATGTCGATCTGACCGGCCGTCCTGGCGTCCCCGAGGAAATGCCGGATATCGCGCTCCGCAACGCCGAACAGACCCTTAAGAGCCTGAAGTTCATGTCCATCAATCACAATATCCGAGTCATGAACACACTCGCCACGGAGCGAAAATTCGGAAAGATCCTCGAAGAAGCCCGCAGCGAAAAGAATTTCAAACACCTGCGCGCATACCTGATAGTGCTGCAGGAATATTCCATCTACCTGAGTTTCAGCCAGAAACGGCTCGCTCTGGAGTTCCTGTGCGAACTGCTCACACATCGCGAAGGAGACGTCAGGCGTTTTGCTGCCGCGCTCGTAGGACAGATAATTGCGGAGTATAACGCGGGATACCGCAAGATGCGCCCGGAGGGAAGCGAGGACGTCGACGAAGAGACCGCCATCGAGCTGTGGAACAGGACCTTAGACCGCATCACTATCCCGGACATAAAACTGACCGACCGCCACAGGAGCTGGCTCGGCTACACTTTGAAGATAATAGTCGGATCTCTTTTCGCCAAAGCAAATCCCGACGATAAAGCCGCGTTTTTCCGCGAACTCATGAAACGCTACACCGACAAAGAGATGAGCGAGGACAGCGAATTTGCGCTGCTCGACACGCTGCACGACATGCCGCTCGAACTCGCGGACGCGAGCGATCTGAAGAGTTTGACTGAGTTTGCCTTGAGGTCGTTTGCCAAAGAACCTCTGAGGCTGCGCATGGCCGCGCTGCGCTATTTCGAGGTTTTGACGGATAAAAAGGAACCTGACGATCCTGCGCTCAAAGGCATCGCGGAGGCGGTCAATACCATAGATTACTCATCTGACGACACCGGCGCCGGCAAGGCGACACAGCTGTTCCTGAAATACAGGATCCTGACGAACCTGCGCCTTGACACCGGAGACATCGCCGACCGCCTGCAGAGCGCGGACATCGTAAGCGAGATATTCCTCGACAACCTGAAGTCGTCGACGCACTGGACAGTAAAAGCCACGAACATCGAACTTCTGGAGTTCGTCGCCGACAGCGGCAAGTTCACCAATATCCTGCAGATCGCGACACACCTCGCCAACCTCATAAAAGTCAGCGAGATCGTGGCCGTCCGCATCGACGCGGGCGAGACAATGCTCAGGCTCGTAAAATACCTCACGACAGACCAGCGCAACGAGATCGCCGTCGAACTCGTGAAAGGACTGGAAGTGGGCGAGTACGAATTCTCCAAATACATCCCGCCGTGTCTCGGACGTTTTGTCCTGTGGCTGCCGCCTGACCAGCTCGATGAACTCATCGCCGGGCTTCGCACGTCCATGGCCAGCCCTAACGAGAGGATAGCGTCTCTGGCGCTTGAAACCACCGGCATCATGCTCGAACACTACGACGAATACAAGACCAGATTCCCTGAGCAGTACGGCAAAGCCGAGACCCGCCGCGAATCGCTCCTCGGCTTCATATTGAGCGGTATGGCAAACTACAGGATAGAAGTGCGGCGCGAGGCCATGTGGGCGCTCACGAACTTCTACACCTCCGACATCCCTGACGAGGCCGCAAAAGAGTGGGTCATCAGCATCGCGAACAAAAAGATAATGTTCCTGATGCGCGAGCGCAACGCTCTGGAGATGAACCTGTACTACAGAGCGGCTCTGCTGAGCCATATCAACAGGTTCATGTCCGTCTACAACATCGACAAAGGCGATTTGGCGACGAAGGAATACGAAAAAGTCGCGTTCTTCCCGGGGACGTTCGACCCGTTCACGCTTTCGCACAAGGCGATAGCCTGCCTGATACGCGACCTCGGCTACGAAGTGTTTCTGGCAGTCGACGAGTTTTCATGGTCAAAGAACACGCAGCCTAATCTGGTCAGGCGCCAGATAATCAACATGTCGGTGGCGGACGAGTTCCACATCCATCTGTTCCCGACGGATATTCCGATAAACATCGCAAACCCGGAGGACATCAAGACACTGAAAAAGATCTTCGAGGGGCGCGACCTGTATCTGGTCGTGGGCGAAGACGTCATCCGCGACGCGTCAGCGTATAAGACAAAGCCGACTGCCGACAGTGTGCACTCGCTTAACCACATAATATTCTCGCGTCAGTCAAAGAACGCCAAAGCGCGCCACAACCACAACGGGGCGGGAGACGCATCGGCGCCCGAAGCGTCGATAATCACGGGAAAGATAGTAAATCTCAGACTCCCTGACGACCTTGACGATGTCAGTTCGTCGAAGATACGCGAAAACCTCGACATGAAGCGTGACATCTCGACGCTGATAGACCCTGTCGTACAGGAGTACATATATTCCGACAACCGCTACCTGCGCGAGGACAGATATAAAAAGACCGTCGGCAGGAAGACGATGTTCTGGGATCTGTATGAAAAGCCGGAACCTGTGACCGTGGGAATGCTTCGCGATACGGTGTTAAAGAGGAATTCGGCGGGCGACGAGATAGCCCGCTCGATACTCAGCTCCGGAGACAGCCTTTTGGTGATGAGGAATGTCTACTACAGAGACCCTGTCGGTTTTGTACGCTTCAAATGCGTCGAATCCGGCATGCTCCAGGAGGAATTGGGCAGCGTCGAGCTCGCCGACGAGATAAGGAGAAAGAGCGCATGCGGAAGGCTGCTTTTGATACGCGGCATCTACGCGCCGAGGCTTTCCGCGCTGCCTGATCCGGAGCAGTGGCTGTTGTCACAGGTCATAATAGAAGGGCTGTCGAAAAACTGCAATTTCGCGGCTTACGTGTCGGAACCGCCGATAACCGGCGCAGTGCGCGACGTGCTGGAACGTCAGGGCTTTGTTGCAGCCGACAACGCCGACGAGAAGAACGTGATGATCGTGAACATGTACCTTCCGCTCATCCTTCTCCAAAACCTCGACACCACGCTTAAAGAGCCTTTCGCTTCCAGCCCCGAAATGCAGAGGGTGTTCCGCGAAACGCATAAGAAATTCCAGAGCGCCGCGACAAAACTCTTCCCGGGACAGCTCGTCCTCTCGATACATTCCAGTATGTTGATGGAAGAGATAGTAACAAAGATGACGGCGCTGAACGGCGTGCCGCGCGAACAGACCGAACCGAGGCAGCTCGGACCTCTGATGTGCGTGCCTTTCGGCAAACTGATGCGCGGGTTCGTGGTCCCGAACACGGTCACGAAGACGCTCCACACGGATAAAGTCTTCAATCCCGAACTCACGGAGTATAAGATAGAGGCCTTCCCGGGATATACGAGTCTGGAGACACAGGTAAAGGCTATAAAGAGTTTCGGCAGGCCGGTCGTTTTGATAGATGACATACTCTACAGGCCGGGGCGCCTTCAGGCGATCCTGCCGCTGTTCAAAAAAGAGGGTATCGAGGTGAAGTGCGCGCTGCTCGGGCTTTTGTCGGGGTACGGACGCGACACGATCTCTTCCACGGGAGTCAAGATAGACGCCGTGGTCAGGGTTCCGTCGCTCAGGCGCTGGTTCATCGAGTCTACGCTTTATCCGTTCATCGGCGGCGACACGGTCAGACGCTCGGATCCTCCGGGAGGGGGAATTTCTCCGGCGGTGAATTTCATACTGCCGTACGCCGTGCCGAGGATGCCGGGATGCAGCGAAAAAGCGCTGTTCGACTTCTCGCAGACGATTTTGGAAAACGACCTTGAATTGTTCCTGACGTTAGAGGCCGAGTTCAGCAGGAGGTTCGGGCGCAACCTGACGCTCGGAAGGCTGGGGGAGGCGGTCATACTGCCGCTCTGCCCTGACAGAGGAAGCTGCCTGTCGTATGATTTGAACCTGCTCCCGTCGGACTATCTGGTGAACGATCTTACGATGCTGAAACGCGACCGCAGGCTGCTTTCCATGGATACGCCTGACAAATTCAGTTTGTAGGGGGCGTGATATGCGCTACTATACCGCGGGCAGCGTGATATGCTGCTCTTTGAACAAAATTGAACGCTGCGGGGACGATGAACTCGCCTCTGAGCTCGACGAGATACGCAAAAGTACCGACGGACTCGTTCCGGAAGTGTTTCTCTTCAGTGCCGACCCCGAAAAATGCAGGTCGTCTTTTGCGCTCACGGATGCGGGGCTCCTGTCGGCGGGCCCGGAAAGCGTCGGGTGGCTGAACTTGTCAAGCGCCGGGGAGAACGGCGGAAGCCATGCATGCGGCGGCTCGGCAGGCCTAGAACCGCAGACAGAGGAAGCGCTGCGGCGCGGCGGCTCGGCAGGGCTAGAACCGCAGACAGAGGAAGCGCTGCGGCGCGGAGGGATGCGAGCGGTCAACGTAATGCACCCGCGCGCGTATGAACTCGTATTGAAAGCGTCGATGCTGCCTATCGACGTGCCGAAGGCCGCGGAGGTACGAAACGCGAGTGCTTCCGGCTTTTCGCCGTGGGATATCCCGCGGACCGGCAAAAACGGCGGATACCGCGTAAATATCCTCGCCATGGGAGATGTCGGCGGGATGCTGCTCACAGGCCTGAAACTGCTTGGCGCGGGAACTGTCGATGAGATAGGGATAGCGGATATCAACGAAAATGCCGCGAAACGCTGGGAATTTGAGGCGAACCAGATGTCGTATGCTCTCGACTACGACAGGCTGCCGGAGGTGAAGATCATCTCTCCCGATGAGTTCTTTGACTGTGACGCGGCGGTTTTCTGTGCGACAAAAGGCGTCCCGCCGGTCAAGGCGTCCGCAAATAGCATCACGCCTGACACAGCGTTCGCAAACGGCGTCCAGCCTGTCGCGGCGTCATCGAATGGCGGAGCCGGGAACTTCCGGAGCGCTGACACAAGCGCCGGCGCCGGCGGCGCAACAAAACCTATCGACGTGCGCATGGCGCAGTTTGAAGCGAACAGCGGTTTGGTCGCCGCATACGCAAAGCGCGCGGCCGCCTGCAGGTTTGACGGCCTTTTCTGTCAGGTGAGCGACCCGGTCGACCAGCTCGCCGGGGTTTTCCTTACGACTTGTCGAGAGAACGGCCACGAAATATTCCCGGAGCGCATACAGGGGTTCGGACTCGGCGTCATGAACGCCCGCGCCGCGTACTACGCCCAAAAAGACAAGAGATTTTCCTCATTCCTGAGCGAAGGCAGATCTTTCGGCGCTCACGGCAAGGGCCTCGTCATAGCGGATTCCATCCGGAACTATCACGACGACCTGAGCAGAGAACTCACGGAGAAGGCGCTCAACGCGAATTTGGCAATGCGAAGTCTCGGATACAAGCCGTACGCCGCGCCGGCGATATCGTCCGGCGCGATAAGCATCCTTCAGACTCTGCGCGGAGAATGGCACTACAGTTCGTGCTTCCTCGGCGGCCGGTTTTTCGGCTGCAGGAACAGATACACGGAAAAGGGCCTTCAGATAGAGAGGCTCCAGCTTCCCGACGAACTCATGGCGCGGATAGAGGAGTCGGCAAATGAAAACGCTTGAAGTATTTTATAAAGATTACAATGGACCGGATCGCGGCGCGCGCATCAAATCGGTGCTGAAGGGCGCTTTGGATGGCATACCTCACTATGTGGTCACGGATGTCAGGGAGATAAAAAAAGGTTCGCCTGTTTTGTTTTGCTTTGACCTCGACGAATACGGCATGGACGAGTCGCATGTGGAGGTGACCAGATATGTGCGCTCCGACGAACACGCTCTGGACGGATGCGTCGCGGGAATACTCGTCGACGGAAAGGGCACACTCTACACAAAGTCTTTCGCAAGGAGCCTCGCGTTCGATATCAACAGAGCGGGGGCAGGGCTAGTCGGAAGGCCGCTCGTCGAGAGCGTCGACGGCTTGAAGAACTTTACGATACAGGCGGCGAACAAAAACATGACCCTCGAGGAAGCGTACGTCGCCGCCGTGAGAGATCTCGCGCAGAGGCTGACGGAGGACGGCGCCGGCATAAGCAGATACGCGGCGGCACTTGGCGGGACGGCAGCGGCCGGTCCTGTCAATGACGCGGCAGCCGAAACCAAGCCGGCAGCGGCCGGAGGCGGACAAGCCGCACAGAAAATACCCGCTGAGCCGGCCGGAAAGCCTTCCATTCTTGCGCTGCACGTCTCCAACCGCTCCACCAGCAACACGCTTGCGATCTGGAAGATGATTTCCGCTCATCTCGAAGGGTTCGATATCAGGGAAATCAGTTTGAGGAACGGGACGCTGAACGACTGCGCTGGCTGCCAATATAAAACGTGCCTCCACTTCGGCGAAAAGGGCGACTGCTTCTACGGCGGAGTCATGGTCAGCGAAGTCTACCCGGCGGTGCTCGCGGCCGACGCGATAGTTTTGCTGTGCCCGAACTACAACGACGCCGTTCCGGCTAATATGTCTTCATTTATCAATCGCCTGACGGCGCTGTTCGTGACGCGGCGCTTCTACGACAAAGCCGTCTTTGCCGTCGTGGTATCCGGATATTCCGGAGGGGATCTCGTGGCCGAACAGATAATCTCCGGGATGAACATGAACAAGTCATTTTACCTGCCGCCGCGGTTTTGTCTGACCGAGACCGCGAACAAGGCGGGCGAGGCTCTGCGGATACCGAACATAGACGAAGATGTGAAAAAATTTGCGGGCTCGATAAAGGCTTATTTTGCTCAATTAAAGCCTTATTTTGATTGACAAGCCGAGGGCTTTGGTGCTAATCTCTAGTAGTGCTTATTTCTCTTTGATAATTTACAGAAAGGACGGACGTAAATGGACGCAGATAACCACAAGCGGACTGAGCGGGAAACCGATCTTGACGATGTGCCGGATGGTATCGCAGCAATAGCAGCCGCCCTTTTCTTTATGCCTTTCTGCCCGTTTGAACTGCTTCACATGGCGGGAATGATCGAGATCATGTAGCGGACATTCGCGGACAATTTCCCGCGTAAGGCACCTCATAAAGCGAACAGGACTCTGTACTTCAGCGATATTCACCGGCGTCTGCCGCTTTTTTGGACAGCGTCGTTTTTTACGCGGAGAAAAACGATGAAAAAAATTCTTGAAGAACAGATGGAGGAGATCCTGGAGCTTCTGTCAAAAAAAGACTACTCCGGAGTGATCAGGCGTCTCGATGACATGAACGCCGTGGACATCGCAGAAATGATGGAAGAGGTTCCTGAGGAATCGCTTCTTGTTTTGTTCAGGCTCCTGCCGAAAGATCTTGCCGCAGAGACTTTCAGCGAGATGGAGAATGACCTCAGACAAAAGCTCATAAACGGGTTCACGGATCAGGAACTTTCTCAGGTCCTCGACGACATGTACGCGGACGATGTTTCCTCGATGCTTGAGGAAATGCCGGCGAACGTAGTGAACAAGGTTCTCGACAAGACGTCGCCGAAGATGCGCTCGGATGTCAATTCGCTCCTTAAATACCCTAAGGACAGCGCGGGCGCTCTGATGACGACAGAGTACGTCGCCCAGCACGGGGATACGACTATAACAAATGTGCTCCAGTGGATACGCGACAACGGCGATGAGTGCGAAGACGTTTATACGTGCTACGTGATTTCCGACGACAGGAAACTCCAAGGCGTGGCGTCGCTCAGGGACATCCTCGTCAGCAAAAGCGCCGTGGTGCTTTCGGACATCATGGAGGAGAACGTCATCAGCGTGAAGACGAGCGACGACCAGGAAGACGTCGCCCACATGCTCGATAAATACAGCCTCAGGACGATACCGGTCGTCGATACCGAAAACAGGCTCGTCGGCATCGTCACCATCGATGACGCTGTCGACGTACTGCAGCAGGAAAACTCGGAAGACTTCGAGATCATGGCTGCTATGGCGCCGAAGACTAAGACATACTTCAACACGACGGTGCTTGAGAACGTGAAAAACAGACTTCCGTGGCTGCTCATCCTCATGTTCACGTCTATCCTCACAGGCCTCATCATTGAAAAATACGAGATAGCGTTTGCCACGCTGCCGGTTTTGGTAGCCCTGATGCCTATGCTCTCAGATACGGGCGGAAACTGCGGTTCGCAGGCTTCGACGCTCGTCATCCGCGGTATGGCTTTGGACGAAATCGAACTCCGAGACTTCCCGAGAGTTCTGTGGAAGGAATTCAGGGTCTCGATCATCGTCGGTCTGTCGCTGGCCGTAATCAACGGTATCAGAATACTCATCCAGTACCAGAACCCTACTCTTGCGGTGATAATCGCGCTGACTCTGATATTCGTCGTGATAATGGCAAAATGTCTGGGATGCGTCCTCCCTATGACCGCAAAAGCCCTGCATCTGGATCCGGCGATAATGGCTTCGCCGCTGCTCACGACATTCGTGGACGTTTTCTCGGTTTGGATCTATTTCAGCATCGCTTCGAAACTGCTGGGGCTTAATTGAGGAAACAGCCTGAGCTGAATATGAGCCGAATATGAGCCGAACCCGGGCTGAATATGAGTCGAATACGAGTAGAATATGAG
>JBMNVD010000046.1:0-11016 GCA_050946615.1 Eubacterium sp.
CTGGGGCTGGAGTAGGTCCCAAGGGTTGGGCTGTTCGCCCATTAAAGAGGTACGCGAGCTGGGTTCAGAACGTCGTGAGACAGTTCGGTCCCTATCCGCTGTGGGCGTTGGAAATTTGAGTGGAGCTGTCCTTAGTACGAGAGGACCGGGATGGACATACCTCTGGTGCACCGGTTGTTCTGCCAAGAGCATAGCCGGGTAGCTAAGTATGGACGGGATAAGCGCTGAAAGCATCTAAGTGCGAAGCCCCCCACAAGAACAGATTTCCTCCTCTTCAAGAGGTAAGACCCGTGGGAGACTACCACGTGATAGGTCAGAGGTGGAAGCGTGGCAACACGTGGAGCTGACTGATACTAATAGGTCGAACACTTGACCAGTGGTTTTCAAAGGAAATATCGTTTGCGCTCAATGGTGCGCGTTATATCGGTTGTGGGTTTGCATCAAAACTTCATATCCGGTGGCTATATCGAAGAGGTCACACCTGTTCCCATCCCGAACACAGTAGTTAAGCTCTTCAGAGCCGATGATACCTGGCGGGCGACTGCCCGGAAAAATAGGACGCTGCCGGTTTTAAGAAAGAGATCGTGAAAACGGTCTCTTTTTTATTATTAACTACTGCATCGGGTGCCGGAGACGCCTTTGGCAATCTTTTTTATCGCGGATATGATATAATCTTAATGTTTGCTGTATCATATTTGCTGTATCATGATTGCTGCATCGATGCAGCAAACCGATAATTGCACGAAGGAAAGTATGGTTCGAGGGATAATATGGACAACGGTAAGAAAATCATTTTGACGGGCGACAGACCTACCGGCCGCCTTCACATAGGGCACTATGCGGGCTCATTAAAACGCAGAGTCGAACTGCAGAACTCCGGCGAGTTCGACGAGATATACATTTTGATCGCGGATGATCAGGCGCTCACCGATAATGCCGACAATCCGGAAAAGATAAGGGAAAACATCATAAACGTCGTTCTTGACTACCTTTCCGTCGGCATCGACCCGGAAAAAACAACGATCTGCGTGCAGTCGTCGATCCCTGCGCTCCACGCGCTCACCTTTTACTACATGAACCTCGTCACCACTGCCAGACTTTCGCGCAACCCGACGGTAAAATCCGAGATACAGATGCGCGGATTCACCGATGAAGGACTGCCGGTAGGATTTTTCTGCTATCCGATATCGCAGGCCGCCGACATCACCGCTTTTGACGCGACGGTCGTCCCTGTCGGAGACGACCAGCTCCCGATGATAGAACAGTGCCGCGAGATCGTCGAGAAATTCAACAGGATATACGGGGATACGCTTGTCCTGCCGGCCGCTTCTATCTCCGACAACAAAGTCACGAGAAGACTTCCGGGTGTAGACGGCAAAGCAAAGATGAGCAAATCCCTCGGCAACTGCATCTATCTTTCCGATTCGCCCAAGACGGTAAAAACGCAGATAAACGGCAAGATGTTCACGGATCCGCAGCACCTGAGGATCGAAGACCCGGGACACATAGAAGGGAATGTCGTCTTCACGTACCTCGACGCTTTCTGCACGGACGAACATTTCAGGAAATACCTGCCGGAATACGCTAACTTAGACGAGATGAAAGACCACTACCGCAGGGGCGGACTCGGCGACGGCACATGCAAAAAGTTCCTGATAAACGTCATGGAGGACACTCTCGCTCCTATACGCGCGGAGAGAGCCAAATGGGAATCCGACATCGACACGGTGTACGATATCCTTAAGGCCGGATGCGACAAAGCCAGAGCAAAGACGAACGCGACACTGGCGCGTGTGACCCACGCCATGCGCATAGATTATTTTGCCGACAGGAGCATCGTCAAAGAGTGGGAAGAACTGCTAAAAAAACAGCATTAGCACGGTATGACAAGAGCGTGCGCCTGCGCGCTCTTTTTTAGTGAAAGATGCTTCCAATTATGGTATAATTTACCTGTTGCAAGATATCGCGGCTTACAATGAATGTTACTGTGGCAAAAGGGGAACCGGAAATCCATGACTGCGCTAAAAATCATTTTCAGCATACTTCTTCTCTGCCCTTTCGTATATATTTGTTTTTTGCTTTTCAACAAACTCGTGGACGTTATATTAAAGGGAAACAAATATGATGATGAGGACAAATGACATGGCCGGCAAAGGGATTTTCATTTCGGTGGAAGGCGGCGACGGCTCCGGCAAATCCACACAATTTTGGAATATCAAAAGATACTTCGACGAGCGCGGGATCAAGGCGCTTTTCCTGAGAGAGCCGGGCAGCACGCCTATCGGCGAAAAAATCAGGGAAATACTGCTCGACCGCGGGAACAGCGAGATGACGCCTGAGACCGAGGCGTTGCTCTATGCGGCATCAAGGGCGCAGCTCGTGCGTGAAAAGATAATCCCGGCTATCAAAGCGGGCGGCGTGGTCGTTTGCGACAGATTCGTCGATTCGAGCATCGCGTATCAGGGCTACGGGCGCATGTTGGGAGAACCGGTCAGGAAAATCAACGCATTCGCGACAGGCGGGATCCTGCCGGACCTGACGTTCTTTCTGGATATCGCACCGGAGGCGGCCGAAAAGCGCATGGACAATCCCGACAGGGCCGCGCGCGACAGGCTGGAAGTCGAGACGAGGGACTTCAGGCGCAGAGTCTACAACGGATATCTTGCTTTGCTGCGCGAGGACTCCGAAAAAGGCGTGGGAAAGAGATTTGTCATAATAGACGCGTCGAAGAGCCCGGAGGAAGTCTGGAAGGCCATTTCCGACAGCCTGGACGCATTTTTAGACGGCGCGGAAAGGCAATAAAAGGCACTTTGAAGGCGCCGCGGGAATAGGCCGGCATAGGGATTTTTAAAACGGAATTATTCAGCGGAACTGTTTAAAGGGACAGTTCAACGGAATTGCATAACGGAACCGTTCAAAGGAATTATTCAACAGGACTGTTCAACAGACTTTACGGATGAAACGAGATGGCGCTTGACGATTACCCCGGATACAGCAGAATAACGGAAAGACTTTCCGACGCGGTCAGGACCGGGCGTGTCGGGCGCGCGTATATAATAGAAGGCGACACTGGGACCCCGAAGGCCGACTTTGCCCTCGATTTCGCCAAAGCGATACTCTGCGCGGAGGAGCCCGGGCGCGGATGCGGCAGATGCCGCGTCTGCAGGAGCATAAGCGGCGGGAACTACGAGGACTTATACCGCGTCTCGGCCGAGGACGGAACCTCGGTAAAGGACAAAGCCATAGAAGAACTTCAGGCGGAACTCATGAACGTCCCGTCCGGGCTGGGCGGCCGCAACATAGCAATAATCGAGGATGCGGACACAATGACAGTCAGAGCGCAGAATCGGTTTCTTAAAACGCTTGAGGAACCGCAGCCGGGGACGGTCATCATGCTGCTTTCCGAGAACAGCGATAACCTCCTTCCGACGATAAGATCGCGCTGCATCAAATTGATGCTCGGGTCGATAGACGCGGGAAACTCTAAAATACAATCGGGGAAAGGCGCAGGGGCAGCGTCGGAAAAAGCACGCGGCGGAGCGGCAGCCTCAACAAAGGCTATAAGATCGCTTGCAGAGAGCACACTGGAGATGGCCGAAGAAGGCGCATATTTCTACCAGATAAAGGCGAAGGCGGATAAGATAAAGGACAAAAAGACGGCGCTTGCGTACACCGATGAGGCCGAACGGGTGCTGCGCGATAAACTGCTTTCAGGCAGTGACACCGGATACGCGGCCCGCGGTATAGAGCTGGTCGAAGCGGCCAGACGCGACGTGCTCAGAGGCGTTGCACCGAAAAACGCGATAAAGAAATTTCTTTTGCTTATGCACACGGAGGATAAAGCATGACAACAGTCGTAGGCGTGAAATTCAACAACAACGGAAGACTATACTATTTCTCGCCGAATAATATAGAAGGACTCACGATGAACACGGGCGTTATCGTCGAGACGGCGCGCGGCCTGGAATTCGGCTTTATCATGATGGAGGAGACCGAAGTTAAAGACGAGGACATCGTCCAGCCGCTCAAAAACATCGTGAGAATAGCCACACCGGAAGATCTGGTGCAGCGCGAAGAAAACGAAAAGAAAAAAGCCGAGGCGATGGCGATCTGTCAGGAAAAAATCGACAAACATCACCTTGAGATGAAACTCATCGACGTCGAGTATACTTTTGACAGCAATAAGGTGATTTTTTACTTCACCGCCGACGGGCGCGTCGATTTCAGAGAACTGGTAAAAGATCTGGCAAGCGCTTTCCACATGCGGATAGAACTGAGGCAGATAGGCGCCAGAGACGAGGCAAAGATGATAGGCGGCTGCGGCCAGTGCGGCAGGCCGCTTTGCTGCGCAAGCTGGATGGGAGACTTCCAGCCTGTGTCCATAAAGATGGCAAAAAATCAGAACCTCTCCCTGAATCCGACGAAGATATCGGGTATCTGCGGCAGGCTTCTCTGCTGCCTGAAATACGAGAACGAAGCCTACACGGAACTCCACAAAGGCATGCCCGACGTGAACGAAAAGATACAGACGCCGGACGGCCCGGGCAAAGTCATCGGCACCGACCTCCTGCAGAGCAAGGTGCAGGTCAGGCTGTATACAGGCGAAAAAGAGGACGACGGTTCCGACAAACTTTCGCCGGATGTCAGGACATACAACAAAGTCGAGATCAAGCGCATCGCTCCGAAACACAAGAAGGGCGGCCAGCGCCAGAACGACATTTTAAATGAAGTCGACGACGAGTATAAGAACGACATGGCAAAACTGCTGAACGAGGATTAAGAAGATAAAACGAAACTGCCGGACAAACCGGGCGTGAACGCCGGGAAAAACCGAGCGGGAACGCCGGGAAAAACCGAGCGGGAACGCCGGGCAAAGCTAAACGGCGGCGCCGGGAGAAAATCATAGCAAGAATGGTCATCTAACCAATCAAATAATCACTCAGGAGGGAAAGAAATGGAAATAACCGTAAACGTCAAGGAACTGCTGCTCTGCCTGCTCATTATCGCCGGCATCGTCGCGCTCATCTACCTCTGTGTCACACTGGCAAAAGCGCTTACGACCATCAAAAAAGCAAATGAAATTTTGGACGACGTCAAACCTCTCACCGAGATGATAAATGAGAGTTCGACGGAATTGAAGCCTGCTGTCTCCGATCTCACTTCAGCGGTAAAGAGTTTTTCCAGCGCCGCCAAAGGCAATGAATCTACCGTCGCGTCGATTTCAAGCATCAGCAAATCGATAGCGTCGCTCGTTTCGATAATCAAGAGAAGCAGATAATCAAGGAGCAGAGAAAAATGAAAGCAACCGGAATAGTCAGACCTGTCGACGCGCTCGGCAGAGTAGTCATACCGATCGAATTGAGGCGCACACTCGGTATCGAAAGCGACGATTCGCTGGAGATCTTTGTCGACGACCAGTACATTTTGCTTAAGAAATACCAGCCGGCGTGCATTTTCTGCGGAAGCACGGAAGGTATCAGGCAGATACACGGCAAAAACGTATGCAGCAAATGCCTCGCTGAGATGGCAAATCTGCAGCCGCAAAAATAAAAATAATTTCCGGAGGGAATAGTGGCTAAATTTCTTGTTCAAAACAGCGGACCGCTCTATGGAGAGGTGCAGATAAGCGGAGCCAAAAACTCCGTCCTGCCGCTCATGGCGGCCTCCATTTTAACGCCGGAGAAATGCGTAATAAGCGACGTGCCGGAACTGCTCGACGTGGACGTCATGGAACAGATCCTCGTCTCGCTCGGCGGTACCGTCAAGCGCGTGAAAGACAACGAACTGGAGATAGACATGGGCGGCCTGAACAAAAGCGAGGGCGAGTACGACCTCGTGAGCCGCATGAGAGCGTCTTTCTTCATCATGGGTCCGCTTCTTGCGCGCACCGGACACGCAAAAGTCTATATGCCGGGCGGATGCACCATCGGCGCAAGGCCCGTCGACCTTCATCTTAAAGGGTTCGAGGCGCTCGGCGTAGATGTCAGGTCACAAGAGGACTACATAGAGGCAAACGTCGGCCCGGGCGGTCTCAAGGGAGCGTCCGTCTATCTGGACTTCCCGAGCGTCGGCGCGACCGAAAACATCATGATGATATCGGTTTTGGCGGAAGGCACGACGTATATCGAAAACGCCGCCGAGGAGCCTGAGATCGTCGACCTCGCGAACTTCCTGAACAAAATGGGCGCAAGCATCAAAGGCGCCGGGACCGATACGATAAAGATAGAAGGCGTGGAGCACCTGCACGGCGCGCATCATACGGTCATTCCGGACAGGATAGAGACTGGCACGTTCATGCTCGCCGCCGCCATAACCCGAGGCGACATTCTCCTGAAAAACGTTGTTCCGGACCACGTAAAATCGATTTCCGCGAAACTGCGCGAGTGCGGCGTGGAAGTGTCGGTCGTGGACGAAGGCATTTACGTCTCCGGGCGGGGCAAAAAACTCATCGCAACGGATATCAAGACTCTCCCTTATCCGGGGTTCCCGACCGACATCCAGTCGCCGTTCATGTCGCTTTTGACGACGGTCAACGGCCCGAGCACGGTGATAGAGACGGTCTTTGAGAACCGCTTTATGCACGTTGCCGAGCTGAACCGCATGGGCGCTAATATCAGGACCGAAGGCAACAAAGCCCGCGTCCCGGGCGGAGTCCAGCTGGAAGCGGCTCCGGTCATAGCCACCGACCTGCGGGCAGGGGCGGCTTTGGTGCTCGCCGGGCTCGTCGCGACGGGCACGACCGAAGTTTCCGAAATCTATCATATAGAACGCGGCTACGACCATTTCGTCGAAAAATTCCGCGATCTCGGAGCGAACATTCTCCGAATCGATGAATAGGAGGAACGTGATGGTAGACACAAAATACCTCGAACTGCTTTCGGAAAAATATCCGAACAGACTCGCGGCGGCAGCCGAGTACATCAACCTGATGGCGATTTTGGCGCTGCCGAAGGGCACGGAATACTTCCTGAGCGACCTGCACGGGGAGCACGAGGCTTTTATCCACATGATCAAAAGCGCTTCGGGCACGATACGCACCAAGATAGACGAACACTACGGCGGGATTCTCAGCGAGGAGGACCGCAAAGATCTGGCCGCGCTCATATACAACCCCGAGGCCGAGATGGCCAGAAGGCGCAAATCCGAAAAAAACTACGACCAGTGGTGTGTGACGGTCATCTACAGGCTCGTCACGATCTGCAAGGCCGTATCGACTAAATACACTCGCTCGCGCGTAAGAATGAGACTCCCTAAGTATTTAGACTACGCGATGGACGAACTCCTCCACGCCGACGATGAGGAGAACCGCGCGAGCTATTACAGCCAGATCATCAATTCAATCGTCGATTCAGGTTTTGGCGAGGTATTCATCTCGGAGATGGCGGACACCATCAGCCGCATGGCGGTCGATAAGCTGCATATCATCGGCGATATTTTCGACAGAGGGGCGCACCCGGACTGCATCCTCGACTACCTGATGGACTTCCACGACGTCGATATCCAATGGGGCAACCACGATATCGTCTGGATGGGCGCCTGCGCCGGCAACTGGGCCTGCATCGCGAACATCATCAGGATGAACATCAGCTACAATAACTTTGATATGCTCGAGATCGGGTATGGCATCAACCTCAGAGCGCTGACGACCTTTGCCGCACAGGTTTACGGAAACGACCCGTGCCGCAGGTTCTGGCCGCACGTTCTGGACCGCAACATCTACGATACCGTCGACGACCAGCTCGCCGCCCAGATGCACAAGGCCATCGCCATCATCCAGTTCAAGCTCGAAGGCCAGCTCATCAAAGCGCACCCGGAGTTCCATCTCGAAAAGCGCCTGATACTGGACAAAATGGACTTGGCGAACGGCGTAGTCGAGATCGAGGGCCGCAAATGGAAACTCGCGGACACGTTCTTCCCGACGCTGAACCCGAGCGACCCGTATGCTCTTTCGGAGGATGAAGTGGCGGTCATGCAGTCGCTCGAGGCGTCGATAAAGAACTCCGAGAAACTGATGCGCCACATGGATTTCATGTACAGCCGCGGTTCCCTTTACAAGATCGTGAACGGCAATCTCCTGTTCCACGGCTGCATCCCGACAGACCCGGACGGCGAATTCACCAAAGTGAACATCTATGGCAGAGAACTCTCCGGCAAGGCGTTGATGGATCACCTCGACAAACAGATCCGCGCGTCGTACTATTCGCCTGAATCCGTCGCGGAATACGGCAAGCCGGGCGACCTGATGTGGTACCTGTGGCTGAGCGGCGATTCGCCTTTGTTCGGCAAAGCGAAGATGACTACGTTCGAGCGCCTTTTCATCGAGGACAAAGCGTCTCACCACGAGCCTGTCCAGCCATACTATACGCTGCGCGACAGCCGCGCTTTCTGCGAGAAGATACTGAGGGAGTTCGGTCTGGATCCGGAGCACTCGAAGATCCTGAACGGGCACGTACCTGTCAAGTTCAAGAACGGCGAGAGCCCGATCAAAGGCGACGGCCTGCTGTACGTCATCGACGGCGGCATGTCAAAGGCCTACCAAAAGGAGACCGGAATAGCGGGTTACACGTTCATTTTCAATTCATGGACGATGGCGCTCGCCGAGCATAAGCCATACAGTCCGCTGAAGGAGGACGGGACTCAGGAATTTCATGATCCTATCGTGCAGACGGTGGAGGTTTTGCCGACAAGAATGAGGATCGTCGATACGGACCAAGGGCGAGAGCTTCTCAGGCGGGCCGAGACGATGAAGGAACTCGTCGAAGCGTACAGGTGCGGAATGATAAAGGAAAGGGATTTAGAGCTGAAAAAATAGGGGAAGGGCGCCGATTTGACTTTACAAAATCGGCGTCCGCTTATATAATAATTAGGCACGGTTATTTGACCGGCATGCGTCATTAGCTCAATTGGATAGAGTGCCTGACTACGAATCAGTAGGTTGGGAGTTCGAGTCTCCCATGACGCACCAAAGATTAACGGCTCGTGGATCCGAGTTTTCGGCTTGCGGGCCGTTTTTCTTTTGCTTACGGGTTCATTTTTTGATGAAAGCAACGTCGCCTTTATCATTAGAGATTGTTTTTGGAGGTTATTATGGCGTTCAGAACTTTGGAAATCACTCGCCCGTCAGAGATACATGTACATATGGGGGCAGCTTAACATCGATCAAGCAGAAGGGCTGGTTTCGATACCCCTTGAAGACATTGCAACGATTGTATGCCGTGGGGCCAATATCCGATTATCTGTTATGGATATGGAACAGATTTGCGCCAACGGGATAACTTTGATGATACAGAATGAAAAATATACTCCGGCGGCTATGCTTTTGCCGTATCAGTCTTATGCAAGGCAGTCGATGGTAATGAAAAAGCAGATAGCCATGCGGGATGAGCGAATAGACGGGGCTTGGGCTCAGATAATCCAACGCAAAATTGAAAATCAAGCATTGGCGTTGAATATTCTTGGTAAACCCGGTGCAGATAAAATCAGCAAAATAGCAGATTCTGTCTGCAGCGTAAATACGGACGCGGCAGAATCATCAGCTGCACGGGCGTATTTTCAATTTCTGTATCCCAGAATAAATCGGAAAGCAGAGATACCCATAAACAGTTGCTTGAATTATGGATATGCTGTACTTCGCAACGCAATTATTCGATCTCTGCTGTTGACTGGTTTTATCCCTGCATTCGGGCTTCACCATCGAAATCAATTAAATACGAATAATCTGGCAGATGATTTGATTGAACCATGGAGGCCAATGGTTGATATTATCGCAATTAGAATAGTTGGCTCAAACCAGATTTTGTCAAAGAAGCAGAGATATGAATTGGCTCATGTCCTACACAATGCATGCTTGATTAACGGGAAAAAGATGGCTGTTCTGACGGCAATAGATATCATGACAGAGAGTTTACGGAATTTTGTTATTAACGATTCGCTAAAAAAAATTTTATTGCCGACGGTTCTTCCGGAAGAACCGTCCGAACTTTTAAATCAATGAGAGGAACTATCATGAGAATAATTGTTATGCTTAATCCAACAAACAAACGCGGGACAAAAATGGCGTACAGCCGATTAAGGAAATTTCTTTTGAATGATGGTTATTTAATGATCGGGCAGGAACTCTATATGCGTGTTGCAACAAACCGCAAAGGAGCCGAAAAACATTTTAACCGGTTAAAGGAATACGATCCGGGAAGCGGAGCGGTACGTGTACTCAGGCTTACCGAAAGGCAGTATGCCGGAATTTGGTTTCTCACAGGCACGTTTGATTATCAGGAACTAACGGTTGGGAAAAATTGTCATATAATGTTATAATAAAAACGAAAAGTAAATTTCAGATGATTGGTACCTACATATTGTAATGTTTTTTTACGAATACAAAATATATTACTTGAATGACCGGGCAAAAATGGAGGGTCATACAACATAAGAAGGAGGAATGGGAAGAATGTCTGAATTAAGCCAAGATGCAATGAAAAGAATGATTAGTAGACTGATTGATAATGCAAATGATGCAATAAAAGATGCCGCAGATAATAAAAATGATGATTTTTACGATGGAAAAGTTGCGGCTTATTATGAAATGTTGGACAGCCTAAAAAATGATCTTAAAATTGAAGACGCTGATATAAAAAATTTTGGACTGGATATTGATTTAGATCAAATGATAAGATAATGTGCTCATAAAACATTGATAGAAAGCAGACCTCGCGGACAGCCGCGGGGTTTTATTATGCCCGGAAGGAGAATACATGGAAGGAGACAAATCGAAGTTGAGAGGCATCGTACTCGATTTCAGTCTGCTGTCTGATCCGGACGAAGTCATATCTCTTGAATGACCGGGCAAAAATGGAGGGTCATACAACTGGGACTGATTCTTGAGCAGATTGAATATGCTGACAGTTCAAGTATTAAAAAACAACTTGCGAAAAAAGCCATAAACTTACAAAATACATTTGTGGTCATTGAAAAAGAAATTAAGAAAATCTATGAGGAAGAAGACTTAGTATTTGATGGGCA
>JBMNVD010000047.1:0-10586 GCA_050946615.1 Eubacterium sp.
CCCGGTTTTATGTCCCGATTTATCAGCTCTCTGTCAAAATCAAGGAGCGCAGACTCACGAAAGATATGTCTCGTTTTTATATAGGAACAGCGCGGCGGCGAGCATGTCCGCGCTGCCGCCCGGATTTATGTTCCGCTTTATCAGCTCTCTGTCGAAATCAAGGAGCGCCGCAGTCCGGGGCTCACCTGAGAGGCGCGCGATGTGCGAAGCGCCGGCCTGCACGAACGTCAGCCCGTCTTTTCCCGCACGGTAGAGGACGTTCGTGTCGGCGGCGACGCTCATGATTGCCAGCAGCGCGGGGGTCGGGTCGCCGCCGGAAGCGCGGAGCGCTTCCAGGCCGGCCTTAGCCGTAACAAACCCGTTAATCGACTCGGCCCTTGCGCCTCCGGCGCCATATTGCCTCGCCATCTGCTGTCCGTGCGTCTCGGCCTCGCATCCGCCTCCGGCGCCATATCGCCTCGCCATCTGCTGCCCGTGCGTCTCGGCCTCGCTTCCGCCTCCGGCGCCATACCGCCTCGCCATCTGCTGTCCGTGTGTCTCGGCCTCGCATCCGCCTCCGGCGCCATACCGCCTCGCCATCTGCTGCCCGTGTGTCTCGGCCTCGCTTCCGCCTCCGGCGCAGCGGCGAACTTCTACCTGTTTACTTTGTCTTTCAGCGTGAGGCTGATTCGAGCTTGAGTACTCTGCAAGCGAACGAGCAATCTCGGACGAGATTTCGAATATATTTCCGCCGTACACGAGCACATGCCCGAGCGCGGCACACATTATCCCTATCGCATAGATAGCGCCTTTGTGCGTGTTCACACCGCCTGTGGCGCGGTACATAGCGGATTCGGCTTCTTTTCCTATCCTGACAAGTTCGGCGGCAGGGCCGCAGCCGGAGTCAGCGCGGAGCGCGCTGCTCGAGTCATTCCCGGAGGAACCACAGTCAGCGTCAGCGCGGAGCGCAACCCCTGAGTCATTCCCGGAAGGAGTCCTGCCAACGTCAGCGCGGAGCGCGCTGCTCGAGTCATTCCCGGAGGGACTCCTGTCAACGTCAGCACAGCGCGCATCCACCGAGTCATTCCCGACAGATTCGCAGTAAGCGCAGCAGGCATTATCTGAATCATTCCCGGCAGCGCTGCAGCCAGCGTCAGCGCGGAGCGCGCTGCTCGAGTCATTCCCGGAGGAACCACAGTCAGCGTCAGCGCAGCACGCATTATCTGAGTCATTCCCGGAGGAACCACAGTCAGCGTCAGCGCAGCGCGCATTATCTGAGCCGTTCCCGGCAGCGCCGCAGCCAGCGTCAGCGCGGAGCGCGCTACTCGAGTCATTCCCAGCAGCGCCGCAGCCGGAGTCAGCGCGGAGCGCGCTGCTCGAGTCATTCCCGGAGGAACCACAGTCAGCGTCAGCGCAGCACGCATTATCTGAATCATTCCCGGCAGGGCCGCAGGCAACGTCAGCGTAGCGCTCACCATCTGAATCATTCCCGGCAATGCCGCAGTCAGCCCCGGCAGAGACGCCCGGTTTTGCCCATTCCATTCCGACTTTTGCGCAGTCGGCGAAATACGGCGATATCGCGGCGGCGCTCGATTCCAGCATCGCCAGATCCATATCCTCGTTTGCGCCGTTGTTGTTTTTGTCGACGAGCCCCGGCTTTGGCGTAAGGCGCGCTTCTTCCAGCAGGCTCTGCTCCGCGCTGCTCGCGATAATGCGGCAGGCGGCCTCCTTCAGCAGCACAAGCGTCGCCGCCTTCACGGCCGGCAGGCCGTGCGCCCTGCTCCTCGCGCACTCCGCCGCAGGGCGGCCGCACACCAGGCACCTGCGCGTCTCGCGGCGAGCTATTTTAATCCCGTCAGTCCCGATGACGTCCAGATCCAAAAGCCTGCCTCCCGGCAGAGACTCCTCCAGAGCGACGCATTTTGTTTTGATGTAATAAGGGTCTAAATCATACGAAAACAGAGCCTCGGAGCCTGTCTTTTCCCTTGTGATGACACAGGCAGCGGGCTCGCCCAGCGCCTCGCGTATCTCCCGCACGGCGCCGTCAAAAACATAATCCGAAAGAGATGTGCGCTTCACTTCGCCTGCTATATTGAGCGTAAAAGAAACGAGCGCATTCCCGTGCTCCGCGAGCATTTCGCGCTGCCTTGCGGCACGTTCGTCGCGGGCGCGGACCATATCGGCGACATCGACAGTTTCAGGCAGTATCATATCCCCCTTATGTCCTCCCCTGACTGCCAGCGGTTTATCTTATCCAGATGCTCGACATTGGCGTCGGAATTTTCGCCGACACAGGCGACCATCAGATAGCGGTCGTTGACTTTGTCGTAAATGAAACGCTTCAGCAGTGAAAACCCCGTTATCTCGCCGGTGTGGCTGACGTGGGTCCTCGGCCCCGTGCAGGGATGCAGATGCCCGTTTATCAGAATATGCGACTCGTCGTGATATTCGATCGGGACATCTTTGTGGATAATGGCCCTGACGCCTTCCTCGAGGCTGACCAGATCGATGTCAGGCGGCGCATCGTTGAACGCCAGAACGAACCCGTGGTGGATATCGTCGTGAGTACATGTATTTATCAGTTCATTAGGCATGCAGAATTCGCACAGGTCTTCGGAAGTGTGCGCCATGAGCCTGTATTTCAGGGAAGTGTACGCCCGCTCTTTTACCTCGTCGGGATACGGCCCGAAGAGATTCGGTCTGGAAATGACGATTTCCTCGCCCACGCCGATGAGAAGATCCGCGTTGCGGCGCAGGAACGGATATATCATGTCAAAATGCTCTATTACGACTCGCTTTCCGCGCGAAATAGCCTGCTGCACCGCTTCGGCAAGCACGGGAAGCTGCGTAAAGCCCTGTTCGAACCTGATGTCCATGTGATACGTGTGCGGAGTGAAAAACCCCGATTCGTCGTCCTGATGAAGTATCGGCAGAGGTCTGACGTTTACGCCTTCATCGTCGTTTGTGAGTTCGAGCCCCGGGAACATGCCCTTTATCAGCGCGCTTTTGCCTGAGCCCGCCTCGCCGATGACTCCGATAAGCTGGTCGAACGGCGACAGATATCCCTGTGCGATGCGCATACCGACGTCGTATATCCTCGCCCTGCCTCTCGGCGCGAAATAACTGCTCTCTATGTGGTTGTTGAGCATGTTTCTGAGATTCATTTTGTTTTCCTTTCCGCTGAGGTTTCAGCCTCCAGATAATCATAAGTCGTCTGTGGGACGAGTTCCCGCAGTTTATCTATATCGCCGCGTTCGAACAAAGCCCTGACCTCCGATGCGCTGACCGGCCTCCCGCCGATTTCCAGCCGTTCGACCTCGTGAAAGGCGACCCCGCGCAGCGGCAGGCGCTCGTTCATCGTTTTGTTGTAACTTGCCGTCAGGCGCGAGAGCGGTTCCGTTCCCGCATACCTGTCGGTTATGCCAAACGCCGGCACGAAGTACCGGCAGAAAATCTCTATGTCCAGGCCGCACTTGGCGTCCGCCGCGCGGTCTCTGTCTTTCATAAAATATGTGGGGAAAGTCGCCTGCGAAATAAGATACGGCCCCGTCGGATTCACCGTGACGTTCGGGATATGTTTTGTTCCCTCGCGAACCAGAGCGAGCCTGTCATCCGCCGGGAACATCCCCTTATCCTCCGAAACGACAAAGACGCACAACGCGTCGCACTCCGAGGCGCTTTTTTCTATCAAAGCCAGATGCCCGAGCGTGAACGGATCCGCATTCATCACGACCGCGCCTATCTTTGCATTGCCGTTCCGGGCGTCATTCCCTATTTGCTCACTTTTCGAGGCAGGTTTCGGCTTTTCCAGTCCCGCGACGAATTTCTCCGCCCCGCCACGCACGTTCTCCATCAGAAGGACATCGCGGGTCTCGGCGACGTCAAAGAAAAGCAGCCCTCCGAACAAAACCCGGTTAGCCGGTTTCGTGTAGAGGAATAGATGTTCTATTCCGTGCTCCGAAGCGTCCTTTACGAGTTCTGTCATGAGTTTTCCGGTGAGATCCTCACCGCGCATGTTCGGGTCGACGGCCAGATATTTGATTATGGAGCCGCTCCTGCTGCCCGCCGCAGCGATTTTGCCGTATGAGGCCGCGCCTGATACGGCCGCATGACTTGTGCCTGCTGCCGCAGTTCTGCCGTATGAACCCGCGCCTGATGTTTCCGCGCTGTCGCCTGCAGGCGCCTCGTCCCGTATCAAAACCGTCAGATCCGGTTCGTCTTCGATTTTAAGCCCCGCGCGCGAAATGAATTCCTCCCACTCGCGCCGGGAATCCCCTTTGAGAGGTCTGCCGTACTCGATCTCCATCAACGCTCTCCGTGTTTTGTTCCATATTTATTTGTAGTATACCATGACCGCAGCGCCGCCTGCGAATAATTTGGGCGAAAAAGACTACAGCGGCGCCCACAAATAATTCTGCCGAAAAAGACCGCGATGCCGCTCACGAATAAATTGGCCGAAAAGGCCACGAGGCCGCCTGCGAATAATTTGGGCGAAAAAGACTACAGCGGCGCCCACAAATAAATCTGCCGAAAAAGACCGCGATGCCGCTCACGATTAATTTGGCGAAAAAGACCGCGATGCCGCGATAATCGATAACAGCCGCCAGCGGCCAAAAACGAAAATACCGACAAAGACCGTCTCAAGGGCATTATTTAGCCCCGGAGTACGAAAAGCCTCCGGGAAATCTTCATCCCCTATGGCATTTGTCACAATTGTATTATATAATAAAGTCAAATTGATATAATACACATATCAAATGTATTGATACAAATCGAAAGGAAGGATACCTAAAGATGGCAGAAATCATAAGGAAGGCGTCCGCCGGAACGCTCGAATCCAGCGACGCGTACGTGGAGATCGAACCGGGCTCGGGAATAGATCTCGACCTTGAGTCAGTCGTCATCACTCAGTACGGCGACCAAATAAGGGCGACTGTAAAGGAAGTCCTCGATCAGTTCGGAATCAAAGATGCAAAAGTAAAGATAACAGACCGCGGTGCGCTTGACTGTGTCATCCGCGCGCGTCTTGAAACAGCGATAGCCAGAGGGGAGGAATAACATGCGCCGTTCAATGCTTTTCATACCGGGCAACACCCCTAACCTTCTCATCAACGGCAGCCGCCTCGGTTCAGACTCGGTCATATTCGACCTCGAGGACGCCGTTTCCCCCGCGGAAAAAGACTCCGCGCGCGTGCTTGTCCGCAACACGATGAAATATCTCGATTACAGCGGCATAGAAATAATCGTCCGCATCAACTCTATAGACACTGATTACTGGAAGAAAGACTTGGATACGATAATGGAGCAGAAACCGGACATCATCATGCTCCCTAAGTCGAGCAAAGCGAGCGACGTCGAAACGGCCGCATCATACATGAGCGAAGTGGAAAAGCGCCTCGGATTCGAGGACGGCACCGTCAAACTCATGCCTCTTATCGAAACGGCTCTCGGCTTGGAAAACGCTTATGAGATAGCATCCGCGTCCCCGCGCGTCACGGCTATCTTCCTCGGAGCCGAAGACCTGACGGCCGACCTCCGCTGCAAGAGAACAAAAGAAGGACGCGAGATAGACTATGCCAGAAGCCGCATGGTCGCCTGTGCCAGAGCGGCCGGCGTCGACGTGTACGACACTCCTTTCACGGATGTGAACGACGACGAGGGCATCTACACAGACGCCGCATACGCGAAATCCCTCGGTTTTACCGGCAAAGCGAGCATCTCGCCGCGCCACGTGCAGGCCATCAACGAAGTATTCAGCCCTTCGCAGAAAGACATCGACTACGCATACGAGGTCATGGACGCCATAAAGACAGCCAAAGAACAGGGCCGCGGCGCCATAGCCCTCCACGGAAAGATGATAGACGCCCCTATCGTCGCCCGCGCGCGTCAGACGATAGAAGCGGCCGAAAAGTTGGGACTCGGAAAGAAGGTGCAGTAAAATGTCAGATAAACTCGTAAAATCGCTCCGTGAAGCGATACAGGCGACCGGCCTGAAAAGCGGAGACACGATATCCTTCCACCACCACCTGCGCAACGGCGATTTTGTTCTGAATATGGTAATGGACGAGATAGCCGCCATGGGCATCCGCGACCTGACCGTAAACGCAAGTTCGCTCTTTGACTCGCAGGCTCCGCTCATCGAGCATATCAAAAACGGAGTAGTAAAAAAGATAATCACCGACTACATGTCGGGAGGCATCGGCCACGCCATCTCGAGCGGCGTAATGGATACACCGGTCGAATTCCGCACGCACGGCGGCAGGGCAAGCGCTATCGAAGACGGCTCGACTCCTGTCGATGTCGCGTTCATCGCGGCTCCTTCCGCGGACCCTATGGGCAACCTGACGGGCAAATTCGGGAAATCCGCCTGCGGCAGCCTCGGATACGCCTTTGCCGACGCAATGTACGCCAAAAAGGTCGTCGCGATCACGGACAATCTCGTCCCTTACCCTATGACCGGCTGGTCCATCCCGGAAAACTACGTGGATTACGTCGTTGAAGTAGATGCGATCGGCGACCCGAACGGCATCGTATCAGGCACGACCAAGATAACCCGCGACCCGGTGGGCCTCGTGATAGCAAAGCGCGCCGTCGACGTCATCTGCGCTTCCGGCCTTTTGAAAGACGGTTTTTCATTCCAGACAGGCGCCGGCGGAGCGACGCTTGCCGCGGCAAAATATCTTAAAGACGTCATGCTCCGCGACAATATCAAAGGCAGCTTCGGGCTGGGCGGCATCACCGGCTATATGGTCGACATGCTCAACGAAGGGTGTTTCGAGGCACTCCTCGATGTACAGTGCTTCGACCTTAAGGCGGTAGAGTCTATCAGAACGAATCCTAAGCACTGTGAAGTGAGCGGAATGCAGTACGCCGGGCCGAAGTCAAAGAGTTCCGCGACGAGCAGTCTCGACGTGGTTCTCCTCGGAGCAACGGAAGTCGACACTGATTTCAACGTCAACGTGCACACCGACTCAAACGGCTATATCATGGGTGGTTCCGGCGGACATACGGATACAGCCGCGGGAGCCAAACTCGCCATGATACTCGCGCCTTTCTTCCGCGCAAGACTTCCTTTGGTGACCGACCGCGTCACGACGATATCGACCCCGGGAAGCGACATCGATGTAGTCGTTACTCAGGCGGGCATCGCGGTCAATCCTAAAGACGAAGAACTCGCGGAGCGCCTGAAAATGGCGGGACTCCCCGTACGCGACATCCGCGAACTCAAGGCGGAAGCCGAAAGCGTGACGGGAGTGCCGAAGCGCCCTGTCCACGGAGACAAAGTCGTCGCAAACGTCATAGGACGCGACGGCAGCGTACTCGACAAAATCTACAGCATAGATAAATAACAAGTTGGGAGAAAATCAATGCGTGAAATCGAAGCAAGCCAAATCACAGACGCTGTAGCGCGCATGTGCATCGACGCAAACAGAAACCTTCCTGACGACGTCAGAGACCGCATCCGCGAGAGCCGCGCAGACGAACCGTGGCAGCCGGCGTGTGAGATCTTGGACAGGATAATCGAAAACTTTGAGATAGCGGGAAGCGAAAAACTCCCGATATGTCAGGACACCGGCGCGGCCTGCGTATTCCTTGAAATCGGTCAGGATGTCCACATCACGGGCGGCGACGTAACCGAAGCCGTGAACGAAGGCGTCAGGCGCGGATACAGGGACGGCTACCTCAGAAAATCCATCGTCCGCGACCCGCTCGACCGCGTGAACACCGGCGACAACACGCCTGCAATGATAACCTTTGACATCGTACCCGGCGACAAGATAAAGATAACGGTCGCACCAAAGGGATTCGGAAGCGAGAATATGAGCCGCATCAAGATGCTCAAACCTTCCGACGGCGTCGAAGGCGTAAAAAAATTCGTCATCGAAACTGTCAAAGAGGCCGGGCCGAACCCGTGCCCTCCCGTCATAGTCGGCGTCGGCGTCGGCGGCACGTTCGATAAATGTGCCCTTCTGGCAAAGAAAGCCCTGCTCCGCCCT
Source organism: Eubacterium sp. (assembly GCA_050946615.1). GTDB lineage: Bacteria > Bacillota > Clostridia > Peptostreptococcales > Anaerovoracaceae > Eubacterium_B. The sequence goes on from JBMNVD010000047.1 coordinate 7,977, forward strand.
GCCGGTGAACATAACGCAGACCCGTTTTACGCGGCCCTCGAAGACGAACTGCTTGAGAAAATAAACGCGCTCGGCATAGGACCTCAGGGGTTCGGCGGTCAGACGACGGCTCTGGCAGTCAGTATCGAACAGTATCCGACGCACATCGCAGGGCTCCCGGTCGCCGTTAACATCAACTGTCACGTGACACGTCATGAAACGGAGGTGCTCTGATGCTAGAAAGACTTGAAAACGGCAGGATCCGCGTCACCGCTCCCCTTTCCCGGGAAGACGCGAGAGAACTGCGCACCGGCGACAGCGTGCTTATCTCGGGCGTGATCTACACCGCGAGGGATGCGGCGCACAAGCGCATCTGCGAGGCGCTTGCCGGCGGCAAAGAGCCTCCTTTCGACCTGCGCGATTCCGTCATCTATTACGTAGGCCCTACACCCGCTCAGCCGGGAAGGCCTATCGGTTCGGCGGGGCCGACCACTTCCTACCGCATGGACGCCTACAGCCCGACTTTGATAGCGCAGGGCGAGACAGGAATGATAGGCAAAGGCAAACGCTCGCCTGAAGTGATCGATACCATGAAAAAATACGGTGCGGTATATTTTGCCGCTATCGGCGGCGCCGGAGCACTTCTCGCCCGGTGCGTCCAAAAAGCCGAAGTCATCGCCTACGACGACCTCGGCGCCGAAGCGGTCAGACGGCTCGAAGTAAAAGACCTGCCGGTCACAGTCGTCATTGACTCGAGAGGCGGCAACCTCTATGAGACCGGCCCGGCAGCATATCTGGATTCTCAGAGGTAACTACCATGTCAGGACCTGATAGAAACGGCATCAATGACAAAAATGGCATAGACGGAAGAGACGACAGAGACGAAAGAAACGGCAGAGACAACAAAGACCGCATGCGCGAATTGTACCGCGTCGATACATCTCTGGATATCCCTATCTACCGTCAGATAGTCGACGTCATAACCGCGGACATTAAGAGCGGCAAACTCCCCGCCGGAGCGCAGCTTCCGACGGTGCGCGACCTCGCCGACACCCTCGGCATAGCCCGCGGGACAATAAAGCGCTCATACGACGAACTGGAGAGCATCGGAATAGTCGAAAAGATACGTGGCCGCGGCACTTTCGTAAAGTTCATGCCCGCAAGTTCCGAGAGCCGCAAGGACAGGGCGATGGCAGCCATCGACACCATGTTCGACGAACTTGAAGCGATGAACCTTCCGATGCAGGAGATAGAGATATTCCTCAGCCTTAAACTTAAAGAGCGCGAGGCAAACATGGAAAAGGTCAAAGTCGGCGTCGTAGACTGCAACCCCGAAGTGCTTCTCCAGATAGATGAGCAGCTCAGAGACATCGGCGGAATAGACATCTACACATACATCCTCGACGACATCAGGAAATACCCGTATAAACTGGGCGAAGACATGGACCTCATCGTCACGACGATAACCCACGCGGAAGAACTTTCCTCCATCGTGTCTCAGTCGGCAAAAATCGCAAAGATAGCCCTGACCCTGATGCCGCCCGCTATTTCGGGAATAGTAAAACTCGCGGAAGGCAGCCGTGCTGCGATACTCTGCCAAAGCGAGCGGTTCGGCACGATGATATCAAAAGCGCTGGACGATTACGGGGAAAACCTGTGTCCTCTCGAACCTGTTTTGTTCAGGGATCCTTCGAGGCTCGCCAAAACCTTAAAGAGCGCGGATGCGCTCATCGTCCCCGAGAAGTATGAAAAACTCGCTGACGGCGAGACGCTTAACAAAGTCGAAAAGTTCGCGGAAAAGCATCCTCTGGTGGTCTGCGGCTACCGCATCGACGCGGGATCGTATGTCTACCTGAAAGACAAAGTCGAACGGCTCAGAAATGCCAAGTGACGCCGCATAAATGGAACTTCATGCGGCTCGGAAATGCCAAATGACGCCCAAGACTCCCGCAGGGATACCGACTTCAGCGAAAACAGGGTATCGCCGCGATGATTCGCGTTTACGCTCGCGAGCCGCAGTATTTCTTTGTCACTCAAGTTGTTTGCCGGTACACTTTTGCCGTCCATTACAGGGATGAAAAACTGAGTCTGTCCGTACTCTCCGGACATACGCGACATAACGTGAAGCGGCGTCATCAGTATTTTCGGAGCCTCCGATTTCTTTGCTTATCGAAGAATACGGCACTTCGCATGATTCACCCGCGTAACTGACTATCAGGAACGATTTTCCGCTCGTCCACTTGTCCCACTGGGAGCCGGCGGCATTGCGCGATGTACCCGCGTCCTCGAAATAGAAATCGCCCGACTGCTGTTCCGAGATATAAAAATCGCGTCCTCCGTAAGTGTCGAAATATTCGGGCTCGGCTGCCGCGGTCTCATCGCCCTTTTCGGACAGGAAACTCAGACCCGTCATGCCTACCGCGACGGCCATGATTATCAAGCCGAGAAGTAACGGTGGAATAGATTCCTTCATAACAAAGCCTCCTGCGCAGGTAATCGTTGACGGCTATTGACGGTTGATTCGCTTTCATCAAAGATAAGCTCTCGGTAAAGATATGCTTTCAATAAATAATAATGTTTATATTAAAATCTCGCATTTTTCAATTACATGATGGCATGTTTTTTTACACA
>JBMNVD010000048.1:0-10189 GCA_050946615.1 Eubacterium sp.
AAACGAGATCTGGATCACGACAAAATTGTGGCCGAGCGAGTACGGCGAGGGAAAGACGATGACCGCTATCGATAAGATGCTGCAGCGCCTTGATACCGAATACATCGATCTGCTCCTTCTGCATCAACAGTTCGGCGATTACCTCGGCGCGTGGAAAGACATGGAGAAGGCAGCAGCGCAGGGCAAGGTGAGATCTATCGGCATCTCCAATTTCGAATCCGAGCGTCTGGAAGAGATATGTGAAGCGGCATCGATCAAGCCGGCCGTAAATCAGGTGGAATGTCATCCATACTGGCAGCAGACCGATTTGAAGAGGGGAATGGCAAAGTACGGGACGATTGTCGAAAGCTGGTATCCGCTCGGACACGGCGCAAAGGAAATGATAGAAGAGCCTCTGTTTACTGAACTCGGTCAAAAGTACGGCAAGTCCAACGTACAGATAATTCTGCGGTGGCACATTCAGGAGGGAAACATCGTTTTCCCGAAGACGACAAATCCGAATCATATGAAAGATAACTTTGATATCTTCGATTTTTCTCTGACCGATGGGGAAATGGATGAGATACGTAAAATGGAAGGCACGAAGCGCTTCTATAACGTTTCTTTGAAAGATCAGGAGCGGACCCTCAGCCGTTTTACGCCTGCCGATTAAGCAGCAGAAAGGAGAGGACGGAAAATGAGCGAAAGACCTTATATTTTTTGCCACATGGAAACATCCGTGGACGGTAAGATAATGGGCAGATATATGGAGACAGATGCGAGCCTCGGTGCGGGAGAAGCATTTTATCGTATCGCTTTCGGAAAGGAGCGCTTTTACAAACATCAGGGCTGGCTGTCGGGGCGTGTTACGACCGATGACAATTTTACGAACTATGCCAAGCCTGACATCATCCCTGGTTCGCCGGCCGTACCGCCGGGAGATCATGTCGCGCGGAAAGCAGATATGTATTATATTTCGATCGACCCGTCCGGAAAGCTGGGGTGGAAAGATCACATCCTGCACTACGGCGATATATCCGCTGATGTCATTGAAGTCCTGACAGAAGCGGCTTCCAATGACTATAAGGCATTCCTGCGCAGGCTCGGTATCTCGTATATTATCGCGGGGAAAGACAGCTACGACTACGACCTGATGCTCAGAAAACTGAAGGAAAAATTCGGCATCGAAATGATGATGCTCGGCGGCGGAGCCGTACTGAACTGGTCGTTCATCCAGAAGGGATACTGCGACGAGGTCAGCGTTGTCATCGCCCCGGCTGCCGACGGTGCGACAGATACGCAGACTCTCTTTATGGAAAAAGAAGGCCTGAGCGCTGATACGCCGGTTACTTTCCAACTGTTAGATGTGGAGCGGACAGAGGGAGATTCCGTCTGGCTTCGTTATAAAGTGAATAACAAAAATTGAAAGGATGACGAAAAATGAAAAAACTCGGTTTCGGCTGTATGCGTCTCCCCGTCAAAAGCGATGGCAGTATCGACATGGATGTGCTGAACAGGATGGTAGATGCATTCATTGAAAAGGGATTTACATATTTTGATACTTCATATGTGTATCACAACGGCAGCAGTGAAAAGGTACTTAAAGAGGCACTCGTCAAACGCTATCCGAGAGATTCTTTTACCATTACGACGAAGTCGCCGGTTTTCATGATAGAGAGCCGGCAGCAGTTTTTTGACATCTTTCGGGAGCAGCTCGATCGCCTCGGCACGGATCACGTCGATTACTACTGGCTCCACGCGATAAACCGCAATGAGTATGTCAAAGTCCAAAAGTACGATCTCGTCAGCGCGCTGAAGAAACTTAAAGAAGAGGGAAGAACAAAGCATATCGGAATGTCTTATCATGACAGCCCGGAACTGCTTGACAGGATATTGACCGATCATCCCGAACTGGAGTTTGTCCAGCTGCAGCTGAATTATTTTGACTGGGATTCGCCTTTTGTCGCGTCAAAGGAAAATTATGAAGTATGCCGGAAGCATGGCAAACCTGTCGTCGTAATGGAGCCGGTAAAGGGCGGGAACCTTGCCGCTCTGCCTTCAGATATTGAAGCAGAAATGAAGGCGGCAGCCCCAGAGAAATCTATCGCTTCCTGGGGGATAAGGTTTGCAGCGAGTCTGGATAACGTGTACATGGTTCTTTCCGGCATGTCGGATGAGGCACAGATGAACGACAACCTTTCCTATATGGAGAACTTTGAACCGCTGAGCGATAAGGAGCAGGCTGTCATACGCGAAGTACAGAAAAAACTGCGCGCTTCGATGCCGTATCGGCCTGATGATTTCAAGAAAGCCGAAGAAGTATGTCCTAAGAAGATCGGTATCGTGAGGATCGTACAGATGCTGAACGAACGCAAGGCGGTCGTCAATGACGGAAAGATCATCAACACTCCGATATATTATGACATCTTCTTAGACGGGTACGGAAAAGCCGCAGACTGCGATAATTGCGGGAAATGCAGAGGCATGGCGAAGGGTGTCGATATCCCTCGGATCCTTGAAGAAGCGGACGTTCGGCTGAGGAATTGGCAGTCATGAGAATCAAAAACTTACTGATATTTATTGATATTGATAACTCGGGAACGGTCCCGCGAATACCTCTGCTCTGTAAATGGCAGACTCTCCGGTTTTCATGTCCGCAGTGCACATATATGCTTCTCTTGTCCCGGGGCGGATCTGGATATGAGTGGACTTCAGCATTTTCCCTTCATCTCGGCCGGGGATGAGGATCTGCCCGATCGGGACGCCATAGCGATTTAACACGAGGAATCTGCCTTGGCTGCACATGGCCACATAGAGATTTTCATCTTCGTCCATGCAGAGCGAGTCCGGGCCCTCATAACCTGTGAAATGATACAGAACATTGGATCCACATGGTGCGGGCGACAGGCCGTCCCGTGATAATCCGATGCGGTGCAGCAGGGCTCGGCTGAATTCGGTTACAAACAGATCTTTCCCATCGAGACTCAACACGATGCCGTTTGTCGCAGCCATTCCGCGCGGGATGACCGCATGCACTGTTTTTTCATCAGGTTCCACATAGAAGATGCCGGCACATGGATCGGCAGCGGTCCCTTTAAGATCAGAGCAGTAGAATCCTCCCTTTGCATCGAATACCATGTCATCTATCATATGGCCGTTGTTTTCCCAGATGCGGCCGGTTATCTCGGCGGTATTCGGATCCAGAACGATTATCATAGAACCGCTGTCTGATGCCGCGATAGTTGCAAAGAGCCGTCCGTCTTTATGTATCTTGATGGCACTTGGAGCCATATGTTCCGGAAGCTGCCTGAAAAGATGTACGGTGCCCCGCGGCATGTCGACCTTATAAATTCGCCCCATAGGGCAGTTCACAAGATACATGTCGCCTTTGCGGTCAAAGCAGATGCCTTCCAGAATATTAAGACCGGGTCTTACATCATCCGTCGGTATTTTTGCAAACGGTTCTGCCGTCACAGAGGGCAGATTCTTTTCGCTTTCGGGGATCGGATACGCGGACCGCTTTTTCGGATATTGCAATTTTTCCATCGCTGTTCACTTCTTTTCGTTTTGTACGCTTTCAGTCCCGTTTCTGATTTTTCAAGTATGACTTAGTATTACTTTGAGAATTATCTCTTTTATGTATCATAACGTTCCGGCGGATTTGAATACACCACATATCTTCGAAATATGTGGAATATTGCCATTTTATTCTTTTGATGCCGCGCAGGCCGTCGCCTCGCAGGCAGGCGGTCATCGATTTGATTTATTATACGATTTGAGCCACGCGTCAATCCCGCTGCACACAAGCGTGATAGTGATATTAATTATGTCATCAAGCGGAATGCGTTTTTTATCGGTGACCCACTGCTGATAGATGGCTAAGGTAGATTGAGAAACATAAGACATTATTATATTTTGAATGTAGGGATCCTTCGCTTTCGCGTTTTCCTCTTTCCATGTATCGCGCATGACAGTATTGACCATCCGCGTATTTATGTAGTGATAATTTCCGCTGCATGCGAGGCGCTCTCCGAATTTGCCGGATTCTTCCATGCTCAGAAAAAAAGCGCGGGTTATTTTATCCATGTCATAAGGCGGTTTGAGATCTTTGATACGCTCCATGAAACGCGTACTCATTTCGTTCTGCATTTCACCGAGCAGATCGTCCAAAGAATTATAGTGCAGATAAAATGTCTTGCGGTTTATGCCGGCTCTTTCTGTTAATTCCTTGATGCTGATCTGTTCGTAATCCATTTCGCACATCATATCCGTAAAGGCGCTGTGAATGGATTCTTTTGTCCGCTTAACGCGCATATCCGTATGTGCGCGGTCAACGTCTCCGGTCCGGGTTTTATTGTATGTTTTTGATGCTGCCATAAGAACTCTCCCGTTTACATGTACATGCTTTTTAATTCGATATGTAAAAAAATATTACCACGTGAGGAATAAAGGACACAAGAGAATGTAATCGTGAAAAAGATTGTAAATCATTATTTTCGTACCGATGAAATGCCGTGCATGAACAGCCGGTTGGTGAAATCGATCAGTTCGTCGAGCGGCATTTTTTTATTCCCGGCGACCCACTGCCTGTAGATATTGACAGAGGTGAGGCAAAGGAAAGTGTTGATGATATTCTGCTGATCTTCCGTATATGAGGCATACGGGTTATAGCGTTCCCGGTTATGCTTTAGCATCATAAGGAATATTTTGTCGGAGAATTCCCGGTATCCGGGCGAGCAGAGCAGTTTTTCGCAATATGGGTCGAGACCCGAGAGAAAAGTGAAAAACACCCGATTGACTTCTGTAAATGGGGCATCCGGAGCCGTGGTGTCTATCTCTTTAAAGTATTGTTCGGCTATCTCCTGCAGGATGTCTTCGTAGAGGGCGTCGATGGATGTGTAATGCAGATAGAAGGTCTTCCGGTGTATCTGCGCCCGGTCGGTCAGTTCTTTGACCGTGATTTTCGATGCGTCCATTTCCATGACCATCTCTTTGAATGTATCTTTGATGGCCTTGCGCGTTTTGACGACACGCCTGTCTGTTTTTCGTTCTGAGGGCATAAAGAGATATCCTTTCGGGGAAATTAATATCCGGATTTTATTATGTGTGGCATAAGCAACGCGACGGAGAATCCGGAGGTTGAATTATTTTGATAATTCAATAATAATATTCTTGCAAGGAATAATCAACACGTGGATATTTATCGGGAGGCAGAGAAATGGCGGAAAAAATCAAACAGACAGCGGGAAGAAAACAACTTGGCGAATTTGCTCCGGAATTTGCGCATTTCAACGATGATGTTTTGTTTGGCGAGAATTGGAACAACGAGGATATCGACCTCAAGACGCGCTGCATCATCACCGTCGTCGCGCTTGTCGCTTCCGGCATCACAGACAGTTCTCTGAAGTATCACATCGCGAACGCAAAGAACCACGGCGTGACTCAGAAGGAAATGGCCGCCGTCATCACTCACATCGCTTTTTACGCCGGGTGGCCGAAGGCCTGGGCCGCGTTCAATTTGGCGAAAGAGGTCTACGAAGAGGATTGAGGCAGGCCAAATGGATATCGTATGAAAACAACAGAGGAAATCAAAGGGGATGAATGCGATGAAAACTATGGACAAAGAGATATTCGATAAAGAAAATGTTTTCGGTACGGGAGTGCCAAACGACGGCTTTGCGAAGTATTTTACCGGAAAGTCATATCTGAACGCTCTGGCCGGCAAAAGCGAATCTCCGATCACATTGACAAATGTGACATTTGAACCGGGATGCCGCAATAACTGGCATGTTCATCACGCCGACAAGGGAGGAGGCCAGATCCTCGTCTGCACGGCGGGAGAAGGCTGGTATCAGGAAGAAGGCAAACCGGCGCAGGAACTGAAACCGGGAACCGTTGTCGTGATTCCCGCAGGCGTCAAACACTGGCACGGCGCGAAGAAAGACAGCTGGTTCTCTCACATTGCGATAGAAGTGCCGGGTGAGAATACTTCAAACGAATGGCTGGAGCCGGTATCTGACGAACAATACGATACATTAAAGGAGAACTGAAATGATGCAGGATGAAAAACTTGTTTTGACAGAAGAATGGGATAAAACGTTCCCGCAGAGTGACAAGGTAGATCATAAAAAAGTGACGTTCCACAATCGCTATGGCATAACTTTGGCGGCGGATATGTATATACCAAAAGATGTTTCCGGCAAAATGGCGGCGCTGGCTGTGGCCGGGCCGTTCGGAGCCTGCAAGGAACAGGCTTCCGGCCTTTACGCGCAGGAAATGGCCGAACGGGGTTTCCTGACAATTGCCTTCGACCCTTCCTATACGGGTGAGAGCGGAGGTCAGCCGAGAGCGGTCGCTTCGCCTGATATCAATACAGAAGATTTCAGCGCGGCGGTCGATTTTCTCTCCGTGCAGGAAAATGTCGACCCTGAAAGGATCGGCATCATCGGTATCTGCGGATGGGGCGGAATGGCTCTTAACGCTGCTGCTATGGATACGAGGATCAAGGCTGCGGTGACTTCTACCATGTATGATATGAGCCGCGTTACGGCAAATGGCTACTTCGATGCCATGAGCGAGGATGACCGTTACAAATTGAGGGAGCAGCTCAACGCGCAGCGTACGGAGGATTACAGGAGCGGGACTTATGCGCTCGCCGGAGGGCTTCCGGAAGAAGCGCCTGACGATGCTCCGTTCTTCGTCAAGGATTATGTCGCTTATTATAAGCACAGAGCATATCATAAGAGATCCCTGAACTCGAACGGCGGCTGGAATGTTACATCGTCCCTGTCCTTCCTGAATATGCCGATCCACTGCTATGCGTCGGAGATACGCAACGCGGTGCTGATGATACACGGCGAGAAGGCGCACAGCTGCTATTTCACAAAAGACGCTTTCAAGAAACTGAAGGGCGATAACAAGGAACTGATGATCATTCCGGGCGCTGTCCACACCGATCTGTATGATAACATGGATGTGATCCCGTTCGATAAAATCGAGAGTTTCTTCCGTAAATATCTCGGGTGACGGATCAAAAGGCATCTATCACTTGGCTTTGCGCGCGTAGCCTTTAGAAAATCTATCAAAGTGCTTTGCGCGCGTAGCCTTTAGAAAATCTATCAAAGTGCTTTGCGCGTGTAGTCTTTAGAAAATCTATCATAGGCATCAAACAAAAGAAATGTGCCGCCTGCGGTGACTTTGACCGCGAGCGGCATTTTTTTATGTGAAGCCGCCGGCAAAATAATTTTCCCGCAGAAAGGCGCGGGAAAAACTGGTATAGTAGAATTATTAGATCTAAGTATATCGCTGTGTGCCGCTGCTCTGAGTCAGCAGATTTATCGGTGAAAATCATGGATGTGAAAAAGAACTGTTTTGAAAAGTACGCCGCGGGCGATGAGATGATGCTGCGCTATCACGATGAGGAGTGGGGAGTTCCGTGTCATGACGAGCAGAAACTCACGGAACTTTTTATTCTTGAAATGTTCCAGGCGGGCCTTTCGTGGAAGACTATCCTGCATAAGCGCGAAGCCTTCCGGGCGGCGCTGGACGGTTTTGATATCGAGAAGATAGCCGCTTACGGCCCCGAAAAAATCGAAGGGCTGATGAAAGATGCGGCCATTATACGCAACAGACGGAAGATCGAAGGACTGATCGTCAACGCCGGATGTATCTTGAAAATCAAAGATGAATTCGGGTCTCTGGCGGAATATCTCTGGCACTTCACCGAAGGAAAGACGATACCTGAGCCTATCGAAGTGACGACAGATGACTTGTCGGACGATGTGTCGCGCGACATGAAGAAGCGCGGCATGAGATTCGTCGGCAGCGTTACGATCTTTTCTTTCCTGCAGTCGGTCGGGATAATTTATTCGCATCCGAAGGACTGCTGGCGATACCGGGCCGACCGCGCGGAGCAATTTGAGGGAAATGTATATCATTCCGCGCAGCACAGTTTGTGATTTTGGCGATAAGATTGACCGTGAGCGGATGCGCCAAAACATTTCCTCGATAGGTGGATACGATTGTCCTTTATCCGAGATGTAATAATTTAGTTGACAACACTGTGAGGTTTTGATATATTACAATCAGTGGATGAAATAATATATATTACATCTATATACGCGCAATTTATGTACAATAAAGCGCGTTCAAATCGCGGCAGCATGCTCACACGGGTATATACCAAAACACGGGCATCGGCTCAGATACAATCGCAATAGGCAATTAAATAATTCGGATACAAACATTAACGTAAAGAAAAACAAAAGGAAGGCATCGATAAAGCATCATGAATAAATATCTTTCTGCTCTCGCGGATGATATCCACTCTGTCGTCTGCGCGACAGCAGACGAAAAAGGACTGCCGGTCACCCGCGCGATGGATGTCATGCTCGCGGACGATGACACATTTTATTTTCTCACCGCAAAAGGAAAGGCTTTCTACCGCCAGCTGATCGACGGCGGATTCATCGCTCTGACCGGTATGACGGGCGGCGAGGGGATGGATAAAGAACACGCGACTATACATAAAAAAGCGATTTCCGTCCGCGGTACGATCGAATGTATAGGCACGGAAAAACTGAACGAAATCTTTGAAGCAAATCCATACATGTGCGAGATATACCCGAATGAAGAATCGAGGAAAGCGCTCGCGGTATTCAGAATGGTGAGCGGCAGCGGCGAGTTCTTTGATCTTTCGACAAAGCCGATAACGCGGGAGTCGTTTACGATAGGAGAGCCGGATAATCAAGAAGAGGATGCGGAGGCGGACGAGCCGTATTTCATAACGGCGGCCTGCACCGGATGCGGTAAGTGTCTTTCGGTCTGCCCGCAGGACTGCATCAAGCACGATGTTTTGCCGTTCGTAATAGATCAAAAACACTGCCTGCATTGCGGAAACTGTTATACGGATTGTCCGGCAAAGGCGGTATCGTTTTTGTGTGCAGGAGATGCCGTTTCAAATGCCGGCGGGGCTGTTTCGTGTACCGGCGAGGACGTTTTGAGTTCCGGCGAGGACGGGAGGTAATGATGACGGGCTCATTTTTTACGGGTTTTTCGGGTGTGATGTCGTATGGAGCAGCGACAGATCCCAAAGAGCAGGCTGCAGTGCTGAAAAAGCGGCTCGCTGATGCGGATGCCGTTTTGATAGGCGGGGGCTCCGGGCTTTCGACGGCTGCGGGATTTACATATTCCGGCGAACGGTTCAGGAAGTATTTCGGCGATTTTGCCGAGAAGTACGGGATCAAAGACATGTATTCGGGCGGTTTCTATCCGTTCCCGGATAAAGAGACATATTGGGCCTGGTGGAGCCGCCACATTTATTACAACCGCTATGTGAAAGCACCTTCGGACGTATACGGAGTTCTGCTGGCTCTTGTCAAGAAAAAAGACTATTTTGTCCTTACAACGAATGTCGATCATCAATTCCAGATGAACGGTTTTGATAAAAAGAGACTGTTCTACACTCAGGGCGATTACGGACTGCTGCAGAGCGTGAATCCGAGAATAAACAAAACATACGACAACGAGGAAGGCGTAATGCGGATGATGGAAGCGCAGGGTTTTGTTAAAGACGAGGGAGGCGTGTTCCAGCCGCCTGAAAACGGGAAACTTCTCATGAGAGTGCCGACTGAACTCATCCCGAAGTGCCCTGATGACGTAAGCGAGATGACGATGAATCTTCGCAGTGACGATTCGTTCGTCCAAGACGACGGCTGGTACGCGGCTCGGGACAGGTACAGGGATTTTGTCCGCCACCATGAGAAAATGCGCGTTCTTTATCTTGAGCTGGGAGTCGGGATGAATACCCCGGTGATTATCAAGTTTCCGTTCTGGAAATACACTGCCGAAAACCCGAAGGCTTTCTACACCTGCATCAACAAAGGCGAAGCCTACTGCCCGGAGGAGATTGCAGAGAGATCGGTATGCATCGATGGAGATATTGGTGACGTACTGAAGAAATTATTTTAGAAAACGGGTCCAGTGACCCTATTTTCTAAAACGAGCATTGACATGCGGATCAAATAAGGATATCTTTATTTTAGAAAACGGGTCCAGTGGCCCTAAAATCTAAAATTGGAGGACCTCTATGCTAATAGAACGAAATCGTTATCTCAACAGGCTGATTTCCAGAATGGATAACGGGATGATCAAGGTTATCACCGGTGTCCGGCGGAGTGGAAAATCGTTTCTACTGTTCAATCTGTTTTAT
>JBMNVD010000049.1:0-9955 GCA_050946615.1 Eubacterium sp.
CTCTATTTTCAATTTGAGGAACATACATTAAAGAGTGTTTCGATATTCCTGTTAGCATCAGGGCGTCTCCTCCGGTCTCATATTGTGAGAAAGTTCATTACCATTGTGGTCATGATTTCCTTTTCCTGCGGATTAGATTCCGCAATCATCAGCGTCATGGCTGTCAGTTCACAGTCACTTATGACCTTCGAGCCATCCTCACGATACAAGGCGTGGTTGCGATCAAGAAACTCCAGGAACAGAGATGCGGCAATTCTCTTACAACCATCGGCATAGGGATGATCCTTGACCATGAAGTACAGAAGATTTGCCGCTTTCTCCTCCAGTGTAGGATAGACTTCTTCCCCGAATACATTCTGATACACAGCCGCTATGATGCCTTCCACCTTTCCCGGCTCCCTTTCCACGCCGAATACATCAGTGTGGAAGGTATCCTGCATATGATTGACCATTTTTCGGCATTCTTCCGCCGTGATCCTATAGACAGGGCTGTTTCCATCCGGTTTCTGCAGAGCCTGATGATCGTACTGATCCAGCAAGGTCAACGCTTCCGTATATCTGCTGACAGCATGCAGCACCTCATCCGCATCAACATGCATGGTGTCCGCAAGCATCCGACTCTGAATCTCTACAGTTTTCTGCAAAGCCTGCAGTCTTTTTTCATTGACCGCATAACCTTCCATGATATACTGCCTCAGAACATTATTAGCCCAACGGCGGAACTCAATGCCACGCTTGGATTTGACGCGATAGCCTACAGAGAGCACCATGTCCAAGTTGTAGTATTCAATATTTCGCGTTACTTTCCTGCTCCCCTCGTTTTGAACTGTCGCAAATTTTGCGACAGTTGCCTGGTCCATTTCTTCCGCTAACGCATTGTTGATATGCTTGCCGATAGTTTTGATATCCCTGCCAAACAGTTCTGACATCTGCTGCCTGTTCAGCCAAACGGTATCATTTTCAACACGCACATTCAGATTGATTTCTTTATCCTGCGTCTCAAAAATTGCAAGTTGATATCCCAAATCCTGATCCATGTTTTCTTCCTTTGCCGGCATGATCTATCAATCACGCTCCCGGCGCTGCGTGTTATTTTGTCAGCCGCTTTAAAATTTCCTTCACCATTTGTTCGTCTTGTATCTGTTTAATCACATGAAGTCGCAAATTGCGGCCTCAAGCGGCCGCGACCTCAAGAAAACTTTAACATAAAGCGTATTTGATAACAATGATTATATGATCATCTGCAAAATTACCCTGGAACCGATGCAAAACATAATCCGAGACAAAGGCCATTCAAGAGGCATATATGAAATAAGCGGCAGGATGCTGTGATTTCAGCATTTCCACCGCTCAAAAAAAGTTCCTTGTAAATGTAGTATCAAAATAGTATCAGTGTTTTTTGAAATCGCCCCAAACCGCTGATTGCAAGGGCTCAAAAGGGCATAAACCCCCCTGGCGTTATTCGAGCTCTATCGTCGCCGGTGGTTTCGAGGTGCAGTCGTACAGCACGCGGCTTACGCCGTTTACCTCGTTGACTATGCGTCCCGCAGCCTTTTCAAGCACAGGCCACGGTATCTCAGCCGCCGCTGCCGTCATAAAGTCCGGAGTCGTCACGGCTCTCAGCACCACAGCGTAGTCGTAAGTCCTGAAATCCCCCATGACTCCGACTGAGCGCATGTTCGAAAGCGCCGCAAAATACTGATTGATATCCCGATCCATGCCGGCATTGGCTATCTCCTCGCGGAATATCGCGTCAGCGTCCTGCACGATTCGTACCTTTTCAGGTGTCACCGCCCCGATGATGCGCACTCCGAGCCCAGGTCCCGGGAAAGGCTGCCTGTAGACGAGATCGTCCGGAAGGCCCAGTTCTTTGCCTACCTGCCTCACCTCGTCCTTGAAAAGCATGCGAAGAGGCTCGATTATTTCCTTGAAATCTATGTGCTCAGGGAGGCCGCCGACATTGTGGTGGCTTTTGATGCGGGCCGAATTGCCCAAGCCGCTCTCGATGACATCAGGATAGATCGTCCCCTGAACCAGATAATCGACCGCGCCTATCTTCTTTGCCTCTTCCTCGAAAACGCGGATGAACTCTTCGCCTATGATGTGGCGCTTCTTTTCAGGGTCCTCGACGCCCTCAAGACGAGCGTAAAACCTCTCTTTCGCGTCCACGCGGACGAAATTCAGGTCGTAAGGTCCTTTATCGCCGAACACTGCTTCGACGTTATCTGCCTCGTTTTTTCTGAGAAGGCCGTGGTCCACGAAAACACACGTCAGCTGTTTGCCGATAGCCTTTGACATCAAAACCGCCGCGACCGATGAGTCGACGCCGCCCGAAAGAGCGCATAGTGCCCTCCCGCTGCCGACGCGCTCGCGGATCTCTTTGACAGTCCTGTCGACAAAGTCCTTCATCGCCCAGCCGCCTTCGCATCCGCAGACCTTATACACGAACGCGGACAATATCTCGCGTCCGTACTCGGTGTGAGTGACCTCAGGATGGAACTGAACGGCGTAAAGTTTCTTTGAGGAATTTTCCATCGCCGCTATCGGGCAGTCTTTTGTCCACGCCGTGATGTGGAATCCGTCAGGCACTGAAGTCATGCGGTCCGTATGGCTCATCCAGCAGACAGACTCTTCCGGGATATCTCCGAACAAAACCCCGCAGTCATCAAAAGTGACTGATGTCCTGCCGTACTCGCTTACGGGAGCAGTCTCGACGCCGCCGCCGAGGGTCCAGTTCATGAGCTGCGCTCCGTAGCAGATACCGAGTACCGGGACACCTGAGAAAAACAGTTCCTTATCGTAGTGCGGCGATTTTTCTTCGTAGACACTGTTCGGTCCGCCTGTCAAAATGATCCCCTTCGGCTCCATGGCAAGGAGTTTGTCGAGCGGGAGCGTGCATGGATGCACTTCGGCATAGACACCGCACTCGCGGACACGTCTGGCGATAAGTTGGTTGTACTGCCCTCCGAAATCGAGGACGATGATTTTTTCCTGTTCCATGTCTTTTCCTGTCTTGAAAACAATATATTATTAGCGTTCCGGCGCACGCCTCTGCACGCCTCCGAAAGTTGATGCCTTCCACCGCGGGCTTCCCGGCCGCGTACCTGCTACCTTATAGCGTTCATGCTGGAATCGCGGAGGATGACGTCGTGCGCGCCGCCTTCGACGATAGAGGTCGCCGAGACGAGCGTGAGTTTCGCTTTCTTCTGCAGTTCCGGAATAGATACCGCTCCGACATTGCACATCGTGGACCTCATCTTATCCATCGAGACCTTAACGTTGTCGTGGAGAGGTCCCGCGTAAGGGACGTAGGAATCGACGCCCTCCTCGAACTTCATCTTTGTCTCGTCGCCGCCCAGATCGTATCTCTGCCAGTTGCGTGCGCGATTAGAGCCCTCGCCCCAGTACTCCTTAACATAATTACCATTCATGTTAAGTTTTGCCGTAGGCGACTCGTCGAACCTCGCGAAGTATCTGCCGAGCATCAGGAAGTCTGCTCCCATTGCCAAAGCAAGAGTCATGTGATAATCGTAGACTATGCCGCCGTCCGAGCAGATTGGGATATAAACTCCTCTTTCTTTTGCGTACTCATCGCGGGCTTTGGCTACGTCGATAACAGCAGATGCCTGTCCGCGGCCGATGCCCTTTTGCTCGCGCGTGATGCAGATGGAACCTCCGCCGATGCCGATCTTTACGAAATCCGCGCCTGCGTCGGCGAGGAACCTGAATCCTTCGGCGTCTACCACGTTGCCCGCTCCGACTTTCACTTCGTCGCCGTATTTTGAGCGGATCCACGCAAGAGTGCGGGCCTGCCACTCGCTGTAGCCTTCGGACGAGTCGATGACGAGCACATCGGCACCAGCATCGATGAGCGCCGGAACTCTTTCCTCATAGTCGCGGCTGTTGATCCCCGCTCCGACCACATAGCGCTTGTGAGCGTCCAGAAGTTCGTTCGGATTTGATTTATGCGTATCGTAGTCCTTGCGGAATACGAATGATGTCAGTCTCTGATTCTCGTCGATGACCGGCAGTGCGTTCAGTTTGTTATCCCAGAGGATGTCGTTAGCCTCGGAGAGCGTTACGCCTTCCTTGGCGTAAACGAGTTTTTCGAACGGCGTCATGAATTCGCTGATTTTCGTGTCAGGGCTCATCCTGCTGACTCGGTAGTCGCGGCTTGTCACCAGTCCGAGTATCTTTCCTTCGGCAGTGCCGTCTTCCGTGATGGCGATAGTCGAGTGACCGCTCTGAGCCTTGAGTGCGAGAACATCCGCCAAAGTCTGATCCGGGCGAAGGTTGCTGTCGCTTCTGACAAAACCCGCCTTGTATGATTTGACGCGCTTTATCATCTCCGCCTGCGATTCGATCGTCTGCGAGCCGAAAATAAAAGAAATACCGCCCTCTCTCGCCAAAGCGATAGCCATTGTGTCATTGGAAACGGCCTGCATGACTGCTGACACAAGAGGGATGTTCGCATTTAGAGGAGATTGCTCGCCGACTTTGAATTTTACGATAGGCGTTTTAAGGGAAACCTTATCGGGAGTGCAATCCGCGCTCGTATATCCCGGTATCAAAAGATATTCGTTGAATGTTCTCGACGGTTCATTTATAAACTGGGCCACTTTTTCTGCTCCTTTCGTGATTCGCCGCGAAGTGCCTTTCCCCGTTGGCGCTCTGAAATATGATTTTCTATTATAACATTTATTTAGGTGTCCTGCTGAATAATTGCATGATAATTGCGGTGCAGCCGCAGGATTATCGCAGAATAATTGCCGTATGCCGTGCAGCCACATGCCGTGTAATTTCACGTTTATAACAAAACCCCCGGGATCGCATTTGTTTCTGCGTTCCCGGAGGCTCATTCCTATTACCGTTCCGGACTACTTAAGCTGAGCGGCGACTTCCTCGGCGAAGTTCTCCTGTTTCTTTTCGATTCCTTCACCGACTTCGTATCTGACCATCTCTACGACTTTCATGTCTTTTCCGAGGGCCTTTGCTGCATCCGCCACGTACTCACCGACAGTGATGTCGGAGTTCTTGACGAATTTCTGTTCTACGAGGCACGCTTCCTTGAGGACGGCTTTGATCTTGCCCGGTATTATCTTTTCGATAAGTTCAGGTTTCTTGCCTTCATTCAGGAGCTGCTGCCTAGCGATCTCTTTTTCGTGAGCGATCCAGTTCGGATCTGCCTCGTCGTCGTTGACAAAGTGAGGATTCATTGATGCTACCTGCATCGCGAAGTCTTTTCCGACCGTCGCGACTTCGTCAAACGATGCGTCTGTCTTGATTCCCACGATGACGCCGATGCGGCCGCCGCCGTGGATGTATCCGGTGTAGACAACGCCCGGAGTAGCGAGTTTCTGCACTCTCCTGACGCTGATCTTTTCGCCTATCTTTGCGATCTTTGCCACGAGCGTTTCCTGTACCGTTCCGTCCGCTCCGAAAGGCAGGGCCATGAACGATTCGAGGTCGGCAAAATCATTATCGAGCGCCTTCTGTGAAACGCCCTCTACGAATTCGATGAATTCTGCGTTCTTTGCCGCAAAGTCCGTCTCGATGTTGACTTCGGCGATAGCCGCCTGCTTATGATCGTCGGAGAAAGCGATCCTTACGAGTCCTTCCGCCGCGATCCTGTCGGCTTTCTTTTCTGCCTTGGAAAGTCCTCTCTCTCTGAGAACGTCGATAGCCTTATCAAAGTCGCCGTCCGTGGATACGAGTGCTTTTTTGCAGTCCATCATGCCCGCTCCCGTGAGGTCGCGGAGTTTTTTAATCAGTTGCGCAGTGATTGCTGCCATTTTATTTCCTCCCGTATAGTTCCGTATTGTTTACTCTTCTTCCTGCTTTTCCTCTTCCTGCGTTTCTTCTTCCGCCGCTACTTCTTCGATGTCCTTAGGCTCGTTTTCATCGCCTTCGGTCTCTTCTGCTTCGGCTTCGGCAGGAGCGGCTTCTCCCTCGTCAAAACTCTCACCCTGGTGTCCTTCGATAACTGCGTCGGCCATCTTTGATGTGATGAGTTTCACTGCTCTGATAGCGTCATCGTTTCCCGGAATAACGTAATCAACATCATCCGGATCGCAGTTCGTATCGACGATGCCCACTACAGGGATACCGAGGATGCGCGCTTCTTTAACAGCGATCTTCTCTTTCTTAGGGTCTACGACGTACATGCATCCCGGCATGCCCTTCATGTCCTTGATGCCGCCGAGGTTTTTCTCAAGTTTGTCGCGCTCTGTCTTGAGGCCCTGGACTTCCTTCTTCGAAAGTTTCTCGAATGTTCCGTCCTGTTCCATCGTGTTGATGTCGTTGAGTCTCTTGATTCTTGCGCTGATCGTCTTATAGTTCGTGAGCATTCCGCCGAGCCATCTCTCGCAGACGTAATACTCGCCGCATCTGGTCGCTTCTTCTTTGATGGAGTTCTGCGCCTGTTTCTTCGTTCCGACGAAGAGGATCGGCTTGCCTTCCGCGGCTACACTCTTAACAAAATCATACGCTTCGTCGATCTTCTTTACCGTTTTCTGAAGGTCGATGATGTAGATGCCGTTGCGTGCTGTGAAGATGTACGGAGCCATCTTAGGGTTCCATCTTCTCGTCTGATGTCCGAAATGGACGCCCGCTTCGAGCAGGCTTTTCATAGAAATTACTGACATTTTTTCCTCCCAGGTTGTCTTCCACTGAGGTCTTCGCTCACAGCCAAACCCTCTGACAAAGAGAGCACCATCTGCGGCTAACCCCGGTGTGTAAATATAATACGCGGCGACAAACGTCACCGCGTAAAATTATATCAAAATCGATTCGCCGTTGCAACCGTAAAATTCCCCATTTGCCGCCAAAAAATTCCTTATTTGTCGCCAAAAAATTCCTCATTTTTCGCCAAAATGGAACAGTTTTTTCAGGTGCGCAGCCAAACCTTCCGTTTCGCGTTTTGACTCAGGCGTTTCGCCGTCATCTTCCGGCTCCTCGTGATGCATGGAAACCTGCATGAATCTCTCCTGGCTGCTGCACTTTTCGGCGTTCCCCTGCGTCTTGCGCACGTATCTGCCGTCAGGCATCATCAAACTTGCCTTTACGTTATCCGCCAGTTCGGTCTCGAGTATCCACTTCAACTGTTCTTTGAGCCTCGGATCGGTTATCGGGCAGGCGACCTCGACTCTCCTGTCGAGATTGCGCGTCATCAGATCCGCAGACGAGATGTAATATTCGGCGTCGTCCCCGCGGCCGAATCTGTATATTCTGGCGTGCTCCAAAAATCTTCCGACGATGCTCGTGACTTTGATATTGTCGGTCTCGCCGCGGACCCCGGGCAGAATGCAGCAGATCCCGCGTATAATCATTTCTATCTCGACGCCGGCCTGCGAAGCCTCGCGCAGTTTGTCGATGACGTCTCGTTCCGTGACGGAATTGGCTTTGATGCAGACATAGCCGTCTTTTCCTTTTGCCATCTCCCTGTCTATTCCGCGTATTATCCCTTCTTTTATCCCGCGCGGTGAAACGAGCAGTTTTTCGTATTTGCCGTCGAGGTTGTTGATGAGAAGATTTTGGAAGAAGACGGTCGCGTCTTCCCCTATCTTATCCGAGGCCGTCATGAACGAGAGGTCTGTGTACTGCTTGTTCGTGTTCTCGTTGTAGTTGCCTGTGCCTATCTGCGTCACGTATGTCATCCTTCCGCGCCCGCGCATCGTGATGAGGCAGACTTTGCTGTGGCACTTGAAATCCTCGATGCCGTAAATGATCTGGCAGCCGGCGTTCTCGAGCTGTTTCGACCATGCGACGTTGTTGGCTTCGTCAAAGCGAGCCCTGAGTTCCATCATTACTATGACTTCTTTTCCGTTCTCGGCCGCGCGGCAGAGAGTCTGTGCGACTTTGGAATACAGCGCGAGTCTGTATATCGTGATCTTTATGGAGACGACGTCCTCCCTGTCGGCTGCCTCGTTGAGCAGTTTCAGGAACGGGTCGACTGAATCGAACGGGAAGAAAAGCATCCTGTCTTTCTTTTGTATCTGCTCAATCATGCTCTTTTTGCGGGAAAGGTCCTCCGGCCAGCGCGGTTTGTACGGCTCGTAAAGCAGCCGACGCCTCGTCCCTTCGGGCAGTATGTCCGCCAGACCGAAGACGTAGTGCATGTTCAGAGGGCATGTGTCGATATATATCTGCCGCGGTTCGACGCCTATCATCGAACTGAGCATCGACAGAAAACCTTCGGAGACCGTGTGGCTGATCTCAAGCCTCACGGGCGCCAAAGTGCTGCGTTTCTTAAGGAGTTTTGTCACGCGGTTGCGGAAATCTTCCTCGCTGTCCTCGAATTTTTCGTCGTCAAAACTGATGTCGGCGTTTCTGGTGACGCTGAAAACGCACAGTTCATCGGCCTGATAAGAGCCGAACAGCGTCGGTGCCCAGTGCATCAGGATATTCTCCGTCCTGATAAAACGTCCCCGGCTCCCATCGAGCGCCAAATACGGCTTCAGCGAGGCGGGGACCCCGACGATCCCCAATGAGGTCTTGCCCTTTTTGCTCCGCAGCAGCGCCGCGACGTAGAGTTCTTTGTTCCTGAAATGCGGCACCGGATGATGCGTCCCTATGATTATCGGCGAAAGTACGGGCAGAATGACCGATCTGAATGTTTTGCCGACCGCCCTGCTTTCATCGGCAGTCAGCTGTGAATATTCCACGTCCTCGACGCCGAACGCCTTGAGTTCGCTCATCACTTCCGTGTAAAGTCTGTGTTTGAGCGCGATAAGCCCGGGGACCGTGTTATATATCTGCCGCAGCTGTTCAAACGACGTCATCCCGGTTTTGTTGTCTATCTCTTCCGGCGAGAGCTGCGAGACGTCAAAAAGGCTCCCGACGCGCACCATGAAGAACTCGTCGAGATCGCTGCAGAAAATAGATATGAATTTAAGCCTTTCCAAAAGCGGATTTGACTTGTCTTCCGCCTCCTCTATGACTCTTTTGTTGAACCTGAGCCAGCTCAGTTCTCTGTTTTGAGTGTATTCGTATCTTCTTTTGCCGACGGTAATATTTTCCTGCATAAGTATCCCTCGCGTACACCGCAGCTGCTGACGATGATCTCGTCAGAATCAAAAATTTCACAGAAATGATGGAGTATCATGGCACCCGGAACTGCCGTGTGGATACGCTCCGGGTTGACCGCCAAAATCAGATCCGCCACATCCGGCGTGCCGCTGCACAAAAATGTATAAAGCCTGTTAAACTGTTCGATAGTAATGTGGTCGATATCATCGGGAAGCCCCAGATATGCGGCAGAAAGCGCTCTGACGGCGCGCGCCGTCCCGCCGATCCCGATAAGAGGCGACCTTTTTTCCATAGAAGATAGCGCGTCTTCGGGTATCGCTTTATTTATGACGCTTTGCATGCGCCTGACCGAGCCGCTCCCCGGGATGATGTTCTTCACGCATGTTTTAAACAGGCTGAGCGAACCGACGGGGAAACTGGCGTCTTTGATGACGCGGCCGTCTTCAAATATAACTGTTTCGGAACTCGCTCCTCCGATGTCGACACATGCTCCGCTTCTTACGTTCAAAGAAGACATCGCGCCGACATATCCGAGGATCGCCTCTTCGTCCCCGCTTATCACGTCAACATCGTAACCGGAAGCGTTTTTTATCGCGGCAACGGCTTCGTCGGTGTTGCCGATGTTCCTGAGCGACGCGGTAGCGAAAACCGAAACATTGTCGATTTCAAGCAGTTCAAGCGTATGCTTAAAATCGAGTATCCCTTCGCACGCGCGCCTGATGCCTTCCTCATTCAGCGAGCCATGTGAAACATAACCCGCGAGTCCCGCGATTATCTTTTGTTTGAACAGCGGCCTGAAACCGTTTCCGTTGATCTCATATACGGTCAGTCGCATCGAGTTAGAGCCAATGTCGATAAGTGCTTTTTCCATCTCAAATACATCACATCTTCAAAACAACAAAACATCAAAGCATCAGAACATCAAAAC
>JBMNVD010000050.1:0-9814 GCA_050946615.1 Eubacterium sp.
ATAAAGGCGTATCACGTACATCGCGGAGACAGCGCGAGAACAAAGATAATCGTCCCTGACTCGGCACACGGCACCAACCCTGCAAGCGCTGCGATGTGCGGATTCGATGTCGTCAGCATCCCTTCGGGAGAGGACGGATGTGTCGATCTGGACGCTCTGAGAAATGCAGTCGGTCCGGACACGGCGGGGCTCATGCTTACAAACCCTAATACGCTCGGGCTCTTTGACAGCAATATCGCAGAGATAACTCAGATCATCCATGAGGCCGGCGGACTCTGCTACTATGACGGTGCGAATCTGAACGCCGTAATGGGGCTCTGCAGACCCGGAGACATGGGCTTTGACGCCGTACATATCAATCTCCATAAGACTTTCTCGGCTCCGCACGGATGCGGAGGACCGGGAAGCGGTCCTGTAGGATGCAAAGAATTCCTCGCTCAATATCTGCCTGGACGCCGCGTGGCCGCCACGTCCACGGGTTCTCTCGTACGCAGGAGACCTGCGGAATCCATAGGAGCGGTGAAGCAGTTCTATGGGAATTTCCTCGTAGTAGTCAAAGCAGTGACTTACATGCTCATGCTCGGCTCGGACGGGTGCGCTTACACAGCGAAGAACGCCGTTCTGAACGCCAATTACATGCGCAAAAAGCTGTCGGATCTCTACACGATGGCTTATGATAAGACGTGCATGCATGAGTTCGTCATGACACTCGAGCCTCTGAAGAAGGAAACGGGAGTTTCGGCTCTCGACATCGCAAAAGGCCTTCTGGATTACGGAATCCATCCGCCTACGATGTACTTCCCTCTGATAGTCGATGAAGCGCTGATGCTAGAACCGACAGAGACGGAGCCTAAGGAAGTCCTCGATGAAGCGATAAATGCGTTCAGAGAACTGTACGCAAAGGCTCACGAAGATCCGGAGTGGCTGCACGCCGCACCGCATAACACAGTCATCGGCAGACCTGACGAAGTAAAAGCGGCGAGGAACCCTGTATTGAGATACGATTTCGGCGAAAGCGAGAATCAAAATGAATGAATATGACCTCGTTATCATAGGCGGAGGCCCGGGAGGATACGAAACGGCGGGAGAGGCTTTTGGCAGGTACGGCATGAAAACATGCCTCATCGAAGAAAGAGACCTCGGCGGGACGTGCCTGAACAGAGGGTGCATCCCGACAAAGACCCTGCTTCATACTTCGGAACTCCTGTATGCCGCTAAAACCCAAGGTGCGCGCATCGGGCTGACCGGTTACGACGGGCTCGGCTATGACATGGCAGCGTTGAAGGCGCGCAAAGACGAAGTCATCGTCGAACTCAGGAACGGTATCGCCAAGTCGCTGAAGAAACCCGGAATCGATATTTTGAAAGGGCACGCGGAGATTGTTGACAATAATACAATTCGCGTTAAAACCGCAGAAGGCGCAAGCGAGATAAAGGCTGATAAAATACTTATCGCGACCGGCGCTTCGCCATTTGTGCCGCCTATAAAAGGCGCTGACCTGCCTGGTGTCGTCACGAGCGAAGAACTCTTGGACAATTCCGAAAAACTCGGAAGCATCGTTATTGTCGGCGGCGGTGTCATCGGCCTGGAGTTCGCCTGCATGTATAACGAACTGGGGACTCGCGTCACTATAGTCGAAGCGCTGGACCGCCTGCTCGCGCCGCTCGGGAAAACCATTTCCCAGAGCGTCAAGATGCAGATGAAAAAAATAGGAGTCGACGTACACCTTTATTCTAAAGTTACCGAGATAACCGGAAAAGGAGGCAGCGGCACCGACGGACTCACAGTGAAATTCGAAGAAAAGGGCGCCGAACATTCGGTCACGGGTGACATTGTTCTCATGGCCGTCGGCAGACACCCTAACGTCGATGGCCTTATCGCGCCTGACGCTTCCGACGAGATAAAGAATCTCTCGATGAAGCGCGGTTTCATCAAGGTCGATGAAAAGTATATGACAAGCGCACGCGGAGTCTACGCGATAGGCGACGTGATAGGCGGGATTCAGCTCGCCCACATGGCCACCGCGGAAGGGCGCTCCGCGCTGGCGTATATGAACGGCGTCACTCCGAGCATCGATATGAAAAACGTTCCTTCGGTCGTATATATGTCGCCAGAAATTGCTGTAGTCGGCCTGACAGAGGAAGAAGCCCGCGAGGCGGGTTTTGACGCCGCCTCCGCGAAATATCCCATGGGCGCGAACGGGAAGACCGTCCTTTCGCTCGAAGACCGCAGTTTCATGAACATAGTCTTTGACAAGAACGGCGGGAAAGTGCTCGGAGCACAGCTCATGTGCGCAAGGGCGTCAGACATGATCTCTCAGATAGCTTCCTCGATGCGGCGCGGCGAAACGGTAGCCGACATAGCGTCGACTATCTTCCCGCATCCTTCATTTTCCGAGGCGATAGGAGAAACTGCGAGGCTGGGGATACAGAAAGAAAACAAATAACTATAACGGAAGAAGTTTAATGGGCAGCGGAAAAATCAACTGGTATCCGGGCCACATGAAAAAGACCCGAGATATGATCGCCGAGAATCTGAAACTCGTTGAGGCGGTCATCGAAGTCATCGATGCGAGGATACCGGCGGCATCCCGCAATCCCGCTATCGACGAACTGACAAAAAACAAACGCCGGATAATCGTGATGAACAAAAGCGACCTCGCGGATCCGGCTCAGAACAAAGCCTGGCAGAAGCATTTCGCGGAGTCAGGCTATGTTTGCATTGCGGCAGACAGCATGCACGGCAAGGGCATACGCGAACTCACGGCTGCACTTTCATCGGTTGAGAAAGAACTCAACGACGGCAGACAGCGCAGGCGGAACCTGCGCCTGATGGTAGTCGGCATACCGAACGTCGGGAAATCTTCTCTTATCAACAGGCTCACCGGCCGAAAAAGCACTAAGACGGGCGACAAGCCGGGCGTGACTCGCGGAAAACAGTGGGTGACGATTTCAAGCGGCATGCAGCTTCTCGACACTCCCGGAATACTCTGGGCGAACATCGAAGACCCTGAAGTCGGAAAGATGCTCGCGTTCTGCGGCTCTATCAAAGATGAGATAATGGATACGGATACGCTTGCGCTGGAACTTATCAGAGTCCTTGCGCGCGAGTACCCGAAAGAACTCGCCTCAAGATATAAACTCGACGGAATAAGCGACGATGCACTTGAGAACATGGAAGCCATCGCCAAAAAACGCGGATTTATCCTGTCGGGAGGACGCATCGACTACTCCAGATGCGCCGTGACAGTCCTCGACGAATTCAGAGGTGGAGTGATAGGCAGGATAACGCTTGAGAGAACCTCTGAAACTGCTGAATGAACCGCTGAAAATGCTTGAAAGAGCCGCTGAAAATATTTGCGATGCTTTAGAAAATGATTGAAAGATGACAAAAGAAGAACGAACGGCCAAACAGGAAAAGAGACTCATTGAGATGTCCGAATTCGAACGCGGGGCTAGAGCCGCAGGGCACGTGTATATCGGAGGATGTGACGAAGCGGGGAGAGGACCTCTCGCGGGGCCTGTAGTGGCGGCGTGCGTAGTTCTTCCGGAGGATTTTCATGTTCTCGGCGTAGACGACTCGAAGAAACTTTCCCCTAAAAGACGCGACGAGTTATTCGAGCAGATCACTTCTGAGGCTCTGGCAGTCGGCGTAGGTTCTACGGATAATCGCCTTATCGACGAGATAAACATCCTTAACGCGACGAAAAAAGCGTTCAAGGAGGCGGTCGCCGCCGCTGACATCTCTCTTGCCGGACGCTGCGGCAGTCACATCGATTTTTTGATCTTCGACGCTGTAAGCATTCCCGATATCGCCGTCGAACAGATATCGCCTGTAAAAGGGGACGCGAGAAGCGTTTCGGTGGCGGCGGCGTCCATAATCGCAAAGGTCACGCGTGACCGCCTGATGATGAAATACGATGAGATTTACCCGCAGTATGGTTTTGGCGGCCATAAGGGATACGGCACCAAAGCGCATTACGAAGCGATAAAGAAATACGGGATAACACCCATACACAGACTTTCATTTTTGAAGAATCTCGATGAGCATTGATGGCGCTGATGAGCATTGAAATGAAAAGAAACGTGGCAGCCGAAGTAACGGCGACAAAAAAGCAGGAAAAGTCAATAATAAACGGGCATCCGTGGGTCTATGCCGAGGAGATATCTCCGCGCGGCGGCTCGTTCCCCGAGGACGGCTCTGTCGTAGATGTTTTCAGTGAGAAAGGCAGATATCTCGGGAGCGGGTTCTATAACAGCGCGTCGAAAATCGCCGTCAGGCTATTGGCACGCGACCACAATATCTCGTTCGATGACGATTTCTTCAGACGCAGAGTCAAATACGCCTATGATTACCGCAGGCTCGTCATGCCGGGCGAAGATTCTTACAGGTTGATTTTCGGCGAGGCGGACGGACTTCCGGGGCTAACTGTCGATAAATTCGGGAAAGTGCTTGTCGCTCAGACGGCGTGCCTCGGGACAGATCTGAGGAAAGACATTATCTTCGGCGCTCTGCTCGATTTGTTCGAAAAAGACGGGGAAAAAATCGACGGCATATATCAGCGCGACGACGTTCCCGTTCGCCTGAAAGAGGGCCTTGCGCAGGAAAAGGGCTGGTACGAGAATGCGCCGCATCAGGAAGAGACGAGTGTCGTTATCAGCGAAAACGGCATAAAATATAATGTCGATTTCGAGAACGGCCAGAAGACCGGATTTTTCCTCGACCAAAAATATAACAGAATTTATGTGCGTGATATTGCGAAAGGTCTTAAAGTCCTGGATGTATGCACGCATACGGGCTCTTTTGCGCTGAACGCTTTTGCCGGTGGTGCGGATAAAATCGCCGCGGTCGACGTGTCGGAGAAGGCAGTGAAGGATTCAAAAGAGAATTTCGCGCTCAACGGCGCGGAAACTCACATCGAGGCTGTCTGCGCAGATATGTTCGATTACCTCGGCACGGTGAAAAAAGGGCAGTTCGACATGATAATACTCGACCCGCCGGCTTTCACAAAGAGCAGGAACAAGACGGCTCAGGCGCTGAAGGGGTACTCGGAACTGAACGCTCTCGCTATTTCTAAATTGAAACGCGGTTCGCTGCTCGTAACGGCATCGTGCTCTCACTTTATCTCGCGGGGAATGTATCTCCAGTGTGTCAGCGAAGCCGCGAGGAATTTGAACGTGTCGCTTAAGATGATAAGATATGCTTCCGCGTCTCCGGACCATCCGATACTTATCGGAGTGCCCGAGACCGAATACTTGGAATTTTTCATTTTCCAGGTCTGCTGATAGTATAAGCTGATACTATATGACGTTCGGCCGCCAAAAACGGCCGATTTTTGTATTGTCGTTTTTAAAAGTTATGGTATAATTCATGTTGCGCCGTATCCGGCATGGGATCGGAACGGCAGCAGGAGGTAAAAAAATGAATAACGAAAAAACAACCGTGACGGAAAGTGTCGGGAGAAGAGAAGCCCGCGCCAACGCCAGCGCTAAGACGCAGCGTATGGTAACACTGGCGATTTTGTCAGCGATCGTCATCATCCTTCAGGCAGCGGTCGTGATACCGCTCGGACCATTCACTATCACACTTACACTCGTACCAATCATAATCGGCGCTATTATGTACGGCTACGTCGGAGGAGGCATCCTCGGCGGGCTTTTCGGCGTCGTAGTCTCTATTCAGGTAGTCACCGGGGCAGCCGGGGCATTCTCCACTGCAATGCTCGAATTTGCGCCTGCGGCTACGATCATCATCTGCATCGCCAAAGGTTTCTTTGCGGGAATCGTGGCTGCGCTCTTCTTTAAGATTTTCTCGAAGATAAAATTCTATGCGGGAGTTTTAGCGGCTGCAATCATCGCGCCTATCGTAAACACCGGCATTTTCAGCGTAGCATGTCTTACGATTTTCAGGAGCCTCGTCGAAGGCGCTCTCGGAACGTCCGGAAATCTTTTCATGGCGTTCCTCACGACATTCATCGGCTTGAACTTCCTCGTCGAGTTTGTCATCAACGTCGCTCTTTCGCCTGTAATCGTCAGGATACTTCGCGCTGTCGGAGTCAAGTCGGACAGCGACGCGGAGTAATTTTCGCAGGACGGTCAGAGTTATATCCGCAGGCGACGCAGAGTTAATTCCGCGTAACATATTCCGCATATCCGCATAAAATACGTAACAATACGCTGCGGAAAGTTTCGGAAAAATCGATACGGAGAAAACAGAAACGACAGGAGATTATCATGATACTCGGAGTAGACATAGGCAACACCCATATCGTCATCGGCATTATCGATAATAAAGGAAATGTCACCGATCATGTCCGCATGAGGACTGACAGATTCAGGACTTCCTACGAGTACGCCGCTGACATCAAACAGGTCCTGGCGCTCAAGAAAATTTACGCCGGGAATATCGACGGGTCGATAATCTCCTCCGTCGTTCCTCAGGTCACACTGACTGTCAAATCCGCGCTTAAGTTCCTTTCGGGCAAAGAGCCGAAAGTCCTCGGAAGCGGCTTGGATACCGGTCTCGAACTCGATATGAACGGACTGACATGCGACGATATCGCCGGAGATCTCATAGCCACGGCTGTCGCGGCTAAGGAGGAATATCCGCTGCCTGCTATCATAATCGACATCGGAACGGCAGCGACGATAACGGTCATAGACTCTAAAGGAGTATACGTAGGCGGCGCCATCATGCCGGGACCGGGAACAGCGCTCGACGCTTTGGTAAAAGGGACGTCTCTGCTTCCAGCGGTAGATTTTGCTCTCCCGGAGGACCCGATAGCGAAAAACACCGCCGATGCGATGAAAAGCGGTATCATGTACGGCTCGGCCGGAAGTTTCGACGGGATCGTCGACAAATTCACGGAAGAACTGCGCGAGAGAGAACACAACGATAAACTCACGCCTACCGTCATCGCCACGGGAGGGATGGGGCGCATCATCGCACCTATCTGCCGCCACGAAATCAAGGTAGATACCATGCTCTTGATAAAAGGGCTCGCCATAATCTGGAAACGCAACAGCAGTAATTAGTTTATTGAAGGAGAAAATTTTGAAGATCGGCGTGATAGGGGCGATGGATATAGAAGTATCGCTCCTTAAATCAAAAATGAAAATCACCAGTGCGGTCACAAAAGCCGGGATGGAGTTCTGTGAAGGAACTCTTTTCGACTGTGACGTTGTCGTTGTACAAAGCGGTGTAGGCAAGGTAAACGCCGCCGCATGCGTGCAGATGCTCGTCGATTTATTTGAAGTCACGTGTGTAATAAACACGGGCGCCGCGGGCTCGCTGGACAACAGGATAGAAATAGGCGATCTGGTAGTATCATCTGATTTGATTTATCACGATGTAAACGCCGTTATTTTCGGCTATGAGCCGGGGCAGATACCGGGGATGAAGCAGGTCTCTTTCCCAGCGGACGGAACGCTGCGTCGCATGGCTGTCAACGCGATAAAAGAAGCCGATCCGAATATCGGTATATTCGAAGGCAGGATTGCCAGCGGAGACTCTTTCATTTCAACCGTCGATAAGAAAAAAGAAATTGCGGAAAAATTCGGCGCATTATGCTGTGAGATGGAAGGAGCCGCCGTCGCTCAGACTTGTACGATAAACGGAGTTCCTTTTGTAGTCGTCAGAGCGATCTCCGACAAAGCCGACGGCTCAGAGGGAAAATCATACGCCGAGTTTGAAAAAAAAGCTGCCGAAGACTGCGCACGAATGGTGGAAAATCTGATACGCAGTTTCGGCAAAATGCAGAACGAGTGATAACGACTATTTTCGATTGATGCCGTGGAACGTTTATTCCGCGTAATCTGCAGCGTAATCTGCAGCATAGCAGCGGTAAAATCACAGTATATTATTCGCCGCCGTACCGTTTCATTCCGTTTTCTATCAGCATAGTTATAAGTGTTTTATATTCTATCCCCGACGCTTCCGCTATCTTAGGGTACATGCTGATATTCGTAAATCCCGGGATCGTATTTATCTCATTGAAAATTATCTCGCCGCTTTCGGTCACAAAGAAGTCGGCGCGCGCCATGCCGCTGCAGTCGACGGCTTTATAGACTGCTATAGCGGTTTTCTGCAGTTCTTCCGCCGCGCCTTCAGGCAGCTGCGGAGAGACCGTCGTCTTTGATTCGGGATTGTTGTATTTTGAATCGTAATCGTAAAATTCAGAGGCTGATTTGACTTCTCCGTAACCGAGGGAGACAACCTCGTCACCGCCGCCTCCGAATACGGCGCATTCTATCTCTCGCCCTATGATGGTTTCCTCGACAAGTATTTTCCTGTCTATTTCGCCCGCCTTGGAAAGGGCTTCGATAAGCTCACCACGGTCAGCCGCTTTGGTCACTCCGCACGATGAGCCGGCATTTGAAGGTTTCACGAAGACAGGATACCTGAATGCGCTTTCCACTTTGCCGACCGCAAATTCGGCGTCTGATATCTCGTTATCGGTCAGGAGTACAAATGAAGCCTGACGCACGCCGATGTTTCCGGCGATTATCTTAGTGAACGCTTTGTCCATACATATCGAAGATGAGAGGACTCCGGCGCCGACATAAGGCAGACGGGCCAGTTCAAAAAGCCCCTGGATAGTCCCGTCTTCGCCGAATTTTCCGTGGAGGACTGGGAACGCACAATCTACGCGCGTCTTGACTATCTCGCCGGACTCGTCGTCGAAAAATATAACGGACCTGTCTCCCGCATCGGGAGAGAAAATCGCGCGTCTCCTGCCGAATTCCCAGCTTCCGTCGAGGATATCCATATCGGAGTCGACAGAAAGCCACTCGCCGTTCTTTGTTATTCCTATTATGACGGGTATATATCTGTCTCTGTCGAGGCTCCTTATGACGTTGACCGCCGAACTACACGAAACGTCGTGCTCGGTCGACTGTCCGCCGAAAATTATCAATATCTTTTTTTTCATACTGCTCTCCGCGTTTTGTTCGTAACTTGCAGACCGCATTCCGAGGCCCGCTGCGCCCTAAATTATATCACAAATGGGTACATGCGAAAAAGAATGTGATTTTTGGTCTCCCAAGCTGCCCGAAAAGACTTGTACTCCTTGCGATAATCGCGTTATTAAGGTATTATATTAAGAGTGTTTTTTGTTTAAGAAAGGGGAAGTTGGACAATGGAGAATAATCTGTCTAAGACATACGATCCGAAGGAATTCGAGGACCGTATCTATAAGATGTGGGAGGACAGCGGATGTTTCAGGGCTGAAGTCGACCCTGCAAAAAAACCGTTTACTATTGTCATGCCGCCTCCTAACATCACCGGACAGCTCCATATCGGGCACGCGCTCGATCATACGCTTCAAGATATTTTGATCCGCTATAAGAGGATGCAGGGATATTCCGCGCTTTGGCTTCCGGGTTCTGACCATGCCAGCATCGCCACGGAAGTCAAGGTGGCGAACTACATCAAAGAGACCGAAGGCAAGACGAAAGAAGAGATCGGCAGAGAAGAATTCATTTCCCGCGCATGGGAATGGAAAAACGAGTATGGCGGCAGGATAACGAAGCAGTGCCGTAAACTTGGAGATTCATGCGACTGGAGCAGAGAACGCTTTACGATGGACGAAGGCTGCAGCAGGGCGGTCCGCCATCAGTTCGTTTCTCTCTACAACAAAGGATTGATATATAAAGGACATCGTCTGGTCAACTGGTGCCCGCAGTGTGGAACGTCACTTTCTGATGCGGAAGTCGAGCACAGGGACGTCGACGGTTTTTACTGGTATTTCAGATATCCTGCGGCGGAAGAATGCGGGAAAGACATAGTTGTCGCAACGTCGCGCCCTGAGACTATG
>JBMNVD010000051.1:0-8943 GCA_050946615.1 Eubacterium sp.
AGCTCCGTTATCTTATCGGCAGCCGCCGGGTCGAGTGCCGCCGTGTGTTCGTCGAGGAGAAGCAGTTTCGGCGGATTGATGGTGGCCATCAAAAGCGTCAGCGCCTGTCTCTGACCTCCCGAAAGCAGGCCGACCGGCTGATTCAGCCTGTCCTCCAGCCCCATCCCGAGCAAAGCCAGCCTGTCGCGGAACAGCGCACGGTCCTCCTTTGTTATAGAACCGAGCCATCCGCCGCGTCCCGCCGCCAGCGTCAGATTCTCTTCCACGCTCATCCCGGGAGCCGTCCCCTTCATCGGATCTTGAAAGAGCCGTCCTATCTTCCGCGCGCGGACGTGTTCGGGTTTCATCGTTATGTCCTCTCCGTCCAGCACTATCTTTCCGGAATCCGTGTAAAACGATCCGGCGACAGCCCCGAAAAGCGTCGATTTTCCTGCGCCGTTCGCGCCGATTATCGTCACGAATTCGCCGCTTTCGACATGCAGAGACAAGTCTTTCAACGCTGTTTTCGCGTTCACGGTGCCGGGATTGAATGTTTTTGTTATGTGATCTATACCGAGCATCATTTCACATTCTCCTCGCACTCAGTCTGCGCTTGTATTCAGGCCATTTGCTCTTCAGATACGGGCCCGCGATGGCGACGATGACGATCACGGAGGAAACGAGACGGAGCATGAACGCCGGCATGTTGAATCTGAGAGCCACAGAATACACGACTCTGAACACAACCGAACCGAGTACCGCTCCTAGCGCTTTTGCCGGTATCCTGCCGCGGGGCACGAAAGCGCGCCCGATGAGCAGCGAAGCCAGCGCCACCGTCACCATACCCGAGCCTATATCTATGTTGACGGACTTCTGATACTGTGCGAGCAGGCATCCGGAGAGCGCCGTGAACGACCCCGATATCACCAGCCCGACAGTAGTCATTACCGCCGTGTTCACGGAGGAAGAACGCACCATCGAAGGATTATCGCCCGTCGCCCTTATCGCAAGTCCCAGCCGCGTCTTGAGAAAGAACGACTGGAAGACGACGACCAGAGCCACGGCTATAAGAGCCACGATTATCTTGCTTGCGCGTTCAAGCGGCGTTCCTTTGAGCAGGTCAGCCATGTCCGAAAACACGGTTTTTGTTTTGTTCATGTTCAGGAGCGCTCCGCCGCCCATAATGGCTATGTTGATGGAATACAGCCCCGTGTTCACGATGATCCCGGCCAGCAGGCTGTCGATGCCCATTTTTGTCTGCAGAAAAGCCGTGACGAAACCGGATATCATTCCGACAGCCATCGCCGCCAATATCGCCAGATACGGATGCCCGGAGAGCACGACGACAGCCGCCGTGCACGCTCCGAGGGTAAAACACCCGTCAGTGGAAAGATCGCAGACGTTCAGCATAGTATAGCTCAGGAAGAGCGCCAAAACGGTGAGCGACCCTATGAGCCCCAGTTCCGTCGCGGTTTCCGCGATGCCTAAAAATTGTCCGCCGCCCATGTTTCCTCCGAAAACTTCACTTTACTCGAATTGCTCGAAACTTTTCCCATTCGAGATTTCACTTTACTCAAAACTTTCCCCGGTCGTGATTTCTATCACTTTACTCGAAACCTTCGCCGGCAATGTTTTCTCTCAGATTACTCGAAGCTTTCGCCCGTAGTGATTTCATTAACTTCGTTGCAGTATTCGGAAATAGCGGCCTTAACGTCGTCGAACGAAATGCCGAGTTTATCGCAGACATCGGTGTTGACAGTCGCGATTCCGTCGTCAAAAGTCTCGACCGGAACATCTTTAGGATCTTTGCCGTTCAAAAGGATGTCCGCAGCCATGTCGGCCGTCTCTCTTCCGAGTTGTGCGTAATCGACGCCAAAGCCCAGGAAAGCGCCCCAGAGCGCGAACGAGTCGGCTCCGCCGTAGTGTTTGATGCCGGCGTCAGAGAATATGCCGCAGATAGACTGTTCAGACTTCATGACAGTATTGTCGGCAGGCGTAAAGACTGCCTGAACGCCGTCTGCCACAAGCGCCTGAGCGGCGAGCACCATCTCAGCGTCAGTCGTCCCGGTGCGCTCGACGTATTCGATGCCCTTTGCGTCGAGTATGTCTTTTGCCTCCTGAATTGCCGCGGTAGACGAATCCTGACCGAGGTCGTAGAGCAGGCCGACTTTATTCAGATCCGGATCGACCGCGAACATTATCTTGAATATCGTCTCTGTGTCTGTTCTGTCGGAAGTCCCCGTCAGGTTATATCCCGGCGAATCCAGCGATTCTACGACTCCCGATCCGACCGGATCCGAGACTGCGGCAAAGACAACGGGCGTTCCGCTCTCTTCTGTCGCTGTCTGCATCGCGATGGCGACAGGTGTGGCGATACCTATCATCAGATCCGCTCCGTCGGCTTGGAAGTTTGTTATTATCTGCGACAAAACATTCTCGTCGGCGTTGCAGTTATCGTATTCGACATTGAACGTCACGCCTTTTTCAGTCTCTATCTCGTCGAGCCTGTCCTGAATATTCTCCGCGATCTGGTTTAGCGACGCATCATCTACGT
Source organism: Eubacterium sp. (assembly GCA_050946615.1). Lineage (GTDB taxonomy): Bacteria > Bacillota > Clostridia > Peptostreptococcales > Anaerovoracaceae > Eubacterium_B. The sequence continues at coordinate 2,534 of JBMNVD010000051.1, forward strand.
AGTTGCACAGCCCGATGGTGTAAGTCGTCTCCTCGTCCCCGCTGTCGCTCGAACTCGTACTGCTGTCCGTCCCGGTGCTTCCCGAATCTCCGCACGCGCAGAGCGAGAACGCAGTAACCGCTGCAAGCAAAATCGCGATCAATCTCTTTTTCATTTTTTCTTTTCCTCCTTTTTCGGCGAGCGCCGGACCTGACCTTTTCCGGAAAAACAAAAGATCCTGTCCCATGCTGCTGGGACAGGATCGTTATTATCCTGCGGTGCCACCCGGCTTGACACTATACGTGTCCTCTCGTCGCATACGTTATAATATGCCGGCCTTTGATAACGGAGAGCCTGCTCCGTCTCACATACAGGAGGAAAGCCATCTGCCGGCCGTGCCCACAAGCCCTGCTGCAGATCTTATCCGCTTGCGGGTCCCTCTTTCTGATCACCCTCGGAAGTCCATTCGGTCCCGTCTTATCCGCCGCGCTCTCACCGTCCGCGGCTCGCTCCCGGAATATCCCGGAACTTACTCACTCTTCTTCAACGGTTTATGGAGATTATATCCTCGCGATTTTTTGTTGTCAAGCCATAAATAATATTTTTTATTTTGTTTTTACAGGTTAAAGATATTTTAGAATCCTCCTCCCGGGCCGCCACCAGGCTGGCTGCCCATTCCGCCGCCCTGCTGGCCGCCCATGGCACCGCCGCCTCCGCCCATCATCTGATTGGGAAGCGAACTGCCGGTGTACTGCTGGCCGTTGACGTAGACCGTGCCGCCGCTGAGCACGCCTTCATTGATATAGTCGAATGTCGAGTTGGCAGTGACGCTGACCGTACCGCCGTAGATGTAGATAGAGCCGTTGGAGTCGAATCCGTCGGTGTCTCCCGAGCCCATAGTTACGTCTATCGTGCCGCCGTTGACCGTGATGAAGATGTCGGAAAGAGCGGTGCTCTTCTGTGACGCGTTGATGCCGTCGTCCGATGCCGATATCGTGATGTCGCCGCCGTTTATTGTTATCTGCGTCGCTTCAAGTCCTTCTGCCGCGGTGATGTCGAACGTTCCTCCGTCGATGACCAGAGTGGTGGTCGCCTGGATGCCGTCGTCCGATGCAGTGATATTGAACGTACCGCCGGAGATATTGATCTCTCCTACGGTGTTGTCCTCGTCATATTCGCTGTGCAGTCCGTCTTTGCCGGAATCGATCGTGAAACTGCCGTCGCAGATGTAGATGTAATCGTTGGCGTCCAAAGCGTCGCTTTCACTGGTGATGACGTATGTTCCGCCGGTCGCCTTGAGCCCGTCTTTGGAGACGATGCCGTTGTCCGTCGAACTGACCGTCAGCGTGCCGACTCCGTTCAATACGAGGTCAGACTTTGAATAGATAGCCGCGTCCGTGTTCGTGTCGCCGTCTGCCGTGAATTCTCCCGTGACTTTGAGCGTGTTCTCGCTGTCGGTAGTCGTCACAAAGCATTTATCGCATTCCTTGACGTAGATGCACGGGAAGTCGTCGTTTGTTATCGATACACCGTCCAGAACGAGCTGCACTTTCGCGTCATCCGGTGCGTCGACGATTATCGTCGCGTTTGACGCCGTTCCGGTGATGACATAAGTGCCTTCGGTGCTGATAGTAACATCCTGACCGTCAGAGACGGTTATCGTTTCGGCGGAAGAAATATCCGGCTCCTGAGTCAGATCTCTCTCTGTATAGAGAGAATCCCCGCCGGCCTCGTCAGATGCGTCCGATGAAGTCGTCTCTGCCGAAGTCGAACTGCTTGAAGTCTCCGTTTGACTTGACGTGTCAGTCGTACTGCTGCTGGTGCTTTCGGATCCTGAGGCGGAGCTGCAGCCTGCAAGAAGCATCAGTGCTAAAGCTGCGGTCAGGACAAGCGTAATGAATTTCTTTATATTTCCTTTGTTCCGAGGTTTATCCATTTTGATCTTCTCCTTCGTTGTCTGCTGTATTTGATCTCTTTTCGATCCTGGTGAAACTATACCCCACCAGCCTAAAATATACCTTAAGCATCTCCACAGCCTGATACTCTTGAAGCGAGTGCGACGTGAAAGTGATGCCGCTGCACGATAGTATCGTGACGCTTGAGATGTGTAAGTAATATTCCGCTGCCGATGTTTTTAAAGTGCAGCGTTCTTTTCTGTGCTACAATGACAGTGATATCCAGCGTATTTCAACAAGATGAGCCGAAACTTTTTCGGCGGAATATTCGGGAGGATCTGCAAATGGTCGAAAACGACAACTGCACCACTGTCGCAGTCGGCAAAAATGCCTCGGCATCCGGCAAAGTGATACTCGGGCATAACGAAGACGATTCAAGATCAGTCGTTCAGCTTCATTTCGTGCCGCGGAGGACGCACGATGCCGGGGAAACGATAGTGTTTGGCGACGGGCCCGCCGTGATACCGCAAGTCCGCGAAACGCTTTCATACGTATGGTCCGAGGCGCGCACTACACGCGAGAACGTATTTTTCGGCGATTCGTACATCAACGAATGCGGCGTGGCGATAGTCAGCAATTCCTGTGAGCCTTCGAAATGTGCACCGAATGAAAAGGAAACGTGCGGCATCGGCAGCGGCCTCAGGGTCATCGTCGCCCAGCGAGCGCACACGGCGCGCGAAGGTGTCATTATCGCGGCATCGCTCATCGAAAAATACGGCTATATGAGTTCCCGCACATACGAAATAGCCGACGCCCGAGAAGTATGGTCGCTTCAGGTCCCTACCGGTCACAGATACGTATGCCGCAGGATAGGCGACGACGAGATATATTACATGCCTAACTGGTTCACGATACACGAGGTAGACTGGTCAGACACGGAGCATAAGAACTGGTATTTCTCAAGCGATCTGGCTTCTTTTGCCGAACAGAACGGCTGGTATGAGCCGGCCAAGCCCGGCGTATTCGACGATTTCGACTTTGCAGCATCATATCAGGCACCCGATTCATCGGAGTCCAGCGCTTTCCGCGAAAAAGGCGGCTGGACCGTTATTACCGGCAAAGAGCCGGAAAAACTGCGCGTCTTCTCGATAAAGGCTCCAAAGAAATATTCTGTGAGCGACGTGAAGGCGCTCCTGCGCACTCACTACGAAGGGACGCGTTTTGATACGTCAGAAGGCGGAAAATTCAACCCGCACACGTCGGAAGACCATCGCTCCGTCTGCTGCCCTACCACTATCGAAAGCAGCATCGTCGAATTCGGCGAGAAATCATCTGATACCAAGATATGGCGCGCTTCAGAGACCCCGTGCGTCAGCCCGTACGTCCCATACCGCCTCTGCGTCACCGGAGTCCCGCAGACATATCAGTGGCGCGATACAGACGAGGCCGAAGCGACGCATTACGCACCATCCGCAGACGATTTCAGGATGAAGCCCGAAAAATATTTCTGGCTCATGCGGTCATTAAGATATCTGTCGGATTTCGACTACGCGGGCACTCACGAGGAGATATACGCTTCGGTCGCCGCTCTGGAACGGGAACTCGACAGAGACCTTGAAACAGAACTCGAGAACATCGAAATAGAGCATGAAAACATTGAAACAGAGCGTGAGAACATCGAAACAAAACCCGAAAACATCGAAGCGGGCGGGATTGGAACATCGCTCGAACAAAACATTTTCGAAGCGGCTTCTAAAGGCTTTGAAAGAAGGACTCGCGCGGCAGAAGACTGGGCGAAGGAAATATTTATCCGCTTAGGCGACGCCAAGGTAGCGGAAAACAGAGACAGATACAAGCGTATGGAGACGAAAACGGAGGGATAAAAAATGAAGACACTGAAAGTCCTTATCATCAACGGCAGCCCTCGCAGAGGCGGGAACACCTCGATAGCGGTGGACGAGCTCGTAAAGACATTCAAAAGCGAAGGAGTCGAAACGGAAGTATACCAGGTGCTCGGGTCAGTCATCCGCGGCTGCGTGGCATGCGACAGATGCAAAGAAACCGGGAAGTGCGTCTTTGACGACGCGGTGAACGAACTCGCCCCTAAATTCGAGGAAGCCGACGGCCTGATAATCGCCTCGCCGGTGTATTTTGCCGCCGCGAACGCCACAGCAGAAGCCCTCATGCAGAGACTCTTTTACAGCACTCTGTTCGACAAGAGGATGAAAGTCGGCGCTTCGGTCGCCGTCGCGCGCAGGAGCGGAGTCACCGCGGCGTACGACGAACTCAACAAATTCTTCGGATACAGCGGGATGCCTATCGCCTCGAGCCAGTACTGGAACAACCTCCACGGAGCCGACGAAGGTGAAGCGGAGCAAGACGCCGAAGGCCTGCAGACCATGCGCACTTTGGCGAGAAACATGACTTTCCTCATGAAGAGCATCGCTCTGGGCAAAGAAAAATACGGTCTCCCCGAACAGGAGCCGCATCTCTGGACTGACTTCGTAAATAAATATGAGGATGATAACGGTGAATAGAACGATATTCGTCCCTCGATAAAATCTGCAGAGCCGCAGCCGGCAATTAAGCCGGATATATGATCCATACAAAATCGGAATGGCATTCCAAATTTGTATGGATTTTTTGTTCCTTTCAATGCAGGCAAAGAAAGGAACCGGCGCGAACTCACCTGTATAAAATATCGAAATTAACGGTCCGGTAGAACATCTCTCTGATCTTCGCCGGATCTTTTGTTTGGCCGAGTATCCACATGAGTTTGGCGGCTGCCGCCTCAAGCGTCATGTCGTACGTCTCTATCAGTTCAAACTCGTTTTTCACCTTATTTCCGACGCGATACGCCTGCATATTGCTTCCTTCCTCGGCGACCTGCGTGGCGACGGCGATAGTTTTTCCGGCGGCGATGCATTCCGCTATCGCTTTTCCGAAACCGCGTTCCGGGTCTTCCGGTATCCCGCCTACGCCAAATGATTCTATGATGACGGCGTCGCTCAAGTTCGCTACGGCGCGCAGCACATCTCCGTTCATGGAAGGGATGAGTTTCAGCAGCGAAACCGAAGTGTCCAGTTTGTCGTAAAAGACAGGGCCTCTGCTCCTGTCCGCACAGTAATTGTCGGAATCCCTGCCGACAAATCTGATGACTCTGCCGTCGCGTATCACTTCCAGCTCAGGGAAATTGATGCTGGAAAAAGCGTCGTAACTCTTGCTGCGGGTCTTTTTGGCGCGAGTGCCGGCGATGACTTTGCCGTTGAACACGACCGAAACGTCAGAGGCTTCGCCGCAAGAGGCATAAAACAGGCTGTTATAGAGATTGTCGCGCGCGTCGGTGCTGCTCTCGTCTATCGGCTTCTGAGCGCCTGTCAAAACGATCGGCTTTGGCGAGCGCTGTATCAGATACGACAAAGCGGCTGCCGTATACGCCAGAGTATCTGTTCCGTGGGCGACGACAAAACCGTCGAATGCATCGTAATTATCACGGATAGCGCCCGCAATGGTCTGCCACCCGGCGGGGCCGAGATTCGTGCTGTCCAGATTCAATATCTGCTTGCCGGTCACGGTGCAGAAGTCGGACGATCCCGGGACGAACTGCATAAGTTCTTCGACCGAAAGTTCAGGTTCCAATCCGGTGGATTCCGGTTTTGACGCTATTGTACCGCCCGTTCCGAGCAGCATGATCCGTTTCATTTGCTGGCCTCATCTTTTCTTTTCAGCAAAACAGACCTCCCGGCGGAACTGCCTGCGCGGAAGGTCTGTATTTTGATTATCAAACTGCTATTTCAGCTATTTCAGCTTATTTTGCCGCGTATTTCCTGAGTGAAACCGCTGCCGCGGCTCCCACTGCCAGTACGACAAGATAGAGTCCCATGTCCGATCTGTCGCCCGTGTCAGGTGCATCGGTTTTTTTGACCTTTTCAGCGGACACTTCGTTTACCGCTTCGGCAACAAGTTCATTATCTTCGGAAATATCACTCATGTCAATAACAATGTTGTCGCAAGGAGTGAACGTGTATCCGGAGACTGTGCCGCTGATGTTCTCGACGAGCGTGAACTTTTCCTCGTCGGAGGCGTCGATGTTATCAAAGACGGCGGTGTCGTCATCTCCGAGCGTGACGGTCCCGTAATTCGTTCCGGTCGTTCCCTCTCCGCCGTAGAGCGTGAAAGTCACTGTCGGTTTCGTACCGTCGTATGTGCCGCCTGAGGTGAGTTTCCAAGTCTTGTTGACCTTTACGCTTATAGCGGTGTCTTCTTCTTCCGTTTCTGTCACGGTGTTATCGATATTCGCATCGTAAGTCGCTCCGTTCGCGGTATTCGTGAGATCTAACGTCGTGTTGTCGGCAGGAGCGAACGTATAGCCTTCCACTGTGCCGCTGATGTTCTCCACGAGCGTGAACTTTTTGACCGTGGTGGTGTCGATGCTGCTGAACGTCACCGTGTCATCGCTGGCGAGCGTCTGTGTGCCGAGTAAAGTGCCTGTCGTTCCCTCGCCCTCGTAGAGCGTAAACGTAACTGTCGGCTTCG
>JBMNVD010000052.1:0-8184 GCA_050946615.1 Eubacterium sp.
GACTACGACACGAGACTCTGGAACGAGATAGAGAAACTCCGCCGCGAAATCGGGAAAGAGACGCTCAGGCGCAAGAGCCTGCTGATGCAGATCAAAGAAGCCCTCGACCAGGGCGATTACAGCCGCGCTTCCGAACTGCAGGTAGTCGTTAAGGAAAAGATCTCGGAACTCACGGATCTCTACGCGAAATATAAGAAAAATATAATGTAAATCACAGGTTGGAGGGAGAAGGAAATGCTGGACATCAAAAAGATCAGAGAAGATTACGAAGGCGTGAAGGAGCGCGTCGAATTCAGGGGAAAAGGCGATTACGGCCTTCCTCAGGTCAAGGAACTCGACGAGAGAAGGAGGAAACTCTTAGCCGAGGTCGAGGAGAAGAGGAACCGCCAAAACACCGTTTCACGCGAGATCCCGAAGATGAAAAAGGCGGGAGAGGACACGACCGCTGTCATGGCGGAGATGAAAGAACTCTCCTCGGAGATCAAGGAACTTTCCGCCTCGCTCGACGAGATAGAATCGAACCTCAAGAGCGCGATGCTCGACATCCCTAACCTTCCGTATAAACTCGTTCCGTTCGGCGCTGACGACAGCGAGAACCTCGAAGTCAGAAAGTTCATGGAGCCTACGAAGTTCGATTTTGAGCCTAAGGCGCACTGGGATATCGGCACGGATCTGGACATCTTGGATTTTGAACGCGCCGTAAAACTCGCGGGGACGAGATTTGTCGTATATAAAGGGCTCGGCGCAAGACTCGAGCGCTCCTGCATCAACTTCATGCTCGATCTGCACACCCTCGAACAGGACTATAAGGAGATCCTCCCTCCGTTCATGGCCAACAGAAAGACGATGACCGGCACAGGCCAGCTCCCTAAATTCGAGGAAGACATGTTCTACGTTCCGCAGAAAGATTTCTTCCTTATCCCGACGGCAGAAGTGCCTCTCACGAATATGCGCGACGACGAGATATTGGACGAGTCCGAACTCCCTGTACACGTAACGGCTTACACGCCGTGCTTCAGGGCCGAATCCGGCTCGGCAGGACGCGACACGCGCGGTATCATCAGGGTACATCAGTTCAACAAAGTAGAACTCGTCAAATACTGCAAACCGGAGAATTCTTTTGATGAACTCGAGGCGCTCACCGCGGATGCGGAAGAAGTCCTCAAGCGGCTCAAACTGCCGTACAGAGTCGTGCGGCTCTGCTCGGGAGATCTCGGATTCTCGTCGGCTATGACATACGACATCGAAGTGTGGATGCCGAGTTACGGAAGATATGTGGAGATATCTTCGTGCTCCAACTGCACAGATTTCCAGGCTCGCAGAGCAAACATCAGGTTCCGTCCGGCAGAGGGCGGAAAGCCGGAATTCGTCCACACTCTGAATGGTTCGGGCCTCGCCGTCGGCAGAACTGTCGCAGCGATCCTCGAGAACTACCAGCAGGCCGACGGAAGTGTCGTTGTCCCTGAAGTGCTGAGAAAGTACATGGACACCGACGTTATCCCGGCTGAATAATTCAATTATCTATGCGTAGTATGCCGCGGCGGGAACTTTTGTTTCGGTCCCGTCGCGGCTGTTGATTTTTCGGAAACTTCCACGATATGAAGATTATTAAGAACATTCTCCATATGATCTTCAACAGGGCGACGATAATGGTAATCATAATCGTCATCCAATTTTTGTGGTTAGCCTTCGAAGCCACAAAACTCGCTCATTACACCGAACTGCTGACATATCTGTTCCGCATCTTTTCATTCTGTATGATTTTGTTCGTGGAGATACGGGAGAAGGGCACGGGATATAAAGTCGGATGGGTGGTTTTGATATGCCTCATCCCTATTGTCGGCGGTCTCACGTATTTCTTTTTTGGCGAAAAAAAGCCTTCTAAGCGTCTGAGAGTCAAAATCAATCCAGTCGAGAAAAAGCACCGCGACGATCTGAAACAGGAGTACAGCCTCGATGAAGTCAACAACGGCAGGCTCGAACAGACTTTGAAGTACATCGCGGACTGCGGCCCGTATCCTGCGTGGACTGATACGAAAGTCAAATACTACAGCCCGGCGGATGAAGTTTTTGAGGACCTTATCGCGGATCTTAAAAAGGCAGAGCACTATATTTTCATGGAATATTTCATCATCGGAAGCGGATACATGTGGAGCCGCATCCATGACATACTCAAGAAAAAAGCGGCTGCCGGCGTGGAGGTCAGATTGATCTACGACGATGTCGGGTCTTTGAACAGAGTGCCTGTCACGTTCGCGCGCAACCTCGAAAAAGAGGGCATCAAAGTCATCGTTTTCAATCCTTTGAGACCTATCGTCTCTCTCGTCTACAACAACAGGGACCACAGAAAGATAACCGTGGTCGACGGGTATATCGCGCATTCCGGCGGCTACAATATCGCCGATGAGTATATCAACCGCCAAGAGCGGTTCGGCCACTGGAAAGATTCGGGCGTCCGCGTCGAAGGCGAGGCAGTCTGGAATTTCACGGTCATGTTCCTCAACATGTGGAACGCCTTCAGGCCGACAGAGGAAGACTATTCTCCTTACCGTCCGCACGTCCATCACCCGGGGAGGTTCGAGGGAGAAGGCATAGTGCAGCCGTTCGCAGACTCGCCGCTCGATTACGAGAATCTCAGCGAAAACGTTTATCTGGAACTGTTGAACGAGGCGGAAGATTACGTGTATATCGTAACGCCGTATCTCATCCCTGACGGCGAGATGATCAACGCTCTTCAACTGGCGGCAAAGCGCGGCGTAGATGTCAGGATAACGATCCCCGGGATCCCGGACAAAAAACTGACTTATCGCCTTTCGCGCTCGTATTATAGGCCGCTGCTCGAAGCGGGTGTCAGGATATATGAGTACACTCCGGGTTTTGTCCACGCCAAAAGTTTTGTGTCGGACGACAGGATCGGCGTAGTCGGGACCATCAATCTCGATTACAGGAGTTTGTATCTCAATTTCGAATCGGGTACTCTGATGGTCGGGTGCAGCGCTCTCAGAGACTTGGAGGAAGACTGCACGCGCATGTTTGACATTTCAAAGGAAGTACAGCTCAAACCGCGCATGACTAATATTTTCGGATATATGCTCGACGCCATGCTCAGACTTTTGGCGCCGCTGTTTTAGGCAAAAGGAGAAGCATCGCATGGCGAGGACCACTCTTTCGGGATTTTTAAAGGATTTTTCGGCAAAAGACAACGTATCGTTCCATATGCCGGGGCATAAGGGAGCGGAGATCTTCATCGAATCGGGTTATGAGGACGAGATCAGGCATCTCGTTGAGACCGATATCACGGAGACGCGCGGCGCGGATAACCTGTTCCAGGCAGAAGGCGTCATACGCGCTACCATGGACAGTTACAAAACGCTCTACGATGCAAAGGAGGCGTTCATTCTGGTCGGAGGCAGCAGCAGTGGCGTAGTCGCTTCTATTTTGACTTGTGCGCCACCGGGAACAAAACTGCTCCTCGCGGCTAACTGCCACAATTCAGCGAGCAACGGCCTGATATTGGCCGACGCAAAGCCCGCTTACATTAATACGGGTATGCTCCCGGGCTACGGCATCGGAGGTCCGATAGAACCCGCGGATGTCGCGGAGAGCCTTGACGAAAATCCGGACGCTTCTGCCGTGCTCATCACCAGTCCGAACTATTACGGTATCTGCAGCGATATAAGGGCGATCGCGGAGGAAGTCCACAGCCGCGGAAAGATCTTGATCGTGGATGAGGCGCACGGAGCGCATCTTTCGATGATGCGGCGCGCTTTCGAGGCGGAGGGGATACCGCATAAGAGGCTCGACGCCGAAAGTCAGGGCGCCGATATCGTCATAACCAGCATCCACAAGACGATGGCTTCGTTCACGCAGACGGCTTTGGCGCTCATTTGCTCGGACCGCGTGGACACGGCTATTATGGCGGACAACCTCAGGATGATACAGACGACGAGCCCTTCGTATATTTTGATGCAGTCGGTCGACCTGAACGCGAAGATAGTGGAGAAGCGCGGCAAAGAACTTTCTCTGCGCTGGAGGGACAACCTCGACTGGTTCAGGGAAAAGGCAAAGGAGGAAGTCCCGGCCCTGGATGTCATGGACCACGAGATGCTCGACGAAACGAAACTGAACCTCGACATGAGCGCTTACGATATGGACGGTGACGAACTGTACAACAGGCTGGCCGACAAAGGCGTATATCTGGAACTTTCATGCGGCGATATCGCTATGGGCATGACGGGCATCGGCAACGTGAGGCGCGATTACGAAAGGCTGCTTGAAGCCCTGAAGGAGATAGCGGAGGAATGCGGGCCTGCTCACGAACGGCCGGAGACTGACGTTCAGGAGTTCATAAACGAGTCGATGTACAGCCACCCGGAAATCACGGCGATACCTCGCCACAGACGCAAGGTACACTATTCCGAGGCTGCCGGCCTCATTTCGGCTTTCTCGGTAGTTCCATATCCGCCGGGTATCCCGATAATAGTTCCGGGCGAAGTCATGACGGCCGAAAAACTCGGTTATGCCGCGGATCTCAGGAATCAGGGTAAAAAGGTAATAGGTATATCAAAAGACGGATATGTCATCTGCGGAGAAGAGTAGAATAGTAACAGGAGGTGCTTTTGTTATGAAATTCAGCATCGTAGACGTTTTTACCGACCGCGTTTTCGGAGGGAATCCTGCCGGTGTTGTGATGATACCTGACGGAAAGGACTTCCCGGACGATGAGACCATGCGCCTGACGGCGGCGGAACTGCGCTATTCTGAAACAGCGTTTGTGCAGGATAAGGGAAACGGCGAGTATAAACTGCGCTATTTCACGCCGGCGGCGGAAGTCGATCTCTGCGGCCACGCGACAGTGGGCTCTTTCTATGTTTTGATGAAGAACGGGAAAATCAAGCCGGGCGATAAAGTCACGGCTGAGACGCTTGCCGGGACCATCGGCATCAAGCCGGAACAGGACGGCATCCTCATGGATATGGCAAGTCCTAAGACTTTCGGTAAAATCGAGGACAAAGACAAGATCGACGAGCTATACGGAGTCATGGGAATAAAATCCGACGGTCAGGGCGTCGTGGAAAAGGGAACGCTTTTCGGGACGGAAAAGGATACGGCTCTTTATCTCGTGCCGGAGATGGTTTCTACGGGACTGACTGATATCATGATGCCTGTGAAAGATGAGCAGGCTCTCAACGACATCGCCCCTGATTTTCCGGCTCTGACGGAACTCTCGCGCAAATACGATGTCGTGGGAGTACACGCTTTTACGATAAATTCGGCTGACGGCATGATACACGCCCGCAATTTTGCTCCGCTCTATGACATCGACGAAGAAGCGGCGACCGGAACATCCAACGGCGCTCTTACCTTCTATCTTTATGAGAGAGGCCTCGTCAAACCGGGCGTTGTCAACACCGTCGTGCAGGGCGAGAAGATGAAGCGCAGATCTTTGATAGATACCGAACTTACCGAGGAGGAAGGCGGCGTAAAAGTAAAGGTCGGCGGCAAAGCCTCTATCCTGTCGGAAGGCGAGATATATCTGTAGCGCTTATGTGCAGTGCTCGGCAGTGCATGAGTGCAATGTATAGGATAATTCTGTGTGTTCGGCCCGCGGCTCTTATGTGAGACGCGGGCTTTTTTTATGGGCGGGATCCGCTCAGGCCGCATTTTTGCTGGCGGTGAACCGAAAGCAACTCACGGAAAAAAACGAATTTTTGAGCGCTGAGAATAAAAATCGTGATGATTTTATGTATACAGTGATGTATAATAGTTGCGTATGATTTGTTATTCTTTAGAAAGGAAGGTTTCAGATATGGTTTCAAAGGGCAAACATCTGCGCAGTATCGATGCCGGTCATTTTAAGAATACTGCCGGATGTGCAACTGAAGCGATTCCTATTCCTGACGTCGTAAAGATCCCGATGTCGCAGCATATCGGCAAACCGTGCCAGCCTCTTGTCAAGAAGGGAGACACGGTCAAAGTCGGTCAGCTCATCGGCGATGTGGATGCGTTCATCAGCGCTCCGATCCACTCCAGCGTTTCCGGCACTGTAACTGCCATTGAGCAGCAGCGCGGAGCCATGGGCGGCATGGAGACGCTCGTCGTCATCGAAACTGATAAGAAACAGGAATTATGGGAAGGTCTGAAGAAACCTGAGGTAAATGATCTCGAAGGTTTCTGCAAAGCAGTCAGAGACAGCGGCTGCGTAGGTATGGGCGGTGCGTCGTTCCCGACGTATGTAAAGTACCAGCCTAAGAATCTGTCAGAAGTTCATACTCTCATCGTAAACGGCGCAGAGTGCGAACCTTACATCACTTCCGACCATCGCGCGATGCTTGAGGACACTCAGGACATCATCGAGGGAATGAAGCTGATAATGAAGTACGACGAACTCGACGAGGGTTATATCGCCATCGAAGCGAACAAACCTGATGCGATCGCGCTCTTCGACGAAGAATTCAAGAAGCAGGGCCTCACCAACCTGCACACGTTCACTCTCCAGTCCAGATATCCTAAGGGCGCTGAGAGAGTCCTCGTTTATGAAGTGACCGGAAGATCCATGGCGGCGGGCGTACTTCCTGCGGACATGGGAGTCATCCTTTCGAACGTCACTTCGGTCTCGGTAGTCGGCAAATACTTCCGCACGGGCATTCCTCTCGTAGACAGAAGGCTTACCGTAGACGGCGACGCGGTTGCGACACCTAAGAACGTGCGCGTTCCTATCGGGACACCGATCCACGAAATCATCAAATACTGCGGCGGATATAAAGAGGAACCGAGAGAGATCATCATGGGCGGACCTATGATGGGCAGATCTATCCCTACTGACCGCATGCCTGTTATCAAAGCGAACAACGCTATACTCGCCTTCACCAAAACGCAGGCTGAGATTCCGACCGAGACGCCGTGCATCAACTGCGGCAGATGCCACATGGCATGCCCGTTCGGACTTCTGCCGACGGCTTTCGCGGATGCTTATCTGGCGGGAGACGCACAGAAACTGTCAGACCTGCAGGTCATGCAGTGCATGGAATGCGGCAGCTGCTCGTATGTATGCCCTGCAAGAAGACCGCTTTGCTTCTACAATAAGATGGGCAAAGGTCTTGTAAAGGGGGCTGGAATTAAATAATGGAAGATCAATACTACGATACATTAATGGTGGCGTCCTCGCCTCACATAGTTACGAAGCTGGACACCAGAAAGACGATGATGTGGGTCCTGATCGCACTCGTACCTGCGCTTATCGCAAGCACCATCATCTTCGGGCCGAGAGTCCTTCTTCTCACGGTCGTCTGCGTCGCGGCATCGATATTCTTCGAGTGGGCATATCAGAAAGCGATGCACCAGCAGGAAAACTGGAGAGACTTGAGCGCAGCCGTGACCGGAACGCTTATCGCTTTCAACCTTCCGAGCAATTTCCCTATCTGGGAAGCCATCCTCGGATGCTTTGTCGCTATTATCATAGTTAAAGCGCTGTTCGGCGGTATCGGACATAACTTCGCAAACCCGGCGATCGTAGCCAGAATAGTCCTCCTCCTCTCGTTCACGACGAGGATGACGACATGGCCTGTCATCGCTTCTAAGAGGACAGCGGATGTCGTGACCGGAGCAACTCCGCTCAGCATCCTGAAAGAAACACCGGCTGACGAACTTGCAAGCAAATTCTCTGACGGTTCTCTTCCTTCGCTGCTCGACATGTTCCTCGGAAGATCCGGCGGAGCGCTCGGCGAAGTATGCGCTTTGGCGATTTTGATCGGCGGAGTGATCCTCATCGCAAAGAAGATCATCTCACCTGCAACGCCTGTTGCTTTCATTGCGACAGTCTACGTATTCGCTCTTATTTATTACGCGGTCAAGGGCTGTGACGTGAATCCGTTCTATATGGCTCTTTACCATGTTCTCTGCGGCGGTGTGATGCTCGGAGCGTTTTTCATGGCGACCGACTACGTCACGTCCCCTGTAATGCCTCTCGGCAAAGTCATCATGGGGTTCGGATGCGGTGCTTTCACTATGATCATCAGACTCTGGGCGGGATATCCTGAAGGAGTTTCCTTCTCGATCCTCCTTATGAACATTCTCACGCCTCTGATCGACATGCTCTGCATCAAGCTGGCTTATGGAGGAGGTAAGAAAAAGAATGAAAAATAAGAATACGTCCTTCGAAAAATACGGCAAGCCGATCGTAGT
>JBMNVD010000053.1:0-7608 GCA_050946615.1 Eubacterium sp.
CCTGCTCAGATATTTGTAATCTTCAAGCACGGAGTCCTCGAGCCTCTTTTCCATCATCAGCTTATTGAGCTCGACGGAAAGTGTCTCGACGGCCATATACGCGTCCTGCACGGGCTGCGTGTCTTTTACGGTGTAGAAACCGCCGAATATGCTTACGAGGTTCTGGAATTCAGACTCCGCAGCATGCTTGGCCTTCAGGAAATCGTCGTATTTCTCGCCCTGTTCCTCAGGCTTTGCGTTTTTGAACGCAGTTTCAGCCTGTACTTCGTCTTCGCGCAGTTTCACGAGTTTTTCACGAAGTTTCGGGAAATTCTTTATCGTATCGCGCACGTACTGAGGAGCGAGTTCCTCTATCGTCCTGCCGTAGTACATTGTACGTCCGTCAGTCTGTTTATAGAGTTCGAGAATAGTGCGGCCGAATGTCGATTTGCCGCATCCCGACTCTCCTACGAGACCGAAGGTCTCTCCCGCGTAGATGTCGATGCTTATTCCGTCATTTGCCTTGACGTACATTCCCTTTTTGGAGAGAGGAAAATACTGCTTTAGATTTGTTATCCTAAAAAGTACTTTTTTATCTTCCATTTCTGCGTTCCTCCTTATTCGGGTAGAAGCAGCGGATCTGCTGTACGTCTGAAATCTTCAACATTTCCGGTTCTTCCTCGCGGCACCTGTCGGTAGCGTATTTGCATCTCGGGGCGAATTTGCACCCTTTTGGAAGATCGAGCGGATGCGGTACCGAGCCCGGTATTACTTCAAGTCTCTGATTTGCAGGAGTATCGAGCCTCGGTATGGAGGCCATCAGACCTTCTGTGTACGGATGCGAGTATTCCGACGCAGGGTCGAATATCGTCCTGCGAGGTACCTGCTCTACTACCTGCCCGCAGTACATGACTGCGACATAGTCGGCCATTTCATTGATGACTCCGAGGTCGTGAGTGATAAAGAGGATACTGGTGTTGTGTTCCTTCTTCAAATCATTCATAAGCCTCAGTATCTGCGCCTGGATAGTTACGTCAAGCGCTGTCGTAGGCTCGTCTGCGATCAGAAGCTCCGGACGGCAGGCGAGCGCCATGGCTATCATGACACGCTGGCGCATACCGCCTGAAAGCTGATGCGGATACTGCTTGGCGACGATAGCGGCATTAGGGATCTTTACATCCTCGAGTATCTTCACAGTCTCCTCGGCCGCTTGTTTCTTGCTCATGTTCTGATGGACCATGAAAGACTCAGACACCTGATCTTCGACCGTGAATACAGGGTTGAGGCTCGTCATAGGTTCCTGGAATATTACCGAAATCTCGTTTCCTCTGACGTTGTACATCTCATTCATGGATATCTTCGTCAGGTCGCGTCCCTTGAACCATATTTCTCCGCTGTCGATATATCCGTTCCCGTCGAGCAGTCTGATGATGCTCATCGCAGACACACTCTTTCCGGAGCCGGATTCTCCGACGATACCGAGCGTTTCGCCCGGACGCACCGCGTACGACGTGTCGTTTACGGCCTTGATAATGCCGCGGCGGGACGTGAAGTAAGTGTGAAGATGCTTTACTTCGAGCAGGAATTTGCTGTCTTGTTTGTTTTGAATCGCTTCTTCCATGTCGTCCCTCCGTTAACGTCCGTTTGCCTTAGGGTCGAGCGCGTCGCGCAGACCGTCACCGATAAGATTGATGCAGATGCAGGTGATGCCGAAGATGAGACCTACAAACAGCCAGTTCCACCAGTAGTTCTGGATGATGATGCTGTTGTTGGCTCCGGTCAGCATATTGCCCCACGTAGGAGTCGGAAGCGGAACACCGAATCCGAGATACGAGAGCGTTGACTCTGTAAGCATCGAAGTACCGAATGACAATGTGATCGATACCAAGCATACCGAAAGCACATTAGGCATAATATGGCTGAAAATGATGCGGTTTTCTTTGACGCCGAGAGCCTTGGCGGCTACGACGTATTCCATTTCGCGCTGTGCGAGCATCTGAGCGCGTACAAGTCGGCAGAGCCCCGGCCATGAAAGGATACCGAGGATGACCATGATTATGTACATGCGCTGCCCGATGGAAACTCTCGTTCCGAGCACGGCGGAAAGTATCATTGCGAACGGTATGAAAGGCATACTCTGGACGACCTCGGCGACACGCATTATTATCATGTCGGCTAGTCCGCCGAAGTATCCCGCGATCCCGCCTAAAATCAATCCGATGATGACCATGATGACGACCGAAAGAGCGCCGATGGTCATGGTCATTTTGCCGCCGTTTACGAGTCTGGCGAACACGTCGCGTCCGAGTCCGTCCGTGCCGAACAGGAATCCTTTAAGACCCCAGGCGTATACCTTTCCGCTCTCGTCGACAACATAGTTCTGGAAGTGGCCCGAGTAAGCCGAAACGATCGTAGCGTTCTGGACTTCCTCAGGGATAGTGCTCTGGCCATAGCGGTCGCTGCCCCAGCATTTGACCGTTCCGTCTGCCAGCAGTGCCATGTAATGATAACGGCCTCCTGAGATGGAAACGACTTCCTTATCGAAATCCGGTGCAACGGTCTCGCCGCTCTTTGCAGCTCCCCAGCAGACGATAGTACCGTCCTCCTTGAGTGCTGCTACGCTCTTTGAGCCGCCCGCTATCTGTACGATGCCGGAAGAAACGCTGTCAGGTACCTTGGTTATCGCGGTCGAAGGGTTATAGTTGCCGCTCACGACGGCGCCTTCATCTGTAAGCACTACATAGCCGGCGCTCGTAAGGGCCACGTCTTTTACGTGTCCGTCCAGCACTTCGTAATCGTAAGAAAGATCTACGAAGTTTCCGTTGCCCCACAGATACAGATTCCCTTCGTCGGAAACGACCGCAGAGTACTGTTCGCCGGCCGCGACTTTCACGATATTGAATTGATGATTTTTGTTGTTCCTCTTTATCTCGTCAGGCAGATCGAGCTGTTTCAGCGTGCTGCTGCCCCAAACGTAAACAGTTCCCTCTTCATCGACTGCCACAGCGTGATCTGAGCCGGCCGCGACTTTCACTATCTTTGCGTCAGCGACTTCTTCAGGAATATCTTTGAGGTTTATAGTTCTCGATATCTTGGTCTCGCCCCAGACATAAGTCTTTCCGTTTTTGTCGCAGGCAATCGAGTAGTTCTGACCTACCGAGAGGTCTTCGACGCCTTCGCTCTCCAGTTCGCTCGGATAATCGAGCATATCATATCCCGGCGGCAGATATATCAGCGTGCTGTCCTGCTCGCCCAGATCAAGATGAACGAAATTAGGAGCGATGAACACGAAAAGCGCGATGATGATAAATATTACCAAAGATGTCACCGCGAGCTTGTTCTCGAAGAAATTGCGCGCGACGAGCCTCGCAGGACTCTGCATCTTTTCTTCTGCGTAAACATCGAGTTCTTTGTTCGGGAAGAACGCGCGTTTGATCCATCTGAACAGGAAAAATTCTTTCTTGCCGGAGGAGGTTTTCTTTTCTTTACTCATTTTTTCCTCCTTCCTACTTATCTATACGGACACGAGGGTCGACGAGCGTGTAGCTGATATCGGTCAGGAGCACGCCGATGAGGCTGACGAGAGTGTAGAACATCTGCATCGCCAGAACGAGTTCATAGTCCGTGGTGTTGAGAGCAGACCAGTACAGTCTGCCCGTACCGTTCAGAGAAAATGTCTGTTCGATTACGATCGATCCTCCGGTGAAGACCGAAATGATCCAACCCATTATCGATGTCGATACCGGCAGCAGGGCGTTCCTCCAGGCGTGTTTGTATATGACCACTTTTTCTTTAAGGCCTTTGGCGCGTGCGGTTTTGATATAGTCCTGAGTCAGAGTATCCATCATGGCCGCGCGCACTGTCCTCGTCATTCCGGCAAGGCCGACGAACACGAGAACGAGGATCGGCAAAAGCATATAGTAAAAGCGATCCAGCAAATCCCTGAACCCTGTGTACGTAGAACCCGGAGTTTTAGCACCGCCTGACGGGAAAATCCCGAGGACGACAGAGAACAGGAAAATGAATAATATGCCGACTAAGTATGTCGGAAGAGAATATCCGACGACAGTGAAGGCCTGAATTGCGCTGTCCATTGGCTTGCGCGCGTGTACGGCGCAGTAGATGCCCAGTGGTATCGTAATAGCCAGTGTTATTATAGTCGAAAATAAGTTCAGGAAAATTGTGTTGACCATAGGCGCACCGATGATCTCGATGACCGGTCTTTTATAACTGATGGAATATCCGAAGTTGCCTTGCAGCATACCGTTGAATGTTCCATCAACGTCTTTAGCCAAGCCCATCCATCTGGCATAGCGCACGAGAAGCGGATCATTCAGACCCATCTTGTCGCGCAGAGCATTATACTGCCGGGTGAATTCTTCAGGCGTTAGGGTTTTTCGAAGCGGTTCCATCTGAACCAGAGCAGGATCGCTCGGTATCAGGTTATATATCGCGTACATCAGTACAGATACTACGAAGAATACGATTACGAGATATATGATACGCTTCAGGAGATATTTTCGCATATCTCGCTGCCTCCGTTCAAATAATTACGAATTGATAAAAAAACGGATAATAATTTGTCTGGTACGATAAAAATTGTCTCTTCAAACAAAACGGCGTCCTTTCGATAATCTTATCCCGAAAGGACACACATAATAAAGCGCAACGGCGTTTCGCCGGTCGCCCGGCGAAACGCCCAACAATCCCAAACTGTTAAAAGTTATAGGGACGATTCATCACTCTCCGACGTAAGTCGCGTAGAGAATGGCTCTGGAGAATCCCCAGAACGAATCTTCGCTGTAATTTTCAAGCGTCTTAGGATATACGGTCACATAGACGTTAGCGTAAAGCGGAACTGTCGGAATGAGTTCGTTGTAACGAACTACGAATTTCTGCCAGAGGTCGAGGTATGTATCCTCGTCGTCAGGCTCTACGCCGTAAACCATATCCATCGAAAGCTGGTCGAGTTCCTCATCATAGAGGTGATATGCGTTGTATCCCTGTGCGATGTAGTCTTCGTTTGTCGTGAACTCGTACGAATAGTCATAGACACCAGAGCTCCATCCTGTTGCCAGGTTGAACATGTTGTACGTAGGTACGGAGTAATCTCCGCCGAGTCCGTACGCGTCCTGACGATACATGTAGTTCAGGAGTTCAGAGAACGTCATAGTGGACTGTTTGATCTCAACGCCTGCTTCTTTCGTAGCGCTGCCGTTTGCAAGCATCGTGGAGAGAAGGTCGGATACGGAGTTTCCATCAGAAGAAGCCCAGTTGAGGACTGCCGGCATGAGGATCCTTCCGTCTGCGAGTGTTACGTTGAACTGATCGTAGTTTGCAGCCTGTTCAGCCGTGACTTCCTTATAACGGAGGAGTCCGCTTCCGTCGACGTAATCCGTGCCGTCCGCGTTGAGCGTGAATCCCGCTTCTTTAAGGAGTTCTACAGCCTTTTCAGGTGAATAGTCATAAGTGTCGAGGTTCTCTGAAAGGAACTTCTCGCTCTTCTTATACATCGAGAAAGCCGTGCAGTAAGGTCCGTGAACAACACTGCCGTAGCCCTGGCAGAACGTGTTAGCGAACTCTACTCTGTCGAGCAGGTGCGCGATAGCCTGACGGAATTCTACGAACTGTGCAGGACCTAAGTCACATGCGAATGAGAAGTATCCGAATCCCGCGCGGTCATATTCGCAGTGGTCACTGTTGATAGTGCCGCTTTCGATGAGGTCAAGAGCTTCTTTGACCTGTCCGCCGTCTGCCATACCGGAATAAAGTTCGATACGGCCGGTCTGCAGGTCGTTGAGGACTGTAGCGTCTTCAGCTCTTACGACGATGATCTTCTTTACCTGAGGTTTCTGTCCCTGGAAGTCTCCGCAGTAGTAAGGGTTGACTTCAAGAGTGATCTCGTTTGCCGATTTATCGAAGCTGACGAGGTTGTAAGGGCCTGCGGTAACGCGGTCGGAAGTCGCAAACTGTGCTGCGGCTACCTGATCCTGAATGTTATCTGCGGTAAATTCCGTACCGTTGTCGTTTACCATGTAAGCGCCTTCGCCGTCATCCTTTACATGCCATCCTTCGCCGAACCAATAAGGAAGGTTCACTGCCTGGAATGAAGCATATCCGAGATCATAGTAATAAGGCTGATAAGTCTGTCCGTCATATCCGGTCTTCAGAATCGTTACAGAGAATTTGTAATCGTCGAGGAGACGGATGCCTTCCAGAACGTTTGTCTCACCTGCTCTGTACTTGTCGCCGCCGAGGGTTTTGTTGTAGTCGGCTGTTACAGTACCCATCTCTGCTCCTGCAGGGCTGAAGGTGAAGAGAGGCCAAGCGATGAAGTTCTCGGCTTTGATGTCTTCGCCGTTATTGAACTTCAGACCTTCTTTGATCGTCAGAGTATAGGTCACGTTTCCGGTAGCCTCATCCTCTGTACGCTCGTAATTGTCGACCACGCTGTCGTTGATGACATAGTCACCGGTCTCATTGGTCTGGACAGTCGTGCAGTCATCGGTAAGGAAGATGATGTCCTGGTCGGTAGCGTTCGGGCTGGATGTGAATGCGCTGTACGCCCAGTCGCCGTTGGCTTCCGTGCTGGTTCCCATGATGACCTGACCCTTGGCTTCCGTTGTGTCGCTGCTGTTGTCACTGTTGCTGCTGCTGCCGCATGCTGTAAGAGCAAGGACCGCGATCATGGACACAGCGAGGACGACACTCAAGATTTTCTTTCTCATGTCGGTTTCCTCCATTTTGAACCATTGATTTACCGTACCCGCGCCTCCCCTATTGAAGACGCGTTTCCGAAGCATTTGCGCCGCGGAATTCTTTCTTAATATAAATACGCGAATCGGGATTTGCTCCGCTCACGTAATTACCTTGATAAGCGATCACACTAAAAAGTAATGACTGTAATAAGCAATGGCCTAATAATCATTAGAATTTTCTAATCATTACTAAAATTGTTGAATATCAAAAACATTACTTATTAAACATGAGTATTTTATCAAGCCACACACAATAAGTCAATGAATAATCCACACAAGGTCGTCACAAATGCGACACATTTCGACACATTTCATCGACTGACACATTGTTATCATCACATTTTGGTATATAATGATAAAAACCGGCAAAACAAAACAATATGCCGTGTATGAAAGGATGTGAGTAAAAATGGACAGCTATGATATTCATGATCCGGAGTACGAAGTTTGTCTGTGCAGGCACGTGAAGCGCCGCGAGATAGAAAAGTTCATACGCGAAAGCGGTGTCAAAACGCTTAAAGAACTCTGCGAAAAAGGCAAGGTTGGGGATAAATGCGGAGGATGCCGCGAAGATCTCGAGACAATACTGAACGAAGTGCTTGCAGAAGGTTCCGAAGGCAAAGGCGGAAAAGACAACAAAACTTCGGCGCCCGATAAGCCGCTCTGCACCCTTTCCTGATCTGCCCTTCCCCGCGGAAATCAAATATCCATGCAGGGAATGGACGGCACAACGGCAACAAAAACAATCAAACACAGAAAAAAAGTCCGGACTTGAAAGTTCGGACTTTTTTCGTTGGCAAGGGTAGCAGGATTCGAACCTGCGAATGACGGAATCAGAATCCGTTGCCTTACCGCTTGGCGATACCCCTAT
>JBMNVD010000054.1:0-7127 GCA_050946615.1 Eubacterium sp.
CCATGTACTCGGCGTCCGAGAGCGGCTATCAGAGCGTCATTATGGCACCGACCGAACTTTTGGCGGATCAGCACTACGCTACGTTCACATCCGATTTTGCCGCAAAAGACGTAAATATCGCACTGCTGACAAGTGCCACGAAGCGCGCCGAAAAAGATAAGATAACCGCGGGCCTCGCCGACGGCAGCATAGATATTTTGATCGCGACGCACGCCGTGCTTCAGGAAACAGTCAAATTCGCCAATCTCGGACTTGTCATCACAGACGAGCAGCACAGGTTCGGCGTCGAGCAGAGGCGCACACTTTCCGCAAAGGGAAAGAACGCGAACATTCTTGTCATGACGGCTACTCCTATACCGAGGACGCTCGCCGTCATCCTTTACGGCGATCTGGACATATCTCAGATAAGGACCATGCCGAAGGGCAGGAAGCCTGTTTCTACGACCGTTGTCACGCGCGATATGCGCAGCAGAGTTTACGATTTCGTGGGAGAACAGGTCGCGCAGGGGAGGCAGGCCTATGTCATCGCTCCTCTGATAGAAGACTCTGAAAAGATAGACGCAGTATCCGCCGGAGAACTTTTCAAAGAAGTATCAAAGCGCTTCCCGACGCGCAGGGTCGCTCTCGTGCACGGAGCCATGAAGCCCGCGGAAAAAGACGATATCATGCGGTCTTTTGAACGCGGTGAAATAGACATACTCGTGTCGACCGTAGTCGTCGAAGTCGGGATAAACGTGAAAAACGCCACGGTCATGGTCATAGAAAACGCAGAGCGCTTCGGACTCGCCCAGCTGCACCAACTGAGGGGCAGAGTCGGCCGCGGTGGCGAGAAGTCGTATTGTTTCCTGATTACGGACGACACGAACGAGATAGCCATGAAGCGAGCGCAGATAATGAGTTCCACGACGAGCGGATTCGATATCGCAGAGGAAGACCTGAAACTTCGCGGCCCCGGAGAGATATTCGGGACTAAGCAGCACGGGCTGCCTCCGCTTGAGATAGCCGATCTCGTGCGCCATAAAGATGTTCTGGAAGACGCCGGCAGAGCGGCAAAAGAGACTTTTGAGTACGATCCGACGCTGAAGAAGCCGGAGCACGCCGAACTGCGCAATCGCGTACGCAGGATGTTCGGCGGCGAAGTCAGGCTCGACCTTTAGGCCGCACTGACTTTTTGGCCACGCCGAAGTTGTGAGCCGCGCTGTTATCTGTGTGACCAGTATGCCGCTGTAAAAGACTTGTCTTTGATTCTTTCATTGAACAGCGATGTAATGTATAATTAAAAAGTTAAAACATCGAACGGAGAATATCTGCCAAATGAAAATAATAGCAGGAGAATTCAAAGACAGGCGTCTGGAGACGCCGGAGAACTACGATATAAGGCCTACGAGCAGCCGCATCCGCGAATCCGTCTTCAATCTTTTGATGTATGAGATAGAGGACGCGTTCTTCGTGGATCTTTTTGCCGGAACAGGAGCAGTAGGGCTCGAGGCGCTTTCCAGAGGGGCGAGGAAGTGCCTTTTCTGTGACAGCGACAGAACGTCTATAGCGATAATCAAACGAAACGCTGCCGCTTGCAGGGCGGAGGACAGGTGCAGGATAATAGCGGGGGATTTCATGAAAGCCCTTCGCTCTGTCAAAGAAAAAGTCGATGTATTTTTCATCGATCCGCCGTATGCGACGGACCTCATCACCAGATCGCTCGAAGCGGTCGACAGTCTTGATTTATTGGCTTCTAACGGTATAATAATAGCGGAACACGACAAAAGAGACGGTTCCCCCGAGCGCGTCGGCGGACTCGTCCGGTACCGCGAGAAAAAATACGGACGTGTCATGCTGTCTTTTTACGCGCGTGAAGACTCTGCATATGTGCGCGGGGAGGAATAAACATTGACTAAAGCTCTCTATTCCGGGTCATTTGATCCCATGACGAACGGTCATCTGGACATTATCAAAAGATCTTCACGCATGTTCGACGTCCTCGTCGTCGGCGTTGTCGCAAACCCGCGGAAAAATCCTTTGTTCACGCTGGAAGAGCGCGTCGAAATGATAAAGGAAGCCACTCATGACATACCGAACGTAGAAGTCGACAGTTTCACCGGACTTTTGGCGCATTACGTGAACGACAACAATTTCGATGCAGTCGTAAGAGGTTTAAGGGCTACATCGGATTTTGAATACGAGATACAGATGGCGCAGATGAACGCGAGGCTGTTCAGGCCGGGTACCGAATCTGTTTTTCTGATGACGTCGCCTAAATATTCGTTCATAAGTTCAAGCATGATAAAAGAAGTAGTATCGCTGGGAGGCTCAGTCAACGGGCTCGTCCCGCAGAACATCTTAGATAAGATAAAAGAAAAGTATTCCATCAGGGAGGTAACAAAATGACAGTACTCGAACTTCTCGACGAACTGGAAGAGATAATAAACACGGCGCCGAAATTCCCGCTCACGGGCAAAGTCATGGTCGACGCGACTGAGATATTGGATCTTTCCAAAGATATCAGGCTCAGCCTTCCTGACGACGTGCAGCAGGCAAAATGGATACGCGACGAGAAGGAGCGCATCCTGTCCGACGCGAAGAAAGAATACGAGAAGATCATTTTAGAGGCGAAAAAACAGGCCGACACGATGGTGGAAAAAGACGTCATCACACAGCGTGCCGTCGACGTCGCGAACGAGATCTACAATCGCGCGGACGGCTATTCCACGGAGATGCGCCTTCGCACATTTGAGTATATGAACCAGATACTCGGCGAATTCCGCAATAAGATAGACGACGTGAACAACACATATATCGCGGGGATGTTCGAGGACATCAACAAAAAGATGAACGAGATGGCCGCCAAAGTCGACAGCGACAGAGAGCAGCTTCTGAATATGAGTGAGGAGACTAAGAATCAGACTCCGCCCGCTCACGATATAGAAATCCCGATAGGGGATGTTTCCGAAGGGAATAATGAGACGGATGAAACCGACAACGGCTGAAACTATCGGCGTCGTGGCCGAATTTGATCCTTTTCACGAAGGCCACGTATATCTGGCCGAAACCGCCAAAAAAATAACCGGCGCATCAAACGCCATTGCGGTCATGAGCGGACCGTTCACACAGCGGGGCACACCCGCTGTTTTTGATAAATGGAAGCGGGCTGAGGATGCCGTCAGGTCGGGAGCGTACTCTTTAGTCATCGAACTCCCGGCGTTTTACGCCGTTTCCAGCGCGGGGACGTTCGCTGCAGGAGGGGTCAAGACTCTGAAGGCATTGGGGTGCGTGGACACTATAGCGTTCGGCAGCGAGTCGGGAGACTCCGAGACTCTGAGACGTCTGGCGCGCTGCTACGACAGCCTCGAGGAAGGCGGAGGGGAACTCATCAGAAAATACACGGCCGGAGGAGTGTCATACCCCGCCGCCAGACAAAAGGCGCTTGAGGAACTTCTCCAAGCGGACGGATGCGATGTCGCGGAAGCGGCAAAGGAGCCGAATAATATTTTGGCTGCGGAATATATACGTGCGGCCGGTGACATGCCATTCGTGACCGTAAAGAGAAGCGGCGCGGGGCATGCCGAGACGTCGACGGCGCTTCGAAAGAAACTCGCTGAGACGGACGGCGGCAGGCTCGAAGAAATGAGCGAAACGCTGTTCAATTTAGTGCGCGCCGTGATTTTGTCGCATTCTGCCGATGAGATAGAGCGCATTGCTTCTGCCGGAGAGGGGATCTCTAACAGGCTGAAGAGCGAAGTCAGGCACGCCGGAGGAATGGACGATCTGATATCGCGGGTAAAATCAAAGCGATATACATATTCGAGGATCAGCCGTCTTTTGATACAACTTTTACTGGGTATAGAAAAGAAAGAGGCCGGAGCCGTATATATCAGGCCGCTTGCCTTCGACGAACGCGGTGCCGCTCTGCTGCGCAGAGTGCGCAGGGATGAACTGAACACGGCACCCGTTATCGACAGCGTCGCCGAGACTTTGAGAAACGGCGGTGATGTCGCCCGCACGCTCGCGAAGGACGTTCTCGCCGAGGACATATATTCGATAATAACCGGTATGGACCTATATCGTGATTCGGACTTCGTAAGGAGCCCGGTCTACGTGAAATGACCGCTGAAGGAAACAGAGAATTTGAGAAGCGGAGAAGCAGAGAAACGAAGAATCGAAGAAACACAGGAACAAAGAAATACAGAAACAAATAAACATAGAAACTTAACTTAGAAACGGAGAAAAAAATGATAACAGAAAAAGAAATATCGAGGATAAACGAACTTTATCACAAGTCAAAGACAAAAGAGGGGCTCACGCCAGAAGAAAAAGAGGAGCAGCAGAGGCTCAGACGCCTCTATATCGATTCATTTAAGGAGAACTTGAGATCGCAGCTCGACAACATCACCGTCATCGACGATAACTATGATGGTCCTGAAAACAAGACTGTTAAAATAATGTAACGATATCGTCAAGCGCGGCGTTTGAATCGGCTGTCTCAAAGGTATAAATAAGAGGGTCCCGAGAGTGGACTCTTCAATATACAGGCAATTTCAAGGAGAAAAATATTAAAATGAGACAGGTTTATCTTGATTATTCGGCGACGACTCCGATCAAGCCGGAAGTCCTCGATGCGATGATGCCATATCTGAAGGAATACTACGGCAACGCTTCGAGCCTTTACGATCTCGGTCTGAAGTCTAAGCAGGCGCTTGATAAAGCGAGGGAACAGGTAGCGCATCTGATCGGCGCAGAGCCTCGCGAGATCTATTTTACCGGATGCGGTTCGGAAGGTGATAACTGGACGCTTATGTCGGTCGCGGAGACGATGGGCGATAAGGGCAATCACATTATCACGACGGCAGAAGAGCATCCGGCTATGCTGAGAACATGCGAATTCCTACAGAAGCACGGCTTTGAAGTGACATATCTGGGGATAGATAAAGAAGGCAGGATAGATCCTGCAGAGCTGGAAGCGGCCATCACCGATAAGACTATCCTCGTCAGCGTCATGATGGTCAACAACGAGATCGGCACGATACATCCTATCAAGGAACTAGCTGCCATCGCTCATAAGCACGGTGTTCTTTTCCATACCGACGCTGTACAGGCGCTCGGAAACGTACCTATCGACGTCAAAGATCTCGGCGTGGACTTCCTTTCGGTTTCGTCGCATAAGATCTACGGACCTAAGGGCGTCGGGGCGCTGTATGTAAAGAAAGGCGTCAGACTCACGAGTTATATCCACGGCGGTGAACAGGAAAACAACAAGCGCGCCGGAACGGAAAACGTCGCGGGAATAGTAGGTTTCGGAAAAGCCGCCGAACTGGCAGAGGCCAATCTGCCGCTTCACGTTCAGCGCGTGAGCGAACTGCGCAACTATCTGGCAAAGAGGATCACCGAGGAGATACCGGACTGCTTCGTGAACGGCACGATGGAAAACAGACATCCGGGCAACCTGAACGTGACTTTTAAATACATCGAGGGAGAATCGATACTCCTTCAGTTAAACAGATTCGGGATCTACGTCTCCACAGGTTCGGCGTGCTCATCAAAATCGCTGAAACCTTCGCACGTACTTTCGGCGCTCGGCGTAAGCGACGAAATGATACACGGGACAGTCAGATTCACGGTTGGAGATATGACGACTAAAGACGATATCGACTACACCGTCGATCATCTGAAAGAAGTTGTCGAATGGCTGAGATCGGTATCGTGTCTCACGCCGGCGAAAGGAGAGAAATAACCATGGGACTTTATAACGAAACAGTAATGGAAAATTTCATGCACCCGAAGAACGTGGGTGAGATAGAGAATCCGGACGGCGTCGGTATCTACGGAAGCCCTGTATGCGGCGATATGATGCAGATGCAGATAAAAGTCGACGAGAACGACGTCATCACGGACTGCAAATTCAAGACTTTCGGATGCGCAAGCGCGATCGCTTCATCCAGCATGGCGACGTCCATGATCATCGGCAAAACGATCGATGAAGCGCTTGAGATAACGAACAAGGACGTCGTCGACGAACTCGGAGGACTTCCGGCTGTAAAGATCCACTGTTCGGTCCTCGCAAGCCACGCCATCAAATCCGCTATCTACGACTATGCGAAGAAACACGGAAAGACATACAAGGGCCTTGAAGGATTCGATCCTGACGCGGACGAATAATAAAGCGGATGAATACTGCAACAGAGTATTATCTTAAATGAGTTTATCAGGCAGACTTAAACTAAAACAAAATCTCGACATGACATCAGGAAGCATACCACGCCTCCTGATTTCTTTTGCTGCGCCTCTTTTGATAGGCAATCTTTTCCAGCAGCTCTACAATATGGTAGACACGTGGGTGCTGGGGAACTTCGCCACAAATGAGGCTTTTTCCGCTGTCGGTTCCGTATCGAACGTCATCTATCTGATGATATCGCTTGCTGCCGGCCTCGGCGGAGGAGCGGGGATAGTCGTGGCACAGTATTTCGGAGCAAAGGACGACGAAGGCCTGAGCCGCATCTCGCATACGACCATGGTCTTGACTTTCTTTATTTCGATAGGAACCACGGTCGTCGGACTCGTCCTTATAGATCCGATGCTGGAACTGATGAATATGCCGGAATCTGTCGCTCCTGATGCAAAGACTTATCTTTTCATCATCGACTGCGGGATGGCGGGGTTGATGTATTTCAACATGGGTGCGGCGATACTGCGCGCCATCGGGGATTCCGTCAGACCGTTCATCTACGGCGCGATAGCGGCGGTTTTGAACATCGCCGGCGATCTCATCCTCGTGATCTGCTTCGATATGGGTGTCGCGGGTGTCGCTTTGGCGACCGTCGTTTCTCAGGCTGTATCTGCCGTGCTCGTGATAGTGACGCTCGAAAAGTCGGAGACCGCGGTTAGGCTCAGCATGTCAAAGATGCGCATCCACCGCGGGGAACTGGAAAAGACGCTGAAACTCGGTATCCCGACTGCGCTGCAGATGGGGATAATCTCTTTTTCGAATGTTTTTGTGCAGGGGTATATCAACTATTTCGGGCCGTACGTAATGTCCGGCTGGACCGCGTACTCCAAGGTCGACGCTTTGATGCTGCTTCCTCTGCAGTCGCTCTGCGTAGCGGTCTCCACTTTTTCCGGCCAGAACATCGGCGTCG
>JBMNVD010000055.1:0-6703 GCA_050946615.1 Eubacterium sp.
AGCGAAAAGAAGAATTACAAGAAAGATAATAAATAGGAAAGGAGGAGAGCAAATTGTCAAACGCAAGATTAAGAGACAAATATAAAGAAGAAGTTTTTCCTGCACTTCAGGAGAAATTCCAGTACACGAATCCTAATCAGGTCCCTAAACTCACTAAGATAACTATCAACATGGGACTGGGCGAAGCAAAGGATAACTCGAAGATCCTCGAGTCTGCGGTTCAGGAACTCGGACTTATCAGCGGTCAGAGACCGGTAGTTACGAAGGCAAGAAAGTCCATCGCGAACTTCAAGATCAGACAGGGCATGCCGGTAGGCTGCAAAGTCACTCTTCGCGGCGACAACATGTATGTATTCGCCGACAAGTTTTTCAACATCTCTCTTCCGAGAGTCCGCGATTTCAAGGGTGTCAGCAAAAACAGTTTTGACGGACGCGGAAACTACTCCATGGGCATCAAAGAACAGCTGATTTTCCCGGAGATCAATTACGATGACGTAGAGACCATCAAAGGTATGAACATCGTATTTACGACAACGGCAAAGACAGATGAGGAAGCGGCGGCGCTGCTGGAACTCCTCGGAATGCCTTTTGAGAAGTAGGAGGTAAGGATGGCTAAGACATCTCAGAAAGTCAGACAGCAGAGAAAGCCTAAATATTCGACACGCGCTTATACGAGATGCAGGATCTGCGGAAGACCGCATTCTGTTCTCAAGAAGTATGGTGTCTGCCGTATCTGCTTCAGAGAACTGGCTTACAAGGGTGAGATTCCGGGCGTCAAAAAAGCGAGCTGGTAAAGACCCGTTTTATAAACGTTCACGTTTTGCGCAAGTCCTGTTTTGTCAGAGGGATACTGCGCAAGGAAGGAGAAATACAGTAATGACAATGACAGATCCGATTGCGGATATGCTGACCAGAATCAGAAATGCCAACACTGCAGGTCACGAGACTGTCGAGATCCCGGCTTCCAAGATGAAAGCCGCGATAGCTCGCATACTGCTCGATGAAGGATTCATCAGCGGATATGAAGTCATCGACGACAACAAGCAGGGCGTCATCAAAGTTCAGATGAAGTACGGCGCCGGAAAAGAGAGAGTCATTTCCGGTATCAAGAAGATATCCAAGCCGGGCCTTAAAGTCTACGCGAAAGCGTACGAGGTCCCGAGCGTCCTCGGCGGACTCGGAGTCGCCATCATCTCTACATCAAAGGGGATCATGAGCGACAAAGAAGCCAGGAAACTCGGCGTAGGCGGCGAAGTTATCTGCTACGTATGGTAGGAAGGAGAGCGAAATGTCAAGAATCGGAAAAATGCCTATCGCGATCCCTTCCGGAGTTGAAGTAAAAGTCGACGAAAACAACGTCGTGACGGTCAAGGGACCTAAGGGCGAACTGAGCCAGCAGCTCAGCGACAAAATCAAAGTAACGGTCGAAGACGGAAAGATCGAATTCACCAGAGGTTCAGACGAGAGACACGAGAGAGCCCAGCACGGTCTCGCGAGAGCGCTCGTAAACAACATGGTGACGGGCGTTACGAACGGTTTCGAAAAGAAAATGGTTATCAGCGGCGTCGGCTACAAAGCCGAAAAGAAGGGCGACACTCTCGTCCTCAGCCTCGGATATTCCCATCCGGTAGAGTTGAAAGACCCTGAGGGGATAACGACCGAAGCACCGGATAATGCCACGATCATCGTAAAAGGCATCGACAAGAGTCTTGTAGGCAACTATGCGGCAGTCATCAGAGCGTGGAGAGCGCCGGAGCCATATAAGGGCAAGGGCATCAGATACGAGGATGAGCACATCCGCCGCAAAGAAGGCAAGACAGGGGCTAAATAGAAAGGAGTGAAGAAAAGTGGCAATGACAAGCAGAAATGACAGGCGTGTCAAGAGACACGAGAGAGTCAGAAAGACCGTATTCGGAACTCCTGAAAGACCAAGACTCTGCGTCTACAGATCGAACAAAAATATCTCATGCCAGATCATTGACGACGTGAACAGCAAGACCCTGTGCGCTGCGTCATCGCTCGACAAGGACCTCGGACTCGAGTACGGCGGCAACAAAGAAGCCGCTGAAAAAGTCGGCGCGTCCATCGCTGAGAAGGCGCTTGCAATGGGAATCACGGAAGTCTGCTTTGACAGAGGCGGTTACCTCTATCATGGAAGAGTACAGCAGCTCGCAGACGGCGCCCGCAAAGGCGGACTCAAATTCTAGCAGGAGGAGAAATAATGCGTAATACGATAGATGCATCAAAGCTTGAACTGACGGAAAATATCGTAAGCATCAGACGCGTCGCCAAAACCGTAAAGGGCGGTAAAAACATGCGTTTCAGCGTCACCGTCGTCGTCGGCGATCGCGCCGGACACGTCGGCATCGGTCTGGGCAAATCGGTGGAAATTCCGGAAGCGGCAAGAAAAGCGGCTGAAGATGCAAAGAAAAAACTCATCACTGTTCCTATGGTAGGAACGACGATCCCTCACGAGGCGCTCGGCGTCTACGGAGCGGGAAGAGTCCTCGTAATGCCTGCTGCCCCTGGTACCGGAGTAATCGCCGGCTCCTCGGTCAGAGCGGTGCTTGAGGCCGCCGGGATCTTCGACGTCAGAGCGAAGTCCATCGGGTCCAGCAACACGGGCAATATGGCGCTCGCTACGATCGAAGCCCTCAAACAGCTGACGACCGTAGAAGAAGTAGCGAAAAAGAGAGGCAAGACTCCTGAAGAGATCTTGGGATAGGAGGTACGCAAGATGGCTAAAATGTTAAAAATAACTTTGACGAAGAGCACGATCGGCGCTACTCCTAAACAGAAGAAAGTAGTACAGGCGCTCGGCCTTAAGAAACTTCACCACTCGGTCGAGCTCGCCGATACGCCGCAGACACGCGGTGCGATCGAGCAGGTAACACACCTTGTTACCGTCGAAGAACTGTAGGAGAGGGGGTGCAAGTAGATGAAACTGCATGAACTCAAAGCGCCTGCCGGATCGAGGCACAGCGAAAAGAGAGTCGGAAGAGGCAACGCGACCGGACTGGGAAAAACGTCCGGCAGAGGCATGAACGGTCAGAACTCCAGGAGCGGCAAAGGTACGCGTCTTGGATTTGAAGGCGGACAGATGCCTCTTTACAGAAGACTTCCTAAGCGCGGCTTCCACAACAAATGGGCAGTAGAGTATGCCGAAATCAACGTTTCCGAACTCAACAAACTCGATGAGGGAACGGAAGTCACTCCTGAACTTCTCCACGAACTCGGCATGGTAAAAAAGGCCGCCGACGGCGTTAAGGTACTCGGTAACGGCGAACTCAAAAAAGCGCTCACAGTCAAGGCGCAGAAGTTCACAAAATCCGCCGAGGAAAAAATCACAGCCGCCGGAGGAAAGGCAGAGGTGATTTAACATGGATATGCTGAAGTCGGTGAGACAGGCCTTTAAAGTGCCGGAGATGAGGAAAAAGATATTTTTCACCATCCTCATGCTCCTGGTATTCCGCCTTGGTTCGAATATCCCGGTCCCGGGAATCGACAGGGCCACGCTGTCAGAGATATTCAACGGAAACACAGGTCTTTTCGACCTATTTGATCTATTCTCCGGCGGCGCGTTTGCGAACTTCACCATCTTCGCACTCGGCATCACTCCATACATCACCGCGTCCATCATCGTTCAGCTCTTAGGCGTAGCGTTCCCGTATTTTGAACGCCTCGCCAAAGAAGGAGCAGAAGGGCGCAAGAAACTGGTGATGATCACTCGCATCATGACCGTGGTCCTTGCGGTAGTACAGTCGCTTGGTCTCACGATCGGACTTTTCAGAAGAGCGGTCATCGGTCAGACATGGTTCAATTTCCTGCTCATCATCCTGGTCCTCTCGGCGGGCACTGCCTTCCTGATGTGGATCGGAGAGCAGATCAACGAATACGGTATCGGAAACGGCATCTCGATATTGATCTTTGCCGGAATCGCGGCGAGGATCCCTACCGAGGTCAGAAGTGTCGTGACACAGTATAAAGACGGACAGACGTCGATAGTCGGCATCATCGTATTCTGCCTCTTCGCCGTCGCCGTCGTAGTCGGCATCATCATGGTCCAGCAGGGGACCAGAAAGATCCCTGTTCAATACGCAAAGCGCGTCGTGGGACGCAAGCAGTACGGAGGACAGTCTTCGCACATTCCGCTCAAAGTGAACCAGGCGGGTGTCATTCCTGTCATCTTCGCGGTATCGCTGCTTCAGTTCCCGCTGACGATCACGTACTTCACGGCGTCGGATTCAAAATTCACGCTCTGGGTCACTAAGTGGCTTTCGCCTAGCGGCAATCCGGGCATTTGGATCTACACCGTATTAGAGATCGTTTTGATCATCGTGTTCAACTATTTCTACACGACGATCACGTTCAATCCGGTAGAGATCGCTCAGAACCTTAAGTCGAACGGCGGGTTCATCCCGGGCATCAGGCCGGGCAAGCCGACCGTCGATTATCTGACGAACGTCATGAGCAGGATCTCCATCGTCGGCGCGATCTTCCTCGCGGTCATCGCCGTACTTCCGACGATCGTGAGCAAATTCACGGGTTTCTCGATCCAGTTCGGCGGCACGTCGCTGCTGATTTTGGTCGGAGTCGCCATCGATATGATGCAGTCGATACAGAACCAGATGCTCATGAGAAACTACAAAGGATTCCTCAAGAGGTAGGTGAGAAGATGCTTAGGACTGTACTTTTGGGGCCTCCGGGCGCCGGCAAAGGCACTCAGGCCGTAAGGATAACAGAAAAATACGGTATCCCGCACATTTCAACGGGAGATATCTTCCGCGATAACATCAAGAGACAGACTGAACTCGGAAAGAAAGCGCAGGAATACACGAGCAAAGGCGAACTCGTACCGGACGATCTGGTCGTTGAGATCGCCACTTCGAGACTCCTCGAAGACGACTGCAGGAACGGATTCCTGCTGGACGGTTTTCCGCGCACGGTATATCAGGCTGAGAAACTCGACGAATTCCTCGAGTCGCGCGGGCAGAAACTCGATAAGGTCATCGACATTCAAGTCGCCGACGACGAACTTCTCACGAGGCTGACGGGAAGACGCGTCTGCAGACAGTGCGGCGCAAGTTATCACGTAGTGAACATGCCTCCTAAAAAGGAAGGTGTATGCGATATCTGCGGCGGAGAACTCTACCAGCGCGCCGATGATACCGAAGAGACTGTAAAAAACAGGATCGAAGTATATAAGAACCAGACGGCACCTCTTACGGATTACTATACCGCCCGCGGAAATATCGCGGCCATCGACGGAGCCGGAGATCCGGACGATATCTTTAAAGAGATCGTCGCGGCCCTCGGTTAATAAGACGACACTGCAGGTGATTTGATGGCAAAGAAAGATACAATCGAAGCGACCGGAACCGTTGTGGACGCTCAGCCGAACGCGATGTTCGTGGTAAAACTCGACAACGGATTCGAAGTCCTCGCGCATATTTCAGGCAAAATCAGAATGAACTACATACGCATCCTCCCTGGCGACAGAGTAAAGGTGGAACTTTCCCCGTACGACCTGACCCGCGGCAGGATCGTCTGGCGCGACAAATGAGAAACAGGAGGTTATCGAAATGAAAGTCAGAGCATCGGTAAAACCGATCTGTGAAAAATGCAAGGTCATCAAGAGACACGGAAAAGTCATGGTGATCTGCGAAAATCCTAAACACAAGCAGAGACAGGGCTAGTCTATTCGGCCTTGAACTTTCGGGCGCGGATGGCCGGGACCCGCACCCGCCGTTAATCAACATACGTCGCCTGTCTATATCACTCCCGGATATGTGACGGAAGATAGGAGAAGGAGGAAAAATATGGCTCGTATAGCCGGTGTTGACCTGCCGAGAGAGAAGAGAGTCGAGATCGGACTCACGTATATTTACGGAATCGGCAGACCGACAGCAAACGCCATCCTTAAGGAGGCGGAAGTAGATCCTGACACCAGAGTCAAAGATCTGACCGAGGATGAAGCAGGACGAATCAGGAAAATCATCGAAAGCAATTACACGGTTGAAGGCGACCTCAGAAGAGAGACCGCACTCAACATCAAGAACCTCATGGAAATCGGTTCCTACAGGGGCATCCGCCACAGAAGAGGACTCCCTGTCAGAGGTCAGAACACTAAAACAAACGCCAGGACGCGCAAAGGGCCTAAGCGCACTGTGGGCAGAAAGAAGAAGTAAAGGAGGTAGGACAGCATGGCTAAGACTGTAAAAAAGAACACAGCAAGAAAAAAGAGAAACGTCCGCAAGAACGTTGAAAAAGGTCAGGCGCATATCCAGTCCACCTTTAACAACACTCTCGTAACGCTCACAGACATGGAAGGCAACGCACTTTCATGGTGCAGCGCAGGTTCGCTCGGATTCAAAGGATCGAGAAAATCCACGCCTTTCGCAGCGCAGAGCGCGGCTGAGACCGCAGCAAAGGCCGCTATGGAACACGGACTCAAGACCGTCGAGGTCTATGTAAAAGGTCCGGGTTCAGGACGCGAATCGGCGATCAGAGCCCTTCAGGCCGCCGGACTCGAAATCACGATGATAAAAGATATCACACCGATCCCTCACAACGGCTGCAGGCCGCCGAAGAGAAGAAGAGTCTGACGGAAGGGAGGAACGAATATAATGGCAGTAAACAGAGAACCTATCCTGAAAAGATGCAGATCGCTTCAGATAGATCCAAGTCATATGGGCATCTATAA
>JBMNVD010000056.1:0-5657 GCA_050946615.1 Eubacterium sp.
GACATTCTCAGGCGCAAAAAATTCATCGTTTTATGAGCATCAATAATAGATAATCTTGAATAGTGGAAGAAAAATAATGATGTCTATAACTACTTTATCGTAACCCACATGCGATAATTATGCTATAATACATTCATATTTGTTGGCGCGAGGTTAAAATGACATTTGAAGAAAAAACGCTAGACAGCGAAATGATATACCGCGGAAAGATCCTCAATCTGAGGCGCGATAAAGTGACAGTCCTCCATGGCACTTCATACAGAGAAATCGTCGAACACCATGGAGGATCTGTTATTGTTGCCGTTAAAGATGACGGGAATGTAATCACGGTAAAGCAATACAGAAAACCTGCGGGGCGGGTGATGCTGGAGATACCGGCGGGCAAGCGCGATCCCGGGGAGACTCCTGAAGAGACGGCGAGGCGCGAACTCAAGGAGGAGACGGGATATTCCGCTAAAGAATTCATCCCGCTCACAAAAATTTATCCGTCTCCGGGATATACGGAGGAAGTGCTCTATATTTTTCTCGCTCTCGGGCTTGAGTCGGGCGAGACGCACTTCGACGATAACGAAGCCATCGACATCTGTGAGTATCCGCTCGATACTCTGGCCGAGATGGCACTGCACGGGAAGATAGAAGACGCCAAATCGATAGTCGCTGTTCTTCTGGCGAAGCATCACCTTGAAAGTAACAAAAAATAATATCACACAGGAGCCCTGAAAACATGGAAACTACTGCATTTGAAGAATACCTTCGCAAAACGAAAAAAGCGTCTGAAAATACGATAACCGCGTACACGCGAGATATCGCCGCTTTTGAAAAATACATGAACGCGCACAGGAGCACAGCCGAGCGCGCGAGCAAGACCGACATAGTTACATATATCATGGAACTCGACAAAAAGGGAAGGTCGAGGTCTACCTCAAACCGCAAGTTAGCCTCGCTGCGCGCATATTATGAATTCCTCATCGGAGAAGGACGGCTGACATCCGATCCGACAAAGGGCATCAAGACTCCGCGCGCGGAAAGAGGGAACCTCGAGTATCTCACTATTGAGGAAGTCGATAATCTGTTATCTCAGCCCGACGATTCAGTGAAGGGTAAGCGCGACCGCGCAATTTTAGAGGTTCTTTACGGTACAGGTATTCGCGTAATGGAATTGATAGAACTGGATCTGAAAGACCTGAATCTCAGGATGGGATTCATCACCTGCTCCGGAGAGCACGGCAGGGCGAGGATAGTTCCGCTCGGCAGCTACGCGAGGAACGCTTTGACGGCATATCTTGAAACGAGCCGTCCCGCACTTATGAGATCACGCGCGACGGTCGACGACCCCAGCTCTCCGCTTTTCATAAACTATGCGGGAGAGAGATTCACGCGCCAAGGCCTCTGGAAAGTGCTCAAATCGTATGGTAAAGCGGCAGGTATAGAAGACAAGATATCACCGCATATTCTACGGACTTCTTTTGCCGTCCACATGATACAGAACGGAGCGGACATCAAGACGCTTCAGGAACTCATGGGATATGACGACATGCAGGCGCTTCAGGTATTCGTCCAGATGACAAACAGCAGAATCAAGGACGTCTACGACAAGACACATCCGAGAGCTTAAAAAATACTTGCACGGCAGAGCACGCTGTGATATACTTTTTCAGGTCATTACGGGTGGTCCTCTGCAGGCAAGCGGCCGCAAGAACACCTAAGAAATAAAGGAGGAACCTCATATTATGAACGCACTGGACGCAGTAGCGCAGGATTATCTGAAGAAGGACGTACCGAATTTTAAACCGGGCGACCAAGTAAAAGTTTATATCAAGATCAAAGAAGGCAACAGGGAAAGGATCCAGATGTTCGAGGGATTCGTTCTCAAGAAGCAGGGCGGCGGCATCAGTGAGACTTTCACAGTCAGAAGGATCGCTTCCGGCGTAGGCGTCGAAAAGACGTTCCCTGTACATTCGCCATGGGTAGAAAAGATCGAAGTCGTCAGAGAAGGCGACGTCAGGAGAGCGAAACTCAACTACATGCGCGGCAGAACAGGTAAAGCCGCAAAAATCAAGACGAAAGAAGACTGATCTTTCGCCGTATCAATCAGTTAATACGAACAGTCCGGCTGTCATCACAGCCGGGCTGTTTTATTAAAACTGCCGCCTTGATGCCGCTGTGGTACTGAATTGCTATTCTAAGATGATTATTAGTGCGGCGTCATATACAGGAACAATATAACCGGTCGAATTTTGTTCGATGCACAAAATCGCGCCGTTTCAGACAGATAATATTTGTTCTTTCGGCTTGAACTGTTTACCGCGTGAATTTATAATTAAATGGCAATCCGATATTTCATTTTTGCGCGGGAACGCGATTCAAGGAGAAACTAAAGTGGACCAAGAACTCAAACGGACGCCGCTTTATGAGACGCACGTCAAATACGGCGGCAAAATGGTGCCTTTCGCGGGATGGGAGATGCCTGTCCAGTACGGAAGCGGAGTAATCAAAGAACATATGGCCGTGCGCGAGGCGTGCGGGCTTTTCGACGTTTCTCACATGGGAGAGATTCTGATAGAGGGCCGAGAAGCGTGCGCTGCGCTCAATCATCTGATGACTAACGACTTTACGAGCATGGTCCCGGGCGACGCCAGATACAGCCCTATGTGTAACGAGGACGGCGGTGTCGTCGATGATCTTATCGTTTACATGTTCTCGCCTGAAAAGTATATGGCAGTCGTAAACGCGGCAAATGAATCGAAAGACTTTGACTGGATGACATCGCACAACAATACAGGCGCATCTATATCAAATGTTTCGAGTGATTACGGGCAGATAGCCATTCAGGGGCCTTTTGCCGAGAAAGTCATCTCCAAACTCGTGAAGGCCGATGACATACCTGCGGAAAATTACACTTTTAAAAACGGCGTCGATATTTCCGGGCATAAAGTCCTGCTTTCCAGAACCGGGTATACCGGGGAGGACGGATTCGAGATATACACTGTTTCATCGGAGACTCCGGAAATTTGGGAAATATTGATGGAAGCGGGGAAAGAATACGGCCTTATCCCGTGCGGACTCGGCGCAAGAGACACGCTGAGGCTCGAAGCAGGCATGCCGCTCTACGGTCACGAGATGGATGATACCATCACTCCGATAGAAGCAGGCCTAAAGATGTTCGTTAAGATGGACAAACCGGAATTCGTCGGCAAAAAAGCGCTCGAAGCAAAGGCAGTGCCGGCGCGCCGCAAAGTAGGCCTCGAAGTAGTCGGAAGAGGCATACTGCGCGAACACATGGACGTATATAAAGATGGGAAACTCGTAGGCCATACGACTTCCGGGACTAAATGCCCATATATCAATAAAGCGGTTGCAGCCGCGCTCATAGACTCGGACGCGAGGAAACTCGGCGATATCGTCCAGGTAGATGTCCGCGGAAAAATGATAGACGCAGTAATGGTTAAATCGCGTTTTTATGAGAGAGGTGCATCAAAATGAGAGAGCCAAAAGATCTTCTTTACTCCAAATCCCACGAATGGGTAGACATGCTCGACGACGGTTCGGCATACGTCGGGATATCCGACTACGCTCAGAGCGAACTCGGAGACATCGTATTTGTCAATCTTCCTGAGCAGGACGATGAAATGGTCGCCGGTGAATCATTTGCCGACGTGGAATCGGTAAAGGCCGTTTCCGACATCTATTCGCCTGTTACCGGCACTGTCGAGGAAGTCAACGAGGAACTTCTCGATTCGCCGGAACTACTCAACAGTGCTCCGTATGAATCATGGCTTGTCAAAGTCACCGACATAACCGACAAGGAAGAACTCCTCACAGCCGGAGAATACGACAGATTCGTTGAATCACTTAAAGAAAAATAGGAGGTCTAAATGGGCAATTTCGTCCCCGGTACAGCTTCAGAGCAGGAAGAAATGCTGCGCGAAGCGGGATACCGGAGTTTCGACGACATGCTTTCCTGCATTCCCGATGAGGTGAGATTCAAAGGCAGACTCAACCTCCCGGAAGGCAAGAGCGAGATGGAAGCGCTTCGCATCATGCAGGACCTTTCCGAGCAGAACGTCGTCTACAAACATATATTCAGAGGCGCCGGCGCGTATGATCACTATATCCCCGCGATAGTAAAGAGCGTAACATCAAAAGAAGAATTCGTCACTTCGTATACGCCGTATCAGGCGGAGATAAGCCAGGGCGCGCTTCAGTCCATCTTTGAGTATCAGACCATGATATGTGAACTTACGGGGATGGATGTCGCAAACGCTTCTCACTATGACGGTTCGACCGCAGCAGCGGAATCTCTCGTGATGTGCCGCTCCAGAAAGCGTTCCCACGCTTACGTCGCCGAGACCGTCAATCCGGGAACTATTGAAGTCATGAAGACTTACTGCTTCGGAAACGGTATAGAACTCAGGATAGTCCCCGAAAACGGCGGCAAAGTCGATAAAGAGGCGCTCGCAGACGCGATGAGCGACGAAGAAGCGGCGTGCTTCTTCCTGCAGCAGCCTAACTATTTCGGACTTATCGAAGATGCTGCGGAAATCGGAGACATAGTGCATGAACACGGCGCAGAGTTCGTAATGGGAGTAGACCCTATATCACTCGGTATCCTTAAGACTCCTGCCGAATGCGGCGCAGACATCGTCACGGGTGACGGGCAGCCTCTCGGACTTCCTCTTTCATACGGCGGTCCGTACCTCGGATTCATGGCAGTCAGAAAAAAAGACATGCGCAGACTCCCCGGCAGGATAGTCGGAGAGACGACTGACGGCAATGGAAACAGGGCTTTTGTCTTGACTCTGCAGGCTCGCGAACAGCATATCAGGCGTGAGAAAGCAAGTTCAAATATCTGCTCAAATCAGGCGCTCTGTGCTCTGACATCGGCGGTCTATCTTTCTGCGCTTGGAGCAGACGGACTGAAACAGGCCGCGACGCTCTGCACCTCTAAAGCGCATTACATGGCGGACAGACTGCAGTCTGCGGGACTTTCACCTGTCTACGACGGCGAGTACTTCTGCGAGTTCGTGACTGAAACTCCGGTCAGGTCAAGGGAAATAACCGAGGCTCTTGCGGCAGAAGGCATACTCGGCGGGCTCGAGTTATCTGATAACAGGATACTTTGGTGCACGACGGAAAAGAATACGAAACACGATATCGATGAAGCATGCGATATCGTCGAGGATCTTATCCGTTCGAAAGGAGGGCGCGCATGAAACTGATATTTGAAATCGGCAAAGAAGGAAGAGCGCTTTCTCTTCTTCCGAAGTGCGACGTCCCAGAATACAGCCTTCCCGCAGAGATGACGAGGGCAGAAGCGCCTAAACTTCCGCACGTTTCAGAAAACGAAGTGAGCCGCCATTATACCAAACTGGCTCAGCGCACGCACGGAGTTAACGACGGTTTCTATCCGCTCGGCTCCTGCACCATGAAATACAACCCTAAAGTAAATGAGGAGGCTGCTGCGCTTCCGGGCTTCAGAGGAGTCCATCCGCTTCAGGACGATTCTACGGTCAAAGGATGTCTTTCAGTCGAACGTCTGGCGGAAGACTACCTTAAAGAGATAACCGGTATGGACGCATTCACGATGCAGCCGGCTGCCGGCGCGCACGGTGAATTCACAGGTTTACTTTTGATAAAGGCGTATCACGTACATCGCG
>JBMNVD010000057.1:0-5571 GCA_050946615.1 Eubacterium sp.
CTTTACGCTTTTTGGTCGGCGATGGTTGAATTTTGACGGCCACGTTTTACTGTCGGCGGCGGTAGAATTTAGGCTGGCGGCGGTCGAATTTTGGCTGGCGTCGGTCGAATTTTGGCGGCCGCGTTTGATTGTCGGCGGCGGTCGAATTTTAGCTGGCGGCGGTAGAATTTCGGCTGGCGGCGGTTGAATTTCGGCTGGCGGCGGTTGAATTTTGGCGGCCGCGTTTTATTGTCGGCAGCGGTAGAATTTAGGCTGGCGGCGGTCGAATTTTGGTGGAGGAAAAAGCTGATAATACAGGCGTATTACAGGCATATCATCATTGTATTAGCATCATAATATTTTGGGGTAAGGGGGCGGAACACATGCTATATGCATGTTATCGTTCGTTATCACCTTGCAAGAATAGGGATTTTGGTAAATAGACGGCACGGCGAAAAAATAGTATCATAGGCAAAGGAGGATTTTTTATGGGAACATTTGAGATCGCTGTCGTGATTGTTTTGGCGGCGATACTGGCAATAGCGATAATTGCGCTTGCCGTGGCCTTTGCCACTTCGCGGAGGGTGAAAGACGCAGAGAAAAACGCGATAACGGCGGAAAGTCTCCAGTCTGTCCGCGAGGAACTGCGCGATGACATAGATGCCTCAAGACGCGAGACGGCCGACAACATCAGGAACTCGTTCAGCACATACGGTCAGACCATCGCCAAAGCCCAGAGCGAGCAGGCGTTCCGGCAGAACGAGCTGGCAAAATTCCAGAACGAGCAGGCGAAGCTCCAGAACGAGCAGGCGAGGCTCCAGAACGACCGCCTTCGCGAGATGAACGAGGCCGTGGCTGAATTTGGCAAGAACAACGATAAGAAAATAGAAGACCTGCGCCAGACGGTAGAACGCCAGATGACCGAGATGAGGAGCGATAACAACACCAAACTCGACCAGATGCGCGACACTGTCGACGAAAAGCTGCAGAAGACTTTGAATGACAGGATATCGTCGTCTTTCCGCATCGTGAACGAAAGGCTGGAGCAAGTATATAAGAGCCTCGGTGAGATGCAGACTCTTGCGGCGGGCGTCGGCGACCTGAAGAAGGTTTTGTCGAACGTGAAAACGCGGGGTATACTCGGAGAGGTACAGCTTGGCAATATTTTGGAGCAGATAATGTCTGCCGAGCAGTACGAAGAGAATGTCGCCACGAAACCGGGCTCAAAGGACCGCGTCGAGTACGCGATAAGACTTCCGGGGGCCGATGACGGTTCCGTCTGCTATCTGCCGATAGACGCTAAATTTCCGGGGGATACGTACCAAAACCTGCTCGATGCCTATGAAACAGCGGATCCGGAGCGCGTGAGACAGGCGAAGAAAGCGCTTGAGGCTGTAGTAAAGAGCGAGGCAAAAGACATACGCGACAAGTACATTTATCCGCCGGACACCACGGAATTCGGCATTTTGTTCGTGCCGTTCGAAGGGCTTTACGCTGAGATAGTGCAGGACGGGATGATAGAGACTTTGCTGCGCGAATACCACGTGAATATCGCCGGACCGACCACGATGGCGGCGCTTTTGAACAGCCTGCAGATGGGATTTAAGACGCTGGCTATCCAGAAGAATTCAAATGAAGTCTGGAAGGTGCTCGGAGCCGTAAAGACGGAATTCGGAAAATTTGAGACGACGCTTACGAAAGCGCAGAACAGCCTGAGTCAGGCTAACAACCAACTCGATGAATTAGTCGGCGTGCGCACCAGGCAGATACAGCGCAAACTCAGCAAGGTCGAGCGCCTCGACGATGTACAGGCGGCGGCTTTGATAGACGATGCGGACGAATAGGCAT
Organism: Eubacterium sp.; assembly: GCA_050946615.1. Lineage (GTDB taxonomy): Bacteria > Bacillota > Clostridia > Peptostreptococcales > Anaerovoracaceae > Eubacterium_B. The sequence goes on from JBMNVD010000057.1 coordinate 1,828, forward strand.
TTCTGGGACACGCCGCGCTGCGGTTTTGGCGCTTGAAGATTTTGCCGCGCTGCGGTTTTGGCGCTTGAAGATTTTGCCGCGCTTTGGTTTTGGCTTCGGTGCAGGAGACTTGCGCCGCGCTGCGGTTTTGGCGCTTGATAAAATTTAGGAGAACTTGAATCTTGAGTATTTTCGCAATCGGAGACCTTCACCTTTCGACAGACCCGCGCATCGAAAAGCCGATGGATATTTTCGGCGAAGGGTGGGTCGACCACGCCGCGAGGTTAAAGAAGAACTGGACAGAGGAAATCACGAACGACGATACAGTCATAATCTGCGGAGACATTTCGTGGGGGCTGAAACTGGACGAGGCGCTCGCCGATTTCAGGTGGATAGAATCGCTGCCCGGCCACAAAGTCATAACGAAAGGCAATCACGACCTCTGGTGGACTTCCAAATCAAAACTGAACGGCATATCCGAGGGGATAACTTTTGTGCAGAACGACTGCTGTATGGTCGGCAAAACCGCGATATGCGGCACCAGAGGCTGGATCTGTCCGGGAACAGAGGGCTTTGACGAACACGACGAAAAGATATATAAGCGCGAGATCCTCAGGCTCAGGATGTCGCTTGACGACGCACGGGCGCACGGAGCGGAGACTATCATCGCTTCGCTGCACTACCCGCCGACGAACGATAAATTCGACCCTTCGGGGTTCACGGAAGTGCTTTCCGAGTACGGCGTCAAAACATGCGTCTACGGACACCTTCACGGCGCCGACGTTTGGGGAAACGGGTATAAAGGAATATTGAACGGAGTAGAGTACAGGCTCGTATCGCTCGACTTTGTCGGGGCACGGCCGGTGAAGATAATCTGAGGGCTGCTCGTGCAGCGGTCTTCGCGCAAGTGGAGCAAATCGAAAGGAGGAGACAGATGAGCGGCAAACGTGTCATTTTAATAGTTTTGGACAGCATGGGAATCGGAGAGGCGCCCGACGCCGAAAAATTCGGTGACAAAGGTGCCGACACTTTCGGTCACATAGCGGAGAGGCTCGGCGGCCGTTTCAAAGCTCCCAATCTTTCGGCCTTGGGACTCGGCAACATAGAGGGGATCTGCGGCGGCAGCGGCAGATTTGCCGTGGCTCATCCGACGGGCTCGTTCGGCAGGATGCGAGAATTTTCCGCGGGAAAAGACACTATCACGGGGCACTGGGAGATAACCGGCATCGAGACGACGACGCCGTTCAAGACATATCCGAACGGGTTCCCGAAGGAATTCATCGAAGAATTTGAAAAGGCCATCGGCCGCGAAGTTATCGGCAACTATCCGGAATCCGGAACGGTCATCATCGAAAAACTCGGCGATGAGCACGAAAAGACGGGGAAACCTATCGTCTATACGTCCGCCGACAGCGTATTTCAAATCGCCGCAAATACGGCTGTGATACCGCTTGATGAACTTTACCACATCTGCGAAGTCGCGCGCGGGATGCTTCAGGGCAAATGGGCCTGCGGCAGAGTAATAGCGCGCCCTTACGTCATCGAAAACGGCAAGCGCGTGCGCACGTCGGACAGGCGCGATTATGCGGTGACGCCGCCTCAGGACACTATATTAGACAACATCAAAGCCTCTGGGCAGGAAGTTTATGCCGTCGGAAAGATACACGACATATACAACGGCAAAGGCATCTCGGACTGGGTACACACGGACGACAACATGGACGGCGTCGACAAAACCATCGAGGCGATGTCAAAAACGAAGGACGGAATCATTTTCACGAACTTAGTTGATTTTGACTCAAAATATGGGCACAGGCGCGATCCGGAAGGGTACGGAAAGGCGATCATGGAATTCGACGCCCGGCTGCCCGAACTAAAAGCGGCTATGCGCGACGGCGATATCATAATGCTGACTGCCGACCACGGAAACGACCCTGTTCATTCGGGATTCGACCACACGCGCGAATACACTCCTATGGTGGCGTTTGGAGCCGGCGTGCGCGCGGGAGCAGATTTGGGAACGCGCGGGACGTTTGCGGACATCGGCGCGACGATAACCGATTATCTCGGAGCGGCGGCGCCGGCGATAGGCGAAAGTTTCCTGAAGGAGATAATAAAGTAGTTTTTTCGTTCCAAATGCGGATTGCCGCGGGTCTGGCGTGGCTGCGGGTGTGCCGCCCCGTCAGCGAGGCACGGCTGAAGGCCTGCCGACGCGCCTGCGGCAAATATGCCCGCGGCATGAGATTTTTAATTTTCCGGGGAGTTCGGCTATGTTCAGCATGAATGACATAATAATCAAAAAACGCAATGGCGAGGCGCTGACGAAGGATGAGATAAAGTATTTTGTCGACGGTTACACGCACGGGGACATCCCCGACTATCAGGCGTCCGCGCTGCTCATGGCGATTTGGTTCCGGCACATGAACGACGAGGAGACGTTTACGCTGACCGACTGCATGCGGAACTCGGGTGAGACGGTCGATCTTTCCGCTATTCGCGGTATCAAGGTCGACAAACACTCCACCGGCGGTGTGGGCGACAAAATGACGCTTGCTGTTGCGCCGACGGTTGCCGCTTGCGGTGTGCCTGTAGCAAAGATGAGCGGCCGCGGCCTCGGGTTCACGGGCGGCACGGTCGACAAACTCTCTTCCATACCGGGTTACAGGACTGAACTTGAGCCGGAGGAGTTTTTCGAGCAGGTAAACAAAATCGGTGTCGCTGTTATAGGGCAGAGCACGGAGGTCGCTCCTGCGGATAAGAAACTCTACGCTCTGAGAGATGTAACGGGGACGGTTGATAATCTGAGCCTCATTGCTTCGAGCATCATGAGCAAAAAACTGGCCTCCGGGTGCGACGCCATTTTGCTGGACGTCAAGTGCGGCAGCGGCGCGTTCATGAAGACTGAGAAGGACGCGCTGGCGCTCGCGGAACTGATGGTCAGGATAGGGAGCGCCGCGGGCGTACGCACGGCTGCCGCGATAACGGATATGAATCAGCCGCTGGGGTATGCGGTCGGAAACGCACTGGAAGTGAAAGAGGCGATAGAGACGCTGAAAGGGCACGGCCCTGAGGATATTTCGGAACTTACTTTGCATGAGGCCGGCATCATGATAATGCTGGGAGGCAAGGCGCGGAGCGCTGAGGAAGGCCGCCGGATGGCGCAGGAGGCCGTCACGAGCGGCGCCGCCCTCGCTAAGCTCCGCGAAATGATAGAGGCCCAGGGCGGCGACGGCCGCGTGACAAGCGATTTGTCGCGGCTGCCGGCCGATCCGCTCACAGCGAAAGTCACTGCGGACCGGAGCGGCTTCGTGACGGCCATCGAAGCCGAGAAAATCGGCGAGGCGTCACAGCGCACCGGAGCGGGGAGAGCGAAAAAAGAAGACTCCGTCGACCCCGGCGCAGGAATTTTGCTTAAGTTCAAAGTCGGAGACGAGGTAAAAGCCGGAGATACACTCGCCGAGATATATTCCGCAGATAACGAAAAAGGCGAGGCCGCACTCGAAGAAGCAAGCACGGCGTTTTTGATAGGTGACGAGCCTCCTGAAAAACAGAAACTCATACGCGGGACCATCGGGCTCAGCGATAACTAGAGAGAATTATTATCCGGGGGAGGACGCACATTCGTCACCGCTGCGCCCCCTCCGGCTTTTTTCCGGCCGCACACGGCCACCCGCGCGGCCGTTCTTTTTTTTGATTTGGCCGCACACGGCCACCCGCGCGGGCGCTCTTTTTTGATTTGGCTGCGCACGGTTACCTGCGCGGCCG
>JBMNVD010000058.1:0-5140 GCA_050946615.1 Eubacterium sp.
CCTCATTTATGATTATTATTCGGATCAATTGACTAAATAAACAAGTTTACATTCGATTCCTCGGCATCCCCGAGGTAATATCCGACTCCGCCTATCTCTACTCCGTCGATGAGTTCTTCGGGCTTGATCCCCATGACGTCCATGCTCATCGAGCACGCTACGATTTTCACACCGGCCTTTATGGCTTTTTGAACGAGCTCCTCGAGCGAATCGACATGCTTTTCTTTCATGACGGACCTCATCATGGCGGTTCCAATTCCGCCCATATTCATCTTTGAAAGCTTCAGTTTCTCGGTTCCCCGAGGAAGCATAGCCCCGAACATCTTCTCGGTAAATGTCTTTGATACGTGCTGCTTCTGAGGCTTCCTTAACACCGACAAGCCCCAGAACGTAAAGAACATAGTGACAGGTTTCCCCATTGCTGCCGCGCCGTTTGCTATTATGAAGCTCGCGAGTACGCGGTCCATGTCTCCCGAGAAGACGATCAGCGTCTTTCCGTCCCGATTTCCGGGCTGCCGTGCAGGAGCTGTCACGACCGCTTTACCGGCCGGGATATCACACGTCATGCCGGAATTCCCTTTCATGATGCATGCAACATACTCGCTTCCCCTGCGCTCGTTTGAAAGAAGTTCATTGCCAGTCCTGCGGCACCACGCGGCTATGTCCTTTGTGAAACCCGGATCGGAAGCCGTGACTTCGAGCATTTCACCGTCTTTTAGTTCCTTCATAGTCTCAAAGACTTTGAGGAGCGGGCCCGGGCACTGCATCCCGCTGCAGTCTATGCGCATTTTCTTTGTTGAGTCCGAGCCGGAAGATGCCGCGGCACTTTCGCCTTGTCCGGATTTCCCCTTGGTCTGCCGGGCTTCTGACGATGGACCTCCCGTCCGGTATGCCGTTCCATTAACGCCTGCGTCCTGGGCGGACTTATCGTAATGCGTCGACTGATAGAACCTGGTCCCTCCCGGATAGACGCTCACATCTTTGAATCCGTGCTGTGAAAGGATGCGGGCGGCGTTATATGACCTGACTCCTATGCTGCAGAAAAGGACTGTCGCCTTATCCGGATCAAACTCACCGAGTTTGTCACGCAGCTGCCCGAGAGGCACCGCTGCAGCTCCCGGCACTTCGAACGCCAGACGCTCCGCGTCTTCGCGAACGTCTATCAGCTGGAGATCCCTTCCTTTGTCAATTTCGTCCCAGCCGCAGAAACGCACGAGTCCATCTGTCATATTCTTCACGGTGAAACCGATCATGTTGACAGGGTCTTTTGCCGATGAGAATGGAGGAGCGTATGCGAGTTCCAGTTCGGCCAGATCAGTGGCTCTGGCGTTGAAGCGGATCGCTTCGGAGATGGTGTCTATTCTCTTGTCTACGCCGTCCCTGCCGACGATCTGAGCGCCGAGGATCCCGGAGCCGTCAGGTTTGAACAGGAGTTTGACAGTCATCGGGACCGCCCCCGGATAGAACCGCGCGTGCTGGTTCTGCGTGACATAGGCCACCTCGTAATCCACGCCTTTTTTCAGGCCGGCACGTGTGAGCGACGCCTCGCTCTGACCGGTCATCGCCACGGCGACATCAAAGATTTTTGCGATGGAGGTCCCCTGTGTTCCTCTGTAGACCGAATCCTTTCCGGCGATATTATCGGCGGCGATCCTGCCCTGTTTGTTAGCCGGTCCTGCGAGCTGGTATCCTGCAGGCCCGCCTGTTACGAGGTCTGTGACCTGAGTGATGTCTCCGACCGCGTAGATGGCAGGATCGCAGGTACGCATGTGTTCATCGACGATGACCGCTCCGCGCTCACCCATTTCAAGGCCCGCGTCTTCGGCGAGTTTGGAGTTGCGCCTGATGCCTATGGAAAGCACGACGAGTCCCGCGTCTACTGCCTTTCCGCTCTTCATGCGGATGCGGACCTGTCTCGACATACCCTCGCCTATCTCCTCAAAACTCTCGACCGGGTCGTTCAGGAAAAGATGAACGCCGTTCTCTATCATGTTTTCCTGGATGACCTTCGCCATCTCAAGGTCCACCGGAGGCATTACGTGCTCGGCACCCTCGATGACGGATACGTCAAGCCCGTCATCCTTAAGGTTTTCAGCGACCTCAAGACCGATGAATCCCGCGCCTACGACCGCCGCGCTTCTGATGCCGCTCTCGCGCGCTATCCTCCTGATGTTATCGGCGTCAGGCACAGTCCAGAGCGTCTTCACCAGCTCGGACTCTATTCCCGGGATCTTCGGCCTTATAGGAGACGACCCTGTGGAGATCACAAGATCGTCGTACGGCTCATCATATGTTTTTCCTGTCCTGCGGTCGAGCACTCTGACCGTCTTTGCCGCGCGGTCTATGGAAATTGCCTCGCTCTCCGTCCTGACGTCGACTGAGAATCTGGAGCGCATTATCTCGGGAGTCGACACGAGCAGCGAATCCCTTGCCTTGATCGTATCCCCGACAAAATAAGGGAGCCCGCAGTTCGCGTAGGAAATATATGATCCGCGTTCCAGCAGGACAATCGACCTTTCTTCGTCCAGCCTGCGAAGTCTTGCCGCGCAGCTGGCGCCTCCCGCGACGCCTCCGATGATGACCGTTCTCTTCATTATTGTTTCCTCCTCTGGCTAAAATGTGTGTTTCGTTCGTTTAAAGCAGATTCATTCTAAAGGATGCACACATGCGCCGTCTGTGACTTCGTCACATTATTAACAAAAAATCAAAAACGCCCGGGATATTATCTCAGGCGTTTCCATTCTCAGTTCGGCCTCAGGTTCAGTCCGGCCATCCGGTCTCATCAAGTCGGTCCGTTCCGTTTAATGAGCCGACCCGGTAAACAAAGACCGGGTTATCCTTATTTTTCCCCGCGTTTTTTCATGTCTTCGCGGATCGGATCGAGACATCCGTCCGGGATGCAGCCCATCTCACGGAACACGCTTGCCGCTTCAGACACTACTTGATAATTAAGGCCGGTGCCTATGTCGTCATACTTGTAATCCGCAGCGTATTTAGCGTCGATTCCATAACCGGCAGCGGTTTCGACCGCGTCGATGTTCGCCCCGAGGAAAATGAACTCCCAGCCATACTCCTTGCGTAGTTCGCTGATCTGAGCTTTCACTTCGTCGGACGTATATCTGCGGCTTGCGTTTTCATAGCCGTCCGTGATTATCACAAACATGACTTTTCCGGAGCGGAATTCCTCCGACGTGTTTTTCCGGACGGTTTTCATATTATCGATGGTTTTTCCGATAGCGTCGATCAGAGCGGTGCAGCCTCCGGCGATATAGTCCTTTTCCGTGAGAGGACTGACTCCTCTGATATCTATCCTGTCGTGGATCACATGATAATCGGTGTCAAAAAGGACTGTCGTGATGCGGCACTCCCCTTCGAGCGCCTTCTGCTTCTCCAGCATAGAGTTGAAGCCGCCGATAGTGTCGCTCTCAAGTCCGTGCATCGATCCGCTCTTATCAAGTATGAATACCAGTTCTGTGCGATCTTTTCCCATTTTATGATCCTCCTGTGCATGTGTTTACAAAATGGAAATTCCTTTACCCATAAACAGCATATTTCAGAAGGACCTTTTTTCGGTCGCTTCTAAAGCGACATCTTCAGTTTGAGACAGAGCCGAGGAGAGGAAGGTCGTACTTAAACAGCATCTGGTTTATCTCGTAGATGTCGTAAATTTTATTTCTTATGAAATACTCGACGATGACGTCCGCGCGGCTGCTGCGCGAAAGCGCGTATCCCGCGTGCTCCAACAGGTCTTTCGTCTCGTCCAGATCGAGTTCGAGCGCCACTGCCAGCGCCAGGATCGTCCTCTTCCGGGGGAGATACCCCTTTCCCGTCCTGATCTTAGAGAAAAGTTTCCTGTCGATATTCGCCTTTTTATACACCTCGGCGTCAGTCATGCCGCGCGCGTCGATGAGGCGAAACAGCGTCTCGTTGAATGGCTCGTCCAGATCGAATTCAAGGCCTTCCGGGGCCGCTCCCACCGAAAGTTCGCCGTCGTATTCGGCGTAATCGGAGTTTACGCGCGTCTGAGCAGCCGAAGTCGCCGCGGATCTTTCAAATACATGGTTCTGTTCGGCTGTTATTTTCGTTTCCTGCGCGGAGTAGTTAGCCGCGACGTATTTTTCTACCTCGGCGGTCAAAGCGTCGTCATCCGGCAGATCGTATGCCTCACGAACGATCAGATATACGTCCGTATCGTGATCCGCCGCGAATTCCTTTGCGGCGAGAGAAGCGCTCCGAATGATCTCGGAAACGGAATATCCGGCTTCACTCCCCGCGTCCGACGTCAAAGCGACACTCTTCAGCCCGACTTTCGCCGCATCCTCAAGCGCCTCGACGTACGCCGAACTGAGCGCCGTACCTCCCGGTCCGATCCCTTCTGTCACACGCGCGGGGATCCTCGGTTTCAGGACTGCTTCGATCTTAAGCTCGCTTTCATCGCGTTTTACTATAAAAAAAGGCATATCTGTACCTCCTCATCATTCTTTTCAGAATTATTTAGAATTATATCACAGAGATTAATCCGGCACATCCGGTCGGCCATGTCACTATGCTTCGTGCGCAGGGCACTTTTCAAAATCGGCATTGTACTTATTATCCGGCTTTCATTAAAATAAGAATCGTAAGGAGGCGGCAAAAATGAAATCATTTCAGTATTCTGGAATGCCAAAGGTATATTTTGGCGAAAACGCGCTCGAAAAGGCGCTGAACGCAGAGCTTCCGTCGGTCGGAAAACGCGTGATGCTCGCTTACGGCGGAGGTTCCATCAAAGCAAACGGCATATATGATAAAGTCTGTGATCTTCTGAACAAAGCGGGGAAAACCGTAACGGAATTCAGCGGGATTATGGCAAATCCGACCTACGCGAAAGTTCAGGAAGGCGCGGAACTGGCGCGCGAAAATCAAATAGATTTCATACTCGCGGTCGGAGGCGGGTCTGTCATCGACTGCTGCAAGATCGTCTCGGCGCAGGCGAAAATGCCGCAGGATATTTGGGAAGCAGAGTTCTCGAAACACGAGTATCCCGCGGAATTCATCCCGCTCGGAGCGGTGACGACCGTCTCGGGCACAGGCTCTGAGATGAACAGCGGAGCCGTGATAACAAACGAAGAAACGAAACAAAAAAACGGCATGGCCGGAGCGC
>JBMNVD010000059.1:0-5041 GCA_050946615.1 Eubacterium sp.
CACGGGATAAGCCTCGACGTGCGTGAAGGAGAAGTCGTGGTGATACTGGGGCCGTCCGGCTGCGGCAAATCCACACTTCTGCGATGTATGAACGGCCTCGAGGACATCAGCGGCGGCAGGATACTGTTCCGCGGACAGCCCGTCACAAAAGACGGCAGAGACATGCCTCTCATCCGCCAGAAGATAGGGATGGTGTTCCAGAGTTACGATCTTTTTCCGCACAAAAAGATAATAGACAACATCACCCTCGCTCCTATAGTGGTCCAGCACCGGGATAAAGCAGATGCCGAAAAAGAGGCGATGCAGCTGCTGGAAAGAGTGCGCCTGGCAGATAAGGCGGACGCTTATCCGAGACAGCTCTCGGGCGGCCAGAAACAGAGAGTCGCCATCGCAAGAGCGCTCTGCATGCACCCTGAGATCATGCTCTTTGACGAAGTGACGGCCGCACTGGATCCCGAAATGGTCCGCGAAGTCCTCGACGTCATCCTGATGCTCGCGAAACAGGGGATGACCATGGTCATTGTCACACACGAGATGAATTTCGCACGTGCCGTCGCCGACCGGGTGATACTGATGGACGACGGCCGTATCGCAGAAGAAAACACGCCTGAAGGATTCTTCAAATGCCCGTCGACAAAACGCGGGCAGGCGTTTCTAAAAACATTCGAATTTTGATAGCGCGAATTTTTATCGCAGATCAAAAAATCGCCGCAAGGCGCGGCAAGGAGGGAAAATGAGGAGTATAATCAATAGTGTAAAGAATAATCACACATTCAGGAAGATATTTGCGGCAGCGCTCGTATTTGTCGTGTCCGCGGCGCTTCTTACGGGATGCGGCTCGGGCTCGGACGCTTCCGGTTCGGACTCGAGTTCAAGCGGCTCTGACTCGGGCTCTTCGGATGCGGTGTTCCGCACTCTCGACGAGATAAAAGAGAGCGGGACAGTCAGGATAGGTGTCTTTTCGGATAAGGCGCCGTTCGGATATGTCGATGAAAACGGCGAGTACCAAGGGTACGACGTATATTTCGCAAAGCGCATAGCGGAGGATATGGGCGTGGATGTGGAATTCGTATCGCTCGATCCGGCAGCCCGCGTGGACGCCGTAAAGGCGGGAAAGGTCGATATAGTCCTCGCGAACTTCACAGTCACGGATGAGAGGGCCGAACAGGTCGACTTTGCCCTTCCGTACATGAAAGTCCAGCTCGGCGTCGTGTCGCCCGACAGCGCCGTGATCACCGACGTTTCACAGCTTGAAGACGGGAAGGAACTCATCATCGCCAAAGGCACCACCGCCGAGACGTATTTTGAGACCAACTATCCTGATATCACGCTGCAGAAGTACGACTCTTACGCCGACGCGTACAACGCGCTACTTGACGGCCGCGGAGACGCTTTTTCCACCGATAACACCGAAGTCCTCGCGTGGGCGAACTCAAACCCGGGCTTCACGGTCGGCATCACCGCTCTCGGCGACGTTGACACTATCGCTCCGGCCGTCGCAAAAGGAAACGAGACCCTGCTGACGTGGCTCAACGACGAGATAAAATCTCTCGGCGAGGAAAATTTCTTCCATAAGGATTACGAAGAGACCCTTCGCGACGTGTACGGCGATTCTGCGAATGCCGACGATCTGGTAGTGGAGGGCGGCGTATTGGAGTAAAGGCGCACAGGTGACACGTGGCGCGTGGAGCCACAGCACACGGGGATTAAGGTTCACAGTAGACTCGGACGCTTGGGGCAGCAGCGCACGTGGGACTTAAGGCGCAGGCAGATACCGAAAGTGAGGAAACATGGCAGACCGTCCTAAAACAGAACAGGAAGCAAAGAACATACTCGACGCGCTCCACGATTATTACGAGGAGTCGATATTCGTCACGGACGGAGAAGGCAAAGTCCTCTTTGCGAACAAAGTAGCCGCGGCGCGTCTCAATACGACCTGCGAAGAACTGGAGGGCCACAACGTCCGCGAACTGGTCGACGACGGGATGTACCAGTATTCCACGACTTTAGAGGCCATCGAAACGGGAATGCCCGTCGTCCATTCGCTTTCAGAGGATCCCGAAGACATATCCTTCTCAAACAGCGTCCCCGTGAGGGACGAGCACGGCAGGATAAAATACGTAGTCACCAATAACATGAACCCTACGCACAACAAGGCGTGGGATTCGATAATGAGCAAATATTTCAAAGAAAATGACAGGCTGCAGCGCGAGATGGATTATCTGCATCTGCAGGATCAGCGGACTGTCATAGCAAACAGTCCCGGGATGAAAAATGTCATTCGCATGGTAGAAACGCTCGGCCCTACAGACAGCAGCGTCATCATCATGGGAGAGAGCGGTACGGGTAAAGACGTCATCGCCCAGCTCATCCACGAAAAATCACTGCGCAAAGATCATCCGTATATCAGCATAAACTGTGCCGCTATCCCCGAATCCCTGCTCGAAAGCGAGATGTTCGGCTACGAACCAGGCGCATTCACAGGAGCAAAGCCAAAAGGGAAGATAGGCCTATTTGAAGCGGCCTCTGGCGGATCGATATTCCTGGACGAGATAGGCGAAATGCCGCCCGCGCTTCAGTCCCGCCTGCTCAGGGTTCTCGAGAACCACGAGATAAGACGTGTCGGAGGCGTTGAGAACATCCCCGTCGACGTCAGAGTCATATGCGCCACGAACAGCGACCTTCCGCAGATGGTAAAGGATAAAAAATTCAGGCAGGATCTGTATTACAGGTTGAGCGTCTTCACCATCCAGCTCCCTCCTCTCAGGGAACGTAAGGAAGATATCCTGCCGATAGCCGAGATGTTCCTCAAAGAACTCAACAACAAATACGGGACAGATAAAGTCCTCTCGGAAGTCACGAAACAGACGATACTCGGCTACAACTGGCCGGGAAACATCAGGGAACTGAGGAACGTCGTCGAGAGGACATTCTTCATAAGCCAGAACAACGAACTCGTCTTTACGCCGGTCCCGACCGCGTACTATGGCCCTGAGGGCGGTACAGATGCTATCTCGGCGGCTTACGGATACGAGTATGGCTCACTAAAGGAGTTTGTCACGCAGGCGGAGCGCAGTTACATCAAAAAGGTGCTGGATGAGTGCGGCGGCAGCGTGCGGAAGGCCGCGGACAGGCTCGGGGTGCACAGGAGCGTGCTCTACCGGAAACTGCATGATAAATAGCGTTCGGAATGATGCCGTACGCGGGGAAACAAATTGATTTTGATAAAAACATGTCGCAATTTTGCAACCTGTGGTGTCGCAATATTGCGACATGTCACATTTTTGCGACAAATGTTCAATGGGCAAAATCGCGCGGAATGCCGCAAAATCCGCGTTATTTTTTTTGAATGGATTTGGCACACTCTTTGCTGAATCTATTATTGAAAGTTCCTGCAAAACTTCTGATAAATTGCAGCGCAATTATCCGACAAAATTTTCGAAAGGAAGTGCGGAAAATGAAGTCAATCAAAAATGTTGCCGTCGTAGGCGGCGGACTGATGGGCAAAAACATCGCTTTTGTCGTATCTTCTGTCAAAGATTATCATGTCACTGTTTACGACGTCAGAGAAGTCGACGTCGCCGCCGGCATCCGCCAGAACACGAAGCAGATGGTCGACGCGGGAGTACTCACGAACGAGGAACTCGAGGAGCGCCTCTCAAGGATCAGATTCACAATGGATATGAAGGATCCGGGAGTCAGCGGGGCCGATCTCATCATCGAAGCGGTGTTTGAGAACATGGAGCTCAAACAGAACACTTTCGTCCAGCTTGAAGAAGTCTGCAGACCGGACTGCATATTCTGCACGAACACTTCCGTCATGAGCCCGAGCGAGATAAGCGCGAAGATCAAACACAGAGAGCGCTTTATCGGTACACATTTCTGGAACCCGGGCCACCTCATCCCTCTCGTCGAGGTAGTAAGGACTGACGCGACGAGCGACGAGACCGCAGACACAGTCATGGCCTTCATGAAAGGCGTCGGCAAAGAGCCTTGTCTCTGCAAGAAAGACGTTCCGGGGTTCATCGCAAACCGTCTGCAGCACGCCCTCTGGAGAGAAGCTATCTCCATCGTAGAGCACGGCATCGCTGACGCTGAGACGGTCGACAAAGCCATCAAGAATTCATTCGGACTCCGCCTGCCGCAGCTTGCACCGCTCGAGAACTCCGATATGGTAGGCACCGACCTCACATACAACATCCACAACTATGTCCTTAAAGACCTCGAAGATTCCCACGAGCCTTCGCCGCTGCTCAAGCAGATGCTGGACGAAGGGAAAATGGGGTTCAAGAGCGGAGAAGGATTCTATAAATGGACTCCTGAACAGATCCAAAAGTGCAACGAAGACCTCAACGCTTACCTCATCAAGATGCTCTACAACAAATAGGACGCGCGGAGATGCCAAAAGTCATCTCATTTACAGCAGAGCGACTTGAAAAAAGATATTTTGTAAAAGGGATTTAAGGAATAAAGAGACAGTTTTTAATCGGAAATTATTATCACAGTAATGTGTAATATCACGGAGGCAAAATCATGGACAACAAAGAACTGAAGAACAAAAGGATCATCACCGCGGCAGTGACCGGCGCCTGGCCGAAGAAAAAGAACAATCCGAACGTTCCTATCACTCCGGAAGAGATCTCTGAAGATGTATATGCCTGCTGGAAAGCCGGCGCAGCAATGGCACACCTGCATATGCGCGACGAGAACCAGAACGGGACGATGGATCACCTCAAATTCGCCAAGACCCTCGAACTCCTAAGGAAGAACCATCCTGACTGCGATATAATCATCAACCTCACGACGTCGGGAGATATCTACGCCGACGATGAGACACGCGTGCTCCATGTTAAAGAGCTGAAGCCGGAGATGGCATCATATGACTGTGGTTCTATGAACTGGCTGAACTTCGGTCTGTTCCTGAACAGTCCTGACTTTCTTGAGATGTGCGGCAAAGTATTCGACGAAGCGGGGACAAAGCCTGAGATCGAGTGCTTCGACCCGGGCATGATCGCCAACGCAGCATATTACGTAAAGAAAG
>JBMNVD010000060.1:0-4593 GCA_050946615.1 Eubacterium sp.
CTTCAGAGCCTCGTAGACGAATCGTTCGACCGCTTCGTACAGGCGGTATGCGACGGCAGGCACATGGACGAGGCGACAGTCCGCACACTCGCCGACGGCAGAATATACTCCGCTCAGCAGGCCGCGGACAACGGTCTCATCGATGAGGTCGGCACGCTTTCAGATGCGTGGAATGACATGGCATCCACCTACGGATTCAGCAATGTGACCCCTGAAAGCATCTACTACGAAGAACCTGAGACACTGCGCGACCTTCTCGGATTCAGTTCCGATATCACCGGAAGCGAAGAAACGAGCGAACTCAAACAGCTTATCGATCTTCTCTACGAGCAGAACTCCGTAAAGATAGAGTTCATCGCTCCGGTGCAGAAGTAGCGGGAACCGCTTCGCCAAAACCCGGCAGAGCAAAAGACAAGAAGTGCCTCCTGACGCGAAGGGGGCACTTTTTGTATTAAAAAAACTTTTGCTATGCGCGTGAATAGTTTTTTTATCGGAACCTTGTGCTCGTGGCGCCATTTGCTTTTTATAATAGCTGTAAAGCAAAAATACTTGACAGCGTGCGAGCGCTGTGATAGATTTGTACAGGTGAAAATATGGACGCGTTGAATAAACTCGACAATTACACACGCGAGAGCATGCTCTTTGATTTATACGGCGGCCTGCTCACAGACAGGAAACGCGCGATACTTGAAATGCACCACGAGAACGACATGTCGCTCTCTGAGATCGCGGATGAACTCAATATTTCGCGCGCCGCGGTCTACGATTCGCTGAAGTCCGCCGAGAAATCCCTGGAAGATTACGAATCGCGCCTTTCTCTTTTGGCGGACTATATGGCCCGCATGGAGAACACCGAAAGAGCGCTCGAATCGCTTGAAGCGCTGAAAAAGATCTGCGGCGGCGACAAAAGAGCGCAGAGCGAGATAGACAACCTTAGCGGCATACTCCGCAGCATGGAAGGATAGCGAAAGGACACATCATGGCATTTGAAAGCCTTTCCGATAAACTTCAGAAAACATTCGACAAACTCAGAGGCAAGGGCGTACTTGAGGAATCCGATATCGATTCAGCGATGCGCGAGGTCAAACTCGCACTGCTGGAGGCAGATGTCAACTACAAGGTCGTAAAGGAATTTGTCGCCGAAGTAAAGGAAAAATGCCTCGGCGCCGAAGTGCTGAAAAGCCTGACGCCCGCGCAGCAGGTCATAAAGATAGTCGACGAGGAACTGACTTCGCTGATGGGCGGCTCCGGAAGCAAACTCACGTATTCGCCTTCGGGGTTCACAGTACTCATGATGGTCGGACTTCAGGGAACAGGCAAGACCACTACTTGCGGCAAACTCGCTTCATATCTTAAGCAGGTCGGGAAGAAGCCGATGCTTGCTGCGTGCGACGTGTATCGTCCGGCAGCCGTAGACCAGCTTGAAATCGTCGGCAGACAGGTCAACACTCCTGTATTCGCCGAGCAGGGCGAGAAAAACGCCGTAAAAATAGCCAAAGACGCGCGCGAAGAAGCCGAGCGCAGAGGATTCGACGTTCTGATAATCGATACCGCGGGACGCCTTCAGATAGACGAGGAACTCATGCAGGAACTCGCCGATATCAAGAAAGCCGTCAGGCCGCACGAGATATTGCTTGTGGTCGACGCTCTGACAGGACAGGACGCCGTTAACGTTGCTCAGGGGTTCAGCGATAAATTGGGCATCGACGGCATCGTGATGACTAAACTCGACGGCGACTCCAGAGGCGGCGCGGCGCTTTCGGTCCGCAAAGTCACGGGCAAGCCGATCAAATTCATCGGTACGGGCGAGAAACTCGACGCTCTCGAACCGTTCCATCCGGACAGAATGGCAAGCCGCATCCTCGGCATGGGCGACGTGCTTTCTTTGATAGAGAGAGCAGAGCAGTCATACGATGAGGAGCAGGCCGCCGCTCTGGAAAAGAAGATCCGCAAGAACAGATTCACGCTCGAGGACTTCCTCGACCAGTTCAATCAGGTCCGCAAGATGGGCGGCCTGGCGAAGATGCTCGATATGATGCCTGGCGCGAGCGGCAAAGTCAGCGATGACGACATCGCCAAGGGCGAAGAGGAATTCAAGCACATGGAGGCAATAATCCAGTCGATGACACCTGAGGAGCGAAGGAATCCGGACATCCTCGACGCGAGCAGACGCAAGAGGATAGCGGCAGGAGCCGGGCAGACAGTCAATAAGGTGAACAACCTCATCAAGCGCTATGATGAAGCGCGAAAGATGATGAAGCAGTTTTCCAACCCTAAGAAAATGAAGAAAAACCGCTTCATGCGCGGCTTGATGCAGTAGTAATACCGTCCTGCAGCAGCGATATCGTCCCGCAGCAGCGACGCAGTAAAGTTATTAACGCCGCGCGAGCGGCCGCAATATATTTTTAAGTTTATTTTGTCAAAAGCAACGGGCATCGGCATGCTGCCCGCACTCAAGGAGGAACAAATGGTAAAGATCAGACTTAAGAGAATCGGTTCACATAAGAGACCATACTACAGGGTCGTCGTCGCCGATTCGCGCAACGCCAGAAACGGAAAATTCATCGAAGAAATCGGCTTCTACGATCCGATGACAGAACCGCCTGTAATCAAGGTCGACGGCGAGAAAGCGAAATCATGGATCGCCAACGGCGCGCAGCCTTCGGAGACAGTAAGAGCGCTTCTGAAAAAATCAGGCGTCATCGAGTAGAAAGCGTGACACGAGATGACAGAACTGGTAGAAATGATCGCCAAATCGCTCGTCGACGAACCTGATAAAGTCAGCGTTATCAAGGAAGAGAGCGACGGGGAAGACGTCATCACTCTGCGCGTCGCCTCAGACGACATGGGCAAAGTGATCGGCAAACAGGGCAGGATAGCCAAAGCCATCCGCACCGTCGTGAAAGCGGCTGCCACTAAACAGGACCTGAAAGTCTCCGTGGAGATAGAATCGAACGAGGAAGCGGCAGAGGCTCAGGCGGCTGCTCAGGCGGCAAGCGAGTCAGACGCTGCGGACGCGCCGACCGGCGATACGACCGAAAATTGAAATCAGAATAGCATGCACACAGGTGGCGGCGACAGCCGATGCGCCGTGTGCTTGTTTTACATTTGCGGCAAAACAAGTCAGCCGAAAGTCAACCCACGAAAGCATAATCAACACGTTTGATTTTTCGGAAAACAAAGGCATAAAAGGCACAATGGATAAAGTCGAACTCGGCAGGATAACGGCTCCGTCCGGAATACGCGGCGAAGTCAGGATACGCAATTACACCGACGATCCCGATAGATTTTCTAAACTCGATTCGCTCTACATCGGGTCATCGACAGAGATAACCGAAGTCGAAAATGCGCGCACCGTCAGCCCGAGCGTAAGCGCGGTAAAACTGCGCGGCGTAGACGACAGGAACGCCGCCGAGGCTCTGCGCGGGAAAACGGTGTATATAGACGCGAAAGACCTTCCGGAACTTCCGGAGGGGTCTTACTACGTCCGCGACCTTATCGGTCTCGCCGTCATCGACGACGACACTTCCGAGACGGTCGGCACCATAAAGGACGTGAACCAAAACGGGCCGCAGGACATATACATAATCGACGCGGGAGGCAGGGAAGCAATGGTCCCGGCCGTGTCCGAATTCGTAAAAAAAGTGGACGTGCAGGGAGGATATGTGCGCATCCATTTCATCGAAGGAATGATCGAAAAGTAATCCGCTCTAACAAAGGGAAATTTGAAAAAAGATGGCCTTGCTTTCAGTAATATCATATCGCTGAAAGCAAGGCCATCTTTTTCCTATTGTATTCTAAGGGCAAAGTTGTGATGGTGAGACTGTCGATTAATATGAGTCAAACGGGACGCTATTTTATGAGGGGGCAGGTGTAACCACGACCCGATATAAGAGGGCATACGGAAACATTTATCCCGCCTATTGCAGTTCAACGACGGTAGTTCTGCGAAGTTTGATTTTGGAAGACTTGCTTTTGGCACATATCACATTACGCCAAATAAGGATTCAAAAACATTCTCGTTTTCGTGTAGTGTGCCTACAATAAGCGATCCATTCGGTCAATCCGTTATTTTGTCCGAGTATAGCGATTCGTTTGCAGGGCCGCAAGTAATGTTCCTACCATGGTTCTCTGCAAGTATTACATTTAAAGGCACAAACGCATACGCTGATGTAAGGTTACAGAAGGTAAGTTCCAACCCGTCATGTACCAATAACAATCCAAATTATTCTTTAGCGGGAGCAACATATCAGATTTATAATTCTGCAAAATCGAGTGTAGTTGCTACTTTAACTACAAAAGCAGATGGAACAACAAATTATGTGTCTCTGCCTGCGGGAACATATTATGCTAAAGAAACAAAAGCACCTAAAGGATTTTCTATAAATACTGCTTGGAGTTCTCCGATTATTTTAACAGCGGGTGAGACGGAAACATTTAAGGTAACTGATAAACCTGTATATGACCCTGCTACTATTACAATCCAGAAAGATACAAGAGGTATGCAGGAAGGTACATCTACAAGCAAAGATAATCCTTCTTTAGCGGGAACGACTTTCATCATTAAATACTATCCAGTTGATTCTGTTGATG
>JBMNVD010000061.1:0-4314 GCA_050946615.1 Eubacterium sp.
TTACTTGAAAAAGCAATATCTGATGGCAATCGTGATTTAGCTCAAAGGCTGTGCGGATTTTTAGAAAAAATGGAATGCTCTGGTAATTCGGATGTGGCAGAAGTAGTTGAGTTTACAGTATTAGAAGAACTTTGCAACGACTATCGTGATGCAGATTTCAAAGAATATTTATTACCAGAGACGAAATTGGCGTTACAAGCAATTAGGGAATATATAGTTGAATGACCGTGTAAAAATGGAGGGTCATACAACGGAAAGGACAACATAATGATTAGTTATGAATAGCCTACAAAATAGCGAAAGAACTTAAATCATCAATAGATCGTTGTCAGGAAACGACGGATGCATACGTCTTCATATCATCAAAGGATGCCGATATGGATGGAGGTAGTGAAGCGTGCGTCATAATGAAAGATACCGGAGAAGCGTATGGATATACTTGGTATGTTTACAGCACCAAGGGCGGCGGTGATGTAATAAGAGAATTTAATGTTAAAAAATCACTAAGTTGAATGACAATGCCAAAAGTGGGTAATACATCCATAACAGTGCACCGCGGGATCTAATAAATAGCGGCCGATATAAACGTTATCGACAAATATATAACTGACACCGCTCAAGGAGGTAATTACAATCATGGCAAAGAGAAAAATGAAATATATTGAACCGGCTGATTATTTTCCCGAAGAAATCAGAAAGAAATATAAAATCGGGGAATATGCGGATGATGATGACCCCGAAAAAGCGACGAAGGAAGAACCGGAAAAGCAGGATAAAGGTAATTAATGATAGAGCGGTGCGCCCGCTCTATTTTTTTATGCCTGCGGGATCTCTTTTTTGTAGCTCCAGTTGCCCAGTTCCACACCGTTTTCATGGAGCACGGAGACGTCAAATTCCTGAAAACCATTTTTGTGATAGAAGGGCAGATTTACTTCTGCATTGGTATTGAAGGTCAGCAGGCCGCCGCCGTTTTTCCGGATATAAGGGATCAAAGCGCTCTGCAGCATCTTACTTCCGATCCCTTTTCCTTCCTGCCGTGCAGCAACAGCCATTAATACCGCATACCACTTTGGATCCGGCAGATCATGGCAGGCCTTGTCAGAGACCTCGCACATGTGAAGAAACGCGTTCAGGGTCTCTTTCCCGGCAAGATCGATCAATGTCTTACTTTCGCAATGGGAAAAGTCCACGATATCGATCTCGGGATCACCGGGGGCTTGCAGAACGGCTGCTGCCACGATCTCGGAATGCTCCTCCGCCACGAAGACGGTGCCGTTTCGAAAAGAATTGTCCAGCCAGATCTTCATCATCGTTTCGAAAAACCGATGCTGCTCCTTTGCCCTGTAGATGTTAAAGAAAGCGTAGTTTTCAAACGCGCTGATAAGTACCGAAAGACACTGCGAAAAATCCTTCCGATCTCCGGTCCTGAAAATCATTTTGATATACCCCCTTTCTTGTTTTGCTCTTTTATCGATGCCTTTATGGCATCCTGAAACAATAGGTTGAATACCCGGGACAGAGCATAGAGCTGCTCTACATGATCCTGCCCATCATAGAATAGATATATTTTAATGTATTTGATAGGGGTTGCAACGATCAAATTTGCAAATTGTGAAAACTGATTTTAACGGCACAAATTGTGACATCATGCTAATAAATCCCGGTTTGACGGAGGCTTTGAATATGAAACTTTTTAATAGGGAAAGTGAAAAAATTAAACTTCAAATTATAGATTGTGACTATGGTCCTAAGGATATGGATGAACAGTTACCTATTTCATGTCAGCCTATACGGATGATGCCGGGAAAAGATAGTCCCGATTACTGGCTTGCTAAATGTGACCGCCCGGTAAAGTACGGAGAAACTACCGTCCATTATCTTGTTCCTGCACCTCGATTTTGGGCACAAAGATAGAACGCGGCATGGGCTCGATGAATTAGATGTTGCATACGTAACCGATGAATCTATAATAAAAGACGCAGCATTGGATTTTGACAAATGCAAATATGAAGCTGTTTGCGGCGCAGTTGAATGTTGATATTCTGATAGCAAAACCGGCAAAAGAACAGGAGCATGAACATATATGATCTATACACCACTTACCAGGAAAGCCATGAAATTGTGTTTTGACGCGCATAAAGGCGCCTTGGACAAAGGCGGCTTCCCGTATGTATTCCACCCGTTCCATGTGGCAGAACAAATGACAGATGAGTATTCAGTCTGTGTCGCTTTGCTGCACGACGTGTTCGAGGATACCGATATCCCGTTTTCTACAGCAGAAAAGGAATTTCCCGGAGAAGTCGTCGATGCGCTGAAATGCATCACGCATAAAAAAGGCGAGGATTATTTCGATTACATCAGGCGCGTAAAGCAGAACGATATCGCCAAACGCGTAAAACTGGCCGACCTTCGGCACAACATGGATACGTCAAGGCTCGATCCCGTAGATGAAAAAGCGTTGCAGCATATCGATAAGTACACCAAAGCGCTCCGCATCCTGAGTGAGTAAGAGCCCCTAATATTTATGCAAAACAAATAATAACAACACAACGAAATTTTTCCGATGTGCTAAAATCAAGTTCAAAAGAAACCGACATTCAGAAAGAATGATTTAAGGAGGGGCAGCTATGCCGTTAATGACTCCGGGCGAATACATCCAAAGCCTCAGAAAACTCAATACACGTGTCTACATGTTCGGGAAAAAAGTCGACAACTGGGTCGACGATCCGATCATCAGGCCGTCGATAAACTGCGCCGCGATGACATACGCTCTGGCGCAGGATCCGCAGTACCGGGACATCATGACTGCGACGTCCATACTTACCGGCGAGAAAATCAACCGTTTCACTCACATCCACCAGTCGACCGAAGACCTGATAGCAAAAGTGAAAATGCAGAGGCTCCTCGGCCAAAAGACCGCCGGCTGTTTCCAGCGCTGCGTCGGCATGGACGCCTTCAACGCCGTATATTCGACTACGTTCGAAATCGACGAAAAATACGGCACCGAATATCACGCGCGGTTCTGCGAGTTCCTGAAAATGGTGCAGACCAAAGACCTGATGGTCGACGGGGCGATGACCGATCCCAAAGGCGATAGGAGCAAATCACCGCATGAGCAGGCAGATCCCGATCTCTACGTCCACGTCGTTGAACGCCGTTCCGACGGCATCGTCGTCAGGGGCGCCAAAGCCCACCAAACAGGTTCGATCAACTCTCACTGGCATATCGTCATGCCTACCATTTCCATGCGCGAAGGCGATAAGGACTATGCGGTCTCGTTCGCGTGCCCGAGTGACGCGGAAGGCGTATTCATGATATACGGACGCCAGTCCTGCGACACCCGCAAATTAGAGGACGGTGCCGACGTGGACCTCGGCAACAAAAAGTTCGGCGGGCAGGAGGCTCTCGTCGTCTTCGACAACGTTTTCATCCCGAACAAATATGTCTTCATGGACGGAGAATACGAATTCGCCGGTATGATGGTCGAGCGCTTCGCCGCATTCCACAGGCAGAGTTACGGCGGATGCAAGGTCGGCGTCGGCGACGTGGTCATCGGCGCTGCAGCCCTTGCCGCAGAATATAACGGCGTCGAAAAAGCGTCGGCAGTAAAAGACAAACTGATTGAGATGACGCATCTGAACGAGACTCTCTATTCATGCGGAATAGCCTGCTCGTGTGAGGGATGTAAAACAAAGTCAGGAGGCTATATGGTAGATCTGATGCTCGCCAACGTCTGCAAGCAAAACGTCACGAGGTTCCCTTACGAAATCGTGCGCTTAGCCGAAGACATAGCCGGCGGGCTCATGGTCACGATGCCTTCCGAGAAAGACTTCAAGTCCGAGGAGGTCGCCGGCCGCGAAGGCGAAACGATCGGCGATATCTGCAACAAATATTTTGCCGGCCGTGAGGGCGTATCGACCGAAGACAGGATGCGCGTCCTTCGGTTCCTCGAGAACGTCTGCCTCGGCACTGCCGCCGTCGGATATCGCACGGAGTCCATGCACGGCGCGGGATCACCTCAGGCGCAGCGCATCATGATCGGCAGGCTGGCCGATTTCGAGACAAAAAAAGACCTCGCGAGGGATATCGCGGGGATAAAGAAGAAAGACAGATAAGCCTGACTTGAAATGAAGAAAGGCAAATAAGCCTGACTTGAAATGTTTCGATTCGGAGAAGAGGCGCGATTTTGGGCTTAGCGGACAAAAAGTGTTGGTGAAAACCGCTGTGACCATTGAAATTTCAATGGCCACAGCGGTTATATCTTTTTTGAGATAACTTACAGGTCGGACAAAAAGTGTTGGTAAAAAGTCTTTA
>JBMNVD010000062.1:0-4266 GCA_050946615.1 Eubacterium sp.
TATCAGATTATAACGCAAATGTTAAGTAGGCTATTATTCGCTTTTAGAGTTGCAAAATCACAATATATAGTGTTGGCTACTTTTATTTACCACCAGATATACGAGACATCAATACCACCGTCTCAACATGTTTCGTCCAAGCGTAGTTATCGTACGGCTGCACGGACGAAATGGCATATCCGTAAGATTCGAAAGCCTTGAGGTTTGGCGCGAGTGTTTTCGGATTGCACGAAACATAGACTATCCGCGGCACGCCGTATGAGGCTATGCGGGTCAGGGCTTTGTCGCTCAGGCCCATGCGCGGAGGATCCACGATTATCGCGTCCGGTTTTTCATCCAATCCGCTGAGCACCTCGAATACATCCCCGCAGATAAACTCACAGTTGTCCAAGCCGTTCATCAAAGCGTTTTCTTTGGCGGCGGAAACAGACTCCGGCGTTATCTCTACTCCGACCACGCGTTTTGCGCTGCCGGCGACGATCTGGCTTATCGTTCCCGTTCCGCAGTAGAGATCGAAGACCGTCATCCCGGAAACATCTCCCATGACACGGACTGTGTCCTCGTACAGCCTCTCTGCCGCGGGAACGTTCGTCTGGAAAAACGCAAAAGCGCTGACATTAAATGTAAAACCGGCCAGTTCCTCGCGGTAGTAATCGCGCCCGCGCAGCACCCTCAAAGCGCCGCAGTTAACGGCGTCCCCGAGGCTGTCGTTGAGCGTGTGCAGTACGCCGACGACTTTGCCATCCAAAGAGAGAGAACAAATCATCTCCGCGAATCCCGCCTCGTCGAACCGCTCATTTTCAGTGTCCGAAGCCGTGACGACATTTACGAGCAATTCGCCTGTCCTGACGCCTCTGCGCACGATAAGATTGCGCATCAAACCCTTGTGAGACTTCGGATTGTAGTGGGAATATCCGCGAGCCGTCACAAAATCGAGCGTGTCGCTGAGGATCCTGTTGAAATCATCGGGAACAAGAAGGCAGTGATCGACGGTCACTATCGACATGAAATTCCTCTTTTTATGCATGCCGAGCGTCGTCTCGCCGCCTTTGACGAAGTCCCCGAACGTGTATTCCATCTTGTTCCGGTATGCAAAGAGAGACTCCGGCCCGCAGGCGATCATCGGCCTGACCGGTTCGGTGTCAAGACCATTCTTCCTGAAGCACTCGCGCACGCTCTCCTCTTTTGCCGAAACCGTATCCTCGTATGACTTTGCGTCGTTGTACCCGCATCCCCCGCAGAAATCCCCGTGAGGGCATTTTTCCGGCATGGCCGCGTTGACACATTTCCCCGCCAAAGCCGCATCGGAACATTTTCCAGCCAAAGCCGCATCGGCACATTTCCCCGCCAAAGCCGCATCGGAACATTTCCCCGCCAAAGCCGCATCGGCACATTTTTCCGGCGAAGCCGCATTTTCTGTAAAACTATCGGTGAAACTCATTCTGATATCCCGTATTTTTCGTAAAACTCTTTCTTGTATTCCGTGAATCTGTCTTCGTTTATCGCCTGTCTGATGCCGCGTGTCAGCTCCTGCAGGAAAGTGACGTTGTGGATAGACAAAAGCGTCGCGGACAGAAGTTCACCGCTCTTGAAAAGATGACGCAGATACGCGCGTGAGAAATTGCGGCACGTGTAGCAGCCGCATTCGGCGTCGAGCGGGCCGAAGTCGCGTTCGAACCGGGCATTTTTTATATTCAGGCGTCCGCGCGATGTCGTCGCCACCCCGTGCCTTGCGATCCTCGTAGGCTCAACGCAGTCGAACATATCTATCCCGCGCTCGACCGCCTCGAAAATATAGTCGACCGTGCCGATACCCATGAGGTAGCGCGGCCTGTCGGCCGGAAGATAAGAGACGCAGTCATCCAAAACGTCCAGCATCAGTTCCTTCGGCTCACCGACAGAAAGTCCTCCGATAGCGTATCCCGGAAGATCGAACTGCGTTATCTGCTCGGCTGAACGCCTGCGCAGATCCTTAAAGACCCCGCCCTGCATGATGCCGAACAAAGACTGCCTCTCGGGATCGGTGTGCGCGTCGACACATCTTTTAAGCCAGCGCGTCGTCCTCTCAAGCGAATCCTCTACATATCTGCGCTCCGCCGGATACTGCACGCATTCGTCAAAAGCCATCATGATGTCCGAGCCGAGCGCTTCCTGCACACCGACAGAAATCTCAGGCGTCAGCAGTTGTTCGGAGCCGTCTATATAACTCCTGAATTTAACTCCCGCCTCGGTTATCTTTCGCATTTTCCCAAGAGAAAATACCTGGAACCCGCCGCTGTCCGTCAGGATAGCGTGATCCCAGTGCATAAATTTGTGCAGGCCTCCCGCCTCGCGCACGACATCAGCGCCTGGCCTCAAAAAGAGGTGATAAGTGTTGCCTAAAATGAGGCGCGCACCGATATCCTCCACCTGCTCAGGTGTCATGGCTTTGACGGTGCCCTGCGTTCCGACAGGCATAAAAACAGGAGTCAGGATATCACCGTGAGGCGTGTGAAGCACTCCGGTCCTGGCTCCCGTTCTTCTGTCAGCATGTATCAATTCATACGTTACAGCGTTTTTCATTCCTATTTCTCTGCGTCTCCCGCGGACGCCGCACCTGAAGTTCCGTTTCCGGCATTATCGGAAGATGAAGTTCCCTTTCCGGCTTTCATCGCGTCGCTGACGGCGTCATCGACAGTGTAGGAAGCGTCGACGACCTTATCCGCGGCCGCCTTCTGCGCTTTGTCGAAACGATTTTTTGCTATCCCGACGCGGGCCCCGACTAGTATCTCCGTAACACCGTCGATTATCAAAGATACGCCGATCATTATCATCAAAGCCTTGAATGTGCTGAAAGGATTGAAAATCATCACCGCCGCGAGAACTATGCAGATAACTCCGACGAGCAGCGGTCCCGTCCATTTCGGATCTCTGAGTTTTCTGACCGTGAACGCCTGGATGATGTCGTTGATACCCTGTACCGCGATAAAGATGCCGAAGATAAATCCGATGAACTGAGCGAACGTCGCCGGCGACGCGAGCAGAAGGATGCCGAACACGACGGCAAAGACGCCTATCGCGAAATCACCGTAAGAGGAGAATCCTTTTTTCTTTTCCGTCAGCCCGCTGATCAGAGCGATGACGCCCAGGACGAGCAGAATAATGCCGATTATCCTGATTATCGTGGTCGCCGAACTATCGGGGTTGGCCACGATCAGGACGCCGATCACGGCGGTGATGATGCCGAGGATAAACATATCCCATTTGATTGTTTTGTTTTTTCCCATTTGAATCGCGACTCCTTTCTTTCTCGAAAGATATGGCTTTGATATCGCTTCCGTTATTTTATAAGCATCGCGTCTCCGTAACTGAAGAAACGGTACTTTTCTCTCACCGCCTCGCGATAGGCGGCGAGGATATGTTCTCTGTCGTACAAAGCAGATACCAGCATTATGAGCGTCGACTTTGGCAGATGGAAATTAGTCACCAAAGCGTCTACTATTTTGAATTTATACCCCGGATAGATGAAAATACCTGTGCTCCCGTGCTGTGCGGCCAAAAGATATTTTCCGCTTTTCTCGTCGAGATACGCGGCGCTCTCCATCGTGCGGGTAGAAGTCGTTCCGACCGATATCACGCGGCCGCCCGACAAGATGGTCTCGTTCACGGTCTCCGCCGCTTCCTTCGGCACCGTATATTCTTCAAAGTGCATGTGATGCTCCTCGACATTCTCGCTTTTTACCGGCCTGAATGTACCGATGCCGACGTGGAGCGTGAGATATGCGAGTTTCACGCCTTTTGCGGCGGCGCTGTCCAGGAGTTCCTGCGTGAAGTGCAGGCCCGCCGTCGGAGCGGCGACGGAACCGTCGACGCGCGAATACACAGTCTGATAGTCTTCTTTGTCGTCTTCGTCGCTCGGGCGGTCGATGTAAGGCGGAAGCGGGACTACGCCTGTTTCTTCGAGGCGTTCTACGAATATTCCGTCGTATTTGAATCGGGCTATCCGGGTGCCGTCTGCGCCGTTGCCGATGATCTCGGCCCAGAGCCTTTTCCCCGGTTCTTCGCAGAATGTGACGACGTCTCCCGGCCTGAGTTTGCGTCCCGGCCTGACGAGAGTCTCCCATACATCGTCTTCCGCGCCCTCTACCCTTTTGCTGAGAAGAAATTCCACTCTCGCGCCGGTCGGCTGTTTGATACCGTAGAGCCTCGCCGGGATGACGCGGCTGTCGTTCATTACGAGGCAGTCGCCTTTGTTCAGGTACTCGAGGATGTCGTGGAAATGTCTGT